>JBNPEG010000174.1:0-40577 GCA_051117555.1 Elainellaceae cyanobacterium | reverse complement strand
TCATAAGTAATTTGGGATCGCTATATTTATATGTCTGTTATATCTCGATCCATCAAATTTCTATTCCCCTTTGGACATATTTCTTATAGAGCCCTATGGGCTTAGGTTTGTGTGGTGAGCCCCCGCGCCGCGGGGGCTCACCACACGTTCAACGTCCTAACGCGAGAGCGTACGGCTATAGCAATGTGCAATTGCGTCAAGGACAGAAACGGTGATGTGGGATGCGCCGCGCCCCACACCACCGTACTTACCCAAGCTATATCTTTGCAGACATATTTACTCTGTCTTTGCATAGGAAATAGTCTGGTATAGAAAACATTCTAGAATATCTATTACGCTCTTAAGGATCGAGTCGGGCGCAGAGTTCTTGAATTTTTGCTTCAGCTTGCTTCCGTTCGCTAATATCTCGAACGAAGTTTTGAATGGCGATCGCATCCCCATATTCAATCAGGCGGCTATTCACTTCCACCGCAACATGTCTACCATCTTTCCGACAGTAAACATGTTCAAAAATAATAGAACCTTTAATATCTAATTCGCGAAAAATTGCGTCACGGCGCAATGGCGTCATGGGTAACTCAATATCATCAAGGGTGAGGCGAAGAATCTCTCGACGCGTATAACCAAGCTGTCTTGATGCACTCCAATTTGCGTCAATAATCTGATATGTTTCTGCATCAATGATAAAAATCGCGTCATTCGATGATTCGAATAAGTTTCGATATTTTTCTTCAGATTCTAGTAATGCCGCTTCGACCTGTTTATGCTTAGTTATATCTCGTGAAATACAGATGAATGAATCAACCTGACCGCGATCGCCCCTGACTGCACTGAGACTATATTCATAATCTCTTGGGGCACCTGTGATCGAAATCTGAAACCCACCATAAATCGGTTGAGCAGTACAGGCTGCTAGATCGCACTGAGATATAAATGAATGAGCCGTTTCGTGAGAAAACCCAAGTTCTTCCCAGGTTTTTCCCAAAACTTGACCGGGCTCTAGATCAAAGACCCAGGAGCCCGCAGGATTCAAATAGGTAAACCGTCCTGCCCGATCTAAGACGAAGACCAAATCTGCGGCGAACGCAAGAATCTGACCAAACGTATTGACCAGTTGAGAACCAGCCATACAGGATTCTTTACATGAAGGAATTGAAGATGCGATCGCTCTGTCATACGTCAAAACGTCTGCTGACTGAGCGTGTGAGGAGTTTCCCTTCCCCAACGTTGCCTCTGACAAGCTAGACAGTGCCTGCTTAAGGGAAACCACTCGTTGAAGCTCACGCTGATCCATCTGAGGATCATGCTGCAATCTATCAAGATGAGTAGACCACTCTCTGATTTGCTGTTCGAGACTTTCAAGGTCTTGAGGGCGTGTTGTGATCGATGCTGGGAGTTGCAGAGGGGATTGGTCAAACACGCGCAGCAGTGCTTTAAGAACAATGGTCGTTCTGCTTTCCCCGGCATGTTGAGCTTGGTGCTCAATTTTTTGTGCAAGTTCTTCTGGCACGCGGAACGACATGATCCTAGTAGTCATAAGTGTCTTGTCAGTTTACGTCTTAAAATACGCGATCACCTCAACTATCGCAGCACTCCCTATCAACATCGCAGACACACCATCGTAGATGCATGGGATAGCTCAGCGAGATAGAGGAACGAGTAGAGGAGAGTGTATAAGCCCTACGGGTTCAGATTTGTGTGTAAAAGCCGCGCGATGCAAGGCTTCTACACACATTTGACGTCCTAACGTGAAGAACATAAGGACGTAGAGTCTTGATGCTCGACTATTAAATTTTTAACTATTGAAACAGTCAGAATATCGCAACACAAAAGAAGCAATACATGTATTGCTTTCTATGTTAAATCGTTACATCCTGCTCGAATGCGTAAATTTGAACTCTTCATCAACCCTTAAACACATTTATTTACAAAGGCCCTTAGATATCCTGAAAGCATTTTTACACAGTCGTTTAGACCTATTTGAATGCTCACTATTTATTTCATAGAGAATTACTAATTTATAAAGTTTTGGTGTAGCCGCTAGATATTCATGGCATCTGCGAATCGAATAGTGATAGATATGCAATACATGTATTTCACTCTGAGTCCTGTATCTACCTTCAATATTCGGGTGGTTTAACCTGCCATAGGCTCAGTCATAGACGGTTCATCGGGTTCGTGTGTAGGGGTATCTATCTCTCAATCGAATAGGTCCTGACTATTTCAGACCGGAATGGTTAAGCCATTCGGTTTGATTTACACACCCCCAAATTAATGCCCATCAACGTTTTGTGAAATGGATTCTTCCAACTACACTAAAAATCCCTTCAACCATTCGACATCAGTGGATTCGCATCCATCTCCCTGCGATTGCCTGGTCAGTCGCGATTTTGAGCATGAACTCGAAAAATTAGCTCTGTTCATTGCTCAAACCTGGCGGGATGACCATCTCGATGCTCAAGCCGCCTCTAAAACAGACTTTGACACCTGTGTGTCATACGTCACCGCAGAAATGGCTAAAGCTGGCACTGTGGTTGGAGGCCCCGTGGGGCTTGCCATTTTGACAGGGGGCGGATCTGCGGCAGGATGTGTCGCCTGTCGACGAATCTTATCTCAAAACTCTTACTGATCGTTTAAAGAGCAGACGTTTCAAACACTCTTCCATTACTATCGGCTCACTCCTGTGATACTAACTCTCAACGCGATCGCTACAGAGCATTACTCTTCCGCCTCCAGCACCTCCTACTACCCGGGGAGGAGGGAGGTGGCTAATGGGTAGCCCTAACGCTAGAAATTTGGTATTAGCCCACTGCGGTTGATCCATTAAAGGTGCATTACCTCGATGTGAATACTTTTACGAGTCTACAGATCCAGTTTGAACTGGGCTGTTGATTTTGCCTGAGTCATGCCCATCAGGGTGAAGGACATCGACTCAGTGTCATTAATGGGAGTGTCATTTACCAATGATGAGGTGCCCAATATCGCCTTACCACTTCACTAACTGCAAGCAATACCGGTTCATTTCGCCATGATTCATTCAGCTAATGCATCCAGCTCCAACCATCAAAATCCTGCCTCGTCCGACGACACTGCATCCTCATCTGTTAAAAACGGAGCGAAGTCTGGATTGACACCTCATCCATTTGTTTCAAATCATTCCTCAACGTTGACTGTTCATAATTCTGGTGTGACTCATATGCCTGCATCAGATAAGATCCCAAAAACGCCCAAGCAGCAGCAGTTGAGTCTTCGGCGTCAACTAGTGCAAACCGTTCTTCCTACGGTGGTGGTTCCATTGGCGATCGCCGGGGTGGTGGGTTACAAGTTTATGCATGATAGCCTTCAGCAGCAGGCATCAGACGATGTTCAAGACAAGGCGCTGCTGACCGGAGAAGGAATTCGCGACCTGTTAGACGAAGTTGCAATCATTCCAGCAGTTGTCGCTGAAAATTCGGTTGTGATCGAATCTGCTCGAAGTAATGGATTTGATGCGTCTGCTAGAGGTCTTGACCAGCGTCCTGTCGAGCAGGTGGAACAGCAATTTCAGGAAACAAGGCTGTTACGCCCGGATCAGTCGCTCAATGACTACCTCCGACGCACTGCCGAAGTTGCCGGACTGGCTGAACTGTTTTTTACCGATCGCTACGGCTTTAATGTGGCCTATAGCCGCCCTACGTCAGATTTTGTGCAGCGAGATGAAGAGTGGTGGCAGCAGGCAACTAGCCAAACTCAATGGGTGTCTCAACCCATGGTTGATCAGTCGACGGGTACGTTTGGAGTGGAGTTTAGCCACGCCATTAAAGACCCCATATCGGGAGATATTTTAGGGGCTGTCAAAGCGGTTATGTCTGCTGATCGCTTCAATCGAATTGCCGATCGCGTCTTGCTAACCGGGCTCGAAAAATCACAGGAAGTACAGATTGTTGATGCAGCATCTGGGATTGTTCTCCAAACAATAACATCGGAAGGAGCAACGGGTGCGCAAGAGCTTCGAGGTGGAGATGCAATTAAACAGGCTGCATCGGCACTGTCAGGAGCTTTGCAAATGCAACTGTCGCCTGAAATGATTCAACGTGAGCTCAGGGCGCAAACATCTGTCCGCAATCTGGATGTGCAATCTACTTCATCCATCGGCACCGCCAATGAAATACTTCTGTCGTTTACCCATGATGGACGCGCCTACTTCATGTCAGCCGTCCCTGAAAGCAACTGGATGGCGATCGCCTCTGTGAATAGCGCTGAGCTAGGGGTTGCTAGTCAGCAAATAGCGCTAATATTTGCAGTCTTGACGCTGGTAATGGGGGGAGTTGCAGTAGGTATTTTGCTTCATTTGGCGCGTCAGCTATCTGCACCTCTGTTTTACCTGTCGAGCGCAGCAGAGCAGGTTGCTGCGGGCGATCTCAACGTCGTCACATTGCCCTGCGGCACTAAAGAAACACAAACCTTAGCCCAAACCTTTAATAACCTTGTTACCAAGGTGAAAGGCTTCTTGAACGACGAGACGCTGACCACGGAAAAGGCGCGTTTGATGGCGCAACTCGTTGCATCACGAGCATTAACCGACACCGACCTCAATAAAGTATTTACCAAAACCCTCCATGAAGCGCGATACCTCCTCCAAGCAGATCGAATCGTGATTTATCGCTTTCAGCCTGACTGGAGCGGCTATATTTCTCACGAATCCGTCGAAGCGGGATTTCCCAAGGCATTGAATGAAAACATCGAGGACCCATGTATTCCTGCCTATCTATTAGACGATTACATGAAAGACAGGGTCGTGCCTACGTCAGACGTGCTCAATGCGGGATTTCACCCGGATCACCTCAAACTCATGGAGCGATTACATATCCGAGCCAACTTGGTGGTGCCAATTCTCAATGAAGGACAACTGTTTGGGTTGCTCATTGCCCACCACTGCACCCAAACCCACGATTGGCAAACGACTGAAATCAGCTTTATGCGGCAGCTTGCAGCCCAGTTTGGGGTAATGCTCGATCAGGTGAAATATCTAAAACGACAAAATGAGGAAACTGAGCGATCGCGCTTCCTCAAAGACATGACGCTCCAGCTTGCCCGTAGCGAAACTGCCGACGAGATTCTCGCACAGCTTCCACTCATGTCACTTCGCCATACGTTAAGTGCCGATCGCATCGTGGTCTATCGGTTTGACGAAAACTGGAAAGGCACGATCACCGCTGAATCAGTAGATGAACGGTTTCCCAAAGCAATGGGTGCCCAAATTTATGACCCGTGTTTTGAAAATGACTATGTAGACAAATACAAACAAGGACGGGTGCAAGCCACGCCAGATATTTACAAAGCGGGGCTAACGGAGTGCTATCTCAGACAGTTAGCGCCATTTGAGGTCAAAGCCAACCTCGTCGCCCCGATCAAGCATGGCGACCAGCTTTTAGGGCTGTTAATCGCTCACCAGTGCGCGCATCCGAGACAGTGGGAGCAGCAGGAAATTGCTTTCTTTGGTCAGGTTGCCTCTCAAGTTGGGCTGGTGATCGACCGGGCTGACTTACTGCGGCAAAAGGAACTCGCGGCAGAGCAGTCACGCACCCTCTCTGAGCAGTCGCGCACCCTAGCCGATGAGGAAACCGAGCGATCGCAACTGCTTACACAAATGACCCTCCAGCTCACCAGCATCGAAAGCTCAGAAGACATTTTGAAGCGACTCCCTTTGACCAGCATTCGCCAAACACTCCGGGTCGATCGGGTGTTGATATATCGATTCGATGAGAATTGGAAAGGCACAATCACGGCAGAGTCGGTCGTGGATGGATGTCCTCGCGCATTGGGAGTACAAATTTATGACCCGTGTTTCGCAGACGAATACGTCGATAAATATAAAGGAGGACGGGTGCAAGCCACACCGGATATTCGCAATGCCGGGCTAACCGAGTGCCACCTCAAACAACTCGAACCGTTTGCTGTCCGAGCAAACCTGGTTGCACCCATCAAAAAAGGCAATCAGCTTCTTGGGCTACTCATCGCCCACCAGTGCTCAGGGCCAAGGGATTGGGAATCCCAGGAAACGGCCTTCTTTGGTCAGTTGGCATCCCAGGTTGGGCTATTCCTCGATCGAGCCGAACTCCTCCAACAAAAAGAAAAGGCTGCCGAGCAATCGCGTCTTTTGGCCGAAGAACAGCAACAGCAACGTGAAAACCTCCAACGTCAACTCATTAACTTGCTAGGGGATGTTGAGGGAGCCGCTCAGGGAGATTTGACGGTTCGCGCTGATGTGACCGCTGGTGATATTGGCACCGTGGCAGACTTCTTTAACTCGATTGTCGAAAGCTTGCGGCAAATTGTCACCAAGGTGAAAGAATCTGCATTACGAGTCAACGAGTCGTTGAATACAGATGAAGCTGCCATTAGCGGACTTGCTGATGATGTCTTTAAGCAAGCCGAAGATATGACGCACACGCTGGATTCAGTTGAGCAGATGACGATTTCGATTCAGTCGGTGGCTGAAAGTGCCCGTCAGGCAGCAGAAATTACTCGCACGGCATCGTCTACTGCAAAAGCAGGCGGAGATGCTATGGACTTAACCGTACAAAATATTCTGTCCTTGCGAGAGGCGATCGGCGAAACCGCAAAGAAGGTGAAACGCCTCGCAGAATCTTCTCAGCAAATTTCAAGAGTGGTATCTATTATCGAAAAAATTGCCATGCAAACCAACCTGCTCGCCATTAATGCAGGCATTGAGGCAGCTCGTGCAGGCGAAGATGGACAGGGCTTTGCAGTCGTCGCTGAAGAAGTAGGGGAACTGGCAAATCAGGTAGCGACAGCTACGGGTGAAATCGACAAAATTGTCACGAGCATTCAGCTCGAAACCAGTCAGGTCATTAATGCCATGGAACAAAGTACAACCCATGTGGTTGAGGGGACTCGATTTGTCGAAGATGCTAAGCACAACTTAGACGGAATCCAAGAAGTCTCTCGAACGATCGATCGCCTCGTGCAGTCTATCTCAGAAGCCACGGTGTCTCAGATGGAAACCTCTCAAACGATTAGCACGCTCATGAAAGATATGGCGATGATCTCGAAAAATACGTCTGAAACATCTCGCGATGTTGCCGGATCATTGCATCAAACCGTTGATATTGCTGAAGAGTTGAGGATTTCGGTGAGTCAGTTTAAGGTGTCATAGATTTCGAGTGTCTTCAAGTTGGCACTCTTGATTTCATCAAGTTTGTAAGGGCAACATTTGCCCGTATAGCCCTACGAGCTTAGGTTTGTGTAGTGAGTCTCCGCGCCGCGGGGGCTCACACACGTTCAACATCCTAGCGCGAGAGCGTACGGCTATTCAGACGGATCAGGGCATTAGAATATGCGGAAGATTTACAGGTTTCCCACGGATCTAGAACGGTCTGGAACCTGTAAATTTCTGTATGGGCATACCTCTGAGCTGTACGTTGGGGAATGCCCAAATGGCTTCCAACATAGGGTCATACGCTCCCCGAAATCGTTTCTTGAATGAGCGACCTCTAAACTTTCACTCTCGCATCGATCCCCATAAAATGCTTCAAAGACTACACTAGACCTATCATTCGCTGGATTTAATGCCATTTTTCCTGACATCACGCCTTTACCAATCTCCCTACCCCCTTAGACTCTGGCAGCGACAAGATAGAATAAGTCTAGTAATTTCTTAATAGTTGTCGAAACGCGCGAGGAGCATCGCATCGGATGGGTAAGGTCGTTGGCATTGACTTGGGAACAACCAATTCAGTTGTAGCCGTTATGGAAGGCGGCAAACCCGTCGTTATTGCTAATTCGGAAGGCATGAGAACGACACCGTCAGTTGTGGCGTTTAGCAAAGATGGAGAACGTCTTGTCGGACAAATGGCGCGCCGACAGTCTGTGCTAAATCCTCAGAACACTTTTTTTGGGATCAAGCGTTTTATCGGGCGTAAGTACCCCGAACTTGCCTCAGATTTAAAGCGTGTCCCGTATACAATTCGGCGCGATGAGATGAGCAACATCAAGATCAAATGCCCCCGGCTGCAACGGGAATTTGCGCCTGAAGAAATTTCGGCCATGATTTTGCGAAAGTTGGCAGACGAGGCGACTCGATATTTAGGGCAACCCGTGACAGGAGCAGTAATCACGGTTCCTGCTTATTTCAACGACACTCAGCGTCAGGCGACGCGTGATGCCGGACGGATTGCGGGCTTAGACGTGAAGCGGATTCTGAATGAGCCGACGGCTGCTGCTCTGGCATACGGGCTCGACGATCGCCACAACCAAACAATCTTAGTGTTTGACTTGGGAGGCGGCACGTTTGACGTGTCTATTCTAGAGGTTGGAGATGGCGTTTTTGAGGTGAGGGCCACTAGCGGAGACACTCAGTTGGGCGGAAATGATTTTGATAAAAAGATTGTAGATTGGCTCGCAGAGCAGTTTTTAGACGCAGAAGGAGTGGATCTAAGACGCGATCGCCAAGCCCTGCAACGGTTGATGGAAGCCGCAGAAAAGACCAAAATCGAGCTATCAGGAGTCACCGTAACCGATGTTAGCCTGCCCTTTATCACCGCCACTGAAGATGGGCCCAAGCATTTAGAGACTCGGCTGACGCGTTCTCAATTTGAGGGACTATGCGGTGATTTGGTCAGTCGCCTCCAAGCCCCTGTGAGGCAGGCATTAGCCGATGCCATGATTAGTCCGGTGCAGATCGATGAGGTGATTTTGGTGGGTGGCGCGACGCGGATGCCAATGGTGCAAGACTTGGTGCGATCGCTCGTCGACCGAGAACCCAATCAAAATGTCAATCCGGATGAGGTGGTTGCGGTCGGAGCTGCCATCCAAGCAGGCATTTTGAATGAAGAAATTAAAGACATCCTGCTGCTTGATGTCACGCCCCTATCGCTAGGGTTAGAAACCATCGGCGGTGTCATGAAGAAGCTGGTTCCTCGTAACACGACGATCCCGGTCCGTCGCTCTGATATCTTTTCTACGTCAGAAAATAATCAGACGATGCTTGAAGTTCACGTTCTTCAGGGTGAGCGGGAAATGGCGTCTGATAACAAATCCCTCGGAAAGTTTAAGCTCATGGGGATTCCGCCAGCGCCGCGAGGAATTCCGCAAGTGATGGTGTCATTTGATATTGACGCCAACGGCATTCTGCAAGTGACCGCACTCGATAAGACGACCGGGCGAGAACAAGGACTCACCATTCAGGGTGCTTCGAATCTAAGCGAATCAGAAGTGAATCGCATGATTCAAGATGCCGAGCGCTATGCTGATATGGATCGCGAGCGGCGGGAACGCATCGAGAAACGTAATCGTGCCGAAGCATTGACCTTCCAAGCCGAGCGTCAGCTTCGAGAAGTTGCGCTTGATTTTGGAATGCAGTTTGCTAGCCAATATCGACGACGCATCGAAAGCCTAATCGAAGAACTGCGAGAATGCTTGCAGCGAAACGATGAGCGAGGCATTGATATTGCCCAAGCTGATTTGCAAGATGCACTGTATGAGCTAAGTCGAGAAGTCTATCAAATCGTTAAAGAAGAAGAGGAAGATGAGGGGTTCTTTGGCACGATTCGTCGGACGATTACGGGTAATGATGACTTCTATGATGATTATGACGACTACTCAACTCAGCGTAAAACCTATCGGCGCTCATATCCCAGCAATGGGGGCAACAAGCAACGCGGGAGCACCTACGATGATGATTGGGATGACGACGACGATTGGCTTTAATTAAAATTTTGAGTTATGAGTGTTGAAGGGCGAGTATACTCAACGACGAGCCTTGTCGATTATTCATAACTCATTATTCATAATCTAAACCTCATAATTTATTACCACGTGCTTCCATGCAAAACTTTCGGAACTATTACCAGATATTAGGAGTTCCCAGAGACGTAACAGTTGAAGAGATTAAAAAGTCGTACCGAAAGCTGGCACGGCGATATCATCCTGACCTAAATCCGGGAGATAAAGCTGCTGAAGAGAAGTTTAAGGACATCGGTGAAGCCTACGAGGTGTTATCTGACCCAACCCGGCGGGTTCAGTATGATCAGTTCAGTCGATTCTGGAAGCAAAAAGGGTTTCAGAGCAGCGCTACGCCTCGCTCCCGTGGTTGGAATGGTCGAGGCCGAACTGCGCCAGATGAGATTGATTTTAGCCAGTTTCGCGACTTTAACAGCTTCGTTGATCAGCTATTGAATCGACGGAACGAAAATACGGTCCGAACCACTCGAACGGCTACAACTCGGACACGGGTTGCGCCCGATCCGTATCGCCCTGGCAAAACCAGGACTTCCTATACGGTAGGATCTCGTCCACCAGGATCACGAAATGCGGAAGCTCAGCTGACAGTGCCGCTTGAAAAAGCCTATCGGGGAGGACGAGAACGGATTCGATTGGGAGATGGGCGATCGCTCGATGTTAATATGCCACCCGCAATGATTGCAGGGCAACGCATTCGCCTCAGAAATCAAGGAGTGTCAGGAGGCGATTTATTTCTCAAAATTGACGTCTCTCCGCACCCGTTTTTTAAGCTCATCGGTGCTGATATTCAGTGCCAAGTTCCGGTAACGCCCAGTGAAGCCGTTTTGGGGGGGGCAATTGAGGTGCCCACGCTCGATGGGCTAGTGAAGATGCGGGTTCCTCCTGGGGTGCGATCCGGGCAGAAACTGCGGCTTGCGGGCAAAGGCTATCCTACAGATAGAGGACGGGGCGACCAAATTGTAGAAATTGTGATTGCGACCCCTAAAGAAATTCACCCCAGAGAGCAAGAACTCTACGAAAAACTGCGCCAGGTTGAAACCTTCAACCCCCGCGCCGACTTGCCTGTCTGATTGGGATCTAACTATTAAAGATATGCGGCCATTGATCCAACGTAAGTTATCCCGTCTCAAACTCTTTCGAATGAGCGACGCGCGTCGACGACATAATCCTTAACATTTGAAGCGAGTAGAGTTATGCCAATTCTCGATTTTGGATTTGCGATTTTGGATTGACGGCCACCAGCCTTGCAAAAGTTCGCCTGTTCATGTGTAGTCTTACTTCGAAGAATTGGTGTTAGTCCCACTTCACCAGTGGGATGAAAACTCTGATGACGCAGATAAGGAGACCAATATGGCAGAACAATCTACAGAACAATCCACAGAAAAGAAGCCGTTTCTCGAACGGGTTATTGAAAAGTGTGATCTAAAAACGACCAACGAAGCTCAAGCAGCGACCAACGTTGTGTTTCGCATTATGCGCGACATGATGTCAAATGAAACCGTCGATCGCATCGAAGGTGATCTTCAAGTAGAGGCTCCCCTTGCCAATATGGAAGTCGCAGATTTATGGAGCGACACTAATACTATGGTTGCCTTTTTTAGCCGCATTAGTCCATTGCGCCCCATTGACATCAGCGCTGAGACGTTTATGTTACGGCTCAATCAAGAAGGATTTTTGCCCGCAGATGCATCTCCGGAACAAGTAACTAAAGCTGTGTTTGCAGCAACCAAGGATGAGCTTTCTTCAGAAAACGTTCAAGATGTCGCAAAAGCGTTTCCCGAAGACGTTCGACAGCTTTGGGAAACTGCATAATTGAGCGTAATACCAGTTCTCGATTTTGGATTAAGGGCGTTGCGAAATTGACGAATGATAGGGAAACCACTAGCCCGCCAACCACCCGTTGTACGGGCATGGCAATGCCTTAGCGAAGCCATGCCCATAGGGCTATTGCCCCTCCGGAAATCATTCGTCGATGAGCAATGCCCTTTAAAGAGATTCGGAGATTCTTTAAAGAGGTTCAGAGACTCTCTAGACACACTCAGAGACTCTTTAAAGAGGTTCAGAGACTCTCTAGACACACTCAGAGACTCTTTAAAGAGGTTCGGAGACTCTCTAGACAATCTTGAACACTCTTTAAACAGACTCAGAGACTCTCTCAACAAACTTAGAGACTCTTTAAAGAGGTTCAGAGACTCTCTCGATAGACTCAGAGACTCTTTAAAGAGGTTTGGAGACTCTCCAGATACTCTACAGAGGTACAAGACCCACGTTTCCAGAACTCTTATTCTGTCGAGTTTTGGTAACGCCGCAACCCAACCTACTATTTTAGCTGTGCCATGCTAGGGCGATCGCTGTAGATGTTTACTTTAAGCAGTGTGCCGTTTAGACTTCACGGTATGCTGAGCGCATCATTACATCTCACCGCATGACCCCAACTGTTCCGTCGACTCAATCCCCGCTTGCAAAGTTTTGGCAGCAGCGTTCCGTTCAGCGATTTCTAGACTCCACGTCTGGGCTCATTGGTCTGGGAATTACTGCGTTTATTGTGCTGGCGGCGTTGCTAGCTCCAATCCTACATCCTTATGATCCAGCGACTGATCGCAACTATGCAGCCCGACTCAATCCCCCTAGCTTAGAGCATTGGTTTGGAACTGATGGGCTGGGGCGCGATATTCTCAGTCAAGTTTGGTATGGACTGCGTACGTCGCTCATGATTGGTTTAGTAGCAGTGCTCATTGGCATGATTATTGGAGTGTTGCTGGGGCTAGCGGCTGGATATTTTCGAGGCAAGCTAGAAGTCGGTGTGGGCTGGGTTACGGATGTTATGCTGGCGTTTCCATCCATTTTGTTGGCGATCGCCATTGTCACAGTGACCGGGCCGAGCACCGTCAGCGTGATGTTTGCGGTCGGCTTGGTGCAGTTGCCCAAGTTTATCCGCCTGACTCGCAGTATGGTCTTATCGTTGCGAGAGCAAGAGTTTGTGCAAACAATAAGAGCCTTTGGAGCAACCCCTCCTCGAATCATATTTCTCCATATTCTGCCGTCAAGCCTGGCTCCCATCGTCGTTCAGGCAACTCTGGCGATCGGAACGGCAACCTTAGAAGCTGCGGGACTAGGGTTTTTGGGATTGGGCGCACAGCCTCCGACTCCCGAACTGGGTACGATGCTTTCAGATGCATTCAAGGGAGGCTATTCGCTTCAGTCTCCTTGGACGATTGTTTTTCCAGGATTGTTTATCACACTAACTGTGTTAGCGTTTAATTTGCTAGGCGACGGGCTCCGAGATGCGCTCGACCCTAGGCAGAGTCAATAAATAACGAGTTTGTCGTGTTTCTTTATATTTATTGAATGTAATAAGTAAGTTTTATAAATACTTCAATCAATCACTCAGTCCAGATTTGAGGCTTCCATCTTTTTTTTTTGATATGTCTGTGCAGCGATTGGCTAGCCAACCCATGTCAGAAAATGTAGGATTGCTTTAACGCATGTCGACGTTCCAGGGTGCTTAAGCAGACTAAGCCGACGTGAGATTGCATTGAGTAAGGTAGTTAGGTTAAAAACATCTAGTCAGGTTTTATTGAACCTATTCACTTATGCGGCATCTTACAGCAACGCAATTTATTGATATAGAAGAAATCATAGACCGAACTCCGCTAACCGTTGCGCCTGACACCTCTGTTCAAGATGTCATTGCGCGGATGAGCCAAGCCCAGGCAAATCATCGAGCCGAGCGGTATACGATTCCATTAGCTCTGCGAGGATATCATCCCAACTGGAATAGCTGTGCACTGATTCTAGACTCGTCACACTTGTTGGGGATCTTCACCGCGCAAGACATTATCCGGCTAGTTGCAACAGAAATCGACCTATCGGACGTGAGTATTGCCGAGGTGATAGAGCAGCTCCCCGTTACGCTGAATACGTCAGATTCCCCGACTCTGTTTACTGCGCTAGCGTTAATGCGTCGGCATCAGATTCAGTATTTGCCCGTGACTGATGAGCAAAATCACTTTGTGGGACTATTGACTCTAGAGAGAATCTATCAGGGGATTAAGATTCTCAATCAGCAACTTGAGGAGCAGGCTGTCATCTCCAGAGATGTTCACGCTAATTTACTTCAAAAAGAGGTTGATTGCCGAGAGTTTGAGGAAGATGTCGAGCAGCCTACTATCGAACAAATAGTGCAACTGCAAGTCGCCAACGATAAGTTGCAGCTTGTCTTAGAAGAATTGCATATTGCAGAAGAAGAACTGCATCAGCAAAATGAAGCACTCCACGACGCTCGGCTGAGCTTAGAAGTAGAACATCAGCGATACCAAGATCTATTTGAGTTGGCGCCGGATGGCTATTTGATTACCGATCTGCGCGGCATCATTCAAGAGGCAAATCGGGCTGCCATAATCCTGCTCAATCATGCCTATTTGCTGGGCAAACCGCTGACTGTCTTTATTGCTAAGCCAGAGATTAAGCAGTTTCTCGACCGCCTCGCACAACTCGTGCCCATTCAAAATTGGGATGTTACTCTACAGCCTCGCGATCGCCCTCCGGTTCCAGCTAGCATTTCTGTCACAATCGTGCTTGATGCTCAGGGGCAGCCTATCGGACGGCGCTGGCTGTTGCGAGATATTAGCGATCGCAAGCAAGCAGAAGCAGTATTGCAGCGGCAAATTGCCCAAGAACAAGTCATTTCAGAAATTGCTCAAGACATTCGGCGATCGCTCGATTTGAATGACGTATTACACCGCACGGTTGAGCAAGTCCGGCAATTCTTAGATACCGACCGAGTGTTCATCCTTCGCTTTCACTCCGATTGGCGAGGCACCGTTGTGATGGAGTCAGTCGGTTCAGATTGGGTTCAGCTCCTATCTACAACAATTTATGATCCGTGTTTCTCAGAGCTCTATGTGACCCGCTATCGTCAAGGACGAGTCTTTGCAGTCGCCGACATTCACGATACAGAGTTGCCCCCCTGCCACATTGAATTACTCCAGAGCTTTCAAGTCAGAGCGAATCTAGTTGTTTCGATTTTGCAAGGAGAAACGCTCTGGGGCTTACTTGTTGCCCATCATTGCTCTGCGCCCCGAGAATGGAAGCCTGAAGAAATTCAGCTACTTGAGCGGCTGTCAACCCAGGTAGGCATTGCCATTCAGCAATCAGAACTCTATCAGCAAACACGCCGTGAGCTAATCGAACGGCGACGCATGCAAGACGTATTGCAAGAAAGCGAGGAGCGATTTCGTTCTTTGAATGATGCTGCTCCTATTGGTATTTGCCAAATGAACGCGGATGGCATCTGCTTGCATACCAATACGTGCTGGCAACACATATTTGAGCTGAGTGCTGAAGACTGCCTCGGGAATGGCTGGCAGCGTGCGGTTCATCCTGGGGATCAGCAGGCGCTATCTGATGCGCTGGAGGGATACATTATAGGGGGGCAACCGTTTTCCCACGAGTTTCGAATTTTGACCCCCCAACGGAAGATTCGCTGGGTGTCGTCTCGCGCTGCTACCCTCCATTCTGCTGAAGACGAGATCACGGGGTATATAATCACCGCGGAAGAAATCACTCAGCGCAAACAGGCTGAACAAAAAATCCGCGAACAAGCCGCTTTGATTGACGTCGCTACCGACGCAATTTTTGTTCGAGATTTAGAAAACCGCATTTTGTTTTGGAGTCATGGTGCAGAATCTCTCTATGGCTGGACGGCAGATGAAGCAATTGGCAGCATTGCCACTGAATTATTTCAGCAAGAGTCTCTCACTCAAGTTAATGAAAGTTTGAAAATCACAACGGAACAAAGCTCTTGGCAAGGTGAGCTGAATCAAGTCACGAAGTCGGGTCGATCCATTATTGTGGCGAGCCGTTGGACGCTAATGCAACGGGAATCAGATACGCCCAAATCTATTCTGGTGGTCAACACTGACATCACTGAGAAAAAGCAGTTAGAGGCACAGTTTTATCGCGCCCAGCGACTCGAAAACATTGGCACGCTGGCAAGTGGAATCGCCCACGACCTCAACAACATCTTTACGCCGATTTTGGCGATCGCCCAACTGCTGCCCATGAAACTAAAGCCGGTCGACCCCAAAACCCAAGACCTCTTACATTCATTAAACGAGAGCGCTAAGCGGGGTGCCGATCTAGTTAAACAAGTCCTGTCATTTGCTCGCGGAACGGAAGGAAAACCGATTCTGCTGCAACCCGGACATTTGATCTCAGAAGTCGTGCAGATTATTCGGCAAACCTTTCCCAAGTCAATTGAAATCCGTAGCTATATTCCCACCTCTAACCTGTGGCTCGTTTCTGCAAACCCAACTCAGTTGCATCAAGTATTCATGAATCTTTGTGTGAATGCGCGAGATGCTATGCCCGATGGTGGGTTGCTGACAATCTCCGTCAAAAATTTGGTCATTGATGACCTGTTTGTCCAGATGCACAAAGATGCATGTGTCGGAAATTATGTGGCTGTGACGATTGTGGATAGCGGGATTGGTATTTCTCCGGAGCATCTAGAGCAAATTTTTACGCCTTTTTTTACAACAAAAGAACCGGGTCAAGGTACAGGGCTAGGGCTTTCAACTACCTTGGGAATTGTGAATAAACAGGGTGGATTTATGCACGTATCCAGCGAGGTTGAGCAAGGAACTGAATTTACGGTCTATTTACCCGGAATTCTCAGCCAAGCACCCTCGTCTACTCACGAACCGCATACGCTCTCCGGGCACGGTGAATTGATTTTGGTGGTTGATGATGAGCCGTTGATTCTTGAAACAACCAAAGCCGTGTTAGAGCTATATCAGTATCGAGTGCTGACGGCTAGCAACGGCATCGAGGCGATCGCGCAATATATGCAACATCAGCATGACACTCAAGCCATTCAAGTCGTTTTAATCGATATGATGATGCCGACGATGGACGGATCAACCGCAATTCAAACCCTTCAAACGATCAATCCTGAGATTAACATCGTGGCAATGAGTGGACTGTTAGGGCAATATCACCATATTGCTGAATCGATGGGCGCGATCGCGCTATTATCAAAGCCTTTTACCAATCAAGATCTACTACAGGCGGTCCATCAGCAAATCAATGCACAGTAGGGGATTGGCATTATTAAAGCGAAAGACGGAAAGCGGAAGGCGGAAGTAGGGAGCTGTATAGCCTTTCAGGCATGGCTACGCTAAAGCGTCAGCGTAACGCACCAGTATGGCTTCATCCTCAAACCCCTTACTTTTGTTTGATGTCAAGCGCGCCCCCTTGATATAGGATGCAAGGAATAGAGATCACTATAAATTCTCGTTATGTCTTTGATTGAGCAAGTCCGTCCGCAGCTTCCAGAAAACGCCCTCGACAACCTGCATCGCGCAGATAGTATGTGGCAACGCTATAAGCACGATGAGCTATCGGTGCCGCAGGTCGTAGATAATGCGAAGGAGCCACTCGATACGATTGATTGGGATGTGGTGATTTGTGGCGGTACCCTAGGCATCTTATTGGGGAGTGCCTTGGTTCGGCAAGGCTGGCGAGTTGCGATTCTTGAGAAGGGCCGCTTGCGAGGTCGCGATCAAGAATGGAATATTTCTCGACGTGAGCTTGATGTCTTCGTTGAGCTTAATTTACTCACTCATGACGAACTCAATCAGGCGATCGCCACAGACTATAACCCCGCCCGCATTGCCTTTCATGAGGGCGTTGAGCTTTGGGTCAAGGATGTCCTCAACATTGGTGTTGACCCAGTGTACTTGCTCGACACCCTCAAATCAAAATTTCTCGACGCGGGTGGCACGCTGTTTGAAGAGACTCCTTTCTCTGGCGCAACTGTTCATCCCAATGGGGTGCATATCGATGCCGGGCAGGGACTCACCACTCGCCTCGTGGTAGACGCAATGGGACACTTTTCTCCTATCGCCAAGCAAGCTCGGGGTGGCGAAAAACCGGATGCTGTATGTATGGTCGTCGGCAGTTGCGCGCAAGGATTTCCCGATAATTCGACGGGCGATCTGTTTGCATCTATCACACCCATCGAGCATCACTGTCAATACTTCTGGGAGGCATTTCCAGCCCGTGATGGACGCACAACCTACTTGTTTACCTACCTGGATGCTCATCCGCAGCGCCCTAACTTAGAAGATTTATTTGAAGAGTATTTGCGACTACTGCCGAGCTATCAAGGAGTCGACCTGGCTCAGCTCGATTTCAAACGCGTGCTGTTTGGCTTCTTTCCCTGCTATCGACACAGCCCATTGCAGCTTCCTTGGGATCGCTTCTTGGCTATTGGAGACAGTAGCGGCAGTCAATCTCCCTTGAGCTTTGGCGGATTTGGAGCCATGATTCGTCACTTAAAACGACTCACCTACGGCGTTCATGACGCGCTGCAAGCCGATCAGCTTAATCGGGGCGCTCTTGCACTTTTGCAGCCCTATCAGCCCAACCTGTCGGTGACGTGGCTGTTCCAGCGGGCGATGAGCGTTGGAGTGGATCAAACGATCGACCCCAATCAAATTAATCACCTGCTGTCGGATGTATTTCAAGACATGCATCAGTTGGGCGATCGCGTTCTCAAGCCGTTTCTACAAGACGTTGTGCAATTTTCGGGTCTGTTTCAAACCCTAACCCGTACCTCTATTAAGCATCCTGGAATGGTGGTTAAAATCATTCCCCACGTCGGCATATCCACGTTGCTTAACTGGATGTTTCACTATACCAATTTAGCTGCTTATACTGCCCTCAGCGCTCTTGGCAAGTCGGCATACCCGGTGATTAAAACATTGCCTCCGGCTCAGGCATATTACCTCAATCGTTGGATTGATGCGTGGCGCTATGGGTCTGGGGATGATTATGATTCATGAGCACCATGCTGTCTTGGGCTTTGCCCTCATTCGGATGGAGGATTACAACTAACCATCTATGGATTTTCCAATCGCTCGACACAATTTTTACTCCGAAATTCATCAGCCTGATGACCAGATCGATCTGGCACGAGCCGCACTGTATATCGCTCAAGAAGAATATCCGACGCTTGATCCGGATGAGTATTTAAATGCGCTTGATGCGATGGCGGCTGATATCCGAGAGCAGCTTTCAGACGAATCATACCCGTTGCGTATCATCCAATCTATCAATCACTATCTCTATGACGATCTGGGTTTTCGAGGAAATACAGCAAACTACTATGACCCAGACAATAGCTATCTCAATCAAGTCATCGAGCGGCGAACCGGAATTCCAATCACCCTATCCCTCGTATATTTAGAACTGGCAAAACGACTAGAGTTTCCGATGGAGGGCGTGGGTATGCCGGGGCACTTTTTGATTCGCCCGACCCTCCCTGAGATGGCTATCTTTGTTGATCCGTTCCATCGTGGGGAAATTATGTTTTCTGAAGACTGTCAGGAGCGGCTCACCGAACTATCGGGTGGGGCGATCGCCTTTCGTCCAGAGTTTTTAGCAGTGGATGCTCGACAATTTTTAGCTCGAATGCTCACCAACCTGAAATTTATTTATATAGACCAAGGCAACATCTCAAAGTGTTTGGCCGCCATCGATCGCCTCTTGTTATTAAATCCTGAATCACCGACGGAGTTGCGCGATCGCGGGTTGTTATACTATCAGATCAAGCGTTGGACTGAAGCCCGCCATGATTTAGAAAGCTATCTAAACCACACGCCGCTGGCTCGAGATGCTGCTGTCGTGCGCCAGATCCTTGAACGGATAGACGGTGGCTAGTATCGTTTAACAGAAATCAGCCAATCATTTGTCAGCCAATCATTGAGAGAGTGAGCATCTTGCCCGCGACGTGAGTGAGTCGCTCACTGACTGACAAAACTTCCTTGCGAACGCAAAGCGTCCCTGAAAGAGAAAACCCAACGTCAGCAATAGTTGCGTTGGGTTACGCTAGCGCTTTAGCGAAGCCATGCCCAAAGGGCTTTACCCAACCTACTGGCACGGCTAAAATGATGCATCAGGTAGGGTGCTGTTAGCGCAGCGTAACGCACCGATTTCAAGAGTTTCAACTTTTTAAGAATTTACACTATTTTCGTCCTGTCACAACTACAGCTTGTAACAGAACGAAAAGCCTATTGCATCATTGAGTGCATCATTGAAAGCTTTCATGGAGCCTTTCTGCGACTCGCTTGAGCCGCCGAAGCTGATCCTGCATATCCTGCTGGGTCCACTTAGCAGCAAAGGTTTCAAACCCGAATCGAATGAGCGGATTCGGAACCTTAAATTCAAATCGATTGATTAGCGTCGTTCCGTGTTGACCCGGTTGGCATTCCCAGCGATCGCGCCCTTGAAAGAATCCATTAAATTCCCAAACGATCAGTCCTGGTTCTCGCTCAATGACCGTGCTGCGGAGGCTAGGCTTGAGTCCGGGAATTTGAATGATAAAGCGAGTTTTGCTTCCCAGATCCGTGCTCCATTCACCGATAGGCTCACACCGTAGCGCCGGATTCAGCCAACGATGCATTAGGGTACGGTCAGTTAGGCACGTTTCGACGGCTGTTGCGCTGGCGTTAATTCGAATGGACTGCTCAAACACTTGAATCGGAGACATCACCTAATCACATATCACTGAAAGACGCAGAACGATAGCCCCTCTTGGAACCATCCCTACCTGCTTATTCTGGCATGTCAAACTGAAACCAACATCTCACGTGTTCTGGTCTTATTCGAGAGCATAAGACCATCGAACGTGTGTAGAACCTTAGCGCCGTGGGAGTCACACACATCCAAGCCCATAGGATGATAGTCGCTCATATCCTCGACATCTTTGATGACATAGAGATGACACAGAGAATTACTCCAGAACGCATAGAAAAATCTTGATACTTCGACCTGTTTGATGTTTACTGAATAGATATAAGCGAGCAGTCCCTACAATAATATTTTTGGGGGATACACTTGGCTCACGTTATGCCCAAGGCGGTTCCTCTTCCTCAGGAGAAATCTGGCCTTTCGGCGTATCTTGAGCGTGCACACTTGATAAAGAAATCTGATGGATGGGTGTAATACTCCATACCGCCTAGTAAGCCAAAGATATGCAAAGCTTTGGCATAAAAACTTAAGACTACCAGTAAATTAGATTCCATAAAGCCTTAATTCATCATAAAGATAGATGTTGATGAGAGAATTTTCTTTGTAATCTACCCTCATTAGGATTTGTCTGAGTAAACATAGTAGGAGTGACGGACGTTGTGAATGATATTTGGCATGGGCTACCGCTAGCTGCGGTTGCAGCGCCTATTAATATTCCACCCCTGATTGCTCAAGCCACAAATGGAGCAAGGGACAGTTTTCAAATTGCAGGATTAGAATTTGGCCCCTATCTACCGCTAATTCGGGCGATCGCCATTTTGGTTATCGGTTGGATTATCGCAACGCTTGCAGCGGTAGTAGTACGCGGCCTTCTGAATCGGACTGATATCGATAATCGTTTAGCCTCTTGGATTGTCGGCGACGAAGAGGGCACGCCCCCTCCTCCCATCGAGAAGTGGGTCGCCAACACGGTCTTCTGGGTTATTATCATCTTCGTGTTGGTGGCTTTTTTCCAAGCCGTCAACCTAGAAGCCGTTTCGGAACCCCTTAATAGCCTATTAGAACAGGTCTTTAGCTACTTGCCACGCGTGGGTGGTGCGGCTGTGTTGCTGGCGATCGCATGGGCATTGGCAACTGTCGTCAAGCTAATCACGACGCGCGGCTTAAAGGCTCTTAGAGTCGATGAACGCATTTCTCAACAGTCAGGGACAGACGTGACTGAGGGCGGCAACGGCAACCAGTTTAGCCTGAGTGAAACAATTGGGAATGTTCTGTACTGGTTTATTTTCCTATTCTTTTTGCCGTCTATTCTCAGTACGCTCCAGCTAGAGGGGCCTCTAGAACCCGTCCAGAATCTGCTGGATCAGTTCTTAGCCTTCTTACCGAGAGTGGTTGCTGCGGTCATTATTTTTGCAGTGGGTTGGCTGATCGCCACCATTGTCAAAGGAATCGTCAAAAACTTGCTGGCTGCAACGGGGATCGACCGATTTGGTCTGCGGCTGGGTATCGGCGATGAAGCAAGAGAGCAAACCCTATCGGGCATCATTGGTCTAGTCGTATTTGCTTTAATCTTGATCCCGGTCGCAATTTCAGCACTTGATGCTCTCAATATCGAGTCGGTATCTGAGCCTGCGATCGCAATGTTAAACCAGGTGCTTAATACCTTGCCTGAGATCTTCACGGCTGGGCTAATCCTAGTTCTGGCCTATTATGCAGGCAAGTTTTTGGGCGAATTGGTCACGACCATCCTCACCAGCATTGGATTTGATAATATCTTTTACTGGCTCGGGTTGCAGTCTGCTCCGGCAGAAACTCCTGCGCCTGCACCTCAGCCTAGTGAAACTTCACCACCACCTACCTCTCGCGAGCTAAAACCGTACGTTCGCCCGACCGATGAAAATGAAGCTGCCGAACTTACAGGCGGGATTGGAGAACGAACTCCGTCAGAAGTGGTTGGCATCATTGTGTTGGTTGGCATCATGCTCTTCGCGGCAGTTGCTGCCATCAACATCTTGAATATTGAGGCACTCACTAGCTTAGTCACCGGCATCGTCATTATTTCTGGGCGAATTTTGGCGGGCTTAATTGTCTTTGCTATCGGTCTTTACCTCGCGAATCTGGCATTTAACGTCATTTCTAGTTCTGGCGGTCGCCAATCCCAAATTCTGGGGCAAACTGCACGCATTGCTATCATTACGCTGATTTCTGCAATGGCGCTGCAACAAATTGGCGTTGCTACCAATATTGTCAATTTGGCATTCGGGCTACTGCTCGGAGCCATTGCTGTGGCGATCGCCCTTGCCTTTGGTCTGGGTGGACGTGAGATCGCATCCGAACAGATTCGGGAGTGGCTAAATTCATTCAAAGCTCAAGACTGATAAGGCTGATTAGAGTAGACTTGGTGAGTCGCGATCGCAACCCTTAAGACGTTGGCAGCCACGCTTTTGGAAGTGATGACTCATTAGCGGGTCAGGAACGGCGGGGTGTCTTACGATTGTTTACAGCGATCTGTATTGCGTCAAGTAATAGCGGTGTGGGGTAAGTGCCCTGCACCGCTATTACTTGATCCAAGCGCACGCCTGCTATAGTTGCTGATCGGCTGTTCTAATCAGCAAGGAATAATACCAATTCTCGATTTTGGATTTGCGATTTTGGATTGACGGCCACCAGGGATGTAGGGTGCTGTTAGGCATAGCCGTAACACACCGCCCCGCTAATTCGACGTCATCATTTATTGAATAGTATTTTCAATAAGGTTAACGATAATGTATGCTGAATTTAACTGCATAAGCCGTAGGGTTCGGATTGGTGTGTAGAACTCGCGCAGCGCGGGGGGGCTATATGCGTTCGATTTTCTAGCGCGAGAGCGTAAGGCTATGATATTTGCAGCTAGGTGATCACATCTAGTCAAAACAGCCCATGGCATCTTCTCCTCTAGCGTTGCTCAAAGACGAATTAAATAAGCGGGGATTTCGTCTGACTAGCCAGCGTCAGGAAATTCTGCATATCTTTCAGACTCTGCCGCAGGGCGATCACCTGAGTGCCGAAGAGTTACATAACACCCTCCAACAAAAGGGGTTGCACATTAGTTTATCCACGGTATACCGGACGCTCCATGTCATGACGTACATGGGCATTTTGAGAGAATTGGAGTTAGCTGAAGGGCATAAACATTACGAATTAAACTTGCCCGTTCCGGGACAGCACCATCATTTGGTCTGCATGCAGTGCAATCGGACTCTAGAATTTAAAGATGATTTTGCGACTCAGATCGGCGCTAAACAAGCAGAAGCCGCAGGACATGCCTTGTTAGATTGTCAACTCACGATTTATGTAATCTGCACAGAAGCTATAGAAGCTGGTTGGAATCATGCATTACCCAGGGATTGGGTGTGCGATCGCCCCATGAATCGTCCCCAGATAGTAGACCCATCGAGCTAGATCCGTTGAGTCTCGCGAGGGGATGTTGATCACCGATCGGGAGATTCCAGCTTTCTTAATAGGATTTATTTGCAATTGGCTTAGACTTCCGCTATGCTGCGTATGCAGCTTATTGAATATTATTTTCAATACTAGCTATCCCTAACTGCAATTTGATTGTTACTCCACAAGGACGTTAGCTCAATGCCTCTCCATCCTGATGCGTTGTGTATCAGTGTTAGCCAGAGTCTTAAGCGGTTTGACTGCTCGGTGTTACGCACATTATCATCCTCTCTGTCAGTAGGGCAGTGGGAATATCAGCAATCTCCGGATGAACCGTGCTCATTCGAAACGGCGCTCGTCTTGCTACACGACTATCTCAAACAGTGCGATCGCCCTCTGCATCTAATCGGGCACGGAATCAGCGGCACATTAGCGATTCTGTATGCGCGGCGTTATCCCAACCGCGTGCGATCGCTGACGCTGCTCTCGGTGGGTGCTCATCCTGCGATTGACTGGCAGGCGCATTACTATATTCACCGTCAACTTTTAAACTGTAGTCGTTCATTTGTGCTCACTCAGGTTGTCACCAACTTATTTGGGAGTCAGTCTAAATCGATGACTCAGAGACTCGTTTCTGTCCTCGAACGAGATCTGGATACGTCCGTGTCACCCCATTCACTGATTCGTCGAACAAGCATCCCGCCAGGGGGAGTTCCTGTCCCGATGTTCATCGGTCGAGGTGAATATGATGTGGTCATTGATCCCCATGAGTTTGAGCAATGGAAATCGTGGCTCAAAGTAGGCGATCGCCTGTGGGAGTGCCCAGATGGTCGGCACTTTTTCCATCATTCCCATGCTAGTAAGACTGCCGAGCAGATTTTAGACTTCTGGCAGGTTGTTTCGTTACGACCATTACCGTCTTCGCTCACTCAAAGGTAGGTACAAACCATGCGATCGCTGTCTATAGAAACGTTTAAGCGACGTGAGACGATTCCGGCTACCAATGAGCAACTCTGGCGGATTGAAACAGGTATGGTGCGAACACTAACGTGGGACGATCAAGGCAATATTTTTGTCCTGGGCTTTTGGGGAGATGACGACGTCGTGGGGCAACCCTTGTCTCGCTCAGAACCCTATCGAATTGAGTGTTTGAGCCCGGTGACGGCTTATCCGCTATCCCCTCATTATCAATGTCATCACGACATGCTAGTTGCCTATTTGCATCGAACTAAACAACTCCTCCAAATTGCTCAAATCAAATCAGTCCAACAGCGATTGCTTTGCCTGCTTGAGTATTTGGTGAAGCAATTTGGGCAAGAAACCGAACGAGGTGGTTTGCTCAACTTTTACCTCACTCATCAAGACATCGCAGACGTCACCAGCAGTAGTCGCGTTACCATCACTCGACTCATGGGAGAGTTACACCGACAAGGAACGATTTGCTGGCAGCGAAACCGCTCGTTGCTAGTGTGTCCTGGGGTAATACGCTCTAGCTCAATGTCATCCTGTCTTAGCACTTACACTGGCAAATCACTGCGAGACCTATAATGACATCGCTTTTTCATCTGTTTGCTCTACTTTTCTAACGGGCGTTTAGACAGGTGATATTAACATCTATTATCAATACACCTAATCTAAAAATTTTAAAGTTGAGAATTGTTTGATATTTAAAAATTTGTAAGTGGCGATACCTGCTTCGCACAGACAAGCCAACGCTAACCAGTCCAAAATTTCTATATATTACTGCTTAATAGCAGCGATCCCAAATCAACTTAGGGAAAACCCGAAGGGGTTTGAGAACTTCGTCCCCACGAAGGGGCAACGCCCCCTCCACCCGCTCTTACGAATCATTTATATCCGTACGCTCTCGCGTTAGGACGTTGAACATGTAGTAAGCCCGTAGGGCTATAGAACTGATAAAAGTCAATTTTCGTTTGAAACATGCGTCAAATCATTCGATTATTTGTTAGGAATTAGTATCAACAACTTATATAATGGTGTGGCTTAGTAATTGATGCTCATACCAATCTTGAATGTATTCAAGTAAGGACGATACAGTAAGGACGTTATCCCCCTATGAATAAGATGACTCGACGCGCCTTTATGGGCGCAAGTGCAGCAACGGCGGCCATTGCCCTCGGACAGCTTGGACGACATAACCAAGCCGTCGCCCAATCGACTCGACGCAAAGCCACCACTCAGACCATCATCCGCCCGACTAGAGGTGCAAAACAGTCTGGAGAAATCAACCTTTATTCGGCTCGTCATTACGACACAGATAATGTTTTATATCAAGGGTTTAGCGATCGCACTGGCTTGCAAATCAACCTGATTGAAGCAGAATCAGATGCCCTGATTGAGCGAATCAAGAGTGAAGGAGCAAACAGCCCGGCTGATGTGTTTATGACAGTAGATGCAGGGCGGCTGTGGCGTGCCCAAGAGGAAAATCTACTGCAACCCGTTTCCTCCTCTGTCCTTAATGAAGCCGTTCCAGAAAATCTGCGGGAGCCCAGCGGTCAATGGTTTGGGCTAACGAAGCGGGCGCGCGTGATCTTCTACAACAAAGATCAGATTAACCCAGCAGAACTCTCAACCTATGAAGATTTGGCCGATCCCAAGTGGCAAGGACAGATCCTAGTTCGCAGTTCTTCTAATATCTACAATCAGTCTCTGGTGGGCTCGCTGATTGAAGTGCATGGTGAAGAATTCACGGAAGAATGGGTTGAAGGACTGGTTGCTAACTTTGCGCGTCCTCCTGAAGGGAATGATACAGCTCAAATTCGAGCCTGTGCTGCCGGAGCAGGAAATTTGGCGATCGCCAACCACTACTACTTTATTCGTCTATTAGAGTCAGAGGATCCTGAGGATCAAGAGGTCGCCCAGAGAGTCGGAATGGTTTTCCCAAATCAGCGCGGGCGTGGCACCCACGTCAACATCAGCGGAGCGGGTGTATTGAAAACATCGCCGAATCCCAGCAGCGCACAGCAGTTTCTTGAGTATTTGGTGAGCCCCGCAGCCCAGGAAATTTTTGCATTAGGAAATTACGAATTTCCAGTTGTTGAGGGAGTTCCCCTTGCTTCAGCATTGGAAGGCTATGGTGACTTTAAAGCCGATGCCACGACGAGTGCTGCTGCCTTTGGTCGCAATAATTCGCTAGCCATTCAAATCATGGATCGGGCCGGTTGGGCTTAGATGAATCGGTTGTGAAATAGGAGGCTTGGCGCTGCCAAGCCCCTATACACAAAATTGCTAGTTTTGAACGGTGCCGTCTGGCATGATGGCTCCCTTAGTGTTCGCCGCATTCAGAGTATTTGGATCAACAGTTACGCCACCTAAATCTGCATTTTCAAAATTGGCGCCATCTAGGGTGGCACCGGTTAAGTCTGCGCCTCGCAGAAACGCTCCGCTGAGGTCGGCATCGGAAAGATCGGCTCCCGTTAAGTTGGCTTGCGTCAATGCCGCACCCGAAAGATTTGCGCGACTCAAGTTGGCGTTGCTCAAGTCGGCACTGTCTAGCAAGGCTCCGCTCAAATTTGCATCACTTAAATTGGTGCCCGTTAGGTTTGTTCCGTTCAGGAGTGCCTTGCTTAAATCTTTCTGGCTCAAGTCTTCTCCTTGCAGGTTGCAGTCAGAGCATTCTTTGGTTTCTAGAAAATTCTCGCTTGGGTCGGGCTGAGCGCAACTTCCGAGAGCCAATCCAGAAATACCGAGCCCGAAGGTCAGAGCTAAAAGTTGGGGTTTGAATAATTGAATCATAGCCATGAAAGCACCAGGAAAATAGTAGATTTGAATGGTATGTACCAGCAAGCCGGATTTACGACAGTCGAATCAACCCTTGCATCAACCATTACTGATTCGCGCGGGATCGGGTAATGCGATAACTCATCAAGATGACGGGTAGAATTCCGACTACGACGATCGCCAGAGCCGGTGCGGCTGCCTCTGATAGGCGCTCATCGGATGCGAGTCGATACACCTGTACTGCTAGCGTATCAAAGTTAAATGGACGCACAATTAACGTGGCCGGTAGTTCTTTCATCACGTCCACAAAGACTAGAATGGCTGCTGTGATTAGACCACTGCTCATCAGCGGCGCGTGCACGCGAAGCAACGTGCGAGTCGGAGAATAGCCGAGCGATCGCGCTGCGTCATCTAGATTGGGCTTAATGCGAATGAGGCTCGACTCTGTGGTGTTGAACGCAACCGCGAGAAACCGGACTAAATAAGCAAAAATGAGCGCGATGATGGTGCCGCTGAACAGCAGCCCCGTTGAAATGCCAAAATAGGCTTGCATCCATGCATCCAATGCATTATCCAGACGACCAATGGGAATTAAAATACCGACAGCAATCACCGCCCCCGGAAACGCATAGCCGATCGCCGCCGTCCGCACAGCCCCATTCATCAGTATGCCAGGTTGGAGCCGCCGACCATACGCCATCACTAACGCTAACACCACGCCAACGATAGCGGTGAGTCCGGCGAGGAGTAAGCTGTTGCGTGCATAAATCAAAAAATTGTCCGTAAAGTTTTCGGTCGCATTGGCGATCGCCATTTCTAACAGCAACACTGATGGCAGCAAAAACCCTAAGCATACCGGCAAAGCACAGGCAATTCCAGCGGCGATCGCCCGCTTCCCCTGTAGTTGAAATCGCGCTGGACGCTGATTAGGATGGGAGGTTTGATAGTAACGGCTTTGGCGGCGTGACCACTGTTCCATCACGATCAGCACCGCAATAAACATCAGCAACACCGACGACAGTTGGGATGCAGCAATGCGCTCACCCATCCCAAACCATGTGCGATAGATCCCGGTGGTAAACGTATTGACACCAAAATACTGCACGGTGCCAAAGTCGCTCAGCGTTTCCATGAGCGCGAGAGACATGCCTGCCGCGATCGCCGGACGCGCTAGGGGCAGCGCAACTCGCCAAAAGCTCTGCCACGGATTGCAGCCTAACGACCGACTGGCTTCTAGAGTACATTTGGACTGTTCTAAAAACGCAACTCGCGTCAGCAAGTAGACATAGGGATAAAGCACCAATGTCAGCATGGCGATCGCTCCCGGCAATGATCGAATCGGGGGAAACCAATAATCTGTGATTCGCTGCCAACCAAATAGCGCCCGAAGCCCTGACTGTACGGGCCCATAATATTCCAAGAAATCAGTGTAGACGTAAGCTAGCAAATAGGCTGGAGCGGCGAGAGGCAGCAGCAGCGCCCATTCAAAGATGCCACGTCCGATGAATTGGCATGTTGCCACCAACCAAGCCGTACCAACCCCTACTATGACGACTCCGATTCCCACACCGAACATTAGCCACAGTGAGTTGAAAATGTACGTTGGCAACACGGTTTCAACTAAATGCTGCCAAATCTCGCCCGAGTCGACGAAGAGACTGCTCAGCACAACCCCAATTGGCATCAGAATCAAGAGGGCGATCGCCAACACCGCTACAGACCACAGCGTGATGTTAGGCCGAAGCAGCGATACACGGTGACGGATGCGAAGTGAGGGAAAGCGAATTATTGACACGACGCTTGGCACGATAGGGCAGGTTAATGAGAATAGTTCGCGGACATAGTGTATCTCATATTGTGACGTTGCCGGTCTAATATGGGAATTCGATAGCGGGAAAGCTGCCGGGTACAAGACGACGAAAGTTTCAAAACTACCGTGTAAGCGTCTCGCTCACGTCGCGAGCTGAGGAGGGCGATTCCAAGCAACTAGAATACTGCCCGTGCCGTTTTGCGTTGGCAAAATACTCAGGTAGGCAACAAAGGCATCGCGCTGAACCTTATATATCGGCGCTCCGGCATAGCGACCGACTGCATCGACGGAAAACCCCGCTGATTCTAGTTGATTGGCGATCGACAGGCGATCGGGAGGAGTGTCTGCGACTATGTAAGCAGGTTCACTAACTTCTGCACGAAGTTGCCCTCCGTCAAAGAAGAAGTGCAAGTCAGAAAAATCAGTGTAGGAGGCCGATCGACCATTGGCAGCTTGACTCAAAATCTGCTGAAATTCGGTGGCTAAGGGATCTGCATTCTCTAAGTCATTTGGCGTAATCGGCTCGGGGGCTAAGACATAAAATGCTCCGCCTGTTTCTCCCGACCAGGGCGACAGCACGGTTAGATATTGAGTATCTCCATCGTGCGTAACTTCGTAGACCTTGATGCCTGTCTCTTCTAGATCATCTCGCGGATCTACGTCATACCCCTGGTCTTTGAGCTGATCAACTAAATTAGTTCCGACTTGCCGAAAGCTTCCTCCCTCAACCTGACGACAGTTGCCCAATCCAAAGCAACCGGCTCGCGCATTCGCAAGATGCGGAAAATTGGCGAAGGGCAACGGAGTTGAGTCAGCTACTGGCGGTTCAGGTGTTTCAGGTGTTTCAGGTGTTTCAGGTGCTGCTAAATCAGGACGTGTCGAAGGTTCGGAGGAATCAGCGGGAGTCGTTGGCCTGGGTGAGGCAGGCGGGATGGGACTAGACGATGGCGATCGCGACGGAACAGAGGAAGACGCACGAGGCTTTGGAGCAGGTGGCTCTGACGAATCGGGAGTTGGCGGCTCTGACGAATCGGGAGTTGGCGGAGCTTGAGTGCGGTCTGGAAGCTGCGTAATTTTAATAGAGGTTTCCTCGGAAGACTCTAACCTGTCGTCAGACTGCTGATTTGCGGGCACCGGAACCAATAGAAACACCCCATGTAAGAGCAGTGATAGCAGCAACATGGGGCGAATGAGCCATCGAACAGGTGTGGGCAGGTGCTTCAAAAATTTTGGAGCCATGAAACTAGATCAATCGATTAGCCAGGATGAATGGATAAGACGGGTGAATGGATGATAATAATTGGTTAGGCAACCGATGCAGCGATGTTGTGTCATGACTAACTCAGAAGCGATATTCCAAAAAAATTGAAATTTAACTGATTAGAGCGTTCTTCTTGAAAAAGAATCGCATCAAAGAGATTCCTGTTCGATTCTACAGCCAAATTAATGATGTGGACACGTATCTTAGTGAGTCTTTAAGTCAGTTATTTTTGCGACTATTCATCGATGGTGAGAGTGTCTAATCCCAATAAATCAATGTCGTCGAGTCATTTGCAACGGGTTGTTATATAAGCAAGTATTTGCGATCGCTGACATTAATTCGCAATAAGCTTTCATTCTTGCAAATAGACCGGATGTTTATGTATCCTTGTCAATAAGGATATGGTTTATTGTGGAGGGCGATCGCCATGTATAGCGTAGCCTCACTAAAGGCTGAGTTAAACGAGCGAGGGTGGCGACTGACACCCCAGCGGGAAACGATTCTTCAATTTTTTCAGAACCTTCCAGAGGGGGAGCACCTCAATGCGGAAGGGGTATGCGATCTGCTGGAAAAACGCGGCGACAAAGTCAGCCTATCCACGGTATATCGCAATCTAAAGCTCATGGCACGGATGGGCATTCTGCGAGAATTAGAATTATCTGAAGGCTACAAAAGCTACGAGTTAAATCGCCCTCACCCTTATCATCATCACCATTTGATTTGTGTGCGCTGCAATAAGACAACCGAGTTTAAGAATGACTCCATCCTAAAAACGGGCATTAAGACCGCTCAAAAAGAGGGATATCACCTCTTAGATTCTCAGTTGACGATTCACGGCATTTGTCCGGCGTGTCAGCGATCGCTCGTGCCCATGTAGTCCCTTGATAGGCATTGGATAGGCATTGGATAGGCATTGGATAGGTGTGTTTGATAGCGAGTCGCATCCCCTACGCGTCTGCCCACAGTCTCAGCAGATTGGAGACACTTTTAGAGAGCAGGTCAAACTCGCTTGATTTTCCGTGGCGCTTAAAGAGCGATTGTTTGACCGTATCGAGATCAAACAAAATCTCGCGCTGGTTTGGGTCGCGGATGTAGCTCTGAATCCAACTGACAGCCACCAGTCTAATCCCCTGGGTGACAGGCTCGACGCGATGCAACGTTGAGGATGGATAAAGCACCATCGCACCCGCGTCTAATTTGAAAGATTCTTCGCCGTGATGCGTTTCGATGGTCAGCTCTCCGCCTTCATAGGTGGATGGATCGGATAAAAATAAGGTCAGCGATAGGTCAGTCCGCATGGAGGTCTGACCATTTTTCATCAGTGCATTATCCACATGGCTGCCGTAGGTCATCCCTGGTTCGTAGCGGCTGATGAGCACTGGGCGAATGATCTTGGGGCGAGCCGCGATTTGCAGGAGAGGATTGCGCTGAAGGGCTTGGGCGATCGCCCCTTTAATCTGATTGGCCTCATCCGACTGGCTAGATAGCTGGAGATTCTGCTTCACCTGCTTGGCAAATCGTCCTGCCGTGAGATTGCCGTCCACGAACTGAGCTGTTTTAAGTTGGGTGGTTATTTCGTCAATTTGGTCAGGCATCAACACATTGCTAATGCAAATGATCATCAAAATTACTCCCGATACACGATCGTCGTTTGCGAGGCTACGTCCACCGATTCATCCAGTTTAAGCCAATAAAGCCAACGAGATTGTCTCTCTCAAATCGTATAAGACCGATTTAGCCTGACCGCTAAATTAAATACCTGAAAGCTGTTTCAGACACTATTCAGCGAATCTTGACAGGATCAATGACGTAAGGTTTGATTAATATTTTTGCTGTTGAACAGTTTATGGTATCTTCTACGATGATGAGAACTATTCTTACCAAGCTGGATTTTGAATTCACTTTCCTGCAACTGTTGATCGAGGCGACTCGATATCAGCATTCATCAGCTTGCAATCATGGTTCAACGATGCGGGTAGAAAACTACCCGCAGTAGTTTTTTGACGTATCAACGTGGTATTAAAGGACACACAAGATGACACACAAAACTAAGCTCTGGGTTGGAATTGGCGCGTATGTTCTCACCGGAGTTAGCGCCGTGGCAGGTGTTTCTAGCTTGTCGAGTGCTAATGCAACACAAACGGGCGATCGCCCTGCTGAAACAACCTCTTCGCTGGATACATCAGCCGATGGAATTGAATCTCATGATTGGGATCATGATCCGTTTCTAATGGGGAGTGAAGGTGGCGAAGGCGGTGAAGGCGGCGAAGGTGGTGAAGGCGGCGAAGGCGGTGAAGGTGGTGAAGGCGGCGAAGGCGGCACCACGATCTTTACCCCTTCCGATAGCGAAGGCGGCGAAGGAGACGCAGAAGGCGGTGAAGGCGGCGAAGGCGGCGAAGGCGGTGAAGGCGGCGAAGGCGGCGAAGGCGGCGAAGGCGGCGAAGGTGGCGAAGCGGGCACCACGTCATTTCAAGATCAGCTGAGCGGAGCAGAATTGCTCAATGCATTGCGAAGTGGAGGACATGTTATTTTCATCCGGCATGCTCAAACCGAAGCAGATTATGCAGATCAAGCTGATCCAACTCTAGATCTCAGCGACTGCTCAACTCAACGAACGTTAAGCGAAGAAGGTTGGCAAGATGCAGTACAAATAGGAGCCGCATTTGAATTTTTGGATATCCCCATAGGAGCTGTCTATTCTAGCCAGTATTGCCGTGCATGGCAGACTGCGGATCTTGCCTTCGGACAATACATCAAGCAACCAGGGCTAAACTTTGCCCGTGCAGAAGAGTACACCGATGAGCAAATTGCTCAGATGACAGCGGGCATTATGCCCTTCCTGACTGCTGTCCCCACGCCTGGAACAAATACGGTGGTCGTTGGCCACGACGACGTGTTTGACTCAGCGACGGGTATTTATCCAGAGCCTCAGGGGGTTGCGTACGTGCTGACGCCTGATGGGCAAGGTGGGTTTACGATTCAGGCCAATCTGTTGCCAGAAGAATGGGTTGAGTTGACGCAGCAATAATTTAACGACTTTCAGTGTTGGGCGGTCTCGTCCCGAGATCGCCCAATTCTACAGGACATCTACATCGGATGAAGAATGGGGTTGCTGCGGGTCATCTCTAGGCAGTCATCCAGTGATAACTCCTCAGCAATTTGCCACCACTGCCCAGTGTGGCGCATATATGCAACGTTGAAGCGATCGCCTCCTATGTATTCAAAGCGTGCATATTTGGTTTCAAAGGATGGGGCGATCGCGTTAGGCCCCGGACAGTGATACGTTCCACAGATATAAAAGTAGCTGCGATACCACTTAGTGAAAATATCGACAAGATAGTTGAATCGAGGCTCTTCTGGGGGTGGTTTAATGTATTTGGGCTTAAATTCTGTTTCTATAAGTGCGTCAAATTTTTGTTGAACCTCGTCTTTGAGAGCGTCAGGAACGTTGGGGTTCGACGTACGAGTCTTTTTAGGAGAGTAGATCCGTCGCTTTTCTGCCATTAGAAACCTCTTGGTTTACTCTGCTGAACGGCTGACTGATTACTCTTCCAATCTAATTAACGCAGCGTATCTAAGCCAGGTTTTGTTTCATATACGCGGGATGGCGATCGCCTGCTGCTCGGCAATGTTAAATCTAGCTGTTTTCTCAAGTTGCTTGTAATTTCCAACAGACGATCGGGGGTTATGCCAGGTATAGTGCTTAATTCGCTGGACGTGTAATGAAGTAAATCATTGACAGAGGTAATTCTGGCACGCTTGAGAGCCAAATAGGTCTGGACATGCAACTGCAAAAGCTCAAGCGGAAGGGTTGGCTGATCAAACCATTGAAGAGTAGTGGTGAGTGGTGAGGTTTTCATAGGGGGATATGAGGGAAGTGTTAGGACAACGATAGAGAATTTACTCGTGCTCGATGGTGGATGATGCGACCCCAGATTTAAGAAACGATTCAGCGGCTCGACGGTCAAGTTCGACGGTTAAGTTCGACTATAAAGCTGGGTCACCGCTGCCAAGCGCTCTCTGAGGTGCGGCGTTAACACATCAGAATCAGGATAGCGCCAGCGCCAATTGCCTGCATTCGTGCTGGGGTCGTTCATGCGGGCATGGTTGTCTAACCCCAAAATGTCTTGAAGCTGCACGATCGCCAGGTCGGCAACAGACGCAAGCGCCATGCGAATTAGCACCCAGTTGATTTCCGTAATGTCATCGGGAGATGAATAGTTCAAATAGGTCGCCAAGAATTGCTTCTCGGCAGCACTGACTCGGTTCCACCACCCCAATGCAGTGTCATTATCATGGGTGCCCACATACACCGCGCAGTTATGAATAAAGTGATGCGGCAGGTAAGGATTATTTGAATCTTCGGCAAATGCAAATAGCAAAATACGCATGCCTGGAAACTGGAAGCGATCGCGCAGTTTCTCAACCTCTGGCGTGATAATGCCCAAATCTTCGGCTAAAACGGGCAGCGTGCCGAGGCGATCGCCCAGGGTTTGGAAAAAATCAACGCCAGGAGCTTTGATCCATTCGCCATGGATTGCATTGTCTTCTCCAGCCGGGACTTGCCAGTATGCTTCAAATCCCCGAAAGTGGTCAATCCGCACGATGTCAACGTATTCTAAGGTGGCTCGAAACCGCTTAATCCACCAATCAAAATCCGTCTTTTTCAAATAGTCCCAATCGTAGACCGGGTTTCCCCAAAGCTGCCCGGTAGCGCTAAAGTAATCGGGCGGAACGCCAGCGATGTAGGTCGGTTCCAGTGTGTCTCGATTGAGCTTAAAACAGTTTGGATTTGCCCAAACATCGGCACTGTTATAGCAAACATAGATAGAAATATCGCCAAAGATCTTAATTTGTTTGCGATTGGCGTAGGCGCGCAGGGCTTTCCACTGTTCAAAAAACTTGAACTGCAAAAACCTGTGATACTGAATGTCATCCTTAAGTTCTTCAGACTTGGCTGCTAATGCATCAGGCTCACGTCGGGCGATCGCAGATTCCCAGTGATTCCAATCTTGCCCCTCATGGGCGTCTAACAGCGCCATGAAGAGGACGTAATCATCCAGCCAAAATGCCTGTTCTTGGCAAAACTGATCAAATTTGGAGTCGGGCTGAAAGCCTTGAAAGGCGAGCTTTAAGAATTTTGTCTTATAAGGAATAACGCGATCAAAATTAACGCGATTAGGGGTCTCCTCATCTGACAATGGTGTTAGCTCACTGATGTCTAATAATCCATCATCGACAAGCTGCTCTAGGCTAATTAGCAACGGATTACCGGCGAACGCGCTGAAGTTCATCGTGTAGGGAGAATGTTCGTATCCGGTTGGGCCAAGCGGCAGCACCTGCCATATTTTTTGGCCTGTTTGCTCTAGAAAATCGACGAACTGATACGCAGATTTTCCTAAATCTCCAATCCCAAACTGACTAGGCAAGCTAGTTGGATGTAGAACAACACCGCTAGAACGTTGAAAAGGCATATGTGATGATTACTGCGCTGGTTTAGGTAGTCTGAAAAACACTCAGCTGTTGGCACTAAGAGAAGATGTGATACTACTAACCTAACTCTGACAGATAGGAATCTCAATAACGCAAAGGGTAGATAAATAGGCACGATGCCCCCTTCATAGAGACTCTAAGGAATAGGTCTTACGGACTGCGAATCTAGGTCAGCTTGAATCGGCTTAAATCAGCTCCAATTATTTGAGTCGAGCGATCGCAAGGGTCTGTCGGGAGTCGGACGACAATAGTTCTGAAACCAATTAAATTATATTCCTAATACCGAGCGAATAATCCAAACTGATGGTAGGCATCGCTAAGGAAAATAAACTGTGACTGACGCCAATAATGCTCAATTAATCGATAATCCACTCTGGTTTAAGGAAGCCATTATTTATGAAGTGCCTGTCCGCGCCTTTGCTGATAGCAACGCAGATGGGATTGGAGACTTTGCCGGACTCGCAGGAAAGCTAGATTATCTCAAAGATTTGGGCATTACTGCCATTTGGCTGTTACCCTTTTTTCCATCTCCCTTAAAGGATGACGGCTATGATATTGCCGATTACACCAACGTAAATCTGATCTACGGAGCGATCGACGACTTCAAAGACTTTCTAGAAGCGGCGCATCAGCGAGGAATTCGAGTCATCATTGAACTCATCGTCAACCATACCTCTGATCAGCATCCGTGGTTTCAGCGTGCCCGGCGATCGCCCAAAGACAGCGTTGAGCGAGATTTCTACGTCTGGAGTGACACTCCCCAAAAATATCAGGATGCTCGCATCATTTTTCAAGACTTTGAATCATCTAACTGGGCGTGGGACCCGGTTGCTAACGCCTATTACTGGCATCGTTTCTATTCCCACCAGCCCGATTTAAATTACGACAATCCGGCTGTTCGGGACGCCGTATTTCAAGTGCTCGACGTTTGGTTGAGTATGGGGGTAGACGGGCTGCGCATGGATGCGGTGCCCTACCTCTACGAACGAGACGGCACCAACTGCGAAAACTTGCCTGAAACCCACGAATTTCTGAAATCGATGCGAAAGTATGTGGACGACCATCATCCCAACCGGATGTTGCTGGCAGAGGCCAATCAATGGCCCGAAGATGCAGCGTCCTACTACGGTGATGGGGATGAATGCCACATGAACTTTCATTTTCCTCTAATGCCTCGCTTATTTATGGCGTTGCGCATGGAGGACAACTTTCCCATCATTGATATTTTGCAACAAACTCCTGCGATTCCTGAAAACTGTCAGTGGGGACTGTTTTTGCGCAATCACGATGAGCTCACTCTAGAGATGGTGACCGATGAAGACCGCGATTATATGTATCGGGTGTATGCTCATGATCCCCAAATGCGGCTCAATTTGGGCATCCGTCGCCGCCTAGCGCCACTGCTAGGAAACGACCGCCGCCAGATTGAACTGCTCAACAGTCTTCTACTATCATTGCCAGGTACTCCCGTCCTCTACTATGGGGACGAGATTGGCATGGGAGACAACGTATACCTGGGCGATCGCAACGGAGTTCGAACGCCGATGCAGTGGAGCCCAGATCGCAATGCTGGCTTCAGCCGAGCAACACCCCACAAGCTATATCTGCCGCTGATTGTCGAGTCGGAGTATCACTACGAAGCCATCAATGTTGAAGCTCAGCGAACCAATCCCAATTCTCTCTGGTATGCAATCAAGCGACTCATTGCCACTCGCAAGCGACTTCCGGCATTGAGCAAGGGATCGTTTAAGCTGCTACATCCAGACAATCGCAAAGTATTTGCATTTATTCGCACCTATGAGGATGAGCCTGTACTGGTTGTGGCAAATTTGTCTCGCTTTGTGCAAACCGTAGAACTCGATTTGGCTGACTTTCAAGGCTTGATGCCTGTCGAGATCTTTGGTCGCACCGAGTTTCCAGCGATCCGCGATACACCCTATTTCCTTAGCATTGGCGCCTATGCCTGCTACTGGTTTTCGCTCAAACCCCAACCGACTCACCTTCAAGCCCCACAATCACCTGATCAGATACCAACGCTGACGCTGCCCGAGCACTGGCATGAAGTATTTGTCAAACGAGAGTTAGAAGCTCCGCTAGAAGCCGCGTTGCTAAACTACCTCTACACCTATCATTGGTTTAGCAGCAGAACGCGCAAAATCCAGTCGGCTCACGTCGTTGAAGCTATTCCAATTGCAGATGATGGCGCGGATGCTCGCATGGTGTGGTTGCGAGTTGACTACATTGATGGTGAGCCCCAGACCTACCTGTTGTTGATCGGACATGCCGACGGCGAACAGGCGATGCATTTGCTTACAGACATGCCGCAGGTTGTAGTAGCTCGCCTACATTCAACTCATCCAGACCACGCGGAGCACATCGAAGTCCTATTTGATGCGATCGCCTCAGGCAGCAATCGCAGCGCGATCGCCGGACGTGAGATCTTTATATCACTGCTTGATGCGATCGCCCATACGCGTGTGATCAAAGGGTTCGCGGGTGAACTGATTGCCACCACAATCGATCAGTTCCCCTCCATCGACCAAGATTTAGCGGCTCTGCATCCAGTTCCACTTAGAGAAGAACAGCGGAATAGTTCGACCATTTACGCTGATCAGTTGATTCTCAAGCTTTTCCGTAAGCAGGAAGAAGGAATCAATCCAGACTTAGAAATTCGGCGGTTTTTGAGCGAAAAAGGATATCAACAACATATTGCCCCCTTGGTAGGTGCGCTGGAATACAATCGTCCCGAAGTGGATAAGATGACTGTTGGCATCATGCAAACCTATATTTCTGATGTTCGCAATAGTTGGGACTACACCCTTGATAGCTTACGAAACTATTTTGAATGGGTGATGACTCAGCGTGACGACATTACCGAGGTTCCTGTGCCCTCTCAGCCGCTGCTAGAGCTTCAAGCAATGGAGGCATCCGCTCTCGCCGACGAAACAATCGGCTCGTATTTGACCAGTATCGATGTCTTGGGACACAGTACCGCAGACCTGCACTTGGCGATCGCCTCGGATATTCACAATCCCAACTTTGCACCCGAATCATTTTCGTCATTCTATCAGCGATCGATCTACCAGTCTGCACGCAACCTCACCGGGCAAACCTTTCGAGCGTTGAAACAGCGACTTTCATCCTTACCAGAAGAAACGCGACCTTTAGCACATGCTGCACTAGATTACCAAGACGCTATCATCAACTACTTCCGCTCTCTTCTCGATCAAAAGATTACGGCACTCCGCATTCGCTGTCATGGCGATTATCATCTCCGACAGGTTCTCTATACCGGAAAGGATTTTGTCTTGATCGACTTTGAGGGCGATCCCGCCAGAAGCCTAGGCGAACGCCGAATGAAACGTTCTGCCCTGCGAGATGTTGCTGAAATGCTGCAATCATTTATGTATGCAGCTGAAATTGCCCTCCGCAGCGAGGTTGAAAGTGGCATGCTAAACCCAGACCACATGCCACTCATGCGCCAGTGGACTCAGTTTTGGCAACGATGGGTAAGCGCTGTTTTTCTAAAGCGCTACTTAGCTGTCGTAGGGCACGATTCATTTTTGCCTAGAACTCAGCAAGAACTCGATGTGCTACTGAATGCGTATCTATTAGAGCGAATGATTTACAGCCTCAGCTATGAACTCGACAATCGCCCTGAGCGGGTTGAAATTTCGCTCCGGCAACTCCTACAGACATTGGAAATGCCAGAATTTGCAAACTAAGCCTCATTAATTAATCGCCAAATACGGCCTATTAGGTTGTCGAGAAGTGTAGCGACATAACAGATCGACATAATGTCGAGTCATATTGACAAAATCGTAAGCATTCGAATCAGTTGTCGACCGTTAAGCTATTGGGGAGGCGATAGTTGAAGACTTATCTATTTGAATCGATCTCTAAAGTTTCACTTATCAAAAACGAGAATCTTCGGGATCACTTGAGCAGCAATAACAATAATATCCTGCATTCAACTCTTTACAACTATATAGCTGTACAGCCACATATTCGGTGAAAAGATAGTGATCACCAACAAATGCACCACATTTTCGACAAGTGCTAGCGGTATATCTCATTCCTGCTGTGTGACTGTAATGAGACTTCATGAATACTCCATTTTGAATGGCAAGCTGAATGTCAGATTCTGAAAAACTTCCCTCATAGCCCATATCCCCTCGCAGAGCAGCAACTCTCATTGATGCTTGGCATTTCCAGCAATTCCCTTCGATAATCAGTAAACGTTTTCTTGACTGATGTCTACCACACTTTGGACATTTGGGATTGCTACATACATTAACGCTATCTGGTTTCAAAATAGCTGTAAGTAGGTGGGCGGAATCAAATGTAGGATGGGTTAGCGATAGCGTAACCCATGCGGGCGTTGGGTTTCGTACCTCAACCCAACCTACACAGGTCTCATATTTAATTAGTCCCACCTACTTATCTATAGCAACCTAAAATAGGTTGTGAACAAACATTAGAATGAGGAGGAGTCGTTAAAGAGCATTTTAGACAAACTGATGGAGACCCTTGAACAGTTTATTGAGAGCAACCCGAAGCCCCGAGAAC
>JBNPEG010000070.1:0-4216 GCA_051117555.1 Elainellaceae cyanobacterium | reverse complement strand
GGAAAGTGTTTTGAGGTTCAGCAGCGGTGCTACACTACTTCTTAATAAACTTAAGTTCCCTGGTTTTGAATACATTTAGAGCTAAGTCATTGAGGTGCTGAGCACGATAGCGATTTAACCTGAATAGACCTTTGTGAGTAGGTAAGACTTAAACTTCAAAGAGACTTATTAAAGATATAGCCAGCCTAAGTCGCTTGTGAATTGTATGTGAGTGGTGGGGCGGGCGGCGCCTGCCCTACCACTCACACCCGATCTGGGATTCCTATAAGACGTGTGTAGGTTGGTTCGAGGCATGCGATCATCAACTCATCCTGTGTCGAATCTTCACAGCTACTTATTTGAACGATAATCTTTAGATATAAGTTATGGAGAGCGTGCTCTCGTTGAAGAGGGGCGTATTGCTATAATCCAGTTCAAACCTGCTCAAAAGTGATATTGATCGCTATCACCTGGATATTGACGTACTGATTACATTGATAATTATGTTGATATTTGATCAGAACATTCAGAGAGCTGATGATTAAGTCAATAATTGAACAGATTAAAACAATTTTATTGACTACCTTGATTGGCTGATTATGAAGACTCTAAACACCTGTTTTGTATATCGGTAGAGTTGATTCGCGATTCGTTTATGAAACGGAGCGATAATGATAGATAGCATTCGAGAACATCAAGAAATGGGTCGAGTTTTGTTGCTAGAAGACAACGAAGGGAATCGACAAATGATGAGTGACTATCTCTCGTATTACGGGTATGACCTATTTACAATCAGGCAAGGGAAAGATCTGTTTAATGCGATCGCCACATTCAAACCCGACGTGATTTTATTAGACCTCAAATTGCCTGATATCAGCGGATTTAATCTCCTTCAAGAACTTCGAGAAAGTAGCAAATGGGCTAATATCCCTGTAATCGTAGTATCTGCATTTGCATTTAGAGCGGATCAGCAACGAGCATTTGATTTAGGCATTCAAGATTACTTGGTTAAACCTATTGATCTTCATCAATTGAGAACAGTTATTCAAAGAAAACTGCTTAGATCTGATGATGATTAGCCTCTGATGATGGAGTTTCGATGGTGATAAGTTTTAGGGTAGTTCCCCAAACAATAATGGCTTCCCGTGTAAGAGAATGCTTGCACAGGATCTAGGAATTAAAAACCATAAAAACCCGCCACAGGTCTATAACCACCCGAAGCTTTTCTTGCTTGTTTCTTTGACTACAGGGTTAACCATTCGATGTGGTATCGTCTCTAACCGTCTTGCCGTTGCTCTTCAATGAAGGCTTCTACCGTGCGACTGAGCGACTGAACAAAATTACCAATTGTTAATGTTTTTCGCTCTAGATCAGTTAGCGATAGCAGCACTGTCTGAAGCTGATTCAAAATTTCATCCATTTGCTCTCGATATTGGTCTTCAAATTCTTCAAGATTCATTGCGATAACACCGTTGTGATAATTTATACACTTACTCTAATCTCCGCTATTGCCGATCTAAATCGGCTAAATTGCTTGATGCCCCCTAATATCGGCAATGTTGCTTATGTAGTAGAGAGATTTGATTTTTGTCTAAGTAAATATGCTTGATCTTGGGTTAAAAAAATAACATTTCGTTCATTTGCCAACGCGGGCAAGATGCCCGCACTATAAACACTGATAAATTTGCGTGGGATGCTCCCTATCTCTTCCCTACAGATTCCTGACTTTTATAGATTCCCGACTTTGCCCTAAACCCATAGAATAAGACCATAAACCTCCAAATCATGAGCATGTCGTGGCTAATCTCACATTGGTGATTGGCAATAAGAACTATTCATCATGGTCGCTACGTCCGTGGTTAGCAATGAAGCAGGCAGGACTCGAATTTGAAGAAATTCGCATTCCTCTATATCAGGTCAAATCGCGGCGGCGTATATTGCAGTATTCTCCAACTGGCAAAGTCCCAGTATTGATTCACGGGGATGTCGCAATTTGGGAGTCACTGGCAATTTGTGACTATTTGGCAGAGCAGTTTTCCGATCGCCATTGGCTTCCAGACTCTAATCCAGCACGGGCGATCGCTCGTGCTATAAGCGCTGAGATGCATGCGGGCTTTGAGGCATTGCGTCGCTACATGCCGATGGATTTCCGCGCTCGACTACCAGGGCATGGCATGAAACCGGGTGTTCAAGATGACATTAATCGGATTAGAGACATTTGGCGTACCTGTCGAGAGCAGTATGGTCTAGATGGCGAATTTCTCTTTGGAGTGTTTACAATCGCAGATGCAATGTTTGCGCCTGTAGTATCTCGATTTATGACGTACTGCGTTGAGCTAGATGCAGTGAGTCAAGCTTATGCCGATGCCATCGGGTCGTTACCTGCAATGCAAGAATGGCAAGCGGCAGCGGCAGACGAAACAGAATATATTCCGGTTCAAAATGTCGACTAGACATGAGAATTTTGTTGGTTGATGATGAAGCTGATTTGACTCGCTCGATGAGTCGAATTCTGGCTCGTGAGGGATACACTGTCGATGTGGCCTATGACGGTGCTGAGGGGAGCAGATTGGCGGCTGAGCGATCGTATGATTTACTAATTCTTGACTGGATGCTGCCCGAAAAAACAGGATTAGAGATTTGTCAAGACGTGCGATCGCGCGGTGATGCGACTCCTGTTTTATTTCTCACCGCCAAGGATACAGTCGATGATCGGGTGATCGGGTTGGATGCAGGGGCGGACGATTATTTGATTAAGCCATTTGAGCTAAAAGAATTACAGGCGCGAGTCCGAGCGCTGCTGCGGCGATCGCCCCGTCTCGATCACAGCCCATCTCAACGACTGCAATTTGAAGGTCTAGAAGTAGATGAAGCCAACCAATTGGCATATCGCAACCAGCGCACGATTGAGCTGTCTGAGAAGGAAACACAGTTGCTTGCCTATTTTGTCCGTCATCCCAATCAACTGCTCACCCATAATCAGATTTATGAACATCTTTGGGGGACAGACATGAAACCCAGCAGTAATGTGTTGGCGGCTCAGATTCGTCTGCTGCGGCGCAAAATTGGGATAAAAGGCGAGGAAACTCTCATTCACACGGTATATGGGAAAGGATATCGGTTTGGTCCCCCTACTGACGATACTCCACACCAGGAAACGTGAAAGGCACGTCATTCCAAGAGCAGCGAAAGGGACCCCTGAGTTGATCTTTCTTAAAGACGCTGTGGCTCTCCAAGTATGGCTACGGCATTACGCGATCGCGTCGTTCTGTTGAGAAGAAAGGGGCATCTCCCCAAGAGAAATGCCCTAGATGAATTCATCGAGAATGGCAAAGCGATAGGTCGGCGGTTATTCATTGAGATATAGAAACGTCTCTCGCTTTGCATTGATACTTTTGACGTGCTTCTTAACCGTATTCACCGTGATATGGAGCTGTGCGGCAATTTCGTCATAGGTGTACTGCATACAACGATAGAGCCATACTTCTGCTTCACGAGCAGTTAATTTATACCGTTGTCCTTCTGCGATCGCCTTCCGCCTAGCCGACTGATAGCGGTCTTCCATCATGACCAATAAATAGGGCTGCTCGGTTTCGTCGAGCTCAATCCAGCGAACTCGAATTCGAATGGCGTCTGATTTTCCATTGCCAACTTCATCTTCAATCATGACAGGCTGACCCGGAAAAATATTACGGCTGTCAATCAATGCTTGGCAAAGATGCCAGACTTGATTAGGGATTGAACTCGCTCGGGAGGCATCTTTGATGAGGCGATCGCATAGCTGGCGAGCATATCGATTGGCATAAACCAGCTTGGATTGTTCAGTTAAAATCAACACGCCATCGATTAAACTTTCAATGACTCCTTGCAGGAGACTGGGTTCTTCATGGGTTGTCCAAGATGCGTCACTCCAGTTTTGATTTTGTGGACTCAGCAGGTTGGGGGTATTCATTAATGCGTTCATTGTTTGGGGGCTCGAATGAACTTTACAACTCCCTATTTCGTCACTGATTCCTGAGAATGAATAATCTCTGAATGTAATTCAGTAACGTCTAAAGGATTACTTATATCCAACGCGACTCACCTAGATGAATCAATGTTCTTTATGACACTACATTGACCGAGCCGGAAATTTCGGGAATTGAGTCAATTTTTCTACCGGATTGTCATAACGCTCCTCAGACAGTCTAAGAAGTGGTTATCGGTTTCTGGAATCTATCGGAGCTGACGTGAAGGG
>JBNPEG010000087.1:0-4279 GCA_051117555.1 Elainellaceae cyanobacterium | reverse complement strand
ATGGGACGTGGAAAGCGCGACAAAATCTATCTGAGCGCCGAGCAACGGCAACGCTTGGAAACCATCAGTCGGAACGGGTCATCTCCTGCGAAAAAGGTGGTTCATGCTCAGGTCTTGCTGATGTCAGATGAAGGAGAACGAGCTCCCCGACGCTGGACTGACGAAGAAATTGCCCAAGCCCTCAATCTCCATCGCAACAGCGTGGGTCGCATTCGCCGTCGGTTTCTCCAGCAAGGCGAAGCCCCGGCGCTTGAGCGTAAGGTCAGGACAACACCGCCTGTCTCCCCTAAAATGGATGGGCATCTCGAAGCGCAACTGATCGCCTTATGCTGTAGCGACCCACCGGAGGGGCGAGCCCAGTGGAGTATCCGCTTGCTGACCTCCGAGTTGAAGGCCCGTCAGATTGGTACTGAAATTTCCCGAGAAACGGTGCGCCAAACCTTAAAAAAAATCAGTTACGCCCGTGGAAGGTCAAACGATTCTGTATCCCAGAACGGGATTTAGCCCGATTTGTCGCCCAGATGGAAGTGGTTCTCGACCTGTACAGTCAGCCTTACAATCCAGAGGTGCCACTCATTTGTATGGATGAAGCCGCCTACTAGTTGCAGGGAGATGTCTATGCGCCCACGCCCATGGCACCAGGGTAGGATAAGTAAGAGGACTATCACTATGAACGGCACGGAGTGCAAGCCCTGTTTATGTTTTTAGATCCCCATCGGGGATGGGAGTTGGCTGAATGTAACTGAAACTGAACTGAGTGTCTTATTGCGTCAGTACCTGAACCGCCGGATTGATTCAGTGTCAACCTTGGCGCACGAACTCCAGATGTGGCAACAGGAACGTAATCAAAAGGGGTCTAAAGTGATTTGGACGTTTACAACCGAGGACGCGCGAGTCAAATTAAAACATCTCTACCCGGTATTTGTGACAGAAGATGAGTCGTGCTAATGCACTATTTTAAACTTGTCAAACCACTACGCCTGCTGCTCTTTACTATTAGATTGCTTAGTCAAGTTTGACGGGCAAAACTCTGTTCATTACATTTGAAATCGATCGCCATCTTGTAGGGTGCATCGCTGACGCACCTCGGAATGATTTGGGATCTAAAAATTGATGTCACAATGGTGCGTTTGCTTAGCAATAATACACCTTATGCCACCATAGCAGGTGGGGCGATCGCCCTCCATCGAACGAGGAGTTATGCGAGGCATCAAGCAACCTGACCTCCCTAATCACATTAACCGGGAGCCTATTTTGAGTTGTCTGTAAAATGCTACGTATGACATCGCCAGGAACGCGGACGTTTGATTTATGGCTACTGATGATCAAATGAATCTCTTGTCGTCTCCACTTCCCTCCTACACACCGCGCTTCAATCGTGACCAGCCTACGATCGCAGTTGTGGGCGAAAATCACTTTACCGAACTCACAGACTATGTTGTTCCCTATGGCGTGCTCTCCGAATCAGGAGTCGCACAGGTATGGGCGATCGCCACTCAGGAAGGCTCAATCCGAATGTTTCCTTCCCTGCAAGTCGTACCTCAGGCAACGATTACGGAGTTCGATAAGCAATGTCCAGAAGGAGCCGATTATGTCATCGTGCCAGCAGTGTCTCGGTCAAAAGAGCCGACCTTGCTCACCTGGATCAATCAGCAGGCAGAGAAAGGTGCCACTATTATTGGTATCTGCGATGGCGTTTGGGTGCTTGCCAATGCGGGACTACTAGATGGACGACAAGGGGTTGGACATTGGTTTTCGATGAAGCGCCTAGAAAAGAAGTTTCCAAAAACCAAGTGGTTACGCAACACTCGCTACGTAGGAGACGGAAATATCATCACAACTACTGGAGTTTCTGCATCGATTCCAGTGTCAGTTGCCCTAGTTGAGGCGATCGCCGGACATGACAAAGCTACAGAGCTAGCCCAGCGGCTTGGGATTCAGAGTTGGGGAACAGAGCATCAAAGTGAAAAATTCAAGCTAAGAGTCAATCACGTCTTCACAGCTCTCATCAACTGGCTATCATTCTGGTCGCATGAAAACATTGGTATTGCGATTGACGATCAGTTTGATGAGATCCTGTTGGCGCTTATCGTAGATGCATATTCACGAAGTTTCCGCTCTAAAGCAAATTTGCTCACTCCCGATCAGGGGCAGATGACGAGCAAGCGTGGCTTAGTCATGCGACCCAGTGAAGCTCAACGCACAGAAAATAAAATTGATCGCAGGATTCAGTTGCAAAACGATCGGCTCTCTATCCTATCCTTTGATGCTGCTTTGCAAGATATCGAACGGTGGTATGGCTCTGCTACCGCTTCATTTATCGCCTTACAGCTTGAATACCCTTCTCGTTCGATAGCATAATACTTGCGTGCAATAGTTAGAAAAACCTCTGAATTCAGCCTATTCGACATTTTACGAGGGGCCTCTTAAAGCATGAAAACGTATCTATGACTGTCTCGGCGAGACCGATTACTTCAGACCTCCCTCTCCTGGAGACCAAGCTCTACCTCCCCAAATGGTCTGCTGACCGGGTCTCGCGCCCAAGGCTGATTGATCGCATCCACCCGCAGCGAAAATTAACCCTGGTCTCAGCCCCAGCCGGGTTTGGCAAAACGACGCTGCTCGCAGAATGGGCCGCCGCTGTACCCACGCGACAGGTCGCGTGGGTTTCCTTAGACACGAGTGACAATGATCCTGCGGTGTTCTGGGCCTATCTAATCACTGCTTTGCAGAACATTCAGACTGGATTAGGAGAGCGATCGCTCTCGTTACTGCAATCGCCCCAGCCGCCCCCCATAGAGTCGGCCCTGATGACGCTGCTCAATGAGATAGCTGCGGTTGAAGCGGAGATTTTCCTGATCCTGGATGACTACCACGCGATCGCGACCCCGGCCATTCATGACGGGATAGGCTTTTTGCTCAGCCATTTGCCGCCCCACATGCATCTGATCATCGCCAGCCGTGCCGACCCGCCCTTAGCTCTGGCGCGGTTAAGGTCCCACGGGGAATTGACTGAGCTGAGGGTGAGCGATCTGCGGTTCACGCCGGAGGAAGCGGCGGCTTTTCTCAATCGGGTGATGGGATTGGAGATCTCAGCGGCGGATGTGGCCGCTTTAGAGAAGCGAACCGAAGGCTGGATCGCAGGGCTTCAACTCGCGGCTCTATCTCTGCAAGGGCGCGAGGATATTTCTGATTTCGTGGCGGCGTTTTCGGGAGGCGATCGCTACATCGTGGACTATCTGATGGAAGAAGTCCTACAGCGGCAAAGCGATCGCGTCCGTGACTTTTTGTTGCAAACGGCTATTTTAGAACGGTTGAGCGGTGATCTATGTGATGCCGTCACCGATCAAACTGATGGCCAGGACATGCTGGAAGCGCTGGAGCGGGGCAACCTGTTTATCATTCCGCTGGATAACACGCGCCAGTGGTACCGTTACCATCACTTATTTGCCGAAGTGCTGCTGGCCCATGCCCGCACAGAATGGCCAGAACGCTTGTCCCGGCTACACGGGCGAGCCAGTGAATGGTACGAGCAGCATGCCCTATTCTCGGAGGCGATTCGTCATGCTCTCGCCGCCCAGGATTTTGAACGAGCCGCAGATCTGATCGAGCCGGTATGGCCCACGATGCGCAATCGTCAACAAGAGGCTACGGTGCGGAGCTGGTTGAAGATGCTGCCTGATTCACTGATTCGAGCTCGACCGATTCTGAGTGTGGCCTATGCGCTGGTGCTGCTGAACGCGGGTCAGCTAGAGGGGATTGAGACTTATTTACAAGATGCTGAACGAGAGTTGGCACAGTTAGAGCAGGCCGGGAGTCCAGTGGCGCAATGGGTCGCGGTAAACGAAGCGCAGTATCGGTCTTTACCCGCTTCCATTGCCAATACTCGGGCTTATCTTGCCCAAGCGATGGGCGATTTCGCCAGCACCATCACCCATGCCCAGCAAGCGATGAAGCTGTTGCCTCCTGATGAGGGCTATGAACGGGGCACGACCGCCGCCTTTCTCGGTTTGGCTTACTGGTCTAGCGGCGATGTCGCAGCCGCGTACCGCTCCTTCGCTGAGGGCTTGAAGATCTTTCAAAAGCTGGGCGGCACTCAGATTGTCGTTGCTGCCACCTTAATTCTCGCGAATATGGGGCTGGCCCAGGGGTGGCTGCGGGCTACAGTCAAAACCTGTGAGCAAACCTTACAACTGGCAACGCAGCAGAGCGAATCAATTTTACAGGGGACAGCAGAGCTGTATCTGGCGTTGAGCGAGATTCGCTACGAACAGGGAGA
>JBNPEG010000082.1:0-41243 GCA_051117555.1 Elainellaceae cyanobacterium | reverse complement strand
AGCAGATTGGTCGTCGCGTCAAAATCTCAGGTGCTCAGTGGAATGAAAACAACGTTCCACAAGTCCTGGCTCATCGTTGCGCTTACCTCAATGGCATGATTGGGGCGCAAAAGTGACATGCTCCCGACTATGGAGATTCAGGACGCGGAAGAAATAGGCATTTTAGGAACTATGCGTGTAAGGCTGCAGCTACCTTCCTAATTCATTTTTTAAAGGAACATTTTTTGGACTGAATTCAGTGTTATCTTTGCCAGGAATTTGAGCATTTATATTTCTGAGATTTTATTATTATGGACAAATTTCGTCAAACTCTATTCAATCATGATTTAAATCATGAAGAAGTTTCTGGCAATTCACAGATAATGTTTGAACAATATAAGCTATATGTAGAAACCATGGAAAAGCTTGTTGAGCGAAGACAAGTTGCTAACAGTTTCTTCCTCACAGCTAATGCATTTCTAATTACGTTGTCGGGATTTTCCATTGGAAATATAGACGATTCGAGTGAATCTAGTAAAATATTCTCCTTGATAGGAATATCAATTTCAGGTGTCTTATTATCGGCAATTTGGTTGAGGCTAAATAAGTATTATGGACTTATGAATCAAGCAAAGTTTAGTGTAATTCATGCTTTGGAAAAGAAACTACCCATTGCCCTTTTTCTAGGTGAATGGATAGCCTTAGGAGAAGGAAAAGATCCCAAGAAGTATCGGTCAATGGCTAAGGTGGAATCAAGAGTAGCCATAATATTTATGCTTTTGTACCTTATGGTTGGGATTTTTGCGATTTGCAATGTTTTTCTTTTAGTTAGCGGTTAAACGCTGCTATATAGGCAAAATCGGCCCACTCAGGTTTTCTTAGTCAACGCATTCCGACGTTGTCTGTGTAGGTGCGGCTTTAGCCGCCAGCATTGAGAGTTTTGTCAGTCAATTAGAGAAGCGAATCTATATCAATCACCAGCTCAGCCGCTCGCAAATCGGCATCCGCTTTTGCAAACCAGGCTTCAGGCAGATTGCTCTTGTTCGTCATAGAGCACAATTCCTTCACTGAATACCTGATGTGCAAAGCTGCCTGGCGTATCTTTCCATTTGGTCAAGCTTTTTGAGGAACGCACAATAACATCAATAGGTTCAGCGTAATGTTCTGCCAGCATCTTAATAATTGGGGCGCTGCGTTTACCCAGAGGAGCCTCTGAGTTCATCACAACGAGAAGGTCGAGGTCACTGTTGTCGTGCACATCGCCACGAGCATAGCTGCCAAAAAGGATAATTTTCTCTGGGCTAAAGCACTCAGCGACTTTATTGGCAATCTCTTGAATATTTGTCTTAGAGAGCATGACAAGTAAACGATATGCCGTTGCACAAGATAATGTTTTAAGTGACCGAGCTTATTAACTGAGTCTATTATGACCGGATTCAAGGTATCTCCTCAACTTACATATTGCCTAATTTGCATCACTGAGACGGCTGGCGGCTAAAGCCGCGCCTACACGTACAAAGTCGACCTGCGTCGACTAAAGAGCGTGAAGATTAGTCGTGCGGCGCTGTCCATACAATTCCGGTTTCTCGAATGCGATGTTGAAACGGACACTGATTTAGTTCTATCAGATCGACGTCGTGCTCCAACCACGATGACAGTAAGCTGATTGCCATGAAGTAGCGATCGCCCGCAATTGACTCTACTGCAACATCGACATCAGAGTTTTCGTGGACGTGTCCTGGCCGACTGACAGACCCAAATATAAAGGCATGAGTAATGCCATATTCAGCTCGTAGCCCTGACAACTCATCCCCCCTCTTCAATTGAAGCTGTATCAGTCTTCGACGGATTCATGAATTCGCTTGAGCAACTCATAAAACGGTTGCCAGTCGTCTTTGACCACAATGGGTTCCCAAATCATTTCGATTTCGGGTCGCACGAGCACCATCGTAGGGTTGTGCTGACTTAATCGGTGTTTGATTGCCCCTAATTCTTGTTGAGAAACGACGTTAAGGGCGCGATGATAGGCATCGCGCCATCTCTGAGTCAATGCCTGGATATCATCAGACGCATCGAGGACATTATTCGCTTCAAAAGTTTCGTCTTGAAGAATAAGATGAGCCTGATCTCGCCATTCTGGAGAGAATTGCTGACGAAGCATTAGAAACCAGTCGTGGTAGCCCATTTTCGTTGCTTGAAGCAGTTGGAGGGTCAGATTTAGCAACTCGTGAGCAATGGTGTCTGGCAGCGCGTCAAACCCAAGCTTATTGAGCATTCGACGATGATAGATATCAGCATACTCATCATCAAACTGCGCCAGTGCGGCATCCATGTCTGTTTGAGGGATCACGCTGCCTAAGGGCAATTGCAGCATTTCTAAATTCCAGCGGCAGATGAGGGGCTGATTGGCGTATCGATAACGGCCAGAATAGTCAAAATAGGCCGCTGTAAATCGCGGGTCATAGCGATCAATAAAGGCGTAGGGGCCATAGTCAAAGCTCTCCCCCGTGATTGACATATTGTCGGTGTTGAGAACGGCATGACAAAACCCGACCGACATCCACTGGGCGACTAGTCGAGCGACTCGTTGCACCAGTTCTGCATAAAACCGGGCATAGCGATCCGCCCTATCCGTGAGATGAGGATAGTAATAATCAATGACGTGGTCTAGCAGGGGCGAGATTAAGTTAGGACGTCCTAAATAATGGAGTCGTTCAAAGGTGCCAAAGCGAATGTGGGAACGGTTCACGCGCACCATGACGGAGGAGCGAGTGGGAGAGGGCTCATCGCCTCGCCAAAGCTGTTCGCCCGTTTCTATTAGGCTTAGGCATCGTGAGGTGCGAACCCCAAGTCGATGGAGCGCTTCTGCGGCTAATACTTCGCGCACGCCTCCTTTGAGCGTCAGGCGACCGTCTCCACCTCGCGAGTAGGGTGTGGTTCCCGATCCTTTAGTGCCCAGGTCATAGAGTTCGCCATCGATCCCACGGAGTTGTCCATATAAAAACCCGCGCCCGTCTCCTAAGAAGGCATTGTATTCACCAAACTGGTAGCCGTGATAGCGCATCGCAAGCAAAGGAGCGCGATCGCAGAATTGACCAAATGCTTCAATAAAATCGCGATCGCCCACCGTTTGAGGGTCTAACCCAAGGGTTCGCAAGAGATCGTCATTGCGAAAGCGAAGAATGTGCTGAGGATATTGAGCCGCTGAGACGACATCGTAGTAGTCACCGCCTAGAGACTCAAATGCGGGTTCGTAATTGAGTGAAAAAAAGGGATTCACGAGGGTATAGTTTCTGCTCTTTCGTCGTGTGGTTCGATGGTGATCGATGCGGATTGATCACGCTATGCTCAATGATGAATCTAATAGAAACCAAACCATCATCGGGACTTAGAGACCCAATTCGGATTGGTGAGACTGGTGAGAATGTGATCTTCCCATTTGCCATTAATCATTAAATAATCACGAGCATATCCTTCTACAATAAAGCCCAATCGTTTTAGCAACTTGCCGCTGCGCGTATTGTGAGGCATATAATTTGCCATGATTCGATGCAGATTGAGGGTGTCAAATCCATAGGCGATCGCCTCATGCAGGGCTTCTGTCATGTAGCCTTGACCTTGTTCAGCTTCGGCGAGGCTATATCCAAGCATGCAATATTGCGCAACTCCGCGAATAATTTGATTCAGATTGATGCTCCCAATCACACGAGTGGGGTCTGACCGTTTGAATATGAATGTCTTGAACGACCGTTTGCAGTGAAATTCCCAAAGATTTGCCTCCACTTGAGCATGCCAAAACGGCTCGGTAAAAAATTCCTGAGGTCGGAGGGGTTCGAAGGGTTTGAGGAAGGCGCGATTCTCGCAATAATAGTGGGCGATCGCAGACACATCATCTAGGCTGGCAAGCCGAATGAGCAGATGCGGTGTGTTAAGAACAGGAAGCTGAGAACGCATTTAACGTGACCAAAGACGATCAACAGAACCCCATGCACGTCCATTGAGATTCTTTTTGCCCAACATCGAGCCAGTTTAGGCATTACTCTGACCTACCCGACGCAGATTTAAGACATCACTCATTTTACGAATTTGAGCCATAATCCGCTCAAGCTGATACGAGTCTCGAATCTCAATTTCTAAATTGATAAACGCTGGACGCCCCGGCGCAGTCTTGACCTGAGCACTCCTGACATTAATCTTGTGGTCACTGAGACGAGATAACACATCTTTGAGCACTCCAACGCGGTCGATCACCTCAGCCTGAACCTGAACCGGATAGGTTTGCGATCGCCTCAGGGTTTGCTCAGTCGGGTTCCAACTAACCGGGATCAGGCGATCGCCCGGTATGTTGTCTACGTTCTTGCATCCCTGACGGTGAATCGAAATTCCTCGGCTGCCCATCGTCACCACTCCAATAATGGATTCGCCTGGAACAGGATGACAGCACCCGGCAATGCCATATAGCAAACCTTCGACGCCTGCGATCGGGGAATCTCCCGCGCGATAGGACTGTCGATCGGTGGTCGTGCTGGGAGAGAGTAGAAGCTCTTCTTCGGCTTCGATAGCTTCTTCATCAGCAGGAGCAATGGGTTGCTGAGCCTTGATGGCCTCTCGAAGTCGGTTGACGACCAGATTGAGCGTAACCTCGCCATAGCCCAATCCGGCTAATAAATCATCGACAGTGGAGTAATTGCATCGCTCGGCGGAGGCTTGCATGGGGTCAGATTTTAGCAACGATTCAAACCCGTTTTTGCCTAATGCCCGCTCCAGCATGTCGCGCCCTCGGGCAATATTTTCGTCACGGTGCGATCGCTTATACCACTGACGAATTCGATTACGAGCGCTTGCTGTCACGACGAAATTAAGCCAATCAAGGCTGGGATGCGAATTTTTCTGCGTCAGAATTTCGACAATATCACCATTCTGCAACGGCGTATCGAGGGGCACGATGCGTCCGTTCAGCTTGGCTCCTGAGCAATGATTTCCGATTTCGGTGTGAATGCGGTAGGCAAAATCAATCGGCGTTGCGCCACGCGCCAACGGAATTACATCCCCATTGGGCGTAAACACATACACCTCGTCTTCAAACAGATTAAATTTAATATTTTCAAGATACTCTTGAGCATCTTTTAGGTCACTTTGCCATTCGAGAAGCTGACGCAACCACGTAAATTTTTCGTCTTCTGCCGTAATTCGGGCGCTTGATCCCGCTTCCTTGTATTTCCAGTGAGCAGCAATTCCATATTCGGCAATGTGATGCATTTCTAACGTCCGAATCTGCATCTCAATCGGTCGCCCTGCGTTACCAATGACAACCGTATGCAACGACTGATAGCGGTTGGGCTTGGGTAACCCGATGTAGTCCTTAAACCGGCCTGGGATGGGGCGAAACGCATCATGAACCACGGCCAACGCGCGATAGCATTCGTCATTGTTGCGAACGATGATGCGAATTGCCGCAATATCGTAGATTTCTTGAAATTCTTTTTGCTGTCGCTGCATCTTTTGATAGATGCCATATAGATGCTTGGGGCGTCCGCTAATATCGACATGCCGAACGCCAATGTCATCAAGGCGACGTTTTAATAATTCGACAACCTGTTTAAGCCGATCTTCTCGGTCGACGCGCTTATCGGCAACAAGCTGGCGAATGTTTTGGTATGCCTCCGGCTCTAAATACTTAAAGGCTAGATCTTCTAATTCCCACTTAAATCGTCCGATTCCTAAGCGATTCGCTAGGGGCGCAAAAATTTCTCGGGTTTCTAGGGCGATGCGACGGCGTTTTGCATCGGGCAGATGTTCGAGCGTGCGCATATTGTGGAGGCGGTCTGCCAGCTTGACCACAATCACGCGGATGTCTTGAGCCATCGCCAAAAACATGCGCCGAAAGTTTTCAGCTTGGCTTTCCATCTTGCTGGAAAAGTTAAATTTTGAGAGCTTGGTGACTCCCTCAACCAACCGTCGCACATCGGTGCCAAAGTGCTGCTCAATTTCGTCTGGCGTCACGTCCGTGTCTTCGACGACATCGTGCAGGAACCCAGCCGCAATCATGCTGCTACTCCCTCCCAAATCACGAAGCAGTCCAGCAACGGCAACGGGATGGCAGATATAAGGCTCACCGGATGCTCGATATTGCCCTTCATGGAGCAAATACGCAAATTCAAAGGCTCGACACACAAGAGAAACATCCGAATGAGAATCGCCGGGCGTGTCATGATCAGATGACTGCTCGGCAATCAGACAGTCGTTTAGCCAAGTAGGAAGCTGGAGATCAACGTGTTTTAGTGCAGGAGCTGCTACGTTCATAAAATAAATTGAGCCTGGAATACGCCAGAGCTAGGGGGTAGATGTGCTACGAATGAATTCTGTTGATTTTAAACGGTATCAGACTAAAAACTCGTAAATATACGAATTCTACAGGTAGCCTTACATACCTTAAAGACCCAAAAAACTAGGGACTCTCCATTTTTAAGATGACGATGTGAGTTGAACAGTGCCAATCCAGATCAGATCTGGATAAACAAATTAACATCTGGATGACCCCATTCACTCACACCACCCAGTCGTGTCTCAAATGCAGTAAGGCTACATCCCAGTGGACGACGCGCCTGAAATCAAACAGTGCGTCGGGATGTGAGGGTCGAGATAATGCCCTCTACCATAGATGCTTATTGTCTCCATGATACATACAAACTTCTTCATGATCTTCAAACGGTTAACATTATGTAGATTGAGTTCGGAGAGTTATGCCGCTAGACGTGTTCCGCGATCGCCATCACGACTTGTATGCCGCGCTTCAGCAGTTCCAAGACGTGATTACGGAGAATGACTTTGATATTAATGGTCTGCAAACCACGTTTCAAACGGTGCAGTATCATTTTCAACAGGTGATGGCTCTAGATCTCAGTGACCTGCCGCCTCAGCACATTTCGGTGGTTCAATCGATGCACACTGAGATGAATAAGCAGATGCGCTTACTTGGAGTCGATATTACATTTCTTCGGGCAGCGCGTCGATCGGCAACTTCCCAGCAGCGTCAACAGCAAATTGGCGATCGCATCAGCCAATTGCTCCAATTTTGTAGTCAAATCTTAGAAGCGATTTGAATCGGGCATTGTCCTGAAAAATTTGTCAGTCAATCTCTTCTGACCGTCTCCCTTCTCATTCAGGCTCAGTGGTTTAATTGAAGGTGCGTAATGGAGAAAGCCCCTCATGCAGTGCCCCAAAGACCGAGAGATCGAGCTTGTCGATGGCTGGCTATCCGATCAGTTAGCCGTTCAACACTGTCCTCAATGTCAGGGAAATTGGATTCCGCCAACCGAGTATCAGCGATGGCGTGGCGAGCCTCCCAATGTGATTGAGGTTCCGCAACAAATGCTCAATGTCAAGTGTGAGCCGTCCCCGAATGATGCTCAGGGGGCGCTTTGCCCCGCCTGTGGATGTTTTTTATCGCGGGCAAAGGTCGCTCTGCGGACGCCGTTTTATGTCGAGCGATGCAGCAATTGTGGTGGAATCTGGTGCGATCGCGGCGAATGGGAAATTTTAGAAATGCTTGGGCTACATGTGGCGATCGAGCAGTTGTTTTCAAGTGATTGGCAGAGCCGAGTTAAAGAGGTTGAGCTGGCTAATCGAGAACGCCAAGCGACGATTGATAAGCTCGGTGAAGGGTTAGCGCTGCGGGTGTTTGAACTGGCGGAACTCCTTGAGCAGCATCCCAATGGGGACTTTGGAGTGGCCTATTTAATGAGGCGATTTGATGAATAATCAAACTCACCATTTGATTTAGGCAAGCGTCTTAACCGATTTACGCGGAAGTTTGGCATCCTTCCAGTTGGTGCCATCTAGGTTAATGCCTTGCCACTGGGCGTCGCTTAAATCTGCCCCGTAGAGATTGGCATTCTTAAAATTCGCTCCCATTAAATTAGCGGCATTAAAATCTGCGTGGCGGCAATTCGTCTCGATGAGGAGGCTGTTTTGCAAACACGCCTGATACAAATACGCCTCCACCAAATCAGCACCGCTCAAAATCGCCTCGCTGAGGTTCGCCTCACTCAGATCCACGCCAGTCAAAATTGCCTGTTGGGCATCTACTTTGTAGAGATCCGCTTGCCTTAAATCTGCAAGGCAGAGGTTGGCTTGCTGAAGATTGGCTTCAATCAGTTTGGCTGACTGTAAATCGATGCCTCGCAAGTCGACGCTGCGTAGATCGGCACGATTTAGGACTGCGTTTCTCAATTTGACGCCTCGTAGGAGGGCATCCGTAAACGTGCAGTCTTCGAGGGTCGCTGCGCTCAAATTTGCCTTGAGCAAGGATGCATAACGCAAGTCAGCATGATAGAGATCGGCGTGATGCAGATTTGCGCCATTGAGGTTGGCTTTCACTAAATTGGCTCGATTTAACCGCGCACCTTGAAGATTTGCACCCGCCAGCATTGCATTCGTCAAATTGGCATAGTTAAGATCTATACCGGCTAATTCGCTTTCTTTTAGGTCTGCGCCGCTTAGATCCAGAGGGAGTCGATGATTGGCTAGGACTTGTCGCCACTCATTCCACGCATCGACCCCGTGGGTAAGACGATCGAGTAGTTCTTGCTGTGCCATAATCCCCTCGTGCAACTATAGTCCTACGGACTCAGGTTTGTGTGGTGAGCCCCCGCGCCGCGCGGCTACACACCTTCAGCGTCCTAACGCGAGAGCGTAAGGCGATACCTATAAATTCACTGAGATGAGGCACAAGTCCGGAGAGGGGGAATCAAGACATGATTTTAGCCCAGAGTCGGAGGACGATTGGCGGTTGAAACCGCTGCTATACAAACCAAACCCGCCTTCGCGGGTTATGAGAATCGGTAGAGGCCGACCTCGCTTGTTTAGGCGCGGTTGAAACCGCTAAGTAGGTGGACATAAAAAAACGGTGCTGTAGAGTGCTGTTGGGCGTAGCCGTAACGAACCACCCACTTATACCAATTCTCGATTTTGGATTTGCGATTCTATCTGGTTGGGCGTAAGAACATCAATGAGCGGATAGAGGTCTGGAGGCACATCAGCGCGAGCCGGAGCCGGATCAAGGATGACCGGAACCCCTACGTGCGCGGCATGAGCGGCAGCGACGACCGACGGCAGCGGAATTTCGAGCTGAAGCATCAGAGCACGGGCACCCGGCAGAATTGCCCGAAGGCGTTCAATATCGGTTGCATCAAAGCGACCGTTAGCTCCTGAGATGATGACAATATGGTTTTCACCCTGATCGTCAACCTCAATTACGGCAATGCCGGAGGTTGTCTCAGAATCGATTACGATGCGATCGCACCCTACCCCCGATTCATGAAGCTTGGCAATTAACTCGTGCCCAAAGCTGTCTCCTCCCACTCGCCCGACCATTTGAGTTGGAATGCCAAGCCGAGCCACCGCCACGGCTTGATTGGCACCTTTGCCACCCGGAATGGTTTCAAACTGATGCCCGACGATGGTTTCACCCGGCATGGGCAGGCGGGGCGATAGCGCCACCAGATCCATATTGATGCTGCCGAAAACAATGACCGTCATGGGGTTCTTAATCTGCGATTCATGCAACTCTGCGATAATTATTGCGTTTCATCGAATAGGAATATCCTTCATGCCTGTACCAACCATAGACCCAAATTTGCAAGTCACAGCACTCGATGTTCCGACCGCTATTTTGCAGCGTCGTTCCATCAAAAACTTCAAATCTGACCCCATTCCCTCCGATTTACTCAAGCAACTCGTCGAACTCACCATCGCTGCACCGAGTAGCTGGAACCTGCAAGACTGGCGGATTGTAATCGTGCAGAGTGATGAGCAGAAGCAAGCCTTAGCAGACGCGGCTTGGGGACAGCAGCAGATTGTGCAAGCCCCGGTTACCTTTGTGTTTGCAGCCGATGCAACGGCATGGCAAACAGACTTGCCGATGATCTTTGAAGAAGCCCTTCAGCAAGGCGCATGGACAGAGCAAACGGTCGAATATTTCAGGTCTTCGATTCCGGGCTTTCAAGAAAATCTGGGAAATAAAAACCGAGAATATGCCATCAAAGATGCCATGATTGCGGCAACTCACCTTTCACTCGCCGCTGAGAGCTTGGGTCTATCAAGCTGTTTTATGAATGGCTGGCTCGAAGACAAGGTGAAAGAGGTGATCGGCGTGGCGGATCAGCCCGAACTGGCGATCGCCGTGTTGCTTCCTATCGGCTATAGCGCCGAACCCCGCTCAAATCCGGGTCGTCTGCCGCTGAATCATAATGTGTTTGTAGACACGTTTGGAAATCCGTATCAGTAGTGCCAATTCTAGATTTTAGATTTTAGATTTTAGATTGACAGCGCTGTAGGGTGCTGTTAGGCGCAGCCATAACGTACCGCCCTGCAAGGCTGGAGGGTCTTTGAGAATGGGGAACATGTCACCTTTGCAAATGTGCCCTCATCCCCCAACCCCTGCTTCGCGCGCCCTACGGTCTACTCCCAAGCAGGGAGAAGGGGAGCCGGATTGAAGTCCCTCTCCCGCTTTGGGAGAGGGATTTAGGGTGTAGACGCGCAGCGGCTTCTCTTGGAGTGGGCTACAAAAGTGACATGCACCCCTGAGGGTGTCGAGAGAGTGATTGAGCCTGTTTAAAGAGTGTTCGAGCGTGTCTGGAGAGTCTCTGAACCTCTTTAAAGAGTCTCTGAGTTTGTCGTGAGAGTCTCCGAACCTCTTTAAAGAGTGTTCGAGCGTGTCTGGAGAGTCTTTGAACTCTGATTGACTGATAAAAGATGCTGCATTGGGCGAGGAAATCTTGCCCCTACGGAATTTCGGACAATGTAGGGGTCAGGCTCCCTGATCCTTTGAATGGCCTGGGTTCTGGTAAGTTTGTCAGTCAATCAGCTTTGAACTTCACTATGAGAAATTTGAGGAGCGATCGCACTGGTGCCATTCCTCATGGCCTCTCCGACTCCTGCTGATATGCCAAATAGGTTGCCTCTAGGAAAACTTCTGGAGCAGGTTCTTCGAGATCGTCGTTGAGGGACAGGGCAGCTTTGACGTGTTGCGCCAATTCTTCGCTGACTTGTTCCCTCGCATCGCGTTTCATATCAGTGCGTCGCTGCAAAAATTCTCGAATCGTTGCGAAGTCATCGGGACTCAGTTGAGACAGATGAGTCGTTTGCTGAAGCTTTCTCGCCAGAGCATGAGAGTCTTCCAATACCGCGAAATCAGCCGGGGCGATCGCCCGTTCTTCTTGAATGACGATGGTGCCCGCGACAATATCGCCAATGCGTTTTTCTTGATGATTAAAAAAGACGAGAAATGCCCCAATGTAGAAGGGCGGAAACTCATCGATGGGGCGCAGGAGCGATCGCAGCGTGGCTTGCAATATGCTAATCGGTCGTCCGTCATCTCGAATCACGCGAATTTTAGCGAGTCGCTTTCCGGGCGTTTGTCCTCGCCAGACTGTTTCAAAGACCCCATAGTACCCGACGTAGACAACAAAGCTAATCAAAATCAGCAGCGCCGAAAACCACAGTTCAACGGCATCCGTATTGCCTACCCAATCAAAGAGACGCTCAGTCAGCCAGTCTGCCCGCGAAAGCAGCGTCAGCAGAATGCTAAGGGTCAAGCTCCAAAGCGCATAGTCGATCAGAGCCGCTAAGCTTCGATTGCCTAGCCCTGCCAGCGTAAACTCTAACTCAACGCTCTCCGGTGTTTGGACGGTGAAATGATTTAAGTATTGCATGGCGAGACGATAGCGAGTGGTCAGTAGCACATGGGCAGCAAGAATGCATCATGAGGAGGGGGCTGAAGGCGAATCGTTCGGAGAGGCTAGTGCACCGTAACGCAAGCGCAAGCCAAATCCCTCGCGACGGCTCCGGACATCACAATATAGGACTGCCTTGGTTGCCTGCCAGATGGGCATGATCAAGGTACTCACCAGAAGAAACATCACGATGCCAATCAGGAGCACCAACAACAGCAGTGCAATAATGGCAGTGCCGCTGAATGATCCCTCCGTTCCTGAAACCGCGAAGGGTACCGACATGAGGAACAGGATAACCACCGGAAGCAATGCCAAGAGATAAAGCGGGAGCGTAATCAGGGTGACGATGCTGATGATGACGAGAACGCGAACGGCTAAGCCACTGGTAAGTTGCCAACTGCGCCCAATGTTATCAACGATGTCGGTGTGTCCGTCGATGGCAAGCGGCAGTGCAGGAATGAACAGCCGTGACCAAAACCACAAATACGCGATGTAGAAGATTACGTTAATAACTAGCCGAATCCCGATAAAGAGGGCGCTATCCCCGATCGTCGTTTCGATAATTGCTAAGAACGGCAGCGTCACCACCACAAACTGCACCACGCTCAACGCGATGTTGATGCCAAGCAGGATAAGACCCACCAGGATCTGCAACGCAAAGAATAGCCACAGGTGAGGACGAACCTGCCTTTCTGCCTCTCTCAGCGATTCTGGCTGGCTTAGTATCTCTTGAAATGCATGCCGCGCGATCGCAGCACTCAGCATTTGAAACTTTGCCCATCCATAAATCGGAATGAGTGACCACAGATGGGCGCGTAGCGAAAGACTCAGGTAGGCTTTGAGGTGCGATCGATACAGACTTAATCCGGCGTTGACCACGTTCCCGACGCCGAGCGGTCGGATGATGGATTGCGCACTCGATGGATGATCACGTTTTCCAGATGGATAGGAACCTGACATCTTAACTTGCCTCACCAGACGGTGTTTAAACGGCACAGAACCAAATTAATGCCATCTTAAGTTACCTTAAGCAAAGCCGTTATTGAGATCTTGTGGCTGTCGTAACTCGTATGAATATTCAACGCTGGATGGGACGACGAGAATCGAGCTGGAAGCGATTAGATGCGCTTTTGACCCAAATTGAGACGCTCGGCCTAAAGTCTCTTCAGGCTCAAGAAATTCGAGAATTGTCGAGTCTCTATCGCTCGGTGTCAGCCGATTTAGCACGTGCCCGCACCCATCAAGTCGGTGAGGTCGTCGTCCAAGACTTACAGGCGTTAACCTCTCGTGCCTATAACCAGATTTATCAGGGGTCGCAACGGCAAAATTGGCAAGCGGTATTGACGTTCTATCGCTGGGGATTTCCGGCAACCGTGCAAAGAAACTGGGCATATACGGCGATCGCCACGTCTATTTTCTTGCTCGGTGCGCTGATTGCGTGGTGGTTTTCGTGGCGAGATCCTTCATTTTTGGCGCTGATTGCCCCGCCAGACCTGATTGAAATGGTGCGCGATCGCGGCGAGTTGTGGATGGGGTCAATCTTGGGCACTGAACCCAAAGCCTCCTCTGAGATTATGACGAATAATCTGAGAGTCTCATTTAACGTGATTGCTGGGGGCATCACGGCGGGCATTTTCACGGTCTATGTCTTGTTTCTCAACGGCATTCTCATCGGGGCGATCGCTACTCTGGTTGGTCAAAACAATTTGGCATATCCGTTTTGGGCGTTTGTGTGCCCCCATGGGTCGCTAGAGTTACCTGCCATTTTCTTAGCAGGAGGGGCAGGGTTGCTGATTGCCAGAGCGCTACTGTTTCCAGGTCGGTTTCGCCGCGTTGATGCACTGAAGTTCTATGGCGGACAGGCCGCCGAGCTGATCTATGGCATTATTCCAATGCTGGCGATCGCTGGCGTAATTGAAGGCTTTTTCTCTCCGAGTCCTGTGATTCCAGATGCTCTGAAATATTTGACAGGGTTGATACTGTTTGCGCTACTAATTACCTATTGCCTCCGGCGTCAGCCATTGCTCAAAAATGAGTAACCAGATTCCCATTCATTTGCTTGAGGAAATTTAAGTCAATCCAAAATCGGAAATCCAAAATGGGAAATTGAATGACTTTAGGAGCATGAATGAAATACCATTGGAGAGTTACATTTGTACGGGTTTGCCACTACCAAGCTCCTATCACTGAAACTGTATGTATTTAGCGTAACGCCCTAGAGATCCCCCTAAATCCCCCTTAAAAAGGGGGACTTCAGCAACCTGTAGATAGCCCCCTTTTCAAGGGGGCAGCGACAGCGGGGGATCTTACATATGCGCTAAACATATACCTGAAACTCTGCACTTTACGAAGTCTGCATTCATTAACCAAACTGACACACTTCAAAGTATGGAACCTAAGTCAACCGAATCCAACTCGTTAGAATCTAAACCGCCCACATTTAAAGCAGTAGTCCTTTTGTTTTCAGGAGGGGCGGGCGCTGGGCTCATAGCTTTTGCCTTGTTTGGTGGAATCTGGCAGGTCAACCACTTTTGGGGAGTAATGGTCGCAACGTCAGTTTCCTGCGGCCTCTTAGCCGTACTGCTTCGCAAAAATTTTCAGGCCATGCTGAACGCGGTGATGGATAATCTTCCTTGGATCTGACCAATCAGATCGAAGATTGCCCTTGCACCTCACGTAACGTCAGGTTCTAGGATTAATTCGTCAACCGCCAGCCTCTGATCTTTTGTCAGTCAACCAGGTATAGAGGAGTAGCTATTCGCATCTTGGAAGAGAAATGGAGCCTTGATTTGACGCAGCTTGAGCAGCAGCTTAGAGCGGCGATGTCGCAGTAGCGAGTATAGGTCGGCATTTCAGCTATTGGGCATGTCACGCAGGCGCGTGTAGTCAATGCTTTTTTCTGAAGCGAGTTCATTCATATCGATTAATAGCAATCGCTCAAATTAAGTTAAACGGCTGTAAATGTGTTTTTGAAACCCTTAACGTGAAGCTGTTCAGCAATGATTTCAACGCTCTCTTTGTCTACGCTGTTGTGGGCCAGAAAGGCATCAAATTGCTCAGCCATGGGGCGATCGCTCCTAATCGAGATTTCGAATCCGCATCTCCTAATCTACTCGCTTTTTCTCCTACAGTCAGGATGCAGGGCGACTGTGGGGGGCGATGTATTTGGCAGGCAAGGTTTTGGTGATTCCAGCACTCCTTGACCGAATGCATCGCCCTTACATGATTAGCGGGCGATCGCACGGATTAAGACCTAAAGGGCGATCGCAGCTAAACAGCCCAGTTCTGTAACTGTAAATCAGGTATACGCTCGTAATGCCGTAGATTGTTGGTTACGAGAACTCGATTGTGTGCCAAGGCAATACTTGCAATCAATAGATCCAGGTCAGCAAGAGGTTGCCCTGCTTGACGGAGTTGACTTTTGAGTTTGCCATAAACTTTCAGAGAAGCCATCTCTAGTGATAAAACCTGCAATCCTGCAATGAATTGCTCAGCTTTTGCCAGATTTGTATCAACTCTCTGAGAGTTGTAAGCCCCATAATATAACTCTGCAACGGTAATGACACAGATTGCCAGAGTATTCCAGGATTGAGACAAAATATTTTGTCTAACCGCCTCACGGCCCTTCAACCAGTAAATGCAAATGTCTGTGTCTAAGAGGTAACTCATAAACCAGACTCATACTCAGTAGATGTTCGACTGGTATAAATGTCATCCACCAACGCTTCGGCAGATTGTGCATCTTCCCAGGTGCCAAAGGTTTCTAGAAAAGCAGCAGGTGGATGTTCTAAGTTCAAGCACTCCCCTGAAACAGCTAGGGATGTATCGCTTTTCAATAGATTTTTTACGATTGATGTCACAAGTGCTTCCAGGTCAGCGACAGTGAAGCTTTCAATAGGTTGGTTAGGATTAGTGCCGTATTCTTCTGTCATCACTCTCCTCCTTGACTATGAAATCTTCCTGTTCTTAATCTACTTGCTTTTCTTCTTTTCTCGAACTTATGACGTGTATCCCTTGAAACCTGGGATCAAATGCACTATGATTGAGCGCTATAGCTGTTTCCGATGCAGCTTGCTTTCCCCGAACAGTCGGTCTTCACGCCACCGGAAGGTGTTTGCCCACCAACCGGCAGCTAACCCGCCCACAGAACACACCTGTGGTAGGGCTGTCTTATTTTAGGCCGCTCTACTCTCGTTAATGTTGGAGGGTGGCCTTCTTTTCGGGGATTCCTACCCTACTTACAAGAGGAATCCCTTATGTTGAAAATTCAATATGTTTGCTCGTCCTCGATTGAGGGGACGACCCTGCCGTTGCTGGGCGATCGCCCTCCGTATCGTCATCCCCAGCCGAGGCGGAGGCGGTTGCGGCTTTACATCGTGGGCTCTCAGGCGGATACTCAAAACGCAGTCGATACCTTACACGTATTAGGCTACGCGGAACGGTTTGAATGGAGTCGGGCGATCGCCATTCCTGACGGCGGCATCACGATTCAGCGCGACCAAGGAGACATCTTGCGATATCTCCAGCGCGATCGATTAGTGGAATAGACTCGACACGAGAGCGTTTAGGTTTTCGTAAAAGTCCTCGTAGGGTGCGTCGCTTGACAGCAACGCACCCTACTGGTCTGACATGCCTAATTGAGATAGCATCCGCTGATAGTCGATGCGATATTTCGCCAACAGCGTCCGCTGCGCTAACGACACCCTACCTAATGCGCAATTTTAGCTGTGCCACGCCAGTATCTACAGCACTGTCAATCCAAAATCGCAAATCCAAAATCGAGAATCGGTATTATCCAGTTTTAAGGCATAGTAGTGACGAACTGCTTGGAATAGACTCTCAAACATTAATGGAGAAAAGCGATATTAGGCGATCGCCCTACTGGACACATCCAGGGTTGGTTTTAAGCCTGGTGTTGTTGAGCCTTGGACTTGCGTTTCGACTCATCAATCTGGATAACCCGTTTTACTGGGTGGATGAAGTCGCTACGTCGATTCGAATATCGGGGTACACCCAGGAGCAGGTCGTTCAGCAGATTGCAACGGGCGACGTGCTCTCCATAGAAGACGTGCAGCACTATCAGCAGTTGAATGCTGATCGAGATTGGGCAGACACGTTTGACGCTCTCAGGCAAAGTCCTGAACATGCGCCGCTCTACTTCATCCTGGCTCGACTCTGGGTGCAGATGTTTGGCAGTTCGGTCGTGGCGATTCGCTCGCTGTCGGTCGTCTGTAGCGTGGTGGCACTGCCCTGTTTCTACTGGCTGACGGTTGAACTATTCAAAGCGCCAGTCGTGGGTTGGATGGCAGTGGGCTTGCTGTCAGTGTCGCCCTTCTTTGTGGCGTATGCTCAGGAAGCCCGACCGTATAGCCTCTGGTCGGTGACGCTGCTGCTTTCTGGAGTTGCCTTGCTGCGAGCCATGCGGCTGGATATGAGATTGAGTTGGGGAGTCTATGCGCTAACGTTAGCTCTCACCCTTTATACTTCGCTGCTGTCAGTGTTTGTTGCTCTTGGGCAAGGAATCTATGTCGTAGTCATGACACGCTCCAAATCCTCACCTCTTAAACGCACAAGTCGAGTGCGTCACTATTGGATGGCAACCGGATTGGCTTTGCTTGCCGTCTCGCCCTGGCTGCTGATCATTGCCCAGCAATGGATGACACTGCAAACCAACACGACCTGGATGCGAGAACCGATGAATTTCGGGGCGATCGCCGGAATTTTGATTTACAACCTTGCGGTGCTGTTTTTTGATGTGCCTGTGTCGTTGGATCTATCCCTGGCGACGTTTGCGAAGGTGACGGTTTCTCTAGTGCTGCTGGCACTGATGGGATACGCCGTCTACGTCTTGCGGCTAAAGTCGCCAACGTCAGTCTGGCTATTTGTGGTGACGTTTGCCGGAACGCTGCCCATCTCCTTACTTTTGCTGGATCTGGTTTCAAATGGGCAAACCTCGACTGCGGCGCGATATCTGATGCCCCTCCAATTGGGGATATTGCTGGCGATCTCCCACCTATTAACTCATTCAATGCGTTTTAGCCTCAGCAACGCTCAAGCCCTGACATGGAGGTGCGTGGCGATCGCCCTAGTTTCGCTTAGCATCGGGTCGTGCTTGACCCACTGGTCCATGCCGCCAAAATATCAAAAGAGCCGAAATCTCAGCAATGGGGCGATCGCGGCGATCGTGAATCGGGCGGAGTCGCCGCTCGTGATCGCTGAGGCAGACCAAACTCTGGATCTGATTTCTCTCAGCTATATGTTCAATTCCTCGGTGCGCATCGCGCTATCATCCGAAATCAGTTCTCTCTTGCCTAGGGCGTGTGACTCGACATTTGTGTTTAATCCATCATCGTCTGCGATTCAGACTATTCGTGCAAACCACCAGCTTGATTTAGATGAAATCTACCAGCCAAAACGACTCATTGCCGCCGAGCGATCGCTCTCTCTGTGGACGGTGACGCCTGTAGCGGAGAATTGTTTATAACGACTCACGGTATTCAATGAAAATTGCTATCATTTCGTCTGGCTTTTTACCCGTCGTCGATGGAGTCACCGTGACCCTGTCAAATCGGCTGAAGGTATTGAGTCAACAGGGTCATCAGGTGCTTCTGCTGTGCCCAGACTATCGCCCCATTGCCTCGATCTATCCCGACTGGCATGAATACGTGGGCGCCATTTTGCCGGGAGTGCGTGTGGTGAGCCTCGCCAGCGAACCGTTTATGGGGCTGGAGTTTGAGCGAAACCCGACTCGCGCGTCGTATCGGCTGGTGTTACAAGAACTAGACGCATTTCAGCCCGATATCATTCATGTGGATGAACCCGATCGCCTCTCTCTGAGCCTGTTTAACGCACCGGGAGTCGATTTTGCAAAGCAGCATCAGATTCCCTGCGTCGCGTTCTTTCATACCAATTTTGTGGACTACATCGAGGACTATTTTAATTTGCCTCCTGTGGCGATCGCCCTTGCCCAGTGGGGTTCAAAACGCATCATCAGCCGCGTGTTTAATGCCTATGATGCAACGCTCGTCTCAAGCCGAGTGACCTCTGAGAATGTGACCCATATGGGAATTCGCAACGCGATTTGTGACGACTTCTTGGGGGTTGATCTAACTCGGTTCAATGTCGAGAAGCGGGATGATCGATTTTTTGAGAAAACCTACGGCATCCCCGATGTCGATCGGCGCGTCAAGCTGATTTTTCTGGGACGATTAACCGCCGATAAAGGCTGGGCATTTACCCTAGACGCCTGGTCAACGCTGGCAACTCGGTCTGAATTTGATCTCGATCGGGTGGCGATCATCGTGGCTGGAGAGGGCGATCGCCGCAGCGAAATTGAAACCCGTTTCCGGCAGTTAGGAATTCACGCCCGCTGTTTGGGACGCGTCCCTCCAGATGCAGTGCCTGATCTGCTAATCAATAGCGACATTCATATCACTGCCTCTGAAAAAGAAACTCGCGGATTAACTCTATTAGAAGCATTTGCTGCCGGAATTCCCGTCATTGCCCCGCGGGCGGGGGGTGTGGTGGAGACGGTGCAAGAGGGATGGAACGGATTTCTCTTTACGCCAAAGGATGTTGACGATTTTATTCAAACGCTACACCGACTCATTCATGAGCCGGATCTGCGCCGCACGATGGGGCATCGAGGACGAGAATGGGTGGATTCAATGAGTTGGACGCGAGCCGTTGATAGGCTGCTCGCAGTTTGGCAATCGCAGATCGTAGCAATTTCAACCCCGTTGAAATGAGTAAAGTATTTTTGCCAGATATCTTGACAGCGCCAAATTTCCTGGTTTACGTAGTAGAAGCCCATTAAACCAGGTCTACGTCCAAAACAGGTGCGTTTGTAAGAAATGCTCTAAATGTCGCGTTGAACCTGGTTTAACACCGCATCCTTAATTTTGTTCGTTTAACCATCACAAAGTCAGAATGTTGCATACGCAAGAGCCCATTGCGATCGTTGGAATTGGATGTCGATATCCTGGTGCAGACAATCCAGATGCCTTTTGGCAGTTGATTCAAACCGGCGTTGATGCCATTACCGAAGTCCCTCCGTCTCGATGGGATGTCGATGCGGTTTACGACCCTGACCCGACAACTCCCGATAAAGCGAATACCCGCTGGGGAGGCTTTCTTGACCAGATTGACCAGTTTGATCCCCAATTTTTTGGTATCGCGCCGCGAGAGGTCAGCACAATGGACCCCCAACAGCGGCTCTTGCTAGAAGTGGCGTGGGAGGCGCTAGAAGATGCCGGACATATTCCTGAAACACTCAAAGGCTCCAAGACCGGAGTGTTTATCGGAATTGGCACCCACGACTATTCCATCATGCTGTGGCAGCAGCCCGTCAATGATCCCTACGCGACGACCGGAACGGGCAACTGCATTGCCGCCAATCGCCTGTCGTACTTGTTTGACTTTAAGGGGCCGAGTCTTGCGGTTGATACTGCCTGTTCGTCGTCGCTGGTTGCGGTTCACCTGGCATGTCAAAGCTTGTGGACTGGCGAATCGAGCATGGCGTTAGCGGGCGGTGTGAATATTCTGCTGCTGCCCACGATCACGACTGGGTTTTCAAAAGGCGGGTTTATGTCAGCCCAGGGTCGCTGCAAGAGCTTCGATGCGAGTGCAAACGGCTACGTACGCAGCGAGGGCGCAGGCATCGTCGTGCTGAAGCCGTTATCCCATGCGCTTGAGGGGGGTGATCCGATTTATGCCGTGATTCGAGGCACTGCCGTAAATCAAGATGGCTTTAGCAACGGCATGGCGGCTCCCAATCCCGATGCGCAAGCGGCGGTGCTGCGCGAGGCATATCAGCGGGCAGGCATCTCGCCCGGACAGGTACAGTATGTCGAAGCACACGGCACCGGCACGAAAATTGGCGACCCGGTTGAGGCACAGGCGCTAGGAGCGGTGTTGTCAGGCGATCGCCAACCGGGTGACGACTGTGCAATTGGTTCGGTGAAAACCAATATCGGTCATTCTGAAACGGCTGCTGGAGTTGCGGGACTCATTAAAGCTGCGTTGGCATTGAAGCATCGGCAAATTCCGCCGAGCCTGCATTTTCAGACGCCCAATCCTCACATTGATTTCGCATCGCTGGGCTTGCGGGTGCAGACCACGCTGGAGCCGTGGATTACCAATGGTGCTCCGGCATTGGCAGGAGTGAACTCGTTTGGGTTTGGGGGAACGAATGCCCATGTGGTGTTGGAGGGAATGAGTCAGCAGTCAGTGGCGGGCGATCAGCCATCAACCTTTGACGACCTGCCGATGCAAGATGGAGAGAAAGTCGGGCGATCGCACGAGGTGCTGACGCTGTCGGCAAAGAATGAAACGGCGTTGCGAGAGCTGGCGGGACGGTATGAGGCGTTTTTGGCCGGATGGGAGGGTCGTTTAGCGGATGTGTGTTTTACGGCCAATACGGGGCGATCGCGCTTTCATCATCGGCTGGCATGTGTGGCATCGTCGGTTGAGCAGATGGGTGCGCAATTACGGGCGATCGCATCTGGGCAGGTCGCCTCTGGGCAAGAAATATCTGGGCCAGAAATATCCGGGCGAGACATATCGGGGCAGACCCTCGTCGGCGTATCTCACGGAATTGTGACTGAAACTCCGCCGTCTCTCGCTTTTCTGTTCACCGGGCAAGGGTCTCAGTACGTCGATATGGGGCGCGACCTGTATGCGACTCAGCCAGTCGTTCGGCAAACCCTCGATCGCTGCAATCAGATTCTGCGCCCTCTCTTGGGACGGCCTCTCCTGGATATTCTCTTCTCGTCATCTCACTCAATCACCCCCCACTCCCTTGATCAAACCGCTTACACCCAACCCGCTCTCTTCGCCATCGAGTATGCCCTGGCGCAACTCTGGCAATCGTGGGGCGTTCAGCCTTCGGTAGTCATGGGGCATAGCATTGGCGAATATGTGGCGGCGTGCTTGGCGGGAGTCTTTAGCCTAGAGGATGGGCTGACGCTGATTGCAGAACGGGGACGACTTATGCAAGCGCTGCCGTCGGGTGGGGGCATGGTAGCGGTGATGGCATCTGTCGAACAGGTTGGAGAGGCGATCGCACCCTATGGGGATGAGGTGGCGATCGCAGCGGTTAACAGCCCACAGAATATTGTGATTTCGGGCACGGATGAGGCGATCGCCCATATCATGTCTACGTTTGAAACAACGGGCATCAAAGCGACGCGGCTCAATGTGTCCCACGCCTTTCATTCGTCGTTGATGACTCCTATGCTCCACGACTTTGCCAAGGCCGCTCAGCAGGTGACCTACTCCGCTCCGCGCATTCCGTTTGTGTCCACCGTGACGGGCAGGGCAACCGATGCGATCGCCACTCCCGACTACTGGTGCCAGCATATCTGTCAGCCTGTGCGCTTTGCAGCGGGCATGGAGACGTTAAAGCAGGCAGGCTATCGAGTCTTCTTAGAAATTGGAGCCAAGCCGATTCTGCTCGGTCTGGGACGACAGTGTTGGGATCAGCAATTCGCTGCTAATACACGGACGAATAGAGCTGCATCAGCGATTTCTCAACTAGCGACGTCTCCATCAGCAATATGGTTGCCGAGTTTGCGTCCGGGGGCATCTGACTGGCAGACCCTACTTCAGAGTTTAGGAGACCTCTACGTTCGCGGTGTACCTATTGACTGGCAAGGCGTAGATGCATTGGGCGACTCACCCCGGCAGTATGTTCACCTGCCGACCTATCCCTTCCAGCGGCAGCGCTACTGGTGGGACGGGGCGATCGCCAGCAATTTCGTTTCGCCAGTGTCTAATACTTCTACCCAGTGCCGACATCCATTATTGGGCGATCGCCTGCGTCTAGCCGGAACCTCCGAGATTCGTTTTCAAGTAACGCTTGAGGCGACCTCTCCTGCTTATTTGACCGATCACCGCATCCTGGGTCAGCCGGTCATGCCGGGAGCCGCCTACGTTGAAATGATGATGGCGGCTGGAGGTGACGTAATCGGGGCTGACGTAGATATCTTGGATGTATCCATCGAGCAGCCACTCGTGTTCACGGCTCCGACGACGGTGCAGATTGTTCTCATGCCTGATGAGAATGGGGGGTATGCTGCACAGATTTTCAGCATCCTCGTTGAGAAAGATGGTAATGAAACAGTAATTCGCCATGCCCGCGGAACGATTGCCCCTAGCCATTCCAATCCGCCTCACACTCCAGACCTCGTTCAGCTCCAGACTGCTTTGATTGCAACCCCAATTGATGTCAGCCACTACTATCAAACGCTGCGATCGCAAGGCTTAGAGTATGGCACCCTGTTTCAAGGCATTCGTCAGCTTTGGTGCGGCGATCAGGAGGCATTGAGTCAGATTCAACTACCGGATGCGCTCGTTGATAGTGTTAGGTATATTAGTAATTTCTATCACCTCCATCCGGTAGTACTTGATGCTTGCTTTCAAACCCTGGGAGCGGCGATCGCCACTGACAGCACCTCTGGAACATATTTGCCTGTGGGCATTGAAACACTGCGACAGGTTGCACCGCTGGGGCAATCCCTGTGGTGCCATATTCATATTCGAGATGAGATATCCACAACTCCCTCTTCCATCCTCAAAGCTGATGTGTCCGTGTGGAACGAGTCCGGGGCGATCGCGGCTCATCTTCAAGGATTGACGCTCCGCTCTATCAGCGAACCGTCCTTACAGCAACTTTTAGGAGTCAAGAGCGAGATTCAGTGGTTTTATCACCTGACTTGGCAGTCAAAGCCGCTCGATATCGCGTCTGCGAATTGCCAGACCCAAACGATGTGGCTGCTATTTGCCGACGCTCAGAGCATTGGAGCAGACCTTTCCACAGCACTACGACACCGGGGCGATCGCTGTGTGATGGTAGTTCCCGGCGATGACTTCACCGCGTTGAAACAGGATGTCTACGCGATTAATCCGTCATGTCCTGATCAGTTCTATCAGGTACTAGAGCAGTTAGCAGTAGAGACTTCAAATCTGAATTTATCTCTGAACTTGAATATCGTTCATCTCTGGGGAATTGATAGTCATATTGAAAACTCGTCTGTTTCAACAACCTGGGAACAGGTGCAGCAGCGCGGATGTGGGAGTGTTTTATACCTGATTCAGGCGATCGCACAGTCTTCTATGCAGTCCTTGATCTCAATTCGGCTGTGGCTGATCACCCAGAATTCACAGGCAGTTGGCGTTCCTATGCCGTTACAGATTGACCACGCTTCTCTATGGGGGCTGGCGCGAGTCATTCGGCTCGAATATCCCAAGCTCTACTGCACCTGCATCGATGTGGATCGGGCTGTCTCCACAGCCGATTTAGTGAACGAACTGTGCAGATCAGACGATGAAGACCAGATTGCCTATCGTCAGGGCGATCGCTACGTTGCGCGGCTTTTACCCCATCACCAATACCTGACCCAGCGGGTGTCGATTCCCAAGGCAGAGTCATTCCGGTTGAGTCTGTCCGACTATGGGGTGTTAGACAATTTAACGTGGATACCTACTACTCGCCGCTCACCTCAACCGGGCGAGGTGGAAATTCAGGTACGGGCAGCAGGCATCAACTTTCGTGACGTGCTAAACGCTTTGGGCATGCTGAAGGATGTGTTAGAAGACATGGGCATTGCCAAGGCGAGCGAGGTTCCGTTTGGTGGAGACTGTGCGGGCGTCGTGACGGCGGTGGGCGACGGGGTCGATGGCTTGCAAGTAGGAGATACCGTCATTGCTGCTCAAGCGGTGGGTAGCTTAGGACAGCACGTCACTGTCGATGCACGATTTGTGGTGCCCAAGCCTAACGGACTCAGTTTTTCCGAAGCCGCCACCATTCCGACGACTTTCTTAACGGCTTACTATGGGCTCTGTCACTTGGCAAATCTCAAACCGGGCGATCGCGTCCTTATTCATGCCGCTGCTGGGGGAGTGGGGCAAGCGGCAGTGCTGTTAGCTCAGTCCATCGGAGCAGAGGTGTTTGCTACTGCCAGCCCCGGCAAGTGGGAGGTTCTGCGCTCAATGGGCGTCACTCACGTCATGAATTCTCGCACCCTTGATTTTGCCCATGAGGTATTAGACATCACGGCAGGAGCAGGCGTCGATGTGGTGCTGAATAGCCTTAACGGAGATTTCATTCCCAAGTCATTGAGCGTATTGGCATCCCAGGGTCGCTTTGTTGAAATTGGCAAAATTGGCATCTGGGACGCATGCAAAATTCACCAAGCGAGACCGGATGTGTTGTACTGTCCGTTTGATCTCCTGGCGGTGTCACAGAAAGCTCCGCATCTTGTGGCAGCTATGCTGACAGACCTGATACAGCAGTTTCAGCAGGGTACGTTGAAACCTCTGACTCACACCGTCTTCCCAGTTGAAGATGTGCCCGCAGCATTTCGATATATGGCACAGGCGAAACACGTGGGCAAAGTCGTGATTTCATTGCCGGCGATCGCCCCTGCTCAGCCGATTCGCAAGGATGCCAGCTACCTAATCACGGGTGGACTGGGAGCAATCGGACTCCATATCGCCCGATGGTTGGTCGAACGTGGCGCAACTCAGGTTGTACTTGCCGGACGCCGCCCCCCTTCCCCCGATGCCGTTGCCGCAATTCGCCAGCTTGAGCAGCAGGGAGCCCACATTCGCACCGCTCAGGCAGATATTTCAAAGTCAGCCGATGCTGCTGCCCTGATTTCATCGTTCATCTCTACGTCTGACTCGCCCCTCCCGACCCATCCACTCCGTGGCATCATTCACGCCGCCGGAGTCTTGGAGGATGGCGTGTTGCAAAACCAATCCTGGGAGGCATTCAGAACAGTATTAGCACCCAAAATTGCAGGGGCTTGGAATCTGCATACTCTTACCCAGGATGATTCGCTCGATTTCTTTGTGTGCTTCTCATCGATCGCGGCATTACTCGGCTCTCCAGGGCAGGGCAACTATGCAGCCGCCAATGCCTATATGGATGCGCTGACCCATCATCGGCGCAGCCTAGGATTGCCTGCAACCACAATCAACTGGGGACCGTGGGCGGTGGGTATGGCGGCGAATCTAGATGAACGAGATTCAAACCGACTTGCAGCTCAGGGGTTACGGGCGATCGCCCCGGATTTAGGAATCCAAGCTCTCGATGCTGCCCTCACCCAAGGATTCTCCCAAGTCGGCATTTTCCTAGTAGAGTGGGATGCTTTTTTCCGCCACGCTTCCTTATCTCCAATGTTGAACGCCCTCAAGCCTACTGTTCAGACGACGCCTCGTCAGACTCGATCAGATCTACGTCAGCAGATTGAAACTGCTACCCCTGGCGATCGCCTGTCGTTACTAGAACACCACATTTGTCAACACCTTGCAAACGTTTTAGGCTTTAGTTCCCCTGACTTGATTGATCCCTATGAACGCTTCAGCGACCTCGGCATGGATTCACTCATGGCAGTAGAACTCACCAATCGGCTACAAACCAGTTTGAACTATCCGATTCCCCAAACCCTATTGTTCGACCATCCAACTACCAACGCCCTTGCGGCCCATCTCACTAATGCGGTTTCGATTAATGATTCAGCAAGCATCTCAACGATTACTTCAGCCGATCCATCAGCCGGTTCGTCAGCTAATCTTTCAGCACCGTCAGGTCATCTATCAATCAACAGTTCTAAATCATCAGCCAGCACGTTAGAGCATACGTCAATCAACGGGTCAGACAAACTCCCAGCCAGCACCCCAAGCATCCCCGCTAATCCTGATTCCAATTTCACCCATCCACTCTTCCCCCCATCCACTCATCCCCCCATCCCTCCCGAATACTACCAATTCACCAAAACACCAGAATATCTAGCTCTCCGAGGAGATTTGAATCGGGTTGAAACATTGGGCAATCCCTTCTTTGACGTTCATGACGGCATCGCTCGGGATATTTCTTACATAGGTGGACGTGAGGTAATCAACTACTCCACCTATAACTACTTGGGATTATCCGGTGATCCGAGAGTGTCCAGGGCAGCTCAAGAGGCGATCGCCCGCTATGGAACCTCAGTCTCTGCAAGTCGTGTTGTGTCCGGCGAACGTCCAATTCATCGGGCATTAGAACAAGAAATTGCTGCACTGCTAGGCACGGAGGACTGCATCGCTTATATTGGCGGGCACGCTACCAATGTCACAACAATCGGGCATCTCTTCGGCAAGAAAGATCTGATTCTCTATGATGCCCTGAGCCACAACAGCATTCGTGAAGGGTGTAATTTGTCGGGTGCCACTGCAATAGAGTTTCCCCATAATGATTGGCGTGAGCTTGATCGGCTTTTGCGGCAGCACCGGCATGACTATCAGAAAGTACTGATTGCCATCGAAGGGATCTACAGTACTGATGGCGACCTGGCTCCTCTCCCTGAAATCGTTGAAGTTAAGAGGCAACACAAGGCATTTCTGTTGGTCGACGAAGCGCATTCCATCGGCGTATTAGGGCAGCGGGGACGAGGCATTGGAGAATACTTCAGTATTTCATCCAGCGATGTTGATTTGTGGATGGGGACGTTGAGCAAGTCATTTGCAAGCTGTGGCGGCTATGTTGCGGGCTGTCGAGAGCTTGTCGAATATTTGAAATATACGGCACCGGGGTTTGTATTCAGCGTCGGGATGTCCCCAGCAAATGCAGGAGCAGCGCTGGAGGCACTACGCATTCTACGTGCTGAACCGGATCGAGTCGCGCAGCTTCATCAGCGGGCACAGTTTTTCTTAACGCTTGCCCGTGTTAGCGGCTTAGATACCGGCAATAGCAACCATTCCCCTGTCATTCCAATTATCGTGGGTGAACCCTATAAGGCCGTCCGGCTTTCTCAAGTGCTATTTGAACACGGCATTAACGTGCAGCCGATGGTCTATCCGTCTGTGCCCTATAACGCTGCACGGCTGAGGTTTTTTATTACCTCACTGCATTCAAAAGACCAGATTCAGTTTACCGTAGATACACTCGCCCAGGAGATTGCCAACATCAAGCATATGCCCAATCCCTTCGAAGGCGATCGCCCTTAGAGGATGCTTTAAAAGGGGCCGGCGGTTAAAACCGCGCCTATACAAACAAAGTCCGCCGCGGCGGACTCCAGCAAAACCAACGGTTTTTTTGTCCGTGTAGCCTGCGTTCGCGAAGCGTCTCTGTCAAGAGAACTTTAGTCGCTAAGGCAACAAAAAACAGGACTTTTAAAACATCCTCTTAAATTACACTCTAATCTACTGCGTCTCCCTATGTCTCGCTCCTATCGCATTGCTGCCCTCCCCGGTGAAGGAATTGGTCCTGAAGTAGTAGATGCTGCACTCACTATCCTGCAAGAGGTTGCCAAATTACACGGGTTCTCAGTGGCGATCGCCCATGGGTTAATCGGTGAACCTGCGATGCAAACCTTTGGGAGCTATTTCCCAGATGCCACAGCGCGGCTTTGCGACGGCACAGATGGGATCGTCTTTGGAGCGGTTTCTAAAGGGGGATTGCTTGAACTCCGCAAACACTTTGATTTCTTCGCAAACCTGCGTCCGGTGCGCCCGTCTCCTAGCCTGTTTAGCGCATCTCCTCTAAAACCCGAACTACTTCAGGAAGTTGATATTTTGTTTGTGCGAGAACTCGTGAGCGGCATCTATTTTGGCCCCTCAGGGCGATCGCGCGATCAGCAGGGCAACTATGGCTATCACACCATGCGCTACTATGATCACGAAATCCGCCGCATTGCTAAGGTCGCATTAGAAAAAGCATCGGCTCGCAAACAGGTGCTGACTGTTGCTCACAAAGAGAATGCATTGCCCTGCCTATCCTGGGTTCAACTCGTCTGTGATGAAGCGCGAGCCTTTCCAGGTGTGCAGATTGAACCGATGTTAGTAGACAACCTCGCGATGCAGATGGTGCGCCATCCTCAGCGGTTTGATGTGGTGTTGGCAGGAAACCTGTTTGGCGACATTTTGAGCGATATCGGCGGAGCCCTGGTCGGTTCAATTGGGATGTTAGGATCTGCCAGCCTCAATGCCCAAGGCTTTGGCATGTATGAGGCCATTCATGGTACTGCCCCCGATATTGCCCAGAAAGGTATTGCCAATCCGTTTGGTACACTCGCAGGCATTGTGTTAATGCTCGAACAGTGGGGCGAACTAAAGGCGGCACACACTATCATGGAGACACAAGAGCGAGTGTTGGTCAAGGGATATCGCACGGCTGACCTGTGCTCTGAAAAGTCCCAGTGGCGCGATCGCTCGGTATCCACTCAAATGATTGTGGATATCTTTTGTCAAGAGCTCGCTGTCAGAGTAACGTAGTCTGTCAACGAACATGCACAGGAACACAAAGATGGGCCGAACTCGCCTCAGGGATGTAGGAATCACTATTGGTCACTTTGCACCGGGACCGCACAATGCTATTACTGACGTGGCAGGTGTTTTAGTCGGGCATAGCACGATCATCAAAGATGAACCTCGTATTGCCAGAACAGGGGTCACAGCAATCGTTCCGCGCCACGGAGACATATGGACTAATTATGCCTTTGCCGGAAGTTATTGCTTCAATGGTAATGGCGAAATGACGGGACTTCTCTGGCTAGAGGAATCTGGGTTGCTGACCTCGGCGATCGCCCTCACCAACACGCACTCTGTGGGAGTCGTACGAGATGCTCTCAATGCCTATTGTCTAGAACAAGGCAATCCGCGCGGCAGTTTTTTGCCGGTAGCCGCCGAAACCTATGACGGATGGCTCAATGATATCAATGCCTTTCATGTGACTCCAGATCACGTCAAAGCCGCATTGGCGATCGCCCAAAGCGGGCCGTGTGATGAAGGCAATGTGGGGGGAGGCACGGGTATGATTTGTCACGAATTCAAGGGTGGAATCGGGACAGCCTCTCGCCTCGTGCCAACCTCGATAGGGCAATATGTGTTAGGAGTTTTAGTGCAAACCAACTATGGTCGACGGCATTCACTCCGCATTGCAGGGGTTCCCGTTGGCTATGAACTAAACGCAACCCACATTCCCCTCCCTTGGGAAACGCCTCCCTCAGGTGGTTCCATTATTGTCATCATTGCCACCGATGCTCCGCTGATTCCAGTCCAGTGTAAACGGCTGGCTCGGCGTGCGACCGTTGGCTTAGCGCGAACAGGCGGAATCGGACAAAATAGCAGTGGAGACGTTTTTCTTGCATTTTCCACCGGAAACGACGTGCTTGCACATCCATCTCAGCTAACGCCCATCAAAATGCTGCCTCATGAGCAGATGGATGCCCTCTTCGAAGCCCTCTCAGAAGCCGTTGAAGAAGCCATTCTCAATGCACTGGTTGCGGCTAAAACCATGACCGGCTTTCAAGGTCACATAGCCTATGCCCTTCCCATTGATACGCTCAACCATGTTATGAAGAAATACAGTCCATTTCATGGATTTAATTCTGATGAGGGAGTTGCAAACTATCAGCTGTGAAACAAACATCTATTCAGGTTTCATCCACCATTGCGCCCACATTGATTGGCTTTACTGCCGTCTTAATGTGGGCAACCCTCGCTCTCTTGACTGAGCTGAGTGGCTCTGTGCCTCCATTTCAGCTTACAGCAATGTCATTTACGATCGCCTTTTTAATTGGAGTCGTCGTGTGGCTGAAGCAGGGTGGCGGCATTCTTCATCACCTCAGGCTACCTCGTAGGGTATGGGCGATCGGTGTTCTCGGGTTATTCGGATATCATTTTTTCTACTTCATCGCCTTAAGACATGCGCCCGCAGTCGAAGCTAGTCTGATTGCTTACTTGTGGCCTCTGCTGATTGTGGTGTTTTCTGCGCTACTTCCGGGCGAACAGTTGAAATGGTTTCACATCGTGGGGGCGATCGCCGGTTTTGGAGGAGCTGCACTACTCCTCACCAACGGGCAATCGTTCGCGTTTGATACGCGCCATTTGACAGGCTATCTCGCTGCATTGGTATGTGCGTTAACGTGGTCGAGTTATTCAGTATTATCGAGGCGATTGGGCGCTATTCCCACTAACGCGGTCGGCGGATTTTGCGGAGTCACCGCCCTGCTCGCGTGGCTCTGTCATGCCCTATTTGAATCCACCGTCATCCCGTCTGGATGGCAGTGGATCGCAGTGGTGTGTCTAGGATTAGGCCCGGTGGGTCTTGCCTTTTTTACGTGGGATTATGGCGTCAAGCAAGGAAACATCAAAGTACTCGGAGCATTATCCTATGCCGCTCCGTTGTTATCAACCCTTCTGCTTGTAGTGTGTGGCTTAGCTGAACCAAGTTGGAGCATTGCGATCGCCTGTCTGTTAATTGTAGGTGGGGCACTATTAGCAGCAGGCGATTTTTTCTGGCATTACCGGGCACGATAGACGATTCTAATGCCCGGCGATGCTGGGGATAGAATCGACCCAACGACGAATTAAGCAAGCAGGCAGGCGATCGGAAAGATCAGATACTCCAGGAAAAATAGCTTCCAAATCAGTTGATAGAAGTCAGTAATTTCCTGCTTTTGCCGTAGATCAACTTGAGTGCTGTAAAACCAAAATGCGGCAAGAGCTAATCCGTGACTCAGCACTAGAAAAAGAGCATGAATGGAGGGAAGCATCAATCCAGCAATGAGCATTCCCACATAGCAAGCCGTAATCACCCATCGCGCTAGGTTAAACACGGCTGTTTGCCCAAGGCGAATCGTAAATGTGGTGATGTTATAGCGGCGATCGCCCTCCAGATCAGGGATATCTTTGAAAATGGCGATCGCAAACGTAAACCCTAGGATAAACAGCGTCAACCCCCAAACGGGTGCTGGAATCGTGGTGCGCGATCCAAATTGTTGACTGAAGTGAAGAAATAGCCCCAGGTTTACAATCACGCCACGCACCGTAAAGATGCAAACAGAGGCCCAAAAAGGAAACCGCTTCAGCCGAATTGGAGGCAATGAATAGGCCGTCCCAATCAACACGCTCGACCAGACGGTGATCGTTAAAAATAACCCTTGCAGCGGTGACAACAGCAGGGCAATTAGCCCGGTAGTGATAACAATTCCCCATCCCGTCTTGCGAGAGAATTCGCCAGACGCAATCGGCAAGTGGGGCTTATTGACCCGATCAATGGCAACATCTTGCATCTGGTTTAAGCCGACGATATAGATATTGCCGCAGAGGCAGGTAAACCAGGCGAACAATAAAGAATATATAGGTTGAGGTGCACCGGCATTAACTCCCTCGACGATTGAACCCGGGGATGTAGCGAGGGCGATCGCCCATATGCCCAAAACGCTGAGGCTCGTACCAATAATGGTATGCGGACGGGAAAATTTCCAGAAGGCGTAGAGCCATGGAGCATAGCGCTGCACAATATTCTGTTTTGAGGCATCTTGGGGCGAATTTGGCGGTTTGGGCGGAGAAATCTGGCTCATAAATTCATACGTTAGGTTTCAGGGTTGATTTTACGAAATTCAGGAACTCTACGGATAGTCACTGAATCTATCTATGTAGTACTCTAGTACTAGTTTTTGCATCAACCTATGAAACTCTCTCGCATCACCTCTCAACAACTCTTCGACTGGATTGAAGACTTTATCTGTCGCAATCGTATTTCGCCAACCGTCAGAGAAATGGCTGAAGCATTTGAATACAGCTCTCCGTCCTCGATTCAAAATATGCTAGCCATTCTGAGACAAGAAGGATACATCGATTGGACTGCCCGCAAATCACGTTTCATACCAATTCTCTAAATCGAGGCTGCCAATGATCTTACAGCCGCTCAATTAAAATCGGAGACGCGCGATGTGCCTGAGGAGCGTCGGCATCTTCTTGGGTGATGGCAATAGCTTCAACCAAGCCGAGATTGTGAAAAACGCTCGGTAGTATGATCTGCTCCGATGCGTGTCCTTGAGCATCAACGGTAAAAACGTCAGTTAAAATTGCATTTTTTTCGTCAGTGGTAATCGGAGCATTGGGGGCAACTACTGTCCACAGAGCATAAACTTTTCCCTCCCCCAGAGGTGGCAAATTGTCCGCATCTAGGGTAGCTTCTAAGCGGGTAGGATTGGCCACAACTCTAACAGAACCAGAAACATTCTCCTCAGTGGGTTCTAGCGAAAACGTCAGCAAATTAGGTAACTGCATGTCAGTCTGCTCAGCCTGTAGCGATCGCCATAGAACATAGTTACTGATACTTAATCCTAGAATGACCGCCGCTGCTGCTGCGCCTAGCCCTCTAATCCACCAACGAGAGCTTAAGACATTGGATTGTACTCTTTCTTGACGGGACGCAGATGCATCAGATGTGAGATGACTAGCAACATCATAAGCGCTCAAAATCGAGGATCTGAGATGCTCTGGAGGCTCAGCCTCAGACGGAAATGTCATCTCTAACGCCTGTTGCATCTGTTCTATTTCGCGCATGAGATCCGGATTATTAGACAGCAGTTGTTCAAGGGCGACCGCCTCATCTGGACTGAGATCGCAGAGAACATATCCTGCCATCAAAAGCTTTAACTGTTCTGGAGATGTTGACCCACTCATGCTGCCATCAATCTAAATAGTCTTGTAGTATCTGTCGTAATTTCAGCAGTCCTCGACGAGCCCTGGCTTTAATAGTCCCCAAAGGGGTATCAAGCTGATTGGCAATGGCCGTTTGAGTTAATCCCTCATAATACGCCATGCGGAGGATTTCCTGCTGACTTTCAGAGAGTTGGGCCAGCGCTGCCCTAACTTTTTGGGACCGCTCATCTTGATCAATCGTGTCAGCCGGAGTATTGGCCGGATTCTCTGGATGATTGACCTGCCAGCGTTCTATCGAGGTCTGAGCGGTTCTGCTTCCGCGTAGTCGGTCAATTGCGCGAGAGCGAGTCAGAATGCCTAAAAATGTCCTAAGGGAGCCCCGCTTGGGATCATAGGACGATGTACTTGCTAACTTGATAAAAATATCTTGAGTTAGGTCTTCTGCCTCCTGGGTATTACCCAAGACCCTCAGCGCTATGCCATACACAAGTTTTGCATGACGGTCATAGATCTGCCCCAAGGCATCCGTCTGCCCTTGTCTAAGCGCCAACCACAAATCTACGTCAGTAGGATTATAGTTTTCAGCAAGGTTAGATTGCTTGGAATCCATAGAATTAGGACATTCAGACGCTAGACCTTGATCATCCTACTACGTTATGCCGACGGCATCAAAATGCCACGGAGCTCTCCTCCTCGATTCCGTGTCGTATGAAGGTCTACATACAATAGTCCCTCAGAAAGAGCTTGCAACTGGTCTGCTGATAACGTATATTCACCTGCGACGCTCCCCCCCCGCTCTGTTTCGTCAAGCATGACATTTAAAGCATATTGAAAGGGGCCATTCATCGAGGAATCCCCCTGGTGAATGTGGAATGCAGATGTAATGTTGGAATTGGGTGGATCGACTGGATCGGTTGCATAATTTCGCATCGGGCTCGTTAGATTTCTAAAACTACCCCGAACTATTAGGCGATCGCCCGCCAAAACAGCACCTACTGCACCAAAGGCAGATGTCGTCGGAGAATTGGGGACAACATTTTGTTTGCTCATCACCGCCACGTAGGGCACAATCGAATCGCTCGACATTCCTTGAGCTAATAAAGTAGATGTAGCCGCTCTAAGGCTGGTATCCAAGTCTTCTCCGAGGGATTGTTCGACTGTGGCTAGTTGCGATGTTTGAAGGGAAGCGTTATGGATAGGCAACAGGGCAATCATGTTGGCGAACGCCGGGGAATAAAGGCTAATTGCCAACAGACAGGTGCAGATTGCCAATGCAAGATTTTTCAGCCGTCTTTTTTCCGTGGTCATAATGGTTCCTTTATGAGGTGAGTTCATTTGGGTGCCTTTTCAAAGGCTCAAATGAAGTACGTCATCTCACAGGATTTGGATGCGATCGCGTCGTTCCTCATGACATTTGATCGGGTATCCAAAATCTATTACCCTTGTTCAAACTGCTGCGCCTCCCGAATCTTTCAGTTGAAGTGCAAAATGCTCATGAAAAGCAGCATTCGCAAACGAATAGATCCCTTGTGCTTGCTCCACTAGCATTCCATGATGGGCGATCATTGACTCTAACAGTGCCGTTCGTTCGAGCAAGAGAGACTCTGAATTTATTAAACTGTTCGTATGTTTGTTCATGCATTTTTCAACGCAAATATCAATGTTTCGCTTACTAAATAAATACGCCTTCTGCTTCAGCGTATCAGCAGCCAAACAGTTTAGAATACTAAGTTCCAGAGCAAACGGAATAGTCGGCTGATGCGTATATCTCTGAATACCCCTGGCTTGATCCCATTGAAATAAGAGGATATTCAGACAATGTTGATAAAGCTCGTCTTGATCGCTCAAAAAGGTCTGATTGCGTTGAAATGCTACACAGATTTGGCTAAGCAATAAAGGAGAACGAACCAAATCTTTAATTTGCCAATTTTCATGTAAGTTGAGTTGATCGATAAATTCTTGCGTCCATTTGGAAGCTTCTTCGTCCGATGAGAATGAATTTCGAGACCATTTCGTTGCAAATTCATCAATCTGGGTTGGCGTTAAATCCGAGATTTCAAAATCCTTAAATCTTAGAAACTGAAACGTTTGAGCACCTGTTCGACAGGTAATAATTACGGTGTTTCGATAGTAATCATCTGAAAAGTAGTCGATTTCTTTGGCAATCGAGGTTTGGACGTGGCGATCGCTAATTTCATCCAATCCATCTAAGAACAACGCAAATTTCCCGCTTTGCAGAAGGCTTTCAACCTGATCTGAGTTGATATGATACGGTTGGAGCTCCTTGCAGAGATAATCAAATAGATTAAAATCATCTCTTACTCCTGAATATCGAGTCAGCTTCTCAAGCGTGACAAAAATAGGAATTTGATCCGCCAAGACTCGTCCTCGAATACACTGGAGCGCTAGGTGTTGCAATACCGTTGTTTTACCAGATCCAGGTTTACCCAATATCCGAAGTTTTGAATGTGTTTCAAAAATCTGTAGCGTAGAGATGAGCTGATTCGCAACATCTTGATTGAAACCTCTGAGAGATGTGTCCAACGACGCATTTCTATGATCAGGTTCCTGATTCCCCTTCTGATGAAAACTATCAGATTCAAACCATCGTTGACTTCGGACTTGCCTTAGGAAATTGACATTTACATAGATGTCATCTAAATGCCAAATCTGATTGCTATTAAAGATAACGATATGTCCGCATTGGGCTTGAATTTTATCATGATGGTGCAACCGCACCTGCTGAACTAGCTGATTTGGGTCACTATGATTTAGATGTTTAGACATCGTGTCTTCCGGCATCTGAGTGATCCTCAAATCCGATTCTGGAAGTTCGTCAGCGACCTCCCACCAATTTAAATCCAGCACATCACAAATCTCGATAAATGTATGTCGCTCAATCGGACGGCCTGTAAAAAAACGCCAAATTGGTTGCCGAGTTTTGAGGTTTACTTCGGCAGCCAGATTTTCTTGAGTCCAACCACGTCGCTCAAACACTCGTCTGCTAGTTTTAGCTCCCTCAACGGAAGCTTTTAATGATCGCTTAGACATGATCAAACAGCTTGATTAAGCCCTCACACTCTATTGAGTATTTCGAATGTTAATGACCCAAGATTCATTCATCTAGCCTTGATTTAGGTAGGACTTAATCACATCGTCCTACAATAAAAAAATCAACAAGGTAATGTAGCTGAATATAGGATGCGAATTTATCCTTTTTAGATGAAGGCCAATCGTATCTCCTTAGTAGAACCCAGCGTAAATGTAGCGACCCTTTGGATAAAGACATAGCAATACTAAGTCTTTATATATTGTGCAGGGCGAGCACCGCCCGCCTTGCTCACGCCGTCTCATATTTCATTAAATGTATAATAACAGTCATAGTTGTATCATTAAACGAATTTAGAATAGCTTCGCTCGATCTATAAAAAGTTACTTTTGCCTTTATCCTTACTTAAAAGAATAGTTGCTAGAAAATACGGATACATAGCAATCCCAAAGCAATGGTGGAAAAACCAAAAGGGGTTTGGGGACGAAGTCCGTAAGAAGGGAGCGTTGCCCCCTCTACTCCCTCTTACGAATTATTTAGTGAGCTTCACGATTACTGCAAGAGAAGCGATCGCATGTTTACGCTTGCCTCAAAAGCCAGATTATACTGCTTTATTAATCCTTCTTCGATAAAAGGTCTTTCATAAAGTTAGTCGCATCCCCCTTGAATTTCTGAAGCGATGTCTGATGAGCTAGGCTATGCTCAGGTGCCTGATGAGTATAGTACTGATAATAACTGTATGACGTAATGGCTTGCTCTTCAGACCGGTTTGCGACAATCCCCAGCACTGGAATTCCAGCCACTTTGATTTCTTCAACTCCCTGCTCTAGCTGTGCTCGTTTGATCTTTTCAAGCCCCACGACCATTAGTAATCCCTGAGATTGGGAGGCAGTTAGAAACGAATCGGCAAAGCCAATCAATGGAGGAGTATCATAAATGACGAGGTCAAACGCGCCTTGAATTCGTTCACTCAAGGTTTGCATCGCATTGGATGCCAAAATAGTGGGAGGGTCTGGCGGCGGGTGCCCCGCTGAAAGAACAAATAAGTTCTTATAAAAGACCGACTGCTGTATGACGTCTTCGAGTGGCAAATTCATTGCCACCAAATCCATTAGACCTTGGCTGTTTTCCATACCCAGCAGCTTATGTACGCTGGGACGGCGTAAATCGGCATCGACGATAAGCACTCGTTGCCCCATTGCTGCTGCTGCTTGAGCCAGATGCACCGTAACGGTTGACTTTCCTTCATTGGGGGTAGAAGAACTTACGGTGAGCGAGCGAATGGGCACATCTGGATTAATTAATCGAATATTGGTGTAAAGAGAGCGAAACGCTTCGGTAAAGGGCACCGAACTATATGAATTTGATACTTCACTGTTGGCTAGTTCTACATCAAAGGCTGACTGTCTTAGCCATGCCTCCGCATTCGTAGAAATGTTGTCAGCCTCTAAATATCGATTAAGCGGGATGATCCCTAAAATAGGCAGTCTAGTAATGTCCTTAATCTCTTTAGATGTATGGATCACACTGCTTAGTTTGTCTATAAACAGAGCAATCCCAGTACCTAGAATTAATCCTAATGCTGTTCCCAGCAATAAGTTTCGTCGTGCGCTAGCTACAGACGCTCGAGGCTTTTCAGGTTGAGACAACAGTTCCCATGGGGCTTGCCGTTGGGCCGCATCAATTCGCAGTGCCTCTCGCTTTGATAAAAACTCGTTGAGATTGTTGGTAGCAATTTGAAGTTCTCGCTGGATATCGCTGTATTGACGGGTAACAGACGACAACTCTTTAATCTGCGTGTTAAGCGAATTAATAGCATCGGCCAGTGCTTGATTACGGGCATCCAATTCTCGAATATAGCTTGAAACCTGTCGTTCAACCCGGACTCCTTGCTGCTCGACCAGGGGTAAAAGACTTTGCCGTCTTTCTTGCAAGATTTGAATTTCCGGACTTTCCTCACGAAGCAGTACAGAGTCTTGAGAGATTTGACGATCTAATTCTAAAATTTGATCTAATAGGCTTTGATATCTAGGATCTTCTGTGAGCGCCGAGGCAACCGCCGTTTCGCCCTGCCGATCTAATTCTTGTTGCAAGTCAGCATAGAGTCGCCGGGCTTCGTCTAATTGAACCTGAATACTAAGCTGTTCTTGCTTAAAGGCGCTAATTTGTCTAGCAAGCTCATCACTTTGAACTTCGGGATCAATTAAGTTATATTGTCGGCGTAATATCTCTAGCTCTTCCTGGAGTGAATCAACTCGCTCGCGAAGCTGAGGTAGCTGCTCGTCAACAAACTTAATGCCTCGAAGGATATCGCTTTGTCGATCTTCGAGACTGAACTCTACATACGCTTCTGCGACTGTTTCTAGCACATCTTGAACCAAGTCTGGATCAGGTGATTGATAGATTACAGTCAAAATATCTTCTGAGGTCGTGCTAACCGATAAATTATCAAATAGATTTTGGTAGGTGAGATTAGGGTGTTGGGGCTGGAGAGTCTCCAAAACGGGGGCTAAGACTTTTGGGCTTTTGAGAACCTTCAGTTTTGCCTCATCGATGGAAACTGCAACAAAATCTTCTTGATTACTTAACGTTTCTGGATTGGCAGTCGAGATGATACGAGTTTCAAGGGTAACAGGTTCTGTAAGAATTTCAAAGTTTGATTGATAGACAGGTGTATCGGTAAGAGCCTTGAGGACAGCGGCTGATGCGACGACAGTTGTGACACCTGCAATAATCAACGCTCGACGACGCAGTGCAGCTGCAACTTGACCGAGTTCTAGTCCTCCTTCATCATTGGCGCTGGGCATCCCAGATACGGATAATGATTGTTCAGTCTTCATCTTGCCCCCAAAACTTATCGCACATGCTGTTTCTCACTCCCGTCGGACAATATCAAGTCCTGTTATGGTCATGGTTCCCTGATGCACCTGAACATCACTATCAATCAAACAATCGCAAAAATTGGAATGGAAAGTTAAATAGTGTTAGAAACGGACTGATTGGGCTGACTACCGCTTCTAAGGTATCCGACACACTGGCAGCAGCCGATCGCCTCACAATAATTACATCATTATTGCGGAGAGCTGGATTATTTTCTTCGTTAACACCCTGAGCAAAATCAATAGGGATTTCTCTAGCAGAGACAGTACCATTTGGATTCAACCGAACCAGTTCTACAGAGCGTCGCCGCGCTCGGTTTGTGAAGCCGCCCGCAGATAATACGGCTCGATTAAGAGGAGTATTGGGAGGAATGTCTACGGTTCCGGGTCGATCTACTTCTCCAACGATATTCACCTGAATTGTATCGGGTGAAAAGCTGGCAGATGCTAGCTGAGCTGATTCTTCTAAATCGACATCTGTTGCAGTTGGAATAAACACCGTATCGCCCTCTTGTAGGGCTAGATCTTGGCTGAGGTCACCCGCTTGTAACAACTGCCATAAATTCACTTCAATGACCTGCTCTGTCCCGGAGCGAGTGGCACGGCGTACTTGAATCTGCCGAACATCCGCTAAGGGCTTAATTCCACCCGCAACCTGAATGGCACGTGTGACTGTAGGTAGCTGCCCAGAACCATTAGTACCTCCGGGCAAACCTGCTTGCCCAGTTCGAGCACTACCCGTGACGATATACGGCCCAGGGCGAAATACTTCTCCAACTACAGCGATGTTAATTTCTTGATTTTCATCTGACGCAAAACTAGCAGTTGTGAGTTCGGCAACGCTTGCGATATCTGGATTGGTTGAGGTAGGGATAAACACTGTGTCGCCATCTCGAAGCACAATGTCGGTACTCAAGTCACCGGTGCGCAGCAGCTGCTGAAGATTAACTGTAATGACTTGTTCTGAACCGACGTTTTGGCGACGAACTTGCACTTGACTCAGGTCAGCCGCCATGCGAATTCCACCGGCTTGCTCCAACACTTGCGTAATGGTTGGAAATTCTGCATCGCCTAATGCAACTGTGTATGAGCCGGGGCGATTAACTTCACCCGCAATGCCAATTTGAATAGAGCGACGAGCAACTAAACTTAGGGTAACCATGGGGCGACGAAGAATTTGAGAATACGTTGCTGTAATCGCATCAGTCGCTTCCTCTAACGTCATCCCTTCCACATATACCTCACCGACAACCGGTAAATTAATCATGCCGTCGACGAGGATTTCAAATTCACCGCTATACTGCGTGAGCTGAAACACATCAATTTGCAGGCGATCGCCCGCACCCAGCGTATAAGCTTGATCGCTCGGAGACGATGGAGCACCTGGAGAAGTTTGATTGAGCTCAATTGTGACAGAGTCAGTCGCAGCGATCGCTCCATTGGGAAACCCAACGCCGATACCTGCGGCAATTAAACCAAGCCCCAATAGTATCCTCTGGATTAGAGGAAGCTGGATTGAAGTAAAGATGGATAGGGGTAAGGTAGTGGGGTACATAGTTGCCTAATAAAACAACCTAAAGCAGCAAAAAGCAATCATCTAAAAAATTATCGGAAATTGCTAGACGGAGCGTTAAGGGTAACTAGATTTTCTTAACTGCTTACATTTTTAGCTGAAATATGATTAAGCTGGCAGGCTGGATCGAGAGTCTGTGAATATCTTTAGAGAAACTTTAAAGAAAATTGATTATTAATCATTTGTGAAGTCGTCTAAATTCTAATTCCTTAAAGTTCGGATGCTTTCGCTATGAAGGATGAATTAAGTGGAGTCATAATATACGATCCTGCAAGGCTTTGACGCGTCATGCGATCGCCAGCTTAAACAAACAGTAAGCTTTTGACATCAAACGCTGGCGCTTTAAGGGAATATTTGAAAAGGGTCTGGCAGTTAGAGGAACTGCCAGACCCGAGCATTGATGTGTAGTCTGAATTTGAAGAATTAATATCAGGAGTCTCTAGGGAGTCCAGCGTGAATTTTCCTAGACTCATATCTTGCACCTAGGCAGCAGGAATGAGAAAAAAGGGCGTGGAACCAATAAATTGCAAGTCTCATGAAGATCCTTGCCCACGCCCAAGAGCTAATTTACCAACTGTTGGACAGGATGC
>JBNPEG010000225.1:5561-41728 GCA_051117555.1 Elainellaceae cyanobacterium | reverse complement strand
TGGGACAAGCTCGTTACGTTTAATTTGTCAGAAATTGAACCAGTCGATGCAACCGCTGGACGAGGTAAAAAGAAATAGCTAACAGTCTTAAGTAGTGAGAATTTAGAGAATATTTCACTGATTAGAATCGATTAGAAGGGGCGTAGTATCACTGCGTCCCTGTTTTAATTGGAGAAACAACCGCCAGCCTCCGAAACGTTTGTCAGGCAATCGGCGATGTGTGCTTGAGTTATAGCAATGTGCAATTGCGTCAAGCACAAAAACACCCAAGCCCATACCGCTATAAGTGAACTGTAATTATTAAACAAAAAGGGGCATAAAGCCCCTTTTGAAGATATCCAGAAACTAAATTGAGAGGTGTAGATGAATCCTAGTAGGCGAGTCCCATACTGCGAGTTGTCTCAGCACCTAAATAAACTCGGACGCTAAGAAAATCAGTTGGGCAAGCGGTTTCACACCGCTTACAACCGATACAGTCTTCTGTACGGGGAGAGGACGCAATTGATCCAGCTTTACAGCCATCCCACGGAACCATTTCCAATACATCTAGCGGGCAGGCTCGCACACATTGGGTGCAGCCAATGCAGGTGTCATAGATCTTGACTGAATGAGACATTGAATAGAAACTCCTATCCAAACGATGTAATCTTAATGTTCATTTGCTAACGGCCATTTGACTAAAACTTGCAATATAGCTTGCAAATAGCTTGTCAAGATGACCGATAACGGGTTTCTCCAAGTTGACTATTAGTTTACAGCAGCGATTCTGCGCGATTTTGTAGAACCCTAGAAAACTTTAAAGAACGTAATACTAACTTTGAGGGAATTGTTACAAACTCTCATGCCTGGAAAATAGCTCCCCAAAAGAGAGGGATGTATCGTTAGTCAACGAAGCTGTTAGTCTTATCCTTTTGATATTCATCTGGGGAGACTGGGTCCATCACAATTAAATATAGCGGTATTCACTTGGGTTAAGTACGGTGGTGTGGGCGCGGCGTGCCCCATATTATGTGCTTGACGCAATTACACATTACTATACGACTATACCTATTCTGAAGCAGGCAGGCGATCGGGGGCGGTCCACCATGCCAGCGCATAGGGCTGCACCTCATCGTTGACCTGATTGGCGTACACGACTCGAATTTTGTACCGTCCTGATTCTGGGATTTTTTGGAAAATATGCTCGATACTATCCACCTCGCTCACAGATGACCAGATACTGGCATCAATATCATCTTCATCAGCAGGCATCAGATAGAGATTTAAGTCATTCAGCCCTTGGTCGTCGAACGTCTCGCCGATGTCATACCGACCGTTGCTGTTTTCATCATTGAGGGTCACGTAGCGATTCCAGGCCAGGGTAATTGAGACAAAACTATCTGCTTCCAACGACTGTTCTAAAACATAGTCTCGAAACTTGGGGGGCTCATCATTTCGAGAGGCAGGGCTGACCGTGTGATAATCCCATCCGATGACAGGGATTTCGTCATCTGGGCTCCACTGTCCGGCGCTAAACTGTTGATAGGCTCGATAGGCGTTTAGATGCCCCGTTCCTAGTTCTGCACTCAGTGGTTTTTCAGGGTCGGTATAGGCATCTGAATCAAGCCAGGTTTTATTGGTCTGGTCATATACGGTGCGGCTCATGCCTAGGTTTAATCCATCGCCAGTGTCTTGAATTTTGTCTGCAGAATTCATGAGAACTGCTTTCATGACTTGTGGATTTCGGGCATCGAGCGTCCATTCGGGGTGTCGGAGTTCTAGGGGGCGATCGCCCAGGGTTGCGTCAGGAGCTAATCCTGCATGCGATCGCCGAATTGCAGAATCTCCATATTCCTGAAGCAGTGCCACCATCGCCGTCACATGAGGAGCCGCAAAACTTGTCCCAGTGGCGATCGCAGTAGTGCCATCTGGATTTAGCATCTCAATATTAGACCCGGGTGCCGTAATGCTAATTGAGCGGCGAGGCCCCACATTGCTCTCCAAGTCAGGCAAACGACCGATGACGACAGGTGGTTCGCTGCTCAAGCTAGAAAAGCTTACTTTTGCAAAACGACCCGCAACCATAGTCGAATTGGTGACATTCATCCCGTTGAAATTATCGGTCGGGATTGGAATTCCACCCCGCCCTTGATTGCCAGCAATGACATACAACACATCATGAACATTGGACGACCAATCAATGCATTGAGTCAGCAACGCATTGCCGTCTAGCGTGGCATCGGGGCGCGGATCTCTAGCCAGCGATTCTCCAAAGCTAAAGTTGATGGCGCGCACATCTCCACTATTTTGCTGAGCAACTGCCTGGGTCGAGAGGCATTCCTGAGGCTGCCCATTTCGTTCGATAAACCCGACTGCGGATGAGTAGAGTCGGGCACCCGGCGCAACCCCTGTCAAGCGCTTGTCTGAGCTGACCATGACGCTGGCAACGTTGGCAGCATGCCCGTCAACAAGCTCATCAGCAGTTGCGCGTCCGTCCCGATACAACACTTGCCCAAGATTGACCACCTGATTCGAATTTGCGGCTTTATCCAGACCAAATACCGCAGGGCGACCAATCTCAACTTGACCAATCGAAATCTTGCGCCCGATGAGGTTATACGGCGGCGCGTGTAATCGATGGGCATCAATACCGTCTTCACCCACCGATCTGACCAATGCTAAAACGGGCGCACCTATTAATGATGCAGAGACAATCCCAAGAAGTCCAATTAATCGTTTAATAGTTTGCTGCTGAGTCATGCCAAGTTCTCCGGGACGCTAAATTGCCGAGGATTGAGGTGATCAGGGAAAAGGAATGGACGCAGTTTGTTAAAATAACATTACGAAAAGGACGCAGGAGAGATTGTTGAGCTATGACTCAGACCCAATCCCAAAAGCCAGTTGTAATTGCTCCATCTATACTATCAGCCGATTTTAGCCGTCTTGGAGAAGAAATTCGGGCGGTTGATCAAGCGGGAGCTGATTGGATTCACGTTGACGTAATGGACGGACGCTTTGTCCCTAATATTACAATTGGTCCTTTGGTGGTGAGCGCCATTCGCCCACTCACCCAAAAACCGCTAGATGTTCACTTGATGATCGTTGAGCCTGAGAAATATGTGGAAGACTTCGCTAAAGCGGGTGCTGACCACATTTATGTTCATGCTGAGCATAATGCTTCACCTCACCTGCATCGCACGTTAGGGCAGATTCGGGAATTGGGTAAGAAAGCAGGCGTTGTCCTAAATCCAGGTTCGCCACTCGATCTGATTGATTACGTGTTGGACTTGTGCGATATGGTGCTGATTATGAGCGTAAACCCTGGTTTCGGCGGGCAAAGCTTTATTCCAACGGTAGTGCCTAAGATTCGCCAACTTCGCCAAATGTGTGACGAACGAGGGCTAGATCCGTGGATTGAAGTGGACGGAGGATTGAAAGTCAAAAATACATGGCAAGTGCTCGAAGCGGGAGCAAACGCGATTGTTGCAGGTTCAGCCGTGTTTAAGGCAGATGACTATGCTGAGGCGATCGCCGGAATCCGTAATAGCAAACGTCCAGAACCAGAATTGATCACGGCGTAAGCTTTCCTCGACTCTAGTGCGACTCTCTCGGTCGCGTCTATTCCCTTGAGGTCGCAGATCGTTAAACTGCGACGACAACATGTCGATCTAAGGTCGCAGATCGACGTGTTGAGAGTGCAGATCGACATATTGAGGTCGCAGATCGACGTGTTGAGAGTGCAGATCGACATATTGAGGTCGCAGATCGACGTGTTGAGAGTGCAGATCGACATATTGAGGTCGCAGATCGACATGTTGAGAGTGCAGATTGAGAGTGCAGATCGAGCCGAATTAAGGCTGCAAACCGCACCCTATCAAGCCATCACAACCGGATTAATCGGCTCAACACACCCTTGGATCTTGAACATTAGCAACTCGTTCCAACCTTGCCGCCCCAACCTGGTAGATAGGGCGACGTTGCGAAATTGATGAATGATAGGTAAACCACTAGCCCATCAACCACCCGTTGTATGGGCATGGCAATGCCTTAGCGAAGCCATGCCCATAGGGCTATTGACCCTCCGAAAATCATTCGTCGATGAGCAATGCCGATAGGGGAATTGGGCAACATCCTGATTGACTAACAAATCTTTTGTCAGTCAACCAGGGCAGCATCACGCCGGAAAAATCCGCAATCTGCGATTGGGTTCTTCCCCAAGGCTTGATGATTTTAGACGATAATGCTCGACCAGTTCGTGCTGCATTTTGCGAACCTTCGCCGAGCGAGGTAAGAGTTCGACGGGTTGCCCCTTCGGAATGACGATTTGCTCCACGGCTAATCGCGCTTCTTCTAACGCCTCAATCTCATCCTCATCGCCACTCCGCGAAAACAAGCTGAGATTAACCGGTTCTCCCTTGCCGCCATCATCCATCCGCAAGACGCGCTTGAGCGCACGAATAATCTGCGGCATGTTGTTAGATTTCACGGTATAAATTGGAAGCTGGCGAGCTTTGGCAATATGACGCAGCTTGGAGTGATTTTTAACGTGCGATCGCAACGCTACAACCCCGTCCGCACTGTCCAAGTCTTTTGTTAGTACAACGGGCAAATTCAGCGTCCGAATCACATGGTCAAGATGCTGACGGCTCACTCCATAGGGATAAATATGCGCCGGCAATTCTTCGCCGTTGGGCCCCATCATGGGTGCGATCTCAGTGAAGGCGTTACCATCCGTTTGCGGATACCCAAGCGAGCGATCGAGAGACTCATTCAGCAATTGATCGAAGTGTTGCCGTTCGGAGTACGCGTGGCTCGATGAGGCATCCAGAGGCGATATCTTCCTCGAACTTCCGCCAGCGCTCAACGGCATTGGGCTCATCTGCCCCGAAGCTCGCCATCCCGATAATCCAAATCGGCTAGCAGTGTCGCTGGTTGGAATTGGGCGACTCGTGGGTGCAGATCCTTGGGCGATCGCTGAATCCGACAGTTCATGAGTTATCACGACTTTGCCTGACTCATTCAACCTGCGCACCTGTGGGTTAGGGCGTCGTCCCCTGAGTAAACTATCCACCGTATCGGCGACCCACTCATGGACGACCCACTGCTGCCGTTCCAGCATTTCAACCGCAATCTCGAAGGTGGGCGGCGCTTTGCGTTCCAAAACACTCTTCTGGCTTCCTCGTCGCCGAGCTTCGTCATCGCCTAACGTGACTGACTGAATTCCACCCACTAAATCAGATAGCGTCGGATTTTTGATGAGATTCTCAATGCGGTTACCGTGAGCCGTGCCCACCAGTTGCACACCCCGCTCAGCAATCGTCCGCGCTGCCAGGGCTTCTAGCTCGGTGCCAATCTCATCGATGACGATCACCTCCGGCATATGATTTTCAACCGCTTCAATCATCACCTGATGCTGGAGCTCTGGGCGTGAAACCTGCATCCGCCGCGCTCGGCCAATCGCAGGATGAGGAATATCGCCATCTCCCGCAATTTCATTGGACGTATCGATAATCACGACGCGCTTATTTAACTCATCGGCCAAGACTCTGGCAATTTCTCGCAGCGCTGTTGTCTTGCCAACTCCCGGTCGCCCTAGCATCAAAATCGATCGACCTGTTTCGACGAGGTCACGAATCATCCCAATCGTGCCAAAGATAGCTCTCCCTACTCGACACGTCAGGCCCACAACTTTGCCCGAACGATTACGAATGGCACTGATCCGATGCAGAGTTTGTTCGATACCTGCTCGGTTATCACCACTGAAACTACCAACTCGATTAATGCAATATGACAAATCATCGTCTGAAACCGGAGTATCAGACAAATATTCGACATGATTAGGAAAGCGAGCCTCTGGATAGCGTCCCAAATCCATCACAACTTCGATCAGCTTATCGTGTTGGGAGTGTTGCTCTAACCGCTGGCGTATTGGGTCAGGCAAAATCTCTAAAAGCTGTTGCAAGTCATTCGGAGTCTGCTCCACTAATTCGAGAGGCTGAGATTGACTGATATCTGTCATTTCAGACTGTGTAGAGAACTCTGGCTTACTCGGAAAGGTCTTACCTTTAAATGTCATGGGAACTAATCATTAAATGACCAATAGGAATCTCAAGCCGATGAAACGAAACCTGGTCAGATGTGGTAACTCATCCTCTGACGTGACATGAATAAAAACTAATTGGGTTCATCTGTCCGGGATGTCATGGGCAATTTGAGTTGAGATGTTAGAGAATCTGCAAGCGAAACGGCCTGCCATAACAAATCTGGAAAGGTTTCCAGATGCATCGGGGAAAACGAAGACGGGGTTAGATGCATTGAGTCAGGTGATGGAACAGTTGACACGGACGCAGCAATCGGTGAACGAGAACACTCCAGGACATTAGTACTCATTTTCTCTAATTTTTCCAAAACAGGGGATAATAAAGCCCGGGCAAAACTGCCGTATGCTACTCCAGAAACGTGTTGGGAGGAACTAGCAGAGTTGCTTTCTTTTTGAGACAAATCGGAGAGTGGCAGAATAATTTCAGTCTGATTAACGATCTGCCTAGCTGAATGGTGTGCGGTTTCGAGCGATCGCCAGGATGACCCGAAGTTTCTATCATCGAGATTCAGCATGCCAAGCTGTTTCAGCTTAGGCACGGTGTGGTGATTGGTGCCTCCAGCAAGCTGAATATATCCGGGCAACCCCGCGTTTAGCACCTTTTGGCTCAAGCGAATGGCCGCATGGGTTGTCCCATCGCCAATGTCACCACTCATGGGTCTACCATCCGTTTGCCAAAGCAGGGAGCACGGCAAGGGAGACACGATGTCCCAGAGTGCCCGGAGATAATCAATCAACCCGTCTCCGTCTTGGCAGCTAATTGCGACAAGCTTGAGGTGATGAGCAAAGGGGGCGATCGCATTCCAGACCTGTCTAAATGCGTCAATTCGCCCTATCTGAGTATGAATCTCAACAGCATCAACGCCTGCCACCATCAACGGCATCAAGGCAGCCGGAGGCGTTACGTAGGATTGAGTTTGAATATGTTGAATCGGGCAAATGGGCAAACAGCGACCGCATCCGTAACAGCGATCGCTCAAGACTCCGCCTGACACATGCCCGTTGCGCGAATCCAAAATGATGGCGTGCGCTGGGCAAATTAATTCGCAGGGACGGCGACAGTCAGAAGGGCAAGCTGTAGCGTCAAATTTTGCCTTCCGAAAATGAGGATCTTCACCATCATTGAGGCTTACCATCAACCATGGCAGCTTAGCAGACCCAAACCCCCGAATCCGAGCGTCATCTAGGAGGCCCTTAGCAGACTGAATTCCTTCCGAAGCAGAAGCAACCACCGCCGGGTCTGCTGCCACATCTATACAATCAGCCCCCGCCAGGGCATATGCTAACGCAAGGTTTCGAATCGCAGGGAGGTTTTGGAAGCTGGCTCCACAAATCAGTTTGAACCAGTTGCCCTCCCTTAGGGAACGTAAGGGACGGTACAAGGTAATCACCCTTACATACTAATAGGTTAATTCGGAAATGGTTAGTCCGATTTGCCCCTTAGTCTACTACAAACTAGAGAATCCTCAAACGTACAAAATATCGTTCCCATCAGCGATCCCACATGTAGTGACCCTGATTAGATCGAGACTCTGAATCTGGTGACGAAAAGGACTCAGCCAGGTATTTTTTCTTGCCCAGAACACTGAGCAGACGGGAGCGCCCGTGCTAAGCAGCAGACAAAATATCTTGCAACGGCATCCAACGAAACTGGCGATCGCCCCCCATCTCAATCACAACCTTTAACTTGGGTTCTGACTGGGGTAAGGTAACCAAAAACTCTAGCTCCTGCCGGGAAAGAATCATCCCTTCAAGAAGCCAAATTGCCAGACCTTTTGACGTAGATGAGAATTGCTCAAGCTGGTATTTAGCCAAAGGCGGCACATAATATCGATACCCAACAGCCGCCCCTCGCTCAATATCCTTTTTGCCCAGATGGGCAGGGCGCACACCATGCACGTCTAACAGATACGCCGACAAATCGCCCAATCCCCGAGCCGTAATGTGAAGGACTTCATATCCTGTTGCTCGCAAGCGGCGCTGGTATCGACCTTCATGCCCCCCTTCCATGGGAACATAAACTCCTAATGCTCCTACCCGCTCCAAATCACGGATGAATGGTTTTCCAGTCGTAATAAGTGCCATAGACTTGTCCAATATTTGTCCAATATGGTTAAGGTCAATAACGCGGATTAGGTGCTTAAACTTGGCTAAACAGGCGCTCAATGCTTGCGAATATTCGTCTGGAATTTACACGAATCCCAGTAAAGCGATATCGGATGCCTGTCTATACAAATTCCCTTAACAAATATATGACTTAGTATAAGCACCAACGCGATCGCCCATCAATTCACGATCGATTTAGATTTATAAGCCGATCGATAGGTTCAGATTAACTTGCATTCAAAAATAATAAGCGGGCTCTCAAAATCAAGAATATCAAGGACTCCCAAAAAAATTCGAGATTTTGTAGACAAGTCCATTGATATGGTTTATATTGTTTTATTGTCGCCAAAATTCCGGTTGCGGCTAGCTGAGAATATCAGATGTCAAGCATTCACTGCTTTTCCTGATTTTTTAGCTAGACTTTAGAATGAATCATTAAAGATGCTGCTGATTCATTCCGGGCATTCCCTGATGCAGAGCTGAAAGCTTGGCTTTCGGTGACTTAAACGAGTTAAGGATGGAATGTCGGTACCGCAACTTTGGGATACTGAGTAGATAATTCTGCTATCTATTTAAGTCCCGGCACATATTATAGCCAGTGCTTTAGGTTTGAGTGTCTTTCGCGTTCCTTGAGCTGGCTAAGGTCTTGCGAGTTTCAATTGGGCTGGCTTGTCTGTAGCTTTGCAGCTGCTTTCGCGCGTCAATGCTGCTCAGTCATTCGATTGAGTATCAGTTGGCAGGGCGATCGCCACGCCTGTTTGTACTTAATGTGTAAAGTTAGGGAGATTCCCCATCGTGTCTGTAGGTATTCTCGGCACAAAACTTGGCATGACCCAAGTCTTTGACGACGAGGGAAGAGCGATTCCTGTAACCGTCGTTCAAGCAGGGCCCTGCACCGTTACCCAGATCAAAACTGAGCAAACGGATGGATATTCTGCCATCCAAGTTGGCTATGGCGACGTTACTGCTAAGGCTCTAAACCAGCCCAAGCTGGGGCATCTTGCCAAGTCTGGAGCTTCACCTTTGCGATATTTGCGTGAATATCGAGTATCGGATGCCCCTGGTGATTTTGAGCTAGGTCAATCGATTACAGCAGACGCGTTTGAGTCAGGTCAGCTTGTCGATGTCACAGGCGTTAGCATCGGGCGCGGATTTGCGGGCTATCAGAAGCGTCATAACTTCCGAAGAGGCCCCATGGCGCACGGCTCTAAAAATCATAGATTGCCGGGTTCAACCGGAGCAGGCACAACTCCAGGGCGAATCTATCCGGGTAAACGCATGGCCGGTCGGCTAGGTGGTAGTCGTGTGACTATCCGAAAGCTCCAAATTGTTCGAGTTGATGCCGAGCGGAATCTCCTGTTAATTAAAGGAGCTGTTCCGGGTAAGCCAGGTGCATTCCTAAATATTGCTCCTACAAAGCAATGGAATAAATCTAGTTCGAAATAAATCTGATTCAAAGCAGATTGAAAAGATACGGTATCAAGAATCTTAAGAGCTAAAGGCTTAGCTCCACCAGTCCAGCAGAGGTTAAAGGTTATGGTTGACTGCGTAGTTCGAGATTGGCAAGGCGAAGAAGTGGGTCAAGCTTCTTTAGACCTTCGAGTAGCCAAGGAAGATAATGCCTCACACATCGTGTATCGGGCGCTCACCCGGCAGCTCGGCAATGCTCGTCAAGGTACAGCCTCAACCAAAACTCGTGCAGAAGTTCGAGGTGGGGGGCGTAAGCCTTGGAGGCAGAAAGGGACAGGTCGAGCACGTGCAGGTTCGAGTCGTTCACCCCTATGGCGCGGTGGGGGCGTCATTTTCGGACCTAAACCGAGAGACTATTCGACCAAAATGAATCGTAAGGAGAGACGTCTCGCCTTGCGCACTGCGTTTCAAAGTCGTGCAGACGATCTCATTATCGTTGAAGACTTTGCTGACAAGCTGCCTCGGCCTCAAACTAAAGAATTGGTGAGCGCGATGTCCCGCTGGGGAATATCTAATGCTTCAAAGATTCTGCTTATTGTTTCTGAGCGGAACGAGAATGTTTACCTCTCAGCGAGAAACCTTAGCAACGTCAAGCTGATTTCAGCGAACAATCTCAATGTTTATGACCTGCTGGCGGCAGATCAAATTGTTGCCACTGCGTCCGCTCTCTCCAAAGTTCAGGAGGTTTACAGTGACTAAGGCAAGTAAATTTGATGCTCGGGGTCTGCCTGACTTGATTCGTCGCCCAATCATTACAGAGAAAGCGACTCTTCTTTTAGAAGAAAATAAGTATGTTTTTGAAGTCGCACCAAAAGCAACGAAGCCTGAAATCAAAGCGGCAATTGAAGATCTGTTTAATGTCAAGGTCATCCGAGTAAATACGTCACAACCGCCTCGCAAGCGTCGTCGCATGGGGAGATTCATGGGATACAAACCTCAATATAAACGTGCAGTTGTGACACTTGCTCCCGATGACTCAATCACTCTATTCCCTGAAGTTTAATGCTGGATAGAGTTTATATAGCTGCATTAGACAATAAGACCCCTCAATCATCGCCATACCTGCATTGAAGAGTTAGAACTGAGAGCTTAATTATGGGCATTCGCTATTATCGACCTTATACTCCCGGCACGCGTGAGCGAGTGGTTTCAGATTTTTCTGAGGTAACTCGCGATAAGCCAGAGAAGTCTCTAACTCGATCCGTGCATCGTCCTAAGGGACGCAACAATCGCGGCGTAATTACCTGCCGCCATCGTGGAGGTGGACATAAGAGACGCTATCGAGTTGTTGATTTTCGTCGTGATAAGCGCAATATTCCTGCCAAAGTTGCCGCTATCGAATACGACCCTAACCGAAATGCTCGGGTTGCGCTTTTACATTATGTAGATGGTGAAAAGCGCTATATCATCCAACCTGCCAATCTACTGATTGGAGCCACGATCGTTTCAGGACCTGACGCCCCCTTTGAGGTGGGTAACGCCCTTCCGCTAGGTAATATTCCTCTTGGAACACTCGTCCACAATGTTGAGCTTATTCCTGGGCGTGGTGGACAGGTCGTTCGGGCGGCAGGTGCATCTGCCCAAGTTGTCGCAAAAGAGGGAAACTTTGTAACACTGAAGCTTCCGTCAAGCGAAGTTCGCATGATCCGACGAGAGTGTTATGCCACGATTGGGCAGGTCGGGAATGCCGATGTTCGTAATCTTAGTCTCGGGAAAGCAGGGCGCAAGCGTTGGAAAGGTCGTCGCCCCGAAGTCAGAGGTAGCGTCATGAACCCTGTTGACCATCCTCATGGTGGTGGTGAAGGACGCGCCCCTATTGGACGAAGTGGTCCTGTGACGCCCTGGGGCAAGCCGACTCTAGGATATAAGACTCGGAAGCGCAAGAAGCTTAGCGACGCTCTAATCGTACGGCGGCGGCGGCGCTCTTCTAAGCGCGGTCGCGGAGGGCGTAATGCATAGTTTTTGATTTTAGTTGCTAGTTAATGCTGAGGTAAAAGGTATGGCTCGCTCTCTCAAAAAGGGTCCATTCGTTGCCGACCATCTAATGAAGAAAATAGAAGCTCTCAATGTCAAGGGTGATAAGCAGGTCATCAAGACGTGGTCAAGGGCTTCCACCATCCTTCCCCAAATGATTGGTCATACAATTGCTGTTCACAATGGGCGTCAGCATGTTCCCGTGTATGTGACAGAACAAATGGTTGGGCATAAGTTGGGAGAATTTGCTCCAACTCGTACATTCAGAGGTCACGCTAAGAGCGATAAGAAGGCGCGCCGTTAAATGCTAGCTCGCTGGCCCGGCTGTCTAAAACGTTATCGTTCAGCTGATTCTCTAACTTTAGAAAATCAGAGGAGAGAGGTATGGCTGTAAGCACTACTCAAAACGAAGTCAAAGCGGTTGCTCGTTATATTCGGATGTCCCCTCATAAGGTTCGCCGGGTGCTCGATCAAATTCGTGGGCGATCGTATCGGGACGCCCTCATCATACTCGAGTTCATGCCGTATCGTGCTTGCGAGCCAGTTTTGAAGGTACTGCGCTCAGCAGTCGCTAATGCCGAGCACAACGAAGGATATTCTCCTGCTGATTTAATTGTGACTCGTGCATATGCGGATCAGGGTCCAGTCTTTAGGCGTTATCGTCCTAGAGCTCAGGGGCGGGCGTATCAAATTCGTAAGCCGACTTGCCATATTACGGTCGCCGTAGCCCCAGGTGAGGAAGAGGCGGAAGCATAGTCACATTTCATAGGACGACAACGTTAGAGGACATACAGTGGGACAGAAGATTCATCCAATTGGTTTTCGTTTAGGCATTACTCAAGACCATCGTTCCCGATGGTTTGCTGACACTCAGCGCTATCCTGCACTCTTGCAAGAGGATCATAAAATTCGTGAGTTTATCACGAAGAACCTCAGCAATGCCGGAATTTCTGAAGTTCGTGTCGAGCGGAAAGCAGATCAAATTGATTTAGAGGTTCGGACTGCTCGTCCTGGTGTCGTCGTAGGACGGGGCGGTTCTGGCATCGACGCACTTCGTACAGGGCTACAAAAAAAACTTGGGGATACTAATCGGCAAATTCGTATCAACGTAGTTGAAGTGACTCGGGTCGATGCCGACGCTGCGTTGATTGCAGAATATATTGCCCAGCAGCTAGAGCGACGAGTTTCATTCAGACGCGTAATCCGTCAGGCAATTCAGCGGGCTCAGCGAGCAGGAGTTGAGGGCATCAAGGTTCAAGTCAGTGGTCGCCTTAACGGAGCGGAGATCGCGCGTACTGAATACACCCGAGAGGGAAAGGTCCCCCTTCATACATTGCGCGCAGATATTGATTATGCTTACTGCACTGCGCAGACAATTTATGGTGTTTTGGGAGTAAAAGTTTGGGTATTTAAAGGCGAGATTATTCCAGGTCAACCTGAACCTGCTGCGTCGAGTAATGTTCAACCCCGTCGTCGTCAACAGCGTCGCCGTCAACAGTTTGAAGATCGATCTAACGAAAGTTAGACCATTGAGCATTCACTTAATATTTGATACCAGTGGGGCTGGGAAACCCAAGCTAGATAAGGTTTTGAATCATGCTAAGTCCAAGAAGAACAAAATTTCGTAAGCAGCATCGAGGTCGCATGAGAGGGTTAGCGACTCGGGGTAATACATTAAGTTTTGGTGATTTTGCGCTCCAGTCGCTGGAGCCAGCCTGGATTACGTCTCGTCAGATTGAGGCAGGGCGTCGCGCCATGACACGCTATATTCGCCGGGGAGGAAAAATTTGGATTCGGATTTTTCCTGATAAGCCTGTAACGATGCGCCCTGCAGAGACTCGAATGGGGTCAGGTAAGGGAAATCCAGAATACTGGGTTGCAGTTGTTAAGCCTGGACGAATCTTGTTTGAAATTGCAGGCGTGCCTGAAGCAACTGCTCGAGAGGCAATGCGTTTAGCTGCATACAAGTTACCTATTAAAACGAAGTTTATTGCCCGTGAGTCGGAGGATTCATAGGTTATGTCATTGTCTAAGATTGAAAGTATCAGGGGCTTTAGTGACGAGGAGCTTCTCGAAGAAATTGTCGCTGTCAAGAAACAGCTCTTTGATTTGCGATTTCAAAAAGCGACTCGTCAGCTTGAGCAGACCCATCAGTTTAAGCATGCTCGTCACCGTCTTGCACAGCTTATGACGGTTGAACGTGAGAGGCAAATGGAAGCAGTGTCTGAGCAGAAATATGACTCTGCAAGCTCCTCAGAGATTTCCAGTCCAGAGCCAGATATGTCGGAGAAGGAGTAGAGTCCTATGCCTGTTAAAGAGAGAGTAGGTTTGGTCGTTAGCGACAAAATGGATAAGACGGTGGTGGTAGCCATCGAGAACCGTGTTCCTCATCCCAAGTATCGAAAAATCATGGTTCGGACTAAGCGTTATAAGGTTCATGATGAGGAGAACCAGTGCAAAGTTGGCGATCGCGTTCGTATCCAAGAAACGCGCCCTCTGAGCCGTACTAAGCGTTGGGTCGTGACCGATATTCTCAAAGCTGCTACCGGAGCGTAGTGGCTGTCAATTTGCCGCCAATTTATGAATTACCTGGGAAATCAGGAGATTTGCCATGATCCAGCAAGAATCATACTTAAATGTCGCAGATAATAGCGGTGCTCGCAAATTAATGTGCATTCGCGTCCTTGGCGGCAACCGCCGATACGCCGGTGTTGGCGATGTCATTATCGCTGTCGTTAAAGATGCGCTGCCCAATATGGCTGTCAAGAAGTCTGACATTGTCCGCGCCGTTATTGTCCGAACTCGCAAAGGTCTAAGACGTGAAAGCGGTATGAGTATTCGCTTTGATGATAATGCTGCCGTCATTATCAACCCTGAAGGAAACCCTCGTGGAACACGAGTTTTTGGCCCCGTTGCCCGTGAACTGAGGGATAAGAATTTCACAAAAATTGTCTCACTGGCTCCGGAGGTGCTTTAGTGTCTAAATCAAATTTGCTCCTGCCCACCCGTTATAAGATGCACGTCAAGAAGGGAGACACCGTTCAGGTCATTGCTGGCAAAGAGAAGGGCAAAGTCGGTGAAATTCTTCGCACGCTTCCTAAGTCAAGCCAGGTAGTGATTCAGGGAGTCAACATTAAGACTAAACATGTTAAACCCCAGCAAGAAGGTGAGTCTGGGCAGATTACAACCTTCGAGGCCCCCATTCACAGTTCTAATGTGATGCTTTATTCAAGCAAACAGAAGGTGGCAAGCCGTATTTGCTATACCTATGACTCGGATGGTCGAAAAGTGAGAATGTTAAAAAAGACTGGGGAAATTATTGACTAAGTTAGCTATATGACCAGGTCTATTCAAGCTTGACTTGAGTAATTTCCAACAGTCAATTTCAAAAGTGGCATCCCAATCAATAATTTAGTAATTCTCTGACCAAGACCAGAGAAAGTGAGGACACCTGAAATGCCAGCGACACGATTGAAAACTCTTTATTACGACACTATTGTGCCTAAATTGATGGATGAATTTCAGTATTCAAATATCCATCAAGCTCCGAAACTGGTTAAAGTCACAGTGAATCGAGGTTTAGGAGAAGCCGCGCAGAACGCAAGAGCGCTCGAAGCTTCATTAGCTGAAATTGCCTCCATAACTGGGCAGAAGCCAGTCGTAACACGGGCAAAAAAGGCGATCGCGGGTTTTAAGATTCGTAAGGGTATGCCGGTCGGCATTATGGTTACCCTTCGGTCAGAGAGAATGTATTCGTTCCTCGATCGACTAATCAATCTCGCACTGCCTCGTATTCGAGATTTTCGCGGCATCAGCGCAAACAGCTTTGATGGGCGAGGGAACTATACTTTAGGACTTCGAGAACAGCTTATTTTTCCAGAAGTGGATTATGACGCAATCGATCAGATTCGCGGCATGGATATTTCAATTGTCACTACTGCAAATACTGATGAGGAAGGTCGTGCCCTACTTCGAGAAATGGGTATGCCCTTCCGGGAGAAGTGAGAGAACTTTAATCAAGAGGAAGCTATGGCGTCTAACGACACAATTGCAGATATGCTGACGCGGATTCGAAATGCTAGTTTGGCGCGGCATCAAGTTACAGAAGTCCCTTCTACGAAAATGACTCGTAGCATCGCTACTGTTCTTCGAGACGAGGGATTCATCGTCGATTTTTCTGAAGACGGAGAAGGTATAAAGCGTAAGCTAGTCATTTCGCTGAAATACACGGGTAAGACTCGTCGACCCATCATTCGGAAGCTGCAGCGCATTAGCAAACCTGGGTTGAGAGTATATTCTAATCGCAAAGAGCTTCCTAGAGTTCTAGGAGGTATTGGAGTTGCGATCATATCCACGTCCAGGGGGATCATGACAGATCGCGATGCTCGGCACCAGGGGCTCGGCGGTGAAGTATTGTGCTACGTATGGTAGTCGTTTTTCGAGAACTGGTTTATGGGTGTCGCATTCAGCAATTGTTCTCAACGCTCACGTAAGGAGTTCTTGCTCTTGGTTAGGTAAATTATTTCACATTACCTCAGGCTCATTTTTGAGCACTTCATATAGGAGTATTCAGCTATGTCTCGAATTGGTAAACGACCTATCAGCATTCCGCCTAAAGTATCTGTTGATATTCAAGGTCAACACGTTGCTGTGAAGGGACCAAAAGGTGAACTTTCTAGAACTTTACCCGCTGAGGTTCAAATTTCTCAAGAAGGAGAATCCATTTGGGTTAAACGTCGGAGTGAGTCGCGTGTGGCTCGACAAATGCATGGTCTTTGTCGAACCTTGATTTCCAACATGGTTGAAGGGGTCTCACAAGGATTCCAAAAGCGATTGGAGATTCAAGGAGTCGGTTACCGAGCTCAGGTGCAAGGGAGAAATTTGGTTCTCAACGTCGGTTACAGTAATCCAGTCCAGATTGAACCACCCGATGGAGTTCAGGTTGCCGTAGAAGCAAATACCAATGTCCTAGTTAGCGGAATCGATAAGGAAATGGTCGGGAACATCGCTGCTAAGATTCGATCCGTCCGTCCCCCCGAACCCTATAAAGGCAAAGGCATTCGTTACTCTGGAGAAATGGTCAGACGCAAGGCAGGTAAGGCAGGGAAGAAATAGATTATGAAGCTGACTCGCAAAGAATCCACACATCGCCGTCACGCCCGCATTCGACGCAGGGTTTTTGGAACCTCAGATCGTCCCCGTCTTGCGGTATTTCGCTCAAACCAGCACATTTACGTGCAGGCTATTGATGATATCAATCATCGGACGATCGAATCCGCCTCGACTCTAGATTCCGATCTTAAAGCAGAGTTAGTCTCCAGCCAAAACTGTGAATCATCAAGTCACGTTGGTAAGCTAGTTGCAGAAAGATTAATTAAGAAAGGAATTAATCAAGTTGTCTTTGACCGAGGCGGTAAGCTCTACCACGGACGTGTCAAGGCCTTAGCAGAAGCGGCCAGAGAAGCAGGCTTAGATTTTTAGCTATGCCAAACCATACAGAGCAGGCATGGGCTAATTGCACACAAAGGCATTTTTCCAATTAAGAAAGGTTGCGGTTAATGGGTAAGTGTAGCTAAGGAGATTCAAGACATGGCAAATCGTCGCAAGAGTAATCGAGCTCGTGAAAAGGAAACTGATTGGCAAGAAAGAGTTGTTCAAATCCGTCGTGTCACGAAAGTCGTAAAAGGCGGTAAAACCTTGAGTTTCCGTGCCGTTGTAGTTGTTGGCAACGAACGAGGCCAAGTGGGAGTTGGAGTCGGCAAAGCAAGTGATGTTATTGGGGCTGTGCGCAAGGGCGTATCAGATGCTAAGAAGCACTTAGTAGATGTTCCTTTAACCCGCTCAAACTCTATTTCACATCCTGCTAATGGTGTCAGCGGAGGTGCCAAAGTTATGATGAGACCGGCTGGTCCAGGTACAGGGGTAATCGCTGGCGGTGCAGTTCGCACGGTGCTGGAGCTTGCAGGTGTCCGCAATATCTTGGCTAAGCAGTTAGGTTCTGACAATCCTCTCAATAATGCTCGTGCTGCTACGGGTGCGTTAGACTCTCTTCGCACCTTTGCTGAAGTTGCAGAGGAGAGGGGCGTTCCGATCGAGCGCCTTTACGCATAATCTATAGAATTTCCTGAACTACCCAGACATCAGAACATTAGGATTCGATTATGAGAATACAAGACGCCTTACCTAAATCAGGATCTAAACGACGACGACGACGAATCGGTCGAGGCATTTCTGCTGGACAAGGTGCAAGTGGTGGATTCGGTATGCGGGGTCAGAAGTCTCGCTCAGGGCGTGGTACTCGTCCCGGTTTTGAGGGAGGCCAGCTTCCGCTATATCGTCGGATACCTAAGCTAAAGCACTTTACGGTCATCAACCGACTCAACTACACAGTCATCAATGTCGGGCGATTAGCCCATTTAGACCCTAATACAGAAGTGAGTTTGTTTTCATTGATGCAGCTTGGGATCATCACATGTGATGACGGCCCCTTAAAAATCTTAGGGGATGGCGAAATAGACGTACCTCTTACTGTCTATGCCTCGAACTTTACCCGAGCAGCTCGAGCCAAAATTGACGCAGCAGGTGGTCGATGTGAATTCGTTAATAACTCCGTGGAAGGTAATGAGCCATAGGGCCATTTAGCGAACTCGGAATTCACCAGATAGTCTTATAAACCTCAAGGACTAAGTGCATGTCGTCCATTTTCAACAATTGACTCGCTCTTCCACCTGCATTGCTCAATTTTTAAGTTTTATCTATGTAGGGATAAGGTTATTCTAGAAAATATAGCAAGTAGTATAACCTTCGCAAAAGATTTCAAACTTTATTAGGGACGCCTGTATGGTCGTTAGTCGAGACAAATCTCCAACAGCTCAGGAAACGTTTATGCAGATGGCTCAAGCAGCCGGACTTAGAGGCCGACTGCTTGCCACTATCGGCATGCTCATTTTGGTTCGTTTAGGAGTGTTTATTCCGGTACCCGGAATCAATTTGCAGGCATTCCAAAGTGGGATTGAAGCCAGTGGATTGGGGGGAATTGTCGGCTTTCTGGACATATTTTCTGGAGGCGGGCTTTCCTTGCTCGGAATTTTTGCGCTCGGCATTATCCCATACATCAATGCCTCAATCATTATGCAGCTACTGACCGCTGCAATTCCTAGTTTGGAAGATCTTCAGAAAAATGAGGGCGAAGCGGGACGGCGCAAAATCTCTCAAATTACTCGCTATGTTGCTCTAGGCTGGGCTGTTCTACAAAGCGTAGGCATCTCCCTATTTGTCAATGCGTTTGCTGAAAACCCAGGTCCTGTTTTTGTCGCTGGAACAGTTCTTGCGTTGAGCGCAGGTTCTATGTTTGTCATGTGGATAGGCGAACTAATTACAGAGCGTGGTATTGGCAACGGCGCTTCATTATTGATTTTTGTCAATATTGTCTCAACCTTGCCCCGCTCTCTAGGGCAGACCATTGATTTGGCACAGGGGGGCGATCGCAGTCTTGTCGGTGGAATTATCATTCTATTGCTAGTTTTCTTGGTCATGATCATTGGGATTGTCTTTGTGCAAGAGGGCACACGACGCATTCCCATTATTTCAGCTCGGCGGCAAGTAGGTCGGCGGACATATTTAGAAAAGAGCAGCTACCTTCCACTCCGTCTGAATCAGGGCGGCGTTATGCCAATCATTTTTGCCTCCGCTGTACTCATTCTGCCTGCATCGTTGGCACAGTTTATTCCGAACGAGTCTCTCTCGAATATCGTTAATGCTTTAAGGCCAGGAAGTTGGCTATATGTCGTTGTTTATTTAGCCTTAATCCTGTTTTTTAGTTATTTTTATGCATCTCTGATTGTCAATCCCGTTGATATGTCGCAAAACTTGAAGAAAATGGGTGCCAGTATTCCGGGTATTCGTCCAGGCCGAGCTACTAGCGAATATCTAGAGCGGGTTCTAAATCGCTTAACATTTTTGGGCGCTATTTTCTTAGGTATGGTGGCAATTATTCCGACTGCTGTTGAAAGTGCAACTCGCGTAACAACGTTTCAAGGATTAGGGGCAACTTCATTGTTGATTCTCGTAGGTGTTGCCATCGATACTGCTAAGCAAATACAGACATACGTTATTTCTCAGCGCTATGAAGGAATGGTTAAGCAATAGAGTGAATTTGAGACATACTCGATTGCCAACAACGTCGATTCTCGATGCGATTTTTCGCTCTTGAGCTATCGGAGATTCGTTTATTTTGAATTTAGCAATGTGAATTTTCGACTGTTGTTTCCATGAACATTTGTTAACCTTGAGCTGGATGGGATGTGGAACTTTTGAAACTTAATTATTAACCTCTGTGGGATGAGATTTTCCAAAGAAGATTCACCCCAGATTGTTGTCCATGTCATTCTGTTGAGTTGAGGAATAATGAATTGTCCAAACAAGATTTGATCGAAATGGAAGGGACAGTAACGGATTCGCTTCCCAATGCTATGTTTCGTGTTGACTTAGATAATGGGTTTAATGTCCTAGCTCATATATCTGGCAAAATTCGACGAAACTACATCAAGATTCTTCCGGGGGATCGAGTCAAGGTAGAGTTAACGCCTTACGATTTGACCAAGGGGCGGATCACCTACCGGCTTCGTAAAAAATAATCAGAAAAGTCTGAGCAGTTAAAGTGATCTAACATGTCGTGATGAGCGAAAATCTTCAAGATTGTTTATTCAATCATTTATGAATGATTCGTGTTAGAATAAATCGTTTGTAGTGTTGTTAGTGGACTTTGCGGGGTATGAAGGTTAGGCCCTCGGTTAGAAAAATGTGCGACAAATGTCGGGTTATTCGCCGTCGCGGCAGAGTGATGGTAATTTGCAGTAACCCTAAGCACAAGCAGCGCCAAGGTTAGTAAGGTTTGGGCGTTGGCGTTGACATTTACCAGATGAATTTGCAGCTGTGACATAAAAATTGGAGAGTGAAGCGTGGCACGCATCGCTGGAGTTGACCTCCCTCGTGATAAACGTATTGAGATAGGTCTTACCTATATTTATGGAATTGGATTGACGCGGTCGAAAGAAGTCTTGAGTAAAACCGGGGTGAATCCTGACGTTCGGGTTAAAGATTTAAGCGATTCTGATGTCGCTGCCCTTAGAGAGACAGTCGAAACCAATTATCAAATTGAAGGGGATTTAAGACGGCTGGAAACGGTTAATATCAAGCGCCTGATGGATATTGGGACTTATCGAGGACGCCGTCATCGCATGGGTTTGCCGGTACGAGGTCAGAGAACTCGTACAAATGCGCGCACCCGGCGCGGTTCACGTCGCACGGTTGCGGGTAAGAAGAAGACGCCGTCCAAGAAATAACATTCAAGGATATAGTTTCTCTTCCATCTATCCGATCGATTTGCTGAGCAGACCATAGAAGTAGCAGCAAGAAATATCTTCCATCGAGGAACATTTTTGCCTCCTATGCTATTGCAACTCGCAATGAGGTTAAGCATTTTGTAAAGCTTCGTAGCCTCGTTTCGTTTATACAAATTTTGTTGAAGGCATCAAAATATGGCAAGACAACCTACTAAGAGGACAGGTCCTAAAAAGGCCAAACGTAATGTACCAAGTGGTGTGGCTCACATCCGTTCTACATTCAATAATACGATTGTCACGATTACCGATATGAATGGCGAAGCTATTTCTTGGGCTTCGTCCGGTTCGAGCGGCTTCAAAGGCGCCAAAAAAGGAACTCCCTTCGCCGCTCAGACTGCGGCAGAAGGCGCGGCTCGTCGTGCAGCAGACCAGGGTATGAGGCAAGTAGAAGTGATGGTTAGTGGCCCCGGGGCAGGCCGGGAGACCGCTATTCGTGCTTTGCAAGGTGCAGGTTTAGAGATCACGCTGATCCGAGATGTCACTCCTATTCCTCACAATGGTTGTCGTCCTCCTAAGCGTAGACGAGTTTAATATTGGCAGTCAGTAGTTTGGGGGTTGGTAACTGTATTTCAGTTGGTTGAGGTTGCTATTGAAGTTGCTGCCTCAATTTGGCTTTTGTGAACAGATTTTGTGCAGAGATACTTTTGTATTTCTGTCTTCAAGGAAGAGGGAGGTTGGTCAATGGCACAGTTCCAAGTTGAATGCATTGAGTCAGATACAGGTGATGATCAGAGTTTATATAGCAGGTTTGTTCTAGAGCCTCTCGAGCGTGGCCAGGGAATAACGGTCGGAAATGCGCTAAGGCGAGTATTGTTGTCTAACTTGCCAGGAGCTGCAGTCACTGCCGTTCGCATTGCGGGTGTCACTCATGAATTTACGACTGTTCCTGGGGTTAGAGAAGATGTACTAGATATTCTTCTAAACATGAAAGAGATTGTTTTGAAGACTTACTCACCTCAGCCTCAAATTGGTCGGTTGTTGGTTCAAGGAGATGCGACCGTAACTGCTGAACACTTCGATTTGCCAGCAGAAGTGGAAATCATTAATCCTTCTCATTATGTTGCGACAGTTTCACCAGGCTCGACCTTGGAAATGGAGTTTCGCATCGAAACAGGGATTGGATATCGTGCGGTCGAACGAGGACGAGACGAAACGGCGGCCTTGGATTTCCTTCAAATCGATGCAGTGTTCATGCCGATTCGAAAGGTGAATTACACCGTGGAAGACGCTCGCGTTGGAGGGTCTCTGGAGAAAGATCGATTAATCATGGATATTTGGACCAACGGTAGTTTGACACCGCAAGAGGCTTTGAGTCAGGCTGCGAATATTCTGGTTGACTTGTTTAATCCGCTTAAAGATATTACGTTTGCTCCGATTGATGATGGCGATATCCCTGATGAAAATCCTGAGAGCCAGATTCCAATTGAAGAGCTTCAGCTCTCTGTCAGGGCTTACAATTGCTTAAAGCGAGCTCAGATTAATTCCGTTGCTGACTTGCTAGATTATACGCAAGAAGACTTGCTGGAAATTAAGAATTTTGGTGCCAAATCAGCTGAGGAAGTCATTGAAGCGCTTCAATCTCGCTTGGGAATTACGTTACCCCATGAAAAGTCTGCTAAGGCAAACTAGAAAAGAGCCGTGCAGGATGGGGACACTATGTGTTTCTTACCTTTAGGGTTTGAACGCCTCATCTCGTGATAAGCCTCCTTGTGTTTTGTTCATTTTATTGAGTGTCGATTTTAGTCATGCGTCATCGTTGTCGTGTTCATCAACTTGGTAAACCTGCTGATCAGCGTCGTGCTTTGCTTAGAGCCCTGACGACGGAATTAATTCGCCATGGGCGAATTACAACGACTAAGGCTAGAGCAAAAGCGGTTCGTGCTGAGGCAGAGAAAATGGTTTCTCTCGCTAAAGATGGTTCATTAGCTGCTCGACGCCAAGCAATGGGCTATATGTACGACAAACAACTTGTTCATGCTCTCTTCGAGGGTGCTAATAACAGATATGGAAGTCGTGCAGGTGGCTACACCAGGATTTTACGAACTGTCAAACGTCGAGGTGATAATGCCGAGATGGCGATTATAGAATTGACTTGAGGTTTGTTGCTCTGATATGTCTGAGCGTTTGTCTGAACCATCGAGTCTTCCAGGTTCTAGCCAAGCACGGTTAGCATCCGAGAAGATACAAAGGGTTGCCCTGGTTATTCAATACCTGGGCACTTGTTTTCATGGTTGGCAACGGCAGCCTCAGCATCAAACTGTTCAAGAAGAGATTGAAAAAGTTCTTCAATCAGTCGCTGGGCAATCTGTCTCTATACATGGAGCAGGGCGGACAGATGCTGGAGTTCATGCGGCAGCACAAATTGCTCATTTTGATGCTCCTGCAGCCATTCCTGCGCATCGCTGGGCGGATATTCTAAATCATCGTCTGCCTCACGGGATTTTAATCCGTGCTTCTGCGGCAGTTGAACCAGATTGGCATGCGCGATTCTCAGCCGCATGGCGCCGATATCGCTATACGCTGTATACGGATCCAGTGCCTAATATTTTTGTCTCTCCCTTTACTTGGCATTACTATCATGCACTAGATGATTCGCTAATGCGAGAGGCTCTCAATCCCATGATTGGTCATCATCATTTAGCGGCTTTCCGCCGAGCGGGATCAGAGCGGGTGCATTCGTGGGTAGATGTACAATCCGTAGCGTGCACTCGAGAAGGGTCTTTCATTCGTATAGAAGTTCAAGCAAATGGGTTTTTGTATGGAATGATGCGCCTTTTGATCGGAATGCTTGTTGAGGTGGGGCGAGGATGGCGATCGCCCGCTAATTTCACCAAAATTTGGCAGGATCAGCGTCGTGATCTCGTTAAATATGCAGCCCCTCCGCATGGATTATGCTTGTTGCGTATTGGTTATCCCGACTGCCCCTTTCCACCCGACATCTGGTTTGATACTCAGCCTACATTTCTCCTAAATAGAGTTGAATCTCCAGAGACTATACCTGCTATGACCGGATAGTTCTATCAGAGATAGTGTCATCGGAGAATAGACGACAATCTCTTCGATGTTGATCCAAGTTGATCCAATCTCAATCTAGTTTTCTCGTTGAATTAGTGAAGTTGATATAAGCGGATACCAATGATTATGAACAAAACCTATGTTCCAAGTCAGGACACCTTAGACCGTAAATGGTACGTTGTAGATGCTGCTGAGCAGCGATTGGGACGTCTTTCCACCGAAATCGCAAACATCCTGCGAGGTAAAAATAAGCCCATTTATTCTCCTCACATGGATACGGGAGACTTTGTCGTAGTCGTTAATGCTGAGAAGGTGAATGTTACCGGTAGAAAACGAATCCAAAAGTTATATCGTCGACATTCTGGTCGTCCGGGCGGAATGAAAACTGAAACGTTTCTACAGCTTCAGAATCGAGTTCCTGAACGAATCATCGAGCAAGCGGTAAAAGGGATGCTCCCTAAAAATAGTCTTGGACGAAAATTATTTACTAAATTGAAGGTCTATCCTGGACCTGATCATCCCCATCAAGCCCAAAAGCCCGAAGTGTTGAACATTAGTACTATTCCCGGAGGACAACGGTAATGCAAGCGACTGACAAAACAAACCGTGTAATGTATTGGGGGACAGGGCGTCGCAAATCGTCTGTGGCGCGTGTTCGCTTAGTTCCTGGCAATGGAGAATTATCCATCAACGGTAAATCTGGGGATCTGTATCTGCAATTTAATCCTGCCTACTTGATGGCTGCTAAGGCTCCACTTGAAACGCTAGGACTGGAAGGCGAATATGATGTGTTAGTTAATGTGAGGGGCGGAGGTCTAACAGGACAAGCTGAATCCATTCGATTGGGAGTTGCTCGTGCTCTCTGCCAACTTGATCCCGAGAATCGCAAGCCGTTGAAGGTTGAAGGGTATTTGACCCGAGATCCTCGCTGTAAAGAACGGAAAAAGTATGGATTGCATAAGGCTCGCAAGGCACCTCAGTATTCCAAGCGCTAACGTAAAAGTTGGTCGCTAATTGGCAAGATAATTGGCATGACGAGTCAGAGCCCAAGTGTGGCAGACTCTGATCAAATGCTGATTCTTGCTAAACGTTAGAATAGATGTTGAAACTAGTTCGCAAGATTAGATAGTAGTTTAAGGAGTGACTGTAACTATGGCTAAGCCTGGAATTCATCCAGAATGGTATCCAGATGCAAAGGTGTATTGCAACGGCGAATTGGTTACGACGGTAGGTTCAACCAAGCCGGAATTGCACGTAGATGTTTGGTCAGGTAATCATCCCTTCTACACGGGCACTCAGAAGATTATCGATACCGAAGGTCGAGTAGAACGCTTCATGCGGAAGTATGGGATGTTGGACGCCGAGAATCAAGGCTCAGCAGACAAGAAATAGTTTTCTCTGTTTCCTTTTAGAGTCACATACGCTCGTCGTATTCCCCCTTTATCCTTCACTCTCTATTAATCAAGAGAGCTAGACTGAATGAAGCTCTAATCAGCCTTCAAAAAAATCCTAATGTATATTCGCGTATCGTTTTAACCGAAGTTCACCATGGCAGAATCTTATCTACTTGATAAATTAAGGTCTGTTGAGCAAACCTTCCATGAGTTGACTCGGCGGTTGGCTGATCCAGACATTGCATCTGATCCAAGCGAATTTCAGCGTTTGGCTAAACTTCGATCTTCATTAGAAGAAACGGTAACGACCTTCGAGACGTGGAAAGCCAAGCAAGATGAAGTAAAAGGCGCAAGGCAGGTTTTGAAAGAATCAGGAAGTGATGTTGAACTCCGGGAAATGGCGGCGCTAGAAGTTGAGGGATTGGAAGAAGAGCTTCAGCAGTTAGAACAGCGTCTTAAGGTTTTGTTGCTCCCTCGCGACCCGAATGATGACAAAAACATCATGTTAGAAATTCGAGCAGGAGCTGGCGGAGACGAAGCTAGCATTTGGGCTGGGGATTTAGTTCGGATGTATTCCCGGTACGCCGAGACTCAAGGCTGGCGGGTAAAGCTAGTGAGCGAGTCTCCGGCTGATATGGGAGGTTTTAAGGAAGCAATTTTAGAGATTCAGGGCGAACAGGTTTATAGTGAACTTAAGTTCGAAGCGGGTGTTCATCGGGTTCAGCGAGTTCCGGTGACCGAAGCAGGCGGGCGAGTTCATACCTCAACTGCTACAGTCGCTGTGATGCCCGAAGTAGACGATGTCGAAGTTGACATTGACCCGAAAGATCTTGAAATTACAACGGCTCGTTCTGGTGGTGCGGGGGGTCAGAACGTCAATAAAGTTGAAACAGCCGTCGATTTATTTCATACGCCAACAGGAATCCGTATTTTTTGTACCGAAGAACGTTCCCAGCTTCAAAACCGTGAACGTGCAATGCAGATCTTGCGGGCCAAACTCTATGAAATGAAGCTTAGAGAGCAGAAGGAAGAAGTGACTTCGATGCGGCGATCGCAAGTTGGGACGGGTTCTCGTTCAGAAAAGATTCGCACCTATAATTACAAAGACAATCGCGTTACTGACCACCGATTAGGGCAAAATTTCACATTGTCGCCTGCATTAGAAGGTGATTTGGAGTCTATGATTCAAGCTTGCATTTCTCAAGATCAGCAGGAACGACTAGAGGAGCTTGCTGCGTCTTCGAATATTCCTGTATCTATCTAAGGATTTGATTGAGACATGCCTCGCTTCTTACACCTTGCCGACATCCATCTTGGATTCGATCGATACGACAGCAAGGAACGGACACGAGATTTTTTCGAGGCATTCTATGATGTACTCGAAAGATATGCCGTTGCTGATCCCGTAGATTTTGTTCTGATAGCGGGCGATTTATTCGAGCATCGAACGATTCAACCTGCGACGCTAAATCAGGCTCAAATTTGCTTGCAACTATTGAAGGATGCTAACATCCCGGCCATTGCTATCGAGGGAAATCATGACAATCGGCCCTACGGAACTCGGACGAGCTGGCTCCGATATCTTGCGGATTGGGGGCTCCTGATTTTGCTCGAACCTGGGGATGTGTCAGCGGGCGAGCAATTCTATGAGCCCTGGGACGAGGAGAACAAGCGAGGGGGGTATATCGACTTAGAGTGTGGGGTTCGAATTTTAGGATCATGCTGGTATGGAGCGGCAGCGCCTAGAGCAATTGAGCAAATTGCCGATGCCATGCAGGCGCTTCCTTCTAATACCGGTCAGACCATCCTATTATTTCATCATGGTTTAGAAGGGCAGATTGCTCGATATGCTGGAGCACTCCGTTACACCGAAATGTTGCCCCTAAAGCAAGCTGGGGTCGATTATTTGGCGCTTGGGCACATCCATAAAAACTATGAAATTGACAACTGGATTTTCAATCCAGGGTCGCTAGAGGCTAACAGCATTGAAGAAAGCCGATATCAACGAGGAGCCTATCTAGTCGATATTGACGAACGGGGTATCCACGCCTCACTTGAGCAAGACTACCAGCAACGAGAGATTATTCAACTGAGATTGGGTTTGAAAGGGCACGAGAGTCCAGAAGAGGTTGAGCAACAGTCGATCGGTCTGGTCGAGCAAGCGATTCAATCTTACCTCGTCAACTCGGATCAGGCTCCAATTTTAGAACTCAAAATTGAAGGACACGTTGGATTTGATCGCCTAGGCTTTGACGTGCGATCGCTCCAAAAAAAGCTTCAGCAGCTCAGTAATGCTCTGATTTTTCTACTCAAATACAACGTGGATGAAGTCGGCTACATGTCGCCCATTGCTGATGATGCGAGCAAATTACAAATTGAATATGAAGTCTTCACCGATTTACTAGCAGCCCACAACACCTATAAAAACCAAGCACAAACGCTAGCCTATGGCTTGATTGAGCTTAAGGATTTACAGATCGAAGACCAACCTGAACCCCAGCTCTATGAATTTGTTCAATCATTATTTGTCACAAATCCTGACGATCCGACGCTAGACAATTAAATCAAAGCAGCTTTTCCGGAATCTTCTAGGTTGAACATAAAATCAATTTTCTTTTGCGTTCATTGGATGCCTGACATATAGCAATTCTCAATTGCGTCACGTACAGAAATGGTGGTGAGGACCACGCCGCGCCCCTCACCACCGTACTTAACTCAATCGCATACCGCTATAATTAAAAATTTGTTAAGGTTAGATGGATGCCAACTTTGGTTGAAAGTTGGTGTATTTTGATGGCTTCATTTTTATGCTTTTCGTCTTAGATTGCTGTTCTGTCCACCATGCCGGAGAATGTCTATGATACGACTGGAACATATCAGCAAGATTTATCCAACCGGGGAGATCCTCAAAGATGTTAATTGGGAGGTTAAGTCTGGCGATCGCATTGGGTTAGTTGGCGTTAATGGTGCAGGAAAGTCAACTCAGCTCAAGATTATTGCTGGCGAGGTAGAACCAACATCGGGCGAGGTGATTCGCCCATCTAATCTCCACATCGCGTATCTGACCCAAGAATTTGAAGTCGATCCTGGTCGGACGGTACGGGAAGAATTTTGGACTGTTTTTTCAGAAGCCAATCAAACACAGCAGGCTTTGGCACATGTTCAGCGCCAAATGGAAGCAGCTGATATGTCAGAACTTGACGACCTGATTCACGAGCTAGATCGCCAGCAACGTCAATTTGAAGCATTAGATGGCTATACGCTGGAGGCTCGAATTGAAAAGATCCTTCCAGAGATGGGATTTGATCCAGAAGATGGGGATCGTTTAGTCAGTGCCTTCAGTGGCGGTTGGCAAATGCGGATGAGCTTGGGCAAAATTTTGCTCCAAGAACCCGATCTTTTGCTTCTTGATGAGCCGACCAACCACATCGATTTAGAGACCATTGAGTGGCTTGAGAAGTATTTAAAGGGGTTGACAACTCCAATGGTGATTGTCTCCCATGACCGAGAATTTCTTGATCGGCTTTGTACTCAAATTGTCGAGACAGAACGAGGCGTTTCGACGACCTATTTGGGTAACTATACAGCTTACCTTGAGCAAAAAGAGGAAAATCAGCTCGCTCAGATGAGTGCTTATGAGCGTCAGCAGAAGGAATTAGAAAAGCAACAGGCGTTTGTCGACCGATTCCGGGCTAGCGCTACCCGAAGCACTCAAGCAAAAAGCCGAGAAAAGCAGCTTGAAAAAGTTGAACGCATTGATGCGCCAACAGCAGGCTTGAAAACGCTCCGGTTTCGATTCCCGACTGTGCCGAGGAGTGGCCGAGAAGTCGTCCATATTCAAGACTTGGTTCATACCTATGGGGATCAAGTCCTGTTTTTGGGAGCGAATTTGCTCATTGAGAGAGGCGATCGCGTTGCTTTCTTAGGAGCCAACGGGACAGGCAAATCGACCCTACTTCGTTTAATGATGGGAGTTGAAACGCCGACGGACGGCACCATAAAGTTAGGGGATCACAACATTGTGCCGGGCTATTTTGAGCAAAATCAGGCTGAGGCACTCGAACTTAACAGAACGGTTTTAGAAACCATCCACAACGAAGTTCCAGACTGGAACAATGAGGAAGTCCGCACATTACTCGGGCGTTTTCTCTTTAGCAGCGACACCGTGTTTAAGACAGTGGCGTCATTGAGCGGGGGAGAAAAGGCGCGCCTAGCCCTTGCCAAAATGCTGCTGCGCCCTGCCAATCTTTTAGTTCTCGACGAGCCAACTAACCATCTGGATATTCCTGCTAAAGAAATGCTGGAGGAAGCGATTCAGCATTATGAGGGAACGGTCATCATTGTTTCCCACGATCGCTATTTCATTTCAAAGGTGGCAAACAAAATTGTTGAAATTCGAGAGGGTGAATTGAGGTTATATCGAGGAGATTATCATTATTACCTCGATAAGCTTGCAGAAGAGAAAGAGAAAGCTAAACTGGAGGCGATCGCGAGTCAAAAAGCTGCCAAGGCTGAGGCAAAGCGAGAAAAGCAACGGCAAAAGGCAAAAGCCAAAAAAAGTTAAGTGCGCCGTTACAGGGTTTCTGCAGCAGATATTTTCGGGGAATGAGAGTTCTAATGGTGCATTGAGGAAGGTCTTGAATTCTATATCAGGCGATCGCCCAATCACGAATGCGTCATTCAATAACCTATCCTTAAGAAAAGTTGATTAGGATTGCCGTGAGCAATCTGCATGGTTCTGGGGCACCTGCAAGATAATTGGCTCCAAAGGTTGAGTCATTTAGATTTAGCCGCTTGTAATGATATTATTGCTGAAAAATATTTGGTAAAAGGGTTACCAACATGGCACAAGAGCTGGTTTCTCCAGTAGTGCTGGTTATATTAGATGGTTGGGGATACCGCGAAGAGACCAGCGGTAATTCAATTGTTGCCGCTAGCACTCCGGTTATGGATAGCCTTTGGGCTGCTTATCCTAAAACGTTAATTCGTACATCGGGCAAAGATGTCGGTTTGCCTGACGGGCAAATGGGAAACTCAGAGGTTGGGCATCTCAATATCGGAGCCGGGAGGGTAGTCCCCCAGGAGCTTGTTCGCATTTCAGATGCCGTTGAAGACGGTACGCTGTCGAGCAATCCAGCATTGGTTCAGATTTGTGAAGAGGTTCGTAGTCGCGACGGTAAGCTTCACGTCGTTGGACTCTGCTCTGAGGGAGGAGTTCATTCCCATTTGAATCACCTGTTCGGCTTACTCAACGTTGCCAAAGCTCAGCATGTTTCGGATGTCTGCATTCATGCCATCACCGATGGCCGAGACACCAAACCCACGGACGGTTTGGTATCCATTCAGAAGATTCAAGATTATGTTGCTCAGATTGGAGTCGGACGTATTGCTACGCTTAGCGGTCGCTATTATGCGATGGATCGCGATCGCAGATGGGATAGAACTCAGCGCGCGTATGAGGTCATGACGCAGGACAGCCCTGGAGAGGATCGCTCAGCGGTTGAAATGCTAAAGGCGTCCTATGAGGACGATATTACGGATGAATTCGTCAATCCCATTCGAATTACCTCAGGTGCGGTCGAGCCGGGAGACGGGGTCATTTTCTTTAACTTCCGACCCGATCGGGCTCGCCAGCTCACGCAGGCATTCATTGATCCGAATTTTGACGGATTTGAGCGCCGCCAGTGTATCGACCCTTTGTCCTTTGTGACGTTTACTCAGTACGATTCTAGTTTTCCAGTTCATGTCGCATTTGAGCCTCAGAATTTAGATAACATTTTGGGGCAAGTGATTGCTGAGCAAGGATTGCGCCAGTTTCGCACGGCTGAGACTGAAAAGTATGCCCACGTTACTTACTTTTTGAACGGTGGCATGGAAGAGCCGTTTGAAGGAGAAGATCGTGAACTTGTCCAGAGTCCCATGGTCGCAACCTACGATCGAGCGCCAGCCATGTCTGCCGATAAGGTCACTGATGTGGCGATCGCGGCTGTTGAAAAGCGCATGTATTCCCTCATCGTAATCAACTACGCAAACCCGGATATGGTCGGTCATACGGGTAATATTGAGGCGTCTGTCCAAGCAGTTGAAACGGTTGACCGCTGCCTCGGAAGGCTGCTAAGCAGCATCGTCAGCGCTGGAGGTACCACAATCATTATTGCTGACCACGGCAACGCTGAATGCATGCGGGATGAGAATGGCAATCCCTGGACAGCGCACACGACCAATCCGGTTCCATTCATTCTTGTCGAGGGTGAAGGGCGAAAAATTCCAGGTCATGGAACTGAGGTAAACCTACGATCTGATGGGCGTCTTGCCGATATTGCTCCAACGATCCTCGAAATTCTACAGCTTCCCCAACCCCCTGAAATGAACGGGCGATCGATGCTACACCCCGTAGAATTCGACGTCCGCTTCAATCGAACTCCCGTCCGCGTTTCTCTATAACCCTGCATCAAGGCTACTTCACTAAGACCATAAGTATGCCACCGAGTCTAATCCTCGGTGGGAGAAATGCAAGGTTATTTTAGAGATTGACTGAACAGGAGATTCATTCCATTAGAATGATGATGTAGGCATTGTCAAGATTATAGGTTCGTCGCTATGACATTGGTAAACGTAATCCAAATCCTTTGGGCCGGGTCTGCATTAGGGCTGATTATTCTAGTTTTATTGCATAGCCCAAAAGGAGATGGGTTAGGTGGGCTTGGCGGGCAGGCACAGTTGTTTACGAGCACCAAAAGCGCTGAAACAACGCTCAATCGATTGACCTGGACCCTATCAGTTCTGTTCATGGGATTGACCGTGGTTTTAAGCGCAAAGTGGCTTGCTTAGACCAGGATTTATCCTAAGGAAATGGGCTAAAGGCTCGAAGCAGAGTAGATTTACTCTGCTTTAGAGATTTAGTCTACCCTCAACATAGTGCCATTGACATCATGCGACGCTGGAGTAGATTAAGGCAATTTCAGAAAAAGATAATACTTTTTTTGATTAGTTTCGGATTGGCAAGCCTATGGATTCCAGCAGAATTACCACTCGCATTTCCTGTTCAGGCGCTTCCTCAGCCATTAGAACCAGCGCTGCCGCCTGCTCGTATCCATCTTCCATTACCTAGGTCATTGGCCGAGTGGCGAGATTCTGAGAATTCTGGAGATTATTTCTCAGCGATAGAGCCTACCCGATTTGGATATCTAGTCTGGTCTGAATTTCCAGTCAAAGTCTATCTCGACTCGCATCAAGAATCCCGCTCACAACTGAACGACCCCTCAGTTTGGACAGAAGCGGTGGTCGCGGCTCTAGACGAATGGACTGTATATGTGCCATTGGCGCAAGTGGCCTCACCCGACGACGCAGATATTGCTGTTTGGAGGAGAACTCCATCTATCCAGGACTTGGGGATTTCACGAGACGACTTGCTAAACGGCAACTATCGAATTCGCTCAGCCGAAACGCGCTATGAATTCCGTCTCACCCATTCTCCAGATTTTGAATCCCGTTTGACGCACCGATTTGATATTTTTCTAAGTCCTAATCAGACTGCTCAATACATTCAGGCGTCGGCTCGTCATGAATTAGGCCACGCTCTGGGAATTTGGGGGCATAGCCCGGTTGAAGCCGATGCAATGTATTTTTCCCAAGTGCGACAGCCGGCTAGGATTTCCGCGAGAGATATCAATACCTTAAAGAAAATCTATGAGCAACCCACACAATTGGGATGGCCTGTGAATGTAGACGAGTCCAACGAGCATGTCTTCACCCAGGAGGCGAACCATCGAGCGCTTCAGGATCATAGGTAATTTGGGGAGACTGATAGCGGGGAGGTTCGACATGAATATTAATTCGAACAGGGCTATATCGTTCTTCGAGACGGCGCTCGACCGCCTCCGTAATGCGATGGGCGGTTTCTACGTCTTTTGCATCCACGATGAGGTGCATTTCTATAAAGCTTTGTCGACCGACAACGCCTCGCGACGCGATATCGTGACAATTAATCACACCCGGTACGTCTATGACGATGGTGTGAATTGCCTCAGGGGCGATCGCCATTTCATCAACCAGCCAAGGCAAATTGTCCTTTAAGACCTTCCATCCACTCCAGAACACCAATAGCGCGACTGGAAATGCCAGGATCATATCAAGCCACTGATAATTCCATATCCATACTCCTAACAAACCCGCAATCACACTAATCGTCACCCAAATATCGCTCATTGTGTGGTGAGCATCCGCGATTAAGATATGACTTTTAATCTGTCGTCCGATACGCCTCTCATAAAATGCTACAAAGATATTGACTCCAAGCACGACTAGGAGAAACCAAAGTTCTGTAGCAGATACCTCGACCAATTTTCCGCCGCTCACGAGCCGTTCGAGCGCGCTTTTCAGAATTTCAAAGCACGCGATGCCTAAAAAAGCCGCAATTCCTAATGCTCCCAATGCCTCAAATTTCTGATGACCGTAAGGATGTTCTCGGTCAGGTTCGGGTGAAGAAAAGTGACTGGTGACAAGTCCTAATATATTGTTGGCGCTATCCGTTACGCTATGTAGAGCATCGGCAAGCAAGCTCAGTGACCCCGTCCAGACTCCGACAATTGTCTTGAGAATCATTACAAAGAGATTCAACAACAAGGTTAGAATCAAGACTCTACGAACTTTGGAACGATAATTAGTAACCACAGAATCATTCCCGATTCTATACTGAATTCGTTATGCCTTTAGTATAGAATCAACTTTGAAATCAATGGCTGAAATGCAGATGTGATAGCGGTTACAGGATTTCAATAAACTAATTTTTTGTTGACAGTAATCTCAATTACCAAGTCGCCTACAGCGATCCTAAATCGCTTGTAAATTGTGTGTGAGCGGTGGGGCGGGCGGCGCCCGCCCCACCGCTCACAACCCATCTGGGATTGCTATAGCTAGGCAATAGTTTTGGTCATGATGTATGCTGCTTTGAAGTTGTTGTGTGTAGTTGTCATTAAAGACTGAAAAATATCTCGTACGATCTTCCTATTTAGTTGAAAACAAGTTTGTGGATTTAAAGGGTCATGTCGTCAGGTCAACTTCGCCTAAACCTTGTTGAAGGGTCTGTATCATTCAGTTTTACACCGCAGGCAGCGCAAGAATTTAAACGGGCGATCGCCTCGTTAATGGAAAGCCTCAAAGGTGCGGCAAATCACGGAGGCGTGAGCGGAGGAAATCGCCCCAAGCCGCAGCCGCCAATGGAGTTTCAATACACGGGTGATATATTTTTGGAAGTGTTTTGCAACCCAAATATCTGGCCCTCTCCATTTGCAGCCAAAGTATTGATCACACTACGAGACGATCGAATTCGGCTTACCACCGAAGCAGAACTGACTCGTATCATCGAAGATTTGAACCAATATCTAGACCATTTTGGGCACTCCACAACTTAATTTTAGAAAGCACGAAGCTGCTATTGCCCGGAATGTTTCAGCAGACACAAACATAATAAAAATAGCTATTGATCGACGATCAATAGCTATTCATTGATACTATCGGCTGCCAAACGCTTCGCTAATCGTAATCTTCCTCGATGTCCTCAAGGTCAATTTGCTTGAGGCGAATATGTTTACGGCCTAACGAAATTTCAAACTCATCACCGGGTTTCAAATCCATCTGTTTCGTGTAAGCAGATCCAATTAGAAGATTTCCGTTAGACTGAACACTGATACGATAGCTAGCGCTGCGCCCCCCCCGTCCGTTCGAACTTTGCTTACCATCTAGCTGAATGCCCTCGGCATCAATCAGAGCATTCAGGAATTTCATCATATTAACCCGCTCTACACCATTTTTTGTAACGGTGTAATAGCCACAGGCTTTTGCCTTTTCTTCCTTTGTTAGATCGCCTAACTCCTTCACTTTAGTAAGGAGTTCCTCACCCATTAAAGGTTCAATCTTCTTTTTTCTACTCATTAACTTCAGTCTAAATTAATCGACAAGAACCCTAGAACAACTTTACCTAGCTGGCAATAGCTAAATCGCTAAACGTTTAGCTATATATTTGCATTTGGAACTATACTACACTGCAAAGGCTCTTTGTTTCCATCCTATTTATATTAAGTTCGCATCTAAATTGATCAGTTTCCGTAAAACATGATAAACACATAGACTCTGTCAATTAGGACCTATCTTATTGCATCACAAGAATGTTAATGAGCACGCTGATATGAACAACGAGGGAATAGCAGATGCACGGTTGACCGACTCATTCTGCTTGGCAGAAATGGTCACTAGATCGGTAACATCTAGACGTCGATTTTAGTATTGCAGACACTCCTTTATATGATTTCTTGACTACCGACGTTGATATTTACGTTAACCAAGATTAATCAGTGACAAAATACAAATCAAAATGACGCTGGATTCATTAAATGCACACCATCGAATTTAAGGAAGTCTCCTTTAATCTATCTACAATCAATGCTCAACAATTCTGATCCGCTAATGACTATCGGATGTATTCTCTGATGTATTCTCTATGTCGTGAAAGCGTTTATATCAGCTGAGCCCTAATTTATGACCATGTTTGAATATGATGAATCGCGACTATAGCGATCCTAAATCGCTTGTGAATGGGGTTGCTATATTTTAATTTCGTATCCTAGGACAATCATGAAGCTCACTACCCGTGGACACTACAGCGTTAAAGCGTTACTAGATTTAAGCTTGCAACCTAGTTATGGCCCTGTGTCGGTACGAACAATC
>JBNPEG010000225.1:0-5461 GCA_051117555.1 Elainellaceae cyanobacterium | reverse complement strand
TTGCTATATTTTAATTTCGTATCCTAGGACAATCATGAAGCTCACTACCCGTGGACACTACAGCGTTAAAGCGTTACTAGATTTAAGCTTGCAACCTAGTTATGGCCCTGTGTCGGTACGAACAATCGCCCAACGCCAAGATTTACCAGCCCCCTACTTAGAAAAGTTGCTCATCGAGTTACGCCGCGCCGGATTGATTGAATCTGTCCGAGGATCTCAGGGAGGATATCGACTTAGGCGATCGCCCAACCAAATTTCGATTGGGCAAATCTTAGAGGCGGTTGGCGAAACTATTGAACCCATGCCTCATTGTGCTCCCGACATCGAACAGGCAGGAGATTGGGTCACTCATACCTTGTGGAATCGCCTCCACGAGAAACTTAAAGACGCCTTATACAGTATTTCCCTAGAAGACTTATATTTTGATGCGCGAAGTTGGCAAGCTTCTCAAGGAGAAACGACCAGTTTTGTTGTGTAGCGTTCGACTCCAAGTCAAAACAAATGCAGCGGGTATGACTTGACAGAATGGAGTCGGGTTGGAGATAATCATAGACTTGTGTTTATTCGCTCGGATCAGGTTACGTGTCTTCGAACGCTAGTCACTTTAGTAACGAGGCTAGCTACCTGTACGGCGAAATTGGAGTTAGGTTATGACATACGCAATTATTGAAGCCGGTGGCAAGCAGCTTCGTGTTGAGCCAGGCTATTTTTACGATATCAATCGGCTGCCCGTTGATGAAGACGAGTCAGTCACGATTGATCGCGTGTTATATGTCGAGCACGACGGCGATTTTCATGTAGGGCAGCCGTTAGTCGAAGGCGCATCGATCGAGGCAACTGTTCTTCGTCACCTGCGGGGACGCAAGATAATTGTCTATAAGATGCGTCCTAAGAAGAAAACGCGAAAGAAGCGTGGGCATCGTCAAGAGCTGACTCGGTTGATGATTAATGCCATTCACTTGAACGGTGCGCCTGTAGCTGTGGCTGAAGACTATCAACCCTCTCGGCCTGCAACACGTCAGCCTGATGTTGAAGATGTTGCGGAAAGCAGCGATTCAGAACCCGAGACGGCTCAGGCTACATCATCCCAGTCTAGCCCCGAGGCCGATAGCGAATAGCAAAACGGCTCGTATGAGTTGGACACAATTTCTTCTGTCTCTTCGGTTTGATGTAAACCGCATATTCCCATAAACCGCATACAATAAATACGAGAGGACACGAGGTAAGGCGATGGCTCATAAGAAAGGAACAGGGAGTACACGAAACGGTCGTGACTCAAACGCGCAACGACTAGGCGTAAAGCGCTATGGCGGTCAAGTTGTCAAAGCAGGCAACATCTTGATTCGGCAACGTGGCACCAAGTTTCATCCTGGCGTTAATGTGGGACGAGGCAGTGACGATACCCTCTTTTCGCTGGTCGATGGGGTCGTGACCTTCGAACGAAAGGGTAAGAGCCGGAAGAAGATTAGCGTTTATCCAGTAATGGCTGACGCATCTGCTTAACCCATCCAGCTTAAAGCTGATCAACGGTATGCTCGAAAAAGCCCCTCCTGTATCAGGAGGGGCTTTATTTAACCGGATATGACGGGAGCGCTTAAGACTTTTTGAATGCGATCGCTCACGTCCTCAAGGTGGGCTCGTGTCACCGTGTCCATATCACGTCGATGGCGGCGTAGGGCAGGGGCGATCGCCTCTTGGAGTTGCTGAAGCTGATACCGTGCAATCACACGAGCATCATCGGGGGGATTGAGCGTTTGAATTGTGATAATAAAATCTAGCAGATCGGTCGAACTCTGTAGAGCATCAGCATCTCGGAGAACCATATTCGTCAAGATGGAAAGATGCTGACGCTGTAATCCACGCCGCAGAGTCGAAATATTGCCAGATTCGTTTGACGAAAGAACTTCAGACCAAATCCCAGTCTGTAATGTTTCGAATAGTTCTGAAAGCGACATCACGTCCTGAGTGTCTGATTTAAATTCAGCATCTCGCAATCGGGCAAGCCGCTCAGATGACAACACATCACTCAGAGCAATGCTCTGCAAAAACAGAATATTGTCATACACCGGATAATCGAGGCGAAAGATTGCGGGAAAACTGCCCCAATGCATCCATCGAGAGGGCGCCAACTGATTAATTAAGTCGGGCGAAAAGTTGAATGCATCGTCTGCAAACACATATTTTTGCAGTACCGACAATGCTTCGCGCTGTTTGTCTAGCGAAATCAACTCAAAGGGAGGTCGGGCTCCTGGGTCATCCCGCTGATTTCGATTAAATCGTTGCCCACCGATATATCGCGTTGCCGTGAGCGCATTGCTAAAGTAATGACTAAACACCACGTTGAAGCGATCGCGCAGTTCACTGTAGCCTTCGCCCGGCAACGGATAAATCTGATCGAGTCGATCCCAAATGGCGAGAGCATTATCCATCTGCCACTGAGCATAGCGCAGCATATCGTTGCTCAAATCAAACACGTTGGTTTCTGGATCGAGCAAGTCAAAGCTGTCTTCATCAGTGCCGTATGCCAAGTCGGGTTCGGGAGAGCGCTGGGCGATCGCCTGCAAATCGCGTCGTTCTGACTGGGGACTGACTGCCTCGGTAGGCGTATACCCATACTCAATCGCCCACTGATCGTAGGGACCTATCTGAGTCGGGAAATAATTCCCCTGCTCAACTCCCTCGGGTGCCAGATTAAGAGGCACATAGTCCATCACGGAAGACACTAAACCTTTACGTGCCGTTAGCTCAGGATCGTTAAGCTCATCAGGAGACAGCAAGGTACTGCCTCGAAAATTGTGGCGCAACCCCAGAGTATGGCCCACTTCATGGGCAATCAGATAGCGTAAATATTGGCTGACATACGTTTGCATCTCCTCGCTGCTAGGCAACACCCGATCAACCAGGGTTAACGATAATGCACCCATTGCAGCCTGATTCGCAGTCTCCATGCCAAAACAGAGATGATGATTATGCAGCATTGGCAACGCCATTGAGCGTAGATCGGTCGCATTCAGAGAGGAGCGATCGCCACTATCTGAGGCAGACCGCATTTGTATCCATTGTTGATAAGGCAACCCAACACTTTGACGGCAGAGCAGAGGAGCCATTCGTCCGAGTTGAGCAGCCGTGGTTGCGGTTTGAGATGCTTGAGACGCTTGAGAAAATACGTCATGCTGCTCTTGCACAAAGCGCAGCATATTAGCATCGATAACGATATCGGCATCGAGAATTTCTCCGGTGAGTGGATTAATCCGCGACGGACCAATAGCTGCGCCCCATCGAAACGAGTTAGACCATCGAATGGTGTTATATCGCACATCAGCCGGGTCCCACGGTGCATCATCCGGCATTTGACGGACTTCGATCGCATGTTGAAAACCGATCGTCTCAAACGCCGCATTCCACGCCAGAATGCCGTCTCGAATTGCGTCTCGATAGTCTTCGGGAACAGCATTTTCGATCCAGAATACGATGGGCTGCTTAGGCGGTGAGAGAGATGCCTCTGGATTTTGCTTCTCTAAGTGCCATCGGTGAATGTATCGAACAAACGATTCTCGCTGAATAGATTCCGACAGATTCTGAAACGCTGTGACAAAATATCCAACTCGCTCATCTGCGAGTCGAGGACGATAGTGATTATTGTGAGGCAGTTGAGAAATGCTGTAATGAATGGTGAGATTGAAACTGCGAGAATCAGGAACGGATTCTAATGCAAACGGAGATTCCCCAATTCCTGAAAACCCATAGACCGAATCAATCTCTAAGTTCAAAGGGAATGCTTTTATCGATTGAATATAAGACGTTTCTCGATTAGTCGTATACGTAGAGCCTAGTATCCACGAAAATTCTTGAGAAAGTCCGGGCAAGTCATTGCCATTCGAGATTAAGGCATTCAAATCAATGAGAAGCGTATTCCGCTCAGGATGAATGCTTGCAATGGGCACGGTTGCTAGCACCGAATCACTAAATGAGCGTTCGACTGAGCGACGCTGAGGATCGGTTAATGCAGTCTGGAAATACGTATTGGGTATGACAAACTGAACGGAATCTTGGACTCGCCGAAATTGAAACAAAAAATCTCGAACAGGCCATCCACTAAACAGCCCAATTTCTCCGATACCTGACTCCAAACTCGATGCAAAGAGAAAATTTCGATCGAGCTGGTTGGGTTGAATTTCTAAATAGGTTTTTACCTTGTTCCGATCGTGATATATCGTGAACAAACCGGGCAGCGAGTCTAATCCCCTAATAACCTCTTCAAACGGCTTAAGATCTGCATTAAGAGTCGATGCCTGAATGGCAGATGATTCGTCAGAGTCTGCGTCTGCAGTCGCTGATGCCTTGACAGCATCGGAGGGACTCAAGGCATCCGGAAAGGAATCGGGTGCAAAATCGGGCAAATCAGGGCGATCGCCCGAGAATGTCCTGGCCGACGCGGGCGACAAAAAGGGCTGCTCCGGGATTGGGGGTGTTTGAAGAACCGATGATAGAGGCTCTTGAACTCGTAACGAGTGGGTCGTTGACTGCGTAATGGATGAAGCTGGCGTTTGAATCAGCGAAATGCTAAAGAATAGTGCGATGCCAAGACTACAGAATAAAACGAAACGAAGCTTTCTCATGAATGATGTCAAACCTTACACAATCAACGTGAGGTCAAGGAACGCTACAGATGAGTCAATTAAACTTTATCCACCCCCAGATCTGTCTTTTTCATAGAAAAAGATTTAGGTTTCGAATCAGATATCTCGGATATCTTGACCACCATTACTGGGATTGAGTTTAAAGACACCGATTAACTCGATTGCTAACGAAAATTCTTGGGTGTCTTACTCGACAGGATAACCATAACGTTCGAGATTTGGGTGGGTATATTTCAAAAAGCTTCATATGTTTCTAAGAATTTGAAACGGGTTAAGTAGCTAGGCTGTCACGGTTGACCTGTCACCACTCCCCAGAAAAATCTCCTAAAGACGCCTTTGTTGATATCAATTCGTTTGCGAGACGCCCAGCTATAGGCATCAAATCCGACATGCCCGCTATTTGGATTCCAAAACATGCCAGATTGAATAGTCGCATCGCCAACCAGCGTAATCCAGTGATCGGGAACGGCAAGAGGATGAGCGATTCTACTTTGACGTTTGGTTTGATGGGCGTCGTCTTCGAGTAGACCGCTCGCAGTGATTAGCAAAAACGCAACGCCACCATTGGCGATCGCCTCATTTGCGGTTCTAATCGCTCTCAAATCACCGACTAAATAGGCATGATGATAATCAACCGTTGAATATCCTAAAATTTCCCGTGTCCAGCCTTTCATTTCCCATGATTTGGTCATTCCACCCAGGTTACGAAAGAGATCGGGAGCATCCGGGTCAACTGGGAAGAGAAGATTTTCTGACTCACGCAGGGTTGCCATCAGCATCCAGTCAACGGGACTCATCTTGAGGTTTTCAATACTAGCGCG
>JBNPEG010000176.1:0-4369 GCA_051117555.1 Elainellaceae cyanobacterium | reverse complement strand
AATTAGTTAAAGCCTGCAAGGACGAGAGCGATCGCCCCAATAACAGCCAAGATGCTTAGCACTAAACCCGCATTGGGGCTGCCCTTCCAAGAGTAGTTCTTGTCATCTGCCATGGTGTATCCCCTCGACGTGAAGTAACATGTCTTTCTATTTCTTATTGTTTCATTGTATGACACATCACAAAAGGCGAGACGTTTTGCCAAAAACGGATGAATCCGTAAATAGCAGAAAGTTGCTGTGATGAAAATCACACGTGCTAATGATCCGGATCGCGACTCGATTCGCCCAATCCAGACATACTAAGGATGACTCAACTCTAGCCGAGTCATCAACAGGGAACACACGACTGACCGACATCTTCTACACGGAGTTTGTCGGTTTTTTATTGGATATCTGTTTGGATATCTGTGCGGGACGCGGGTGGGATGAGCGATCTGGTCGATGGGAGTACCGCTTCAACTTAGACATAGCTCGATTCTGGCGGACGGCAGATTGTGGGGACAGAGAGCTTTTACTAAGATAAATGAGGGGTGATGACATGTGAGAGTGCGATCGCCCGTTTTGATTCAATTTATTTACATTGCGTCCTTTATCCCATCTGTTTCTAATTGATTCAATCTGAGACATTAGAGCTATTAGAATGGTCGCGAGTTTGTCACCACCTGGCAACGTTTGCAGCGACTAAGCTTGGAGCAACAGCAGCACGCCGTCTTGCTATTCCCACTGCGATCGCCCAAAGCCAACGGTTGCTGGCGCAAACGCAAGAGGTGTATCACCTTGAAAATACGCTCACGACAGGGCTCAAATTTGAAGGTATTCAAGATATTGGAGATGCACTCGAACGAGCTGAGCGGCAAGGCATTCTGACCGGGATAGAGCTTTTAGACATTGCCACAACGCTGTCCGCCACTCGACACCTGCGGCGTACCATCGATGCCCAGTCTGAGGTGCCAGTGTTGCAAGCCTTGGTTGCTGAGCTCCGAACCTATCCAGAGCTTGAACACGATATTCGTCATTGCATCGACGATCGGGGCAAGGTTGCCGATCGCGCTAGTCCTAAACTGGCCGATATTCGAGACACGCTCAAGCATCTGCGCGATCGCATCTATCAGGTTCTCAATCGACTCTTACAGCGACATAGTGGAGCGATCCAGGAATCTGTGATTACCCAACGGAGCGATCGCTTTGTGATTCCGGTTAAAGCTCCGCAAAAAGATGCAGTGCGTGGCATTGTGCATGACACCTCGACTAGTGGGGCAACCCTCTACATCGAACCCCATGCTGTCGTGGATCTTGGCAATCAGCTTCGTCAAACCCAACGGCGCGAACAGGCCGAAGAGGACGCCATCTGTCGAGCACTGAGCGAACGAGTCGCAGAGGTGAAACCAGATTTGGAAAGGCTATTGGCGATCGCCACGACGCTTGATCTGGCAACCGCTCGGGCTCGATACAGTCTATGGTTAAAGGCCAATCCGCCTCGATTTGTCGACCGCCATCAAAACGACCGCATCGTGCTGCGTCAGTTGCGGCATCCCCTGTTGGTCTGGCAACATCAGCACGAACAAGGACCAGACGTGGTGCCTATCGATCTGGTCATTCAACCTGAAACCCGCGTCGTCGCTATTACGGGACCCAATACAGGCGGCAAGACGGTGACCCTCAAAACGCTAGGGCTGGCATCTCTGATGGCAAAGGCTGGATTATTTTTGCCTGCGCGCGAACCTGTCGAGATTCCGTGGTTTGATCACATTTTGGCAGACATTGGAGATGAACAGTCTATCGAGCAAAGCCTATCTACGTTTTCGGGGCATATTCGACGCATCAGCCGAATTTTAGACATGCTCAACGAGCAGGATTCAAATTCGTTAGTTCTTTTAGATGAAGTGGGTGCAGGAACCGACCCTCTAGAAGGTAGCGCGCTGGCGATCGCCCTGCTGCGCTATCTCGCAGATCATGCGCTGCTGACGGTGGCGACAACTCACTTTGGTGAACTGAAGGCGCTGAAGTATCAAGACGAACGGTTTGAAAACGCATCAGTTGAATTTGACGACGTGACGCTATCTCCAACCTATCGGCTGCTCTGGGGCATTCCGGGGCGATCGAATGCGCTGACGATCGCCAGTCGGCTGGGGCTGAATCCCGACGTCATTGAACCGGCGCGCGGCTATGTCGGACTGGGCGCAACAGAAGACGTGAACCAGGTGATTGCAGGGCTCGAATCTCAACGGCGGCAGCAAGAAACCAAAGCCCAAGAAGCAGCGCAACTGCTTCGACGTGCCGAACAGTTACACGATGAAGTGTCTCGTAAAGCGGCGATGCTAAAAGAGCGGGAGCGAGATCTCCAGCAGCAGCAAGAGCAAGCTATCCAGCAGGCGATCGCCCAAGCTCGTGGGGAAATTGCCAAGGTCATCCGCCGATTGCAGCAGGGCACAACAACGGCTCAAGAGGCTCAACAGGCAACTGATGAGCTCAATCGCATCGCTGAACGACGTCTCCCGTCACAACAGCAACCCGCTAAACCCAAGCCGGGTTTTCGTCCCGACGTGGGCGATCGCATTCGCATTCCCAAATTGGGGCAAACGGCTGAGGTGATGACTGCGCCCGATGACGATGGTGAACTCACTGTTCGCTTTGGCATGATGAAAATGACGGTGTCCCTGGCCGATATAGAATCATTGCAAGGTGAAAAGGCAGAGCTTCCTGACAAGCCAAAACCCGCTGAGCCAAAGCCTGTTCCTGCCCCCCCCCAACCTGCTTCAGCTCCTGCCATTCGCACCTCGAAAAATACGATTGATCTGCGGGGAAGTCGAGTGTCTGATGCTGAACTGACCTTAGAACGGGCGATCGCCAGTGCGCCTCCAGGCGCATTATGGATCATCCACGGATTTGGAACTGGCAAGCTGAGGCGAGGCGTCCATGATTTCTTGCAGCGTCATCCGCAAGTGTCACACTATGAATTCGCAGATCAAGCAGATGGAGGGCGGGGTGTTACAGTGGCTTACATTCAGTAGGCGTTAGACGGAATCTTCGCATAGGTTAGTGGTTGAGAAACGATAATCTGCTTGCAACCCCTTAGCCTGATCTGGCCATCATGACTTATCTTGCTCCGGGTGATCCGGTTCCTTGGTTTACCTTGCCATCCTCTTCAAACCCCAACTACCACTTCGATACGGTGGGGGGATATTATTTGATTTTGTTTTTCTTTGGGAGCACCCAAAATGAACGGGTCAAGCGGGTGGTGGATGAGTTTTGCGATCGCCAGGAGCAGTTGCAGGCTCTAAACGTGCCCTTTTTAGGGGTGAGTATCGATCCGGGCGATCGCCATCTTGATGCGCAGATCAAAATCCCGACGTACTGCAAATTCTTTTGGGATGACGAGCGCCGGGTTAGCTTGCAATATGGAGTGTGCCAACCTGAAGCGCAACACGAGACTCGCTATTCCCCCACTGTCTTTGTTCTTGATCCGATGCTTCGCATCTTGCGCATATTTCCGTTAGAGAAACCGGATGGATTTGTCGATCAGATTTTTGATGCCATTACACCGCTATCTACGGCTCCTCCGACATCAGTTGGCGCTTCGCAAGCACCCGTTTTATTCATTCCTCGCGTTTTCGAGCCCGAGTTCTGTCAATACTTAATCGATTTGTATGAGGCAGATGGCGGGCGAGATTCTGGCTTTATGCGACAGATTGACGGTAAGACGGTCGAAATTCTGGATCACTCATTTAAGCAGCGACGAGATTTTCCTATCATCGAATCCAAGCTGTTAGACCGGGTGAATCATCTCATCCTGCGGCGAGTTAAGCCTGAAATCGCTAAGGCGTTTCAGTTTCAGATTACTCGCTTCGAACGGCATCTGGTGGCATGTTATGAAGCCCAGCATCACGGCTTTTTTAATCGCCATCGAGACAATACGACCAAAGGCACGGCTCATCGTCGCTTTGCAATGACGCTCAATCTTAACACTGGCGACTATGACGGAGGATATCTACGGTTTCCCGAATTTGGCAACCAGCTCTATCGACCTGGTGTCGGTGAAGCCCTGATTTTTTCGTGTTCGCTGTTGCACGAAGCAACGCCAATAACGCGGGGACGGCGATTTGCGCTCTTGTCTTTCTTCTATGACGATGATGCAGCCCGCATTCGAGAACAAAACCAGAAATATGTCGCCTTAGCAGAGGAGTCTCCAGAGGGCGATCGCCATCCGGTGTCCGCAAATTCACCCATAGCGTCATCCGGGTTTCAACCGGCTGCGTTGGCTGGCTCCCGGAAAAAGCGTCGTAAGAAGCGTCGATAGAATCGGCTACGTGTTGCTGCCTGCCTGGTTATTGTCTGAGGATGACTCGGCTGAGGATGACTCCGATGACAA
>JBNPEG010000007.1:0-4387 GCA_051117555.1 Elainellaceae cyanobacterium | reverse complement strand
GGTATGCCACGTCTTTCGAGAATTTTATTTCCAAACCTTTGATTTAAGATTGATGTCTCCGATCCCGACCCAAATCAATTAAATTTGGTTCGTGATTTACTATAAACTCGACTCGATATAAGTTGGAATATTAATAAGAATTTACCCCGATTTTATAAAACCCTAGGAAAAACCAAGTTAAATTTTTGAGCTTCGAGCTTCTCTGGGTCTGGCAAAATTGAGAAAGGGCAATCCTTCTAAAATTTGAGTTGATTCAGTTAATCGATGATATCGATGATATTGAGAAATTAGCCGTATCATGCAAGGTTTATGCTAAGCTTTCAAGATTTTTTTTCAGCCTGTGCAGGACAGTGGAAAACAGAAAGAACTTATCATACAGTGCTCAACGGAGAGATTGAGCGCTCCTATACCGAATTTCGCGTTAACACGCTAGATTCCACCGAAAAGCAGCAAATATTATCGGGTTCAGATTCGTCAGACGGGTTTGACGCCATTAAACTTGATCGGGATGCTGCCCAAGCAGATGAGGCGTGTCCAGGGTTTGCGATCGCCTTTGATACTCGATCCGAAACGGGTGAAGAGGTGTCTATGAGCCTAAAGGCGCTGTTTGTGCCAGATAATCATGTCGCTGCTGATATATCGCTTCCTGAATTCGCTCATCTGCCCGTTGCTGCCTACGTTAGCGATGCAGACAGTGAGGTGATTCAGGGCTTTTACCTGCGCGATCAAGGCTATTCAGAAGCTGGGGCGATCGCCGGACGATTTACCTATCAGCCCGCCCGACACACGTTAGAAATGATTACCTATTACAGTCGGTCTGTTGCAGTTGATCAGATGCGTCTGATTGCGCCCGACCTGCGATTGAGAACGATTGTCACCTACCAAAAACCTCCGGCTGGCAAGCCTCCCACCGTGATTGATTTAGTGGGCTTTGGTGTCGAACATAAAACCCCAGAGTCATAATGATTAGAATGGGTCAGCTATTTTTTATCAGCCATGCGTAACGCATCATTGAGTCGGCGATCGCTCTTGAAAGGAGCCAGCCTAATCATGCTCGGTCAGCTTTTAGGAGGCTGTAGCCGACGCAATCGATCGGCGATGAGCGTCCGATTTTTGACTAACTCGATGCCGTCTCAACTGCTCGATTTATTTCAAAAAACTCTCCAGCAAAATGTACCCCTCGATTTTTCTCCTGTGGGTCAGCTTGCCGAGATTTATGACCTGCTGCAAACCTGGGCAACTCCAGCCGAACAGTCCCGCCGGCCCCTCCCTCTTCCGCTCCCCAACCAACCCTCTCGCCCGCCGTCCCCTGCCGATCTAGTGACGCTGGGTGATTATTGGCTGGCTCCTGCAATTCGCCAAGACCTCATTCAACCGCTAGATCTACCAGACGTGTCGTGGAATGCCCTGTCCAGAAAATGGCAGCAGATTGCCCGGCGCGATCGCCAAGGGTTTCTTTCAGATCAGGGTGAGATTTGGGCAGCTCCCTATCGATGGGGGAGCCTGGTGATCGCCTATCGAGTTGACAAATTTGAAGAGCTTGGGTGGGCTCCATCCGACTGGAATGATCTATGGCGAGACGACATTCAGCGTAAAATTTCGCTACCCGATAGTCCGAGGGCTGTGATTGGGCTGACTCTAAAAAAGCTAGGCGAATCCTTAAATACCGAGAATCTTGAAAGTATCCGCGATCTCACCTCTGAACTGGCAGCACTTCAGCAGCAGGTAAAGCTTTATACCTCGAATGCGTACCTCCAGCCACTCAGGCTAGAAGACACCTGGTTAGCGGTGGGGTGGTCAACCGATATATTGCCAGTGGTGCGTCGCAATCCAATGATTGCAGCCGTGGTGCCGACTGCGGGCACGGCACTGACAGCAGATATGTGGGTGCGTCCGGCGCGTCTAGCATCCGCAAACTCGAACGCACCGAATGCTGAGCGCGACGACGAAACAACCAACGCCCTGATTGCAGAGTGGATTAATTTTTGCTGGCAGGAGGCGATCGCCATTCAGATTTCTCTCTTGAGTTCCGCGGCCTCTCCTGTATTAGCGGCATTCGATCGAAGCGATCTGCCTGATCCCTTGCAAGACAACTCAGTGATGCTGCCCAACTCTGAGCAGATTGAGCGCAGTGAATTTCTGCTGCCGCTACCGGATGAGGCACTCGAACAGTATCGTCAACACTGGATTAAAATGCGTCAAACGGGTTAGACCGACTGCGAAATGCCCCGGCTCCTGACGAATCCAGATTGACTCGGCAGCTTGGCATGGCAGCCACCTCATTGGGGGTCGATTGAGCCCGCTCGGCAGACGCATTTGGCGAATTTATTTCGGTAGCGGAACCGCCTCCCGTGCCTGCATGGGGAGGTGATTCTACGGGGAGGGCAGACTCGTCCGTTGAATCTAGAGGCGAGATGGCGGATTCTCCGTCTGCCGGGGTTTGATGCGTCACGGTGACTGGAAACGTGCACAAATAAGCCGCTAACGGCTCACCCTGACGGTTAAAAATACGCGTGCTGTAGCCAAAATCTCGCGCAGATGTGCCAAATTTGCTCAAAACGGTATAGCGCTCTAGATAGGACAGCAAACTCCAGATTTGCCGATTCACGACCAAGTCTACATGAGCAGAATCACCTGTCGTAATCGGATACGCTGCCCAATTTTCAATCAGTTTGCCGCCAAACTGGTCATCTGCCCACCAGAGACTGGGAATGGTCATTTCAGCTTGAGAGAACGTGTCGCTGGTGACAACGGTTGGATCTGCTGGAATGGCCTCTGAGTCATTCAGCAAGCTCATATCAGGGGGAGGACCGAGGGGGGTGAGGGCGATCGCCATTGGGGAACACCATCCCACACCCAGCATTAGCCCAATTCCGCTCGCCAGAACGGGAATAGGGACGCGATCCCCTACGATGCGATTCCTGAACATTCTCCAAGCCATGCCCCACATCCTTGATGATGAAATTCTAGTCAGCCTCAAAGATTGGCTACCTGTGGGATGATCGATGGGCGATCGCTCCACTGCACGAAAGAGAAGATCATCTTCAACGCCAACGAAGAGAATGAGGCTGCTTTTATTCTAGATAATGGATGTGGCGATTATGTTCCGGTTCGCTGTCATTCTGCAATTTAGCTCAGAAACAGCTTGCGCTCTGCCTGCCGCCGTCTCACCAAACCTGGCAATTTGCGACCTCCCGCTCTCACCCAGCGCAGAAATTGGTCAGCAGCCTCTTTTTCCTTCTTGCGATTCAGTTCTTTCAAAAGCGTCGATCGGGATAAGGCTCCGGTGCCAACATTGAAGGCAAAACTGACCAACGCTGAAAACTGGCTGTCGTTAATTGGAATTTGTACTAAATCGGCAACCGCAGATTCTGCCACTTTAAGGTCTTCTAGCAAAAATTCTTCTGCCTTTTGCACCGTAATAATCTGCCCCATCTTCACGTCTTTAGTATGTCCGTACCCAATCGTCGGAATGCCGACGACATCTAGATAGGCCGCAATACGGCCATCGGGGAGCCGTCTTGCTAGTCCCTCAAATTCTTTGACAAGCTGGAGTCCGGTTTTGTTGATGCGCCGACCGGAGTCAGCGGATGCAGACGGCGTAATTTTATCGATAATGGTGTCGTAATAAAACTCTGCCGTTTGCGGACCAATCACGCCGCGAAGAACTCCTTCATTGCCAAGGTCATGAGCATCCTTAAACGCATTGACCCCCGCATCATCGAGTTTAAGGCCGCAATCGGTTGCGAGTTCGATAAACTTAGTCAATGTCGTCGGTCCTACAACCCCTGGAATGTCTAACTCCATGAGGTCTTTGAGGTAATTGAAATCATCCTCTGGCAAGCTTTGGAGGATATCGAGGGCATGACGTTCTTCCTCGGTTAGCGCATCTAATTGAATGTTGTCGCTGGTTACTACGGGCATGGGGCTTTGCACTCCTTGACGATCGTAAACTTGAGCCTGTCATGCAGTTCAAACAGGGTGTGCTGAGTGTGGACTCAAGCTGGCAGAGTGAGATTACGGATGACAGGGGAAAGATCAGGGCTAAGTCACTGAGAAGCCTCGCTTTGGAGACGATGGTTATGCGATATGCACCTCAAAGTGAATGCGATCGCCTCTGGTAAATGCAAATAATCGGTATAGGCCGAGGACGATGAAACCTCCATCGCCGAGTCGAGCTGAGGATTGGATTGATTATACGCCACTAAATCCTCTGGATAAAGATATTCTTCAATAACCGCTGGACACGCTGGCGTCGGTTTTAAGCCAGACTGGGCGCAAATCGGACGACGGACGAGCCCTCTGGTTCTGAAATAGGGAATTAGTTTTTACTGATTTCGCAAAAAAATTTACTTCCAATTAGCTTCTTGTTATCCTACTCCTGAAT
>JBNPEG010000190.1:0-4457 GCA_051117555.1 Elainellaceae cyanobacterium | reverse complement strand
CCCTTGAAAAGGGGGCTATCTACAGGTTGCTGAAGTCCCGCTTTTTAGGGATTTAGGGGGATCTTTAGGGCGTTACGCTAAATACATACATCGCCCCTACAAGACGCGATGCGAATATTAAAAATTACGTTGCCAAACGGGTATTCCAGGTGTTCGGCGCATTGGGTTTATTGGTCGGGTAGACAATGGTTTGAATCCGCGAATGATTTTGGGAATATCATGATGTGCCGTGGACGCGGGGGCGGGGCGGGTTTAGACAACGCATTGGTAGATTTCGGAGGGGCGGGTTTAGACAACACGTTGGTAGGAAGTTTCGATACGGTGCTATCAAAACCCGCCCCTCCGACAATCAAAACCCGCCCCTCCGACACCATTGTTCAATATCAAAATCCCATGAATTGATCGGGCGTGATAATAAATTCATCCGGAGATAAATACCGATGATAGCGAGGCGATCGCCCCTTATCTTCTGACACCAAACGCGATCGCCCTCCTACCTATACCTATTTGGGTTCATGTGCCCGTGCGATCTCTCCTCAATCAAAAATCCAAAATAATGGGGCGATCGCCCCATTACATCACTCTGCTAAAACTGCTTGAAGAATTTGCAAGTCTTAGCTGAATCGGTGGATTGCACGATATAACTTCTAGTAAAAGCAAAGTCGCGCAAATCATGCTCAGCAACGGCAGATCTGGGAATTGTAGGAGAAGAATCACTCCAGTTAGTGCTCGACGATGGAGCGTTCGAATTCTCTGTGGTGTTTTAAGCCTCATTCTCACTCTGGGATTAACAATCGGCTGGGGCATCGCTCAAGAAGAACCTGAGAAACCTGAACTGCAGCCCTGGCAGCTTAGGGGAATCCTAGCCGCACTTGACGATAAAGACCCGCTGGTGTGGGCAGAAGCTCTAAACAAACTGGCTGAATTTGAACTTGAAACCTTGCAGCCAGAGCTAGAAATTTCACAAGAAACATTCAAGCAAATCGTCAGACTATTTGAAGACGAGAAAACCCCTGTAGAACCTCGTGCAGCAGCAGCTCGTGCCCTCGGCAGCATGGGAGAAAGAGCGGCAGACCAAGCACCGAAGCTTGTTGAGGTAGTCATCGACGCGGATGCCGACAGCGATATTCGTTATGCGGCAACCGATGCCCTCGGCAACATGGGAGAGGCAGCAGCAGACCAAGCCCCGAAGCTCGGTGAGGTGGTGATCGACGCAGATGTCGAAAGCGATATCCGTGCTGCGGCAACCAATGCTCTCGGCAGCATGGGAGAAGCAGCGGCAGACCAAGCCCCGAAGCTCAGTGAGTTGGTTGTCGATTCCAATACTGACCTCGACATCCGTTATGTAGCAGCCGATGCTTTAGGCAAAATAGGAGAAGCAGCGGCAGAGCAAGCCCCAAAACTATTTGAGTTTGTCATTGACTCCAATACCGACCGCGATATCCGTTATGCGGCAGCTGTTGCCTTAGGCAACATGGGAGAATCAGCAGCAGAGCAAGCCCCAAAACTGTCTGAGTTAGTTATCGACACCAATGCCGACCGCCATATCCGTCTTGCGGCAGCTGTTGCCTTACGCAATATGGGGGAGGCAGCAGCAGATCAAGCTCCAAAGCTCATTGAGGTGTTCATTGCCCCCAATGCCGACAGCAATATCCGTGCAGCAGCAGCCATTGCTTTGGGTAGCATGGGAGAATCAGCAGCAGAGCAAGCTCCGAAGCTTGGTGAGGTGTTCATTGACTCTAATGCTGATAGCGATATCCGTTATGCGGCAGCCATTGCTTTGGGCAATATGGGAGAGGCGGCAGCAGACCAGGCCCCAAAACTGTCTGAGTTGGTTATCGACACCAATGCCAACCGCGATATCCGTTTTGCGACAGCCATTGCCTTAGGCAACATGGGGGAAGCAGCAGCAGAGCAAGCCCCAAAACTGTCTGAGTTGGTTATTGACACCGATGCCGATCGTGACATCCGTTTTGCCGCAGCCTTTGCTTTAGGCGGCATGGGGGAAGCATTAGTAGACTTAGCTCCCAAGCTCTTTGATGTGATTGCCGACTCCAGTATTGATAGCGACATTCGCTCTGCGGTAGCTCATGCCCTAGGTACAAAGAGAGAGGTGGCGGCAGGCCAAGCATCTCAAATTTCAGCTCTGCTTCAAGAACAAAAAAGAGTTAAATCTTATTACCAACTATTTCGCTATTATGATCAAGATCTATCAAAATTTACGGGTCGAGAAGCGTCATTACACGCAGCAGATGCCTTGAGTCAAATTGGGCCTGTTGATGATCCCGAGGTGGTGAATGAAATAATGCTGCAGGCACTGAATGCGGTTAATCTCAATCAGCCTATTGCTAGCAAGTTCCGGTTTCTGGCTTATTTCCTTAGTAATGCCGATGAAGATGCTCTTGTTCTAATTCAATGGCTCGGTGTGCGAGACGAAGCCTATGCTCCCGATCCAAATCGGCTTTCCCATAACGAAGCCGTTAGAGTACTAACTGCGTTTGCCAAGGCTTGGCCGTCTGACAACGAACTACCTCGAAAAATTCGTGCCGAGTGGCCGCGCCACATTGCCAATATTGTTGAGGCAGGGTCTTGGCAAGTTGATGATCTTCCGTTGCTGCGAAGGCATCTCAGTAATCTGAGAGCAATTCGATCAACCCAGGCTGCCTCTGTGCATGATGTCATTATTTCTCTAGAGTGGTGGCGTGGCATTTGGATTGGTCGTGATATTTGGATTGGCCACGCGCTATTTTGGCTACTGCTGGTTTTCTTTTATCCCAAGTTTCCCCAGATTCAAGCCATCTTCTTCTGGAATCCTTGGGTGCGGCGCATCACCGGGCTAGGCTATGTGGGTTTTGCCATTAGCTGGGTGCCATTTCTTCGAGCGCGGTTATTTGCCCCCTTTCAAGAATCTCTGCTTGCCAATGCAGGATTAGACGGATTCAGTCCTGATGTTTACTTTCCAGAGTCTGATGTTGAAAACAAAGCCACGGGAGTCAAGCGACCGTTGCAAACCGCCATTCCTGCAATCAAGGGGCAAATCATTCTAGAAGGCGAATCAGGATTAGGGAAGACGATGTTCTTGCGACACCTGATTCTGCGCTCTTTGCAACAGCCCTCCAAAAAGACAGTTTGGAATAAGTTGCGAGATGTGATTCAACCCACACCCATTATCGTGTTTCTCCCTGCCGATCGTTGTGCAGAGGGAGTTGAGAAGGCGATTCAAGCCAAGCTGCACGGCTTAGCCAAAGATCCGGCGTTTTTGCGCAACCTGATTTACAGCGGCGCAATTGACATTTGCATTGATGGTCTGAATGAAGTCACTGCCGATACCCGTTCAACCATTACTCGCTTCGTTGAAAACTATTTCAAAGGCAATATCATCATGACGACTCAGCCGTTGGAGTGGCGTCCTCCGGCAACTGCAACAACATACGTGTTGCAACCGCTAAAGCGCCGCCAGGTTGAAGACTTTCTTGATACCCGTCAGTTAATGCTGCCCCATGATGCACCAATTCAAGACGAAGCTTATACGCAAGCATGTAAAAAATTCTTGCAAGAGGCACTTAATCCACACCAGCCAAGGGAAGAACTTACCGCTGCCCGGCGCATTCTCTCCAATCCGATGGATTTAACCCTTGTGACTCAGATGATTGCCAGTGGTGAGCCGCCTAACCTGTTTCGCCTACAAGAACAGCAGTATAAGCTCATGGCAGACGACTATCACCGACTGCATTTAGAAAGCTTCCAACTAGATTGGTTTTCTGAATGCGTCTATGACATGCGCTTACACGATCGAACTGCTATTCCTGAAGCAGACTTTTATGATGAGCTGCGATGCATGGAACGCCACAAGATGGTTACATTGCGACAGGGCGTGGATAGCCAAGGAGAACCCACCAAAGAATGGCATTTTCGCCACGATAAAATCATGGAGTTCTTTATCGTTCAAACCTTTATTGGTGATCAAAACGATCGCCCTAATAAGCATTTGGGTGATCCTCGCTTTCGAGGCGTTTACTTTTTGTTGGCAAAACTCATGCCATTGAAAGATGCACTCGCATTGCGAGAAGAATTGATTCAATATGCAGCCGATACCCGCGATCACACCGTCAGCGATGATTTTGTTCAACTGCTCCGCTCTCGTCAGTCGGCAGCTTGAGAAGAATGCGATCGCATTCTTCTCAACCGAATCTCTTCTGCACCAGATCCCCGGCTTCTTGATAAACGTATTGGCACATTATCAGGCGCTGGTATCAGAAGCCGGGGATCTAGATATCTCTGGCGATCGCCTCTTGAGATGTGGGAATCGTTTCATCGCTCCACTCAGCGCCCCTATCTCTCCAGCAACGGTAGAAATAGCGTGATGAAATAATAGACCAGTGGCGCTGTAAATACATAGCTATCGGTGCGATCGAGGATACCCCCATGCCCCGGAATGATTGTCCCAGAGTCCTTTA
>JBNPEG010000227.1:0-4603 GCA_051117555.1 Elainellaceae cyanobacterium | reverse complement strand
ACGGCACTAGCGATCGCCCTCTAGTCAATGCCTGGCAGCGCATTCCCACTTGCCCCACCTGGCTCATCTCAACTCGCCAGATATTCTCGCATGTCAGCTTTACGCTTACGGAGCTTTGTGAGCGCTTCACGCTCAATTTGGCGCACCCGTTCGCGACTGATACTCAGGCGATCGCCAATTTTGGCTAGGGTCATCGTCTGCCCGTCACGGAGCCCAAACCGCAGCGATAATACTTCCTGCTGCTGAGGAGTTAGATCTGCCATTAGCTTTTCTAACTCTCCTCTAAGGGCAGACTGAGCTGCAAAGTCTTCAGGAGAGGGGCCGGTGTCTTCGAGCAGTTCCCCAAGTTCCGTATCTTGATTATCTCCAACACGCAAATCAAGTGAAAGAGGTAGGCGCGATCGCTCTAAGTATTCGCGGACTTGTTTGGTAGTCAAGTCTAAATTATCCGCAAGTTCTGCAACCGTGGCAGAACGCCCCAACTCTTGGGCAAGCTGTCGTTGAGCCTTCTTAATCTTATTTAACTTTTCGGTGATGTGAATCGGTAAGCGAATCGTACGCCCCTTTTCGGCGATCGCCCGTGTAATGGCTTGCCGAATCCACCAATAGGCATAGGTCGAAAATCGATACCCCTTAGATGGATCAAATTTTTCTACGCCTCGCTGCATCCCAATCGTTCCCTCTTGGATCAAGTCCAACAGATCGACGTTCCGCTTGATGTATTTCTTTGCCACAGACACGACTAGCCGCAAGTTTGCCTCGACCATTTTGCGCTTTGCAAACTGCCCTTCGTCGACTGCCTGCTGCAGCTCAGCCGGAGATAAACCAACCTTTTGAGCCCACTCATCCAACGTAGGGTCACGCCCTAGCTCATCTGCCAGATCGTCTCTACTGGATTGAAACTTATTCACTCGTTGAACTTGCTTCCCATAGAGCACCTCTTGCTCGTGGGTCAGCAGGGGAACGCGCCCAATCTCTTTAAGATAGGAACGAACTGGATCAGTCGTAGGTCGAGCCGTTTTCATAGCGAAGCCTAAACCCCTAGATTGTCTAAAAATCAATTACGTACAGAAATATTCCTACCCATGCCCTACCTGCATCCCTGCATCTACTTCGAATTAATGAGGACGCAGGTTAAGAATTTGGAACTCGAACTCAGCACATCAGATATTAGCGCGATCGCAGTGAACATCTGACATCCACAAAGGCTAAAAAAAACACCTGAAGGACAACTTGGCTAAGGGTGAGCGACGCACTTGCCTAGTTACACACATCACTTTAACCTCTCGAAATCCAACATCTGCTGGCTCATCTGTGAACGATTCGCTTTACAAATCTAAAGACACTTAGATTACAGCACACAGCTAGAGGAAAAGTCGTCAGCCTCCGAACATACGCCAGATAGCCAACCATTCATACTGCATGAGAACCACCTCGAATCCCATTTCGAATCACACAATTCAGATTCCACTGTTAAGTAGTGTAACATTTATGAGGAGCAATTAAAGCGGCATTCAGATTCGAAATGGATCAAACAGCCTGTATCAGATGCTCTCAGAATACCCAAAATGCTTACCACGAAATGCATCTTGTTAAACAAAACAGCCGCAAATTTTTTGAACCGAGTCGAGCCAAATTCTTTAATTTTCCTTAAGAAATGAATGAGCGATTGACCTATCCATAGCAATTTATAAAATGTGTCAAGTACATAAATAGAGGCGTAGTGCACGCCGCACCCGCGCCACCGTGCTTAACTCAAGCACATACCGATTATTTGCCCACACTTACAAAGACAGTCTTAAGAGATTGGGATTTTTTAGGAGAAGGGGGAGAATAGGCCTAGTCGAGATAGAGAGTACTGAGCGCATGAAGCCAATCCAGACATTCAACGTCTCCCCAGCCCTTCCGTCAGAGCTTGAACCGTTACGAAAGCTGGCATACAACTTGCACTGGGACTGGAATTATGAGGCGACCGATTTGTTTCGTCGCCTCGATCGAGATTTGTGGGAGTCTAGCCATCATAATCCTGTCTTGATGTTGGGAACCATTAGCCAAGAGCGCTTGCGGGAAGTCTCTGAAGATGAAGGCTTCCTAGCTCACATGGATCGAGCCGTGCGGCAGTTAGACAGCTATCTACAAGAGCGCACGTGGTATCGCAAACATCGCTTGGGAACCCGGATTAACCAGAGTGCGATCGCATCAGACCCTAAAGACTGCTATGCCTATTTTTCTGCCGAATTTGGATTGACCTCCTGTCTGCCAATCTATTCGGGAGGATTAGGGGTATTAGCCGGCGACCATCTCAAGTCAGCAAGCGACTTGGGCTTGCCCTTAGTTGGGGTTGGGCTACTCTATCAGGAAGGATATTTTGCTCAGTATCTGAATGCAGACGGTTGGCAACAAGAGCGCTATCCCATCAATGACTTTTACAATATGCCGCTTCACCTTGAGCAGCATCCCGATGGTTCAGAACTGAGAATATCCGTTGACTATCCAGGGCGCACCGTCTATGCCCGGGTTTGGAGAGTTCAAATTGGCACGGTTCCGCTTTACATGTTGGATACCAATATTGAGCCGAATAATCAATACGACCAAGACATCACAGATCAGCTCTACGGCGGCGATATTGACTTGCGGATTCATCAAGAAATCATGCTGGGCATTGGTGGCGTCAAGATGTTGAGAGCTTTAGGACTCAATCCTACGGCCTATCACATGAACGAAGGACACTCCGCATTTTTATCCTTAGAGCGTCTCCGCGGGCTGATCGAGGGCCATGGACTGACCTTCGCCGAGGCTCAGCAGGTCGTTCAATCGAGTCAATTGTTTACCACCCACACTCCTGTTCCTGCCGGTATTGACCTGTTTCCTCCCGATAAAGTGATGTATTATTTGGGCAACTACGCAGGAAAATTTGGGCTACCCAAAGAAGAGTTCCTCTCACTCGGGCGAGAAAATCCGGGAGACTTATCAGCACCGTTCAGCATGGCAATTCTGGCGATTAAGATGGCAACGTTTGTTAACGGAGTCAGTCAACTGCATGGAGCCGTATCTCGCTCAATGTTTGCCGGGATGTGGCCCAACTTGCCCCTCAACGAAGTACCCATTGTCGCCATCACGAATGGGGTTCATGCCTATAGCTGTGTGGCAAAGTCGACCCAGGATCTGTATGAGCGATATCTGGGGCCTGACTGGCCCACGGCTCCCGTTGAGAGCCCAATTTGGGAGCGTGTGGCCTCGATTCCAGATGAGGAACTGTGGCGCAATCATGAACGTGCCCGTTCTGATTTAGTCGTATTTGTGCGGGAGTGGCTACAGAAAACCCTCCTCGCACGAGGGGCATCAACAGGGGAACTTGCCCAAGCTCGAGAGGTTTTAGACCCGTCAGTCTTGACGATTGGCTTTGCCCGACGATTTGCGACTTACAAGCGGGCAACTCTGTTTCTGCGCGACTTAGATCGCATTAAGCACATTCTTCAAGGAAGTGAGCTAGGCAGCAAACGGCAGGTACAATTTGTCATTGCGGGTAAGGCACACCCGAAAGATATTCCTGGTAAAGAACTTATTCGACAGATTGTTCATTTTATTCGGGAAGAAGACATGACTCACAACATGGTCTTCTTACCAAACTATGACATCAACGTATCGCGCATGATGGTTGCCGGGTGTGATGTCTGGCTAAATACGCCTCGTCGTCCGCGAGAAGCTTCTGGCACAAGTGGGATGAAGGCAGCCATGAACGGATTGCCCAATTTAAGTGTTCTAGATGGCTGGTGGGATGAGGCAGATTACGTTCGGACGGGTTGGCCCATTGGACACGGGGAAAATTATGATGACCCCACCTACCAAGATGATGTTGAGGCAAACGCTCTCTATGACTTGCTTGAACAAGAGGTTGTGCCGCTTTTTTATGATCGCGACGACGAGGGGCTTCCGCGCGGCTGGATCGCCAAAATGAAGGATGCAATTCGGCTTAATTGCCCTCACTTCAATACCGCCCGGATGTTGTCTGAATATGCGACGCGAGGATATTTTCCATCGAGCGATCGCTATTACACCATGATCGATAACGAATATGCTCCTGCTAAAGAACTCGCCCATTGGCAAACGTCTTTATTCGAGCATTGGTATGACATGCAGATTGAGGATATCAATATCTCTGAATTGGGCGATATCCAAGTAGGGCAAGTGATTTCGGTCAAAGCACGGATCAACCTGGGTGCTTTAAGCCCTAAAGATGTTCAAGTTGAACTCTACAAAGGATCTGTTAACGCTGATGGAGACATTGCTGATGGCAACCCCGTTGTCATGGATTATCAAGGGCAAGATCCGCAAACTCCTCATATCAGCATCTATACAGTTGACCTTGCATATGCTGCCAGCGGTCTACAAGGACTTTCCCTGCGAGTCATGCCAAACCACAAACATCTCAATAGCCCATATGCTCCGCGGTTGATTTTATGGGCCTAGTAGGGCTATACACCTTTGCCAGGACTTGCAAAATCTGATTCAAGCCCTTGTGCCACTTACATAGATTGCACAGGGGTTTATAAGGATCATATGGAATGACGGCTACCTAGCCATAGCGGTCTGTGCTTGAGTT
>JBNPEG010000207.1:0-4624 GCA_051117555.1 Elainellaceae cyanobacterium | reverse complement strand
CTCAATGAAACCATCGATGATTTTGAGGAAACGTCTAAACAATTGCAGGACACGAAAGACGCGCTGGAGCAATATTAGGGATTCAGGATCACCGCTATGACTACACAAACTCGTCATTTCAATCAAGCGACGTATAGGCCAGACGGTTTACAGATTGGTCAACAACTGCGCGGACAGTACCGAATCAAAGCGTCTTTAGGGCAAGGCGGCTTTAGCGAAACTTATTTTGCCGAAGATCAGAAGAAACCCGATACGCCTGCTTGCGCGATTAAGCATCTCAATCCCCTCGCGTTTGCCGATGCGATCGCCCCGGAAGATGCCCATTCCCGCTTTCAACGGGAAGCAGAAATGCTGGAACTACTAGGCTGTCACGACCAGATTCCGCAACTGTTGAACTATCTTGAGGAAGAGGGTCAATCCTATCTGGTGCAGGAGTGGATTGATGGGCGATCGCTCCATACTGAGTTCGTGTCCAGCCAGTCCTGGTCTGAGCCGCAGGTGATTGAGTTTTTGCAAGAGCTCTTAACGGTTCTGGCGTTTGTGCACCAGCATGGCGTCATTCATCGAGACATCAAGCCCGAAAACATCATTCGTCGTCAGTCTGATCACCGCCTTGTGCTGATTGACTTTGGTTCTGCGAAACCTTTGTCATCAGAGCGTTTAGAAAATCCAGAAAAACGTGATGTCGAGCGCGCTGACATTCCCAAAACAATGACGGTTGCTATTTGCAGTCATGGCTACGCGCCCGCTGAGCAACTCTACGGACTGCCCTGTCTAGCTAGCGATATTTATGCGGTAGGGATGGTTGCGATTCAGGCTTGGACAGGACGGCATCCTAAAGACTTTGAGGGCACTGCCTTTACTGAAACAGAATGGTGGAGAGAGCGATCGCGCATTCATCCGTCCCTAGCTAAGATTCTCCAAAGGATGACCCACCGAGACTGGAAAAGCCGCTACTCGCAGGCCAACCTATGTCTCCACGATATTCTCAGCCTCTCTTCTAACAAATCGCAAACTACGACATACGGGCGGTTTCTCCTAAAGGAGACACAAGCGAACGCAAACCGCCGCTACCCAGTTCATACCTTTGATCAACATCACCCAAACTCTCATTCAAATTCTTCAAACTCATCCGATCCAGGAGTTGAAACTGCTGAAAGTCTAGGATACACCCCTACCCAAATGAGCAAACCTGCTCATCGAGCTGACTTGGCAATTACGATTCCACCCTTGGAGCTACACCCTGATCCGTCGGATACTCCACTCCTGTCTTCCCAGTTCTCTCTTTCTGTAGATGAGAGCGCCGATGGAGTCTCATCGCCTACCTATTCTTTCGCAACGCTCCGGCAACTCCCATTCAGACTGCAAGTAGGAGGGCGCGCTCTGCTTCGGCGGTGTGGTATTTACTATCCGGCTCGCTTCATTCGGGTTAGTGTCAGCGCTTGCTTGATTTCCAGTAGTTTGCCCTTCTTCCTATGGCTCTTGTACGGGGTTATGGTCTCCAGTTCTCAGCGGGAAGTATCGGAACAAACCCAATCCGTAGAACCCCCTCCTGTACTGCATAGCCTCAACGGTACCTCACCTATTTTGGCGATCGCTCCGGGCCGCCAAGCAAATACCTTATTTACTGCCAATGGAGATAAGACGATCTCCATGTGGAATTTGGCATCGGGGCAGATCGTGCAGCGTTTGGAGGATCACTTCGGAGCTGTAACGGCACTGGCTCTCAGCTCAGGCACCCATCGTCTAGCAAGCGGCAGTAATGATACCAATATCAAAATCTGGGATACGCTCACAGGAGAGCAGGTTCAGACTCTTCGGGGTCATCATTGGCCGATTTTGGCGATCGCCTTTGCCGCCGATGGAAAAACCGTGGTCAGCAGTAGCCAAGACAATACGCTCCGTCTTTGGAACAGCGAAACAGGTGAGCTATTACAAGTGCTATCAGAAGGGCAGGCTCCTATCCTGGCGCTGGATGTGAGTCCAGACGGCTCCTTGTTGCTGGCGGGTAGTTTAGACAATACTGTTCAGGTCTGGAATCTATACTCTGGCACCTTGCTCATGACCCTTCGGGGACATGCTGCCCCAGTCCATGGGATTGCCGTTAGTCTAAACGGGGCTGTTGCAGTGAGTGGCAGCGCCGACCAGACGGCAAAGGTGTGGAATCTCTATACGGGTGAGCTGATTCAGACCGTTGACGCCCATATGGATGAGGTTTGGACTGTTGCCATCAGCCCCGATGGTCAAACGGTAGCCACTGGCGGAAAAAGTGGCTCAATCAGTGTGTGGAATCTCTACAGCGGCGAGCAAACTTACGTCTTCAGAAATTTTCAGAGTGGGAATCGAGCGCTGACATTCAGCCACGATGGTCGGGCGCTGATTGGAGCTTTCCTAAATGGGGAGATCAAAGTCTGGCAACTTCCATCACAGTTGGGTTCTAAGGAGTCATGAGGCGATGAGATACAGACTTGGCCTGCGCTCCACTATGATCGCTCTGCCCCATCACACAATAGAGGTATATTGAGATGACGTCTGAAACTCAAACTCAACATCTTCGCACCCTGCACCGCATTGCCAAAACCTGGAATCCCTATGACAGTAGATTTGGAGCGATCGCTCAAGATTTGGACTCCGATAAGGCTATTCTTAAAGCGAATCAACCCTTGATTCGGTGCATCAGCCGTCATTCTGAAACGGCTCAGCGGCTGAAGTCATTTCTCACGGACACGACCCTGGCGCAGCTTTGTCGGATCGATGCTGCTGCTATCCCGCAGCATTGGCCTGAGCCGTCTGATCCTGCCGCAGCGCTCGTTTTACAGAACGGCACCCCGTCCAAATCCTCCGATTCACTCCATGACACAGCCAATTGCATCTTTTCCCTATCTGGTAAGCAATCTTGGCTGTTGGGGCGACACCCAAATTGTTCAGTCCATATTCCCGATCGCTATAGTCTCGTTTCAGGCCATCATGCCTCAATTCAGTGTGAAACTAAGACAGGGCCACGCGGGAAAGTGGGCGTCTGGCACATCCACGACACTAGTCGCAACGGTACCTATGTCAATGGTCAGCTTGTTCAGGATTCCCGCCCCTTAGAGATGGGCGATCGCATCACCCTAGGCCGTCTTTACCCTAGTGAAACAGCGCCGCTGCTACTGTTTGACAATCAATGCGACGCGGCGATCGCCCACGTTTTGAATTCTTCCCCGGTTTTCAAGTGCGAGGTTTTGTGGCTCATTATCCAGGCACATGCTCCCGTTAGCGCTACTGAGCGAGAGTTTTTTACTCGGCTGGTTCAGTCTCGCGTTCCTATAAAAATGATTGCCCTCGATACTCATGCTTCCGAGTCTCACCGTTCTCCATCACTGCCGCCGGAATTTATCAAAATTGCAAAATCGATAGCCCCCAATAGTTTATCTACAATCAATTGCCTATCGGTTTCCCTGCCTCCAAAGGATGATTCAGACACTTCTCTAGATATCCCTGAGACCTTTCTAACCGATCTCAGCACCGTGCTCAAAGATGATGCTGAGACCCTGTTCAGTTATCGCTTAAGAGACTCGACCCTCGGCCAGATTCATTCCCTACTAGCCCTTCTATCGCTACAGAAAATGGCGTTAAGCCCTTATCCGGTCAACGCTTTTAAAGAGCCTGCACGGGATGCGATCGCTCAGGTTAAAACCGATGTGGATCAGAGTTTGAAGGTAATTGAAAAAGACCACAAGCTGTTTTTTGAGCAGGCCCATGAACGCTTGAAGCCTGTCAAAACCGAATTGATGAACAATCATCTCCGAGATAGTATTTCTAGTAAAATCAAGCGATTTTCTGACCAGCTCAAACCTGTTGTGATCAAACACAACAGAAAGCGAATCCTCCAGCTTCGATATAAGCTGCCCAAAGCTTTAGTTTCATTGGATTCTCACCGACTAGGATTCGCGCAGACAACGGCTGAACACAGTATCGACGCCAACACAGCCCTGCTGCATTTTTGTCAGACCGAGCTTGGGCAGTGGGTCAATCAAGAATGGAATGATATCTGTCGCAAACAGGGAGGAGGCGGTATTCACAGCCTAGCCACTCGAATGTTTGACCTACTTGCATCAATCCCTAACATTAACCTATCTTCCTGCTGCCATTCCTCCGTTCAACCCCGACGGGCGATCGCCTATCAGGAAGTATTCAATGAAAAGTTTACTCAAGCCAAAGATGAAACACCATTTCAAGAACCATCTCCAGTGAGCTATACGCTGAAAAAAATTCGGAGTCAGTGGATGCAGTTTATTTTCCTGTTTAGCTTTATTAGTATCATGGGCATTGCAGGAAGACGTCAGATCATGCGCTACATCACCGCCCCTATCGTGGCTGCGTTTAATGCACATCCCTGGATTGTTTCAGCGTTGGTAGTTGCGCTGATTTACTGGATCGGGCGATCGCTCAAACAACTCTATCAGGATGAGCGGCAGGACGAACGAGAAAAAATTGCTCAAAAGATTCGAGGTGAGCTATGCAACCATTATCAAAGTCTTGTGAGAAATCGGCTTTTAGATCGGCTGGTCAAAATTCTAGATGCCGAAATTGACGTTGAAAAACAGAGGCTCGACTCTATTCTCCAGACCGTTAGACACCA
>JBNPEG010000150.1:0-4655 GCA_051117555.1 Elainellaceae cyanobacterium | reverse complement strand
GTCAAACCGCCATGAGCTCAATCCAAACTCGGCAGCCTTGATTGAGTGCTGACTCTATTCCAACTCGCCCGCCTAAGCGTTCAATACCTCGCTGGACAATCGCCAACCCAATCCCAGTTCCCGGATAGGCTTCGATTCCATGCAGTCGTTCGAAGGCATTAAAAATTCGCTCCTGATGTTTGGGGTCAATTCCGATACCGTTATCTTCAACCCAAATCCGCGCCCATCGAGGTTGTGCGTCTGCATCACCTGACACTGGCCCTCTGATTTCAGCCCAAATTCGGATCTGCGGCTGGATATCGGGTGCCACAAATTTTGATGCATTGTCGATTAAGTTGCTCAGGACTTGCTTTAAAACACTCCGTTGAGCATACACAGCGGGCAAATCTGGTTCTATTTCAACCGTTACTTGCCTCGCTTGCAAGACTGGCCCCAAATCATCGAGAATCCCTTTTACAACGGAAGCCACACTAATTCGCTGTATATGAATTTCAGACCGCCCCAACCGACTGTAGGTCAACAAGTCTTGAACTAAAACATCTAAATGTTCAGCAGACGTCGCCATTCTATGAAGGTATTCTCTACCTGGATCATCGAGGGTAGAGTTGTAATCTTCTTGCAAGACTTGAGCAAATCCTTGAATTGCCCGCAAAGGTGCCCGCAAATCATGAGCCACGGAATAGGAGAAGGCTTCTAACTCTTGATTAGCCTCTTCTAATGCGTGGGTGCGGTCTTGTACGCGCTTTTCTAGGGAGAGATTGAGCTGATACAGCGCTTGTTCAGTCTGCTTTCGTTCGATCGCAGCCGCTAACAAGTTGGCCATCGATTGTAAGAAATTAACATCGTCATGGGTAAAGTGTTGGCTCTGGATGGAATGTGCTCCTAATATGCCGAAGGGGCGATCGCCTCTACCCTGAATGATGGTGCTCATACCACTCACCACTCCATGGTCGGTGAGCAAAGGAGGCCCGCTAAATCGAGACTCTCCTGACAAGTTTTCGACAATCACAGGGTGATGAGATAGCAATGTGTATCCTGCCTGAGATTGGCGCTCGGTGCCGACTCGTGCTCGACCGACTAAACCCGGTTGCCAGCCCACTCCAGACCGCAGCAGCAGTTCTTGCCCGTTGGGCAATAGCTCTAAAACTTTGCAATACTCCACATCCAACGCATCAGCAATGAGTCGAGTGGTTTGGTAGAACAATGCGTCTAAATCTAATCCTGACAAGGCGGTTTGACTCAGTTGAGCGACTACCGCCTGCTGTTTCAAGCGAGTGGCGAGGGCAGCTTTTGCCTGCTTTCGTTCTGTAATATCTGCTGCCATCGAAATTACCAGTCTTACGCCATCGGTCGATCGACCCAGCGGAGCCGAGCTAAATAGCCAGGTTCGAGTTTTATCGTCTTTTGTTCTAACTTCGAATTCTCCTTCGCTAATTCGCCTATTTAACTCATAGAGACGATTAATCCCTGCGAGAACATCCGCTTGCCGCATGCCATAGGCTCGCTCAGTCCAGTCACCAATCGTTCGAATTTCATTTTTAGAATAACCTGTGATGTCCAAAACGACCTGGCTCATTTGGAGGATTTCACCATTTTCTGCATGAATAAAGATTGGAAACGGAGCATCCACGATCGCCCGTCGAAATTGTTCTTCGCTTTCCTTGAGTCTGATTTCAGCTTGCTGGCGGTCTTGAATTTCCTTCCTCAACGCCTCGTTGGTGGAAACCAACTCGGTAGTGCGGTTTGCCACTCGCAGTTCTAATGTTTCATTGAGATGACGTAAGGCCGCATCAACCTGTTTACGTTCGGCTTCGGTCTGTTTACTCTCGCTAATATCAGTAGAGGTGCCATACCAGCGAATAATTTGCCCTTGCTGATTTTGAGCAGGCTCTGCCTTCGCAAGATGCCAGACGTAGACTCCGTCTGCCCGCCGCAGCCGATGTTCTGCTTGATAACTCGTCTTAGTCAAAGCGGCTCTCCGCCACTGATTGAGCGTTGACTCTATATCATCAGGATGCACGACAGCCAACCACCCTCTCCCTTTTGCGGTGTCCGGAGTTTGCCCCGTATAGTCAAACCAGCGTTGGTTGAAATCAATAATTGTGAGGCCACTTGCCTCTGCGACCCAAACTAACTGAGGAATGGTTTCAATCAAGGTTTGATAGCGGTGCTCGCTTTCTCGCAACTGAGTTTCAATTTCTTTCAGGCGGGTAATATCGCGTCCGACAGATTGACAGACCATTACTTGCCCCTGTTCGTCGTAAAAGCAGCGGTTGGTCCACTGAGTCCAACGGATCTCTTCACCAACCACGACGCGATTTTCGATCGTGACTTGCGGATTTTTGCAATTCATCGAATTGACTAGGCAATTAACCCTGTCGCGATCGGCTTCATAAATGACAGGCGTGTAGCTTTTGCCAATCAAATCATGTTTATCTAAACCAAAGTAGTGGCAGTATGCATCGTTTACATAAAGGATCGTGGTATCAGGCAAATAGCGACAGATTAGCTCTGTCTGATCTTCAAGGATTTTCTGGTATTGCCATTGCTCTTGATCAACCAGATGGCTCGCTAGATCGGTTTCAGGATGGTTTTCTTTATGATCATCACGAGGGAGTGGCAATTTCCTTAATTTTGTGAACTGAGCCAAAAAGGTGCCGATCATTCTCATCATTTTATTGACTAGCAATACTGGAGTGATGAATCGCTCTCGACCCATTGTGAGTCAATTAGACCTAACCTGATCCATACATGAGACAGATTCTATTTCAGTGTACCGATGAACCGTATTAGACATCTCTTACAGGCACGGGAAGCAGGCACGGGAAGCAGGCACGGGAAGCGCCGAAATCATAGACGCTACCCAGCAGGGCAATATTGCCCTACAACTAATTGGGCGCTTGAATTCTCGGTTAGCCTCACTATAGTCAGGAAGTTCTATCTCTCGATGCTGAGATTTTCTCCCACAGATAGATTCTGAGTAGACGCGCGATCGCATACATATTGATTGACTAAGTTCGACGTTCTAGGTTCAACATTACACCCGTGACTAGCGGTTGGAGCCTGCCAGTCAGCCTATGAATCAGTCAACCTATGAAATAGCGTCACTGGCGTTAGTTCCTCAGTTCGTTGCAATCTTGATTGGGTAGGATACTCCCTTGACTGAGTTAAATATTGTCATCACAGCCATCGGCGCAATTGTTCTTCTGCTTGGGCTTGTGTCTGATTACTTCCGGCGCAACTAGTGGACGTCTGATCCGCTCGCAGCTTTGGTGTTAGGTAATCGCTCATCTAACCTAATCCGTCGTGTGACACTGAAAGACATGGTCGAAACTCATGAACCCAAAAAAAGATAATCATTCAGGATCTAAGCTCTCGCTGATCTGCGGCATCGTCGGTATGGTGGGCTGCTTTGCAGTCATGCTTGCCAATGTAGCAGGCATTATCGTAGTTGAGAAGCACAACCCAATCAGTGAGACGATTAGCAAGTTGGCGATCGGAAAGTATGCCTGGATTCAGGATCTTGGGCTGGATTTCTTTGCAGCGGCATTATTTGCCATTGCAATCGGGCTCTACGCATGGAACCTGGGTGGAGCAGCATGGAAAGTAGGGAGTGTTTTATTAGGGGTGCTCGGTGTCGATATCCTCCTAATTGCCGAGCACAATCAGTATGCCGGTAGGGAAGGAGTGGGAGCCTCTATTCATATTTATTGCGTCTATGCTCTGGGCGCGATTTTTACACTCTTGACGATACTTCTCGCCTTTGGATTGCGGAATCTCAATCGACGCTGGTATCACTTTAGTCTGAGCATTGCAGTCATCTGGACTATCCTTGCACCCTTCTTTTTTATTGCCCCTACGAGTTGGAATGGTGCCTACGAGCGATTTTTAGCATTAATTATGCTGACGTGGGTGACTGCGATATCTTGGCTTCTAATCAGACGGGGAATCGGACAGGTCTCCGAGACGACATAACGTGTTAAGCAGGCGTGTAAGCGGCGATCGCGCACACACAATTCACACGCGATTTAGGATCGCTATATGTCACCTTAATATGCTTCCCAGGGAAGATGCCCTATTTCTCTGGGCTAATCAGGATGGAGGATATCGCCTTGCGCTCTCGCTGGACATCGAGCGTGGGTAGACCCTCTGCGCTGTGGGGAGTCTACACACGATTCAAGCCTGTAGGACTATATCATCACGAATATTGATTAGTGCCTCTGCGATCGCGCCGAGGATATGTTCAACATCGGATTGTTCTCATGAAAAAGCGTCCTAGTAATGTCTTAATTTATGTCCTCCTTAGCATTGTCGCAGCGTTTGGACTGTATGCCTTAGGGGGGTTAATTTTGGATGCCAGGGATGGGGAAATAATAGAGCAAACAAACTGAGAGTCAGGAAACAACTGCTCAAAAATCCCATGCGTCAACTTTTAGTCTCGGTGCCTGTTGGTGAAGGCTCTACGGTTATAGACATGGCTCAGGCTCATGCCGGAGTCAATTTAGCCCGGTTTAAGGCCACTGATGCTCACGATCCGATTGAATTAGTGCTGATCCACGTCTCCAATCAGCAGGTGGAAGGACTTCTACATCAGCTCGAAACCATTCCAGACATGCGAGTCACGCTGTTACCGGCAGCCGTAATGGCGCTCTATC
>JBNPEG010000049.1:0-4681 GCA_051117555.1 Elainellaceae cyanobacterium | reverse complement strand
GCATCTAACTTAACCAGGATGTCACAAACAGGACGAACACCCACCCACCCAAACTGGCGATCGCCCAAATAGCGCGACCAATGGAGTGTTCCTGCAACTAAACCATCCGTATTGTGGGTATACACCTGGTGATAGCGAATATCAAAGCGCAATTCATCCGCTAGAGGATCTCGGATGACAGTTGCTAGGCCATAGGCAAAATGACCAAAGAAGATGGGAGTCGCTGCCGCAGGTTCGCGCTTCTCTCCACCAATGCCACCATACACATGCAGCACCAGAGCCCGAGTGCCCTCTGGAAATTCGTCGCTACCGTCCGGCCATTCATCGAGTGCATTCTGAATAGAGGCAGGAGTATCCCGATCTCTACACGCACATAACACCGAAGAAATCCGTCCTTTTTTATCACGGATGTCTGCCCAAGCATCAGTGCGAATATATCGATAGGCAGCTTTTTGACCAAAGACCACTCGATCGGGCTGGAGGCGCAGCAACCCCCGTGGCGCAAGTGCCTGCACCACAAACTGCCCCGATGTATCGGCAGCACCATAGACATACCACCCGACTTCATTAAGCGGAGATTTCTCGATATTTTGACGGGTTGAGGGGAAACAACCATTCTGATCAGCAATCACCCGCGGCATTGCTACGACTTCATTGAGGCCGTCAAATTGGCGGGACACACGGTTAAAATGTACGACCCGATAGTGGTCATCGCCAATGGGTTTGACAAACCGCACCAGACCATAAAATCGTCCGGTAATTTGAACAGGAGTACTGCGAATATAGAGAGAGACAGAGGCTTCTGTAAAGGAGGAAGATGTCTCGGAGGCTTGAGCCCATGTCTCTACTATTACAGGTTCATCTAGCGCAACGATGATATCGTCTACCGGATGAGAGCCTGCCAGTGATTCTAACGGGTCTACCTGTAGCCAGTGATTCAGACGAGTCGGATGCACCAATCCGCCATATTTGCTGGTATATTCTGCGTCAGCGCTGAAGTGGACGTCTTTCGTAACGGCTTTCACCAACCGCTGCGTGATCGGATCACTGCTCCATCCCAGTCTGACTACTGTGCCCACTAAATCCTGATAGTTGTCAGGGGCATGATATACCTCAAACCACACCCCGTTGAGATAGGCTCGCTCGTCTGCGCTGGGTAAAATCAATCGACCCATCCAGGGGGCGATCGCCCGATAATAGTCCAAATCCACGGATTGCTTGAGCGGATAGTAGCCTGGGCGAGTGAACGGAACCTGACGATACCGATCGTAGTTGCTGGGCTTGATAGAACCAAGGTCTAATTCGGGCAGCAGCTTACCCTTGAGAATAGCGTTGATATAGCCAATTGTTTGCTCTAACGAGCGTTGACCATTAGGCAAGATATAGCTGGGATCAAGGATACCTCCGGGGACTTGATGCCCGATGGGACCCAGAGAAATGATAGAAATATTACCGCGCCGTTTTGCTCGATTCCAGTACGATAGCGGAAACAGCTTCCATCGTCCCGGAAACATGATGGGACCAATTTGCTCCACGCGATCGCGATCGCCCACCAAATGATAGAGATGCTCTAGTTGCAAAATATTGCAGTTTGCGCTGATGACTCCACCCAGAGAAATGACATCAATAGGCGCACTTAGCGCGCGTTTCAAAAGCGGGGCACATGCGCACGCCATCTGACCACCTCCGCTATAGCCAATCAGCGTAATCGGCGTGGCGCTATCAAGCGGATAGCCATTTTTTACCAGGCCGTTGTAGACCACTTGAGCAATCCCTTGGTTATAGAGCGGACCATACCGCTTGTCGGCTGAGACGCCGACAGTCAAAACATTACGAATATTCACTAATAGCCCTAGCAATGCCGTCGGATTCGCAAATCTGGCCTTGTCGGCAGCTTTCCACAAAAAAGCAAGGGGGCGATCTTCGTCCAGAGGGTTATTCATCACAGAATAGGGCATGATTCCTCGAATCAGCGCCACGTTATTGGGGAGTCGAGGCGCTAGCGTATCCAGAAATTCTTCGATGTCGGGTAGATATTCAAAGGTAGATTTTCCAATCCCATCGAGATACACAATGTAACGAGAAACTGTCTGAGGCTCTCCCTCCATCCTGGCAGGCGTTTGCGCCAATTCGCCAGCATTGACCGTGGTGTCAATCTCATCCTCATACCACCCTGCCCACCACCCAAGAGTTTCTAGGGGGGCAATCAGACCTGCAACAACAATTGCAATAGTAGCAATCCATACAAGGTCAAAGATGAATCGAAATAATTGGGGTAGATCGTCATACCCATCGGATATCCAGGCGCGAATAGGGCTAAATAATATCACCACTAAAATCGTCAGAATTGCCATTCCCAGCAGACCCAGAGTGGTTTTTGCAATCCTGCTCCAGTTCTGTTTGGGCTGACTAATCCTATTCGCTGGTTGAACGGGGTCTGTTGATGATGGATTTGGGGAGAAATGGGCGGATGTGTTCTCTCCTTCAAAGGGCTCGCGAGTCGTACCACCCGAAACACGTGCCGAAACACGTGTTGAAATACTTGCTCGACGAACGTCTGTAATCCGCTCCCGAAACTGTTCTTGCCACATTAGCGGTGCATCATTCATCCGGGACTGCACAGTCTCCCGAACGGCTCGGCGACTTGTGGCTAAATCAACACCTGCGACGGCATTTGAGAGACGGCGACCCAAATTTGCGATCGGTTGACCCACCGTATTTTGTAAAAGCTGTAGGGCAATCCATCCGAACACTACATACTTAAAGGCAGTGCCCATTCCAACCATAAGGATGGCATTGAATCCTACGACCATCGCCAATAAATGCCAGATGGAAAGAATAGACAGGGTTGGACCCCCCAAGTAGGGTAATGCTCCAAGAAAACTAAAGAGGAGCGGTGCATAGCTAATGCCTAAAACAACTGCCAAATCTTTGAATGAGACCTGAACAGCTCCAGAAGGCAACGTAATCAACCAGGTGCTAAAGACGAGAAATATAAAGCCCGTGACAAACAGCACCGCGTTAATCAGCAGGCTAAGAACGAAGCGAATCCGCGTTATCCGATTGATAAACAGAATCACACCCTGGGCGATCGCCTGCGATAAGCCAGCCAAAAGAACAATAACAAGTGCGATCGCAATGCCGTTGGGAAGCGTGCTGACGACTCGAAATGCCTCTGCATTCAGAGCAAAGACCCAGCCGACTAATTCCCAAAAGCGTGAGAGTAGCGTGTCAGTCATTATAAAAATTCATTCTAAAAATTGAGTGCGATCGCAGATACAGGCGTATGGGCTCAAGATTTCACCCAGCTATTAGAATCAAGAATATCGCATCGACGTGAACAACATTGGGGAGATTGCTAACGCTAATCCCTTAGCTATTCTTCATCCTGATCCGGTGTTCCTGTCAACTCCACCGTCGCTGCTTCCAACTCCATTTCCAGTTGCTCGGCAGTCGGCAGGCAGTCCCTCAGGTCAGCAGGCAGGTCTTCCCGCAGTTTATAAGTAGCAACGCCAATCGGGTTACGAACAGAGCCCAGCGCAAACTCAACTACCGTGTGTCGTTTAGAACGGCACAGCACGATGCCGATGGTGGGTTGGTCAATCCCGCTGCGCAGCAACCTGTTCACGGCTTCGACATAGAAATTCATCTTGCCAGAATACTCCGGCTCAAACTCACCCATTTTTAGGTCAATTACCACATAGCAGTGCAACTGCGTGTGATAAAACAGTAAGTCCAGTCGGTACTCCTTGTCATCAACCACAATCGGATACTGGCTGCCTAGGAAGGCAAAACCAACCCCCAACTCCATGAGAAAATCGCGGATATGCTTAAGCAAGCCGCGTTCTAGATCCTTTTCCTGGGCTGCTTCTTCAAGGGATAGAAACTCAAAATGATAGGGATCTTTCAAGAGCTGGCGACTGAGATCTGATTGCTCGGGTGGCAAAGTGCGCTCGAAGTTAGTAATCGCACCGCCCTGGCGCTGAAACAGCCCAGTTTCAATCTGCATCACCAGAATGTCGCGGCTCCAGCCATTCTCATAAGCCTTTTGGGCATACCAAAGGCGCTGTTCATAATCTTTCAATTTTTCTAGCAGTGCGATATTATGCCGCCACGGTAATTGTGCAACGTCGCGTTGCACAATTGCTTGATCTGTATAAGCCTCGGCAAACGCCCGCATGTATTTAAGGTTGCGAGCAGAAAGCCCTGTCATGTCAGGAAACGTATCTTTCAGATCGCGGGCTAGTCGCTCGATTACTTTACTCCCCCAGCCCTCCTTGACCTGTCGGCCCAAGATTTCTCGCCCAATTTGCCAATAGAGGACGACCAGCTCTCGATTAACCGCCAATGATGCCTGTATCTGCGCTCGGCGGATACGGCCTTTCAGCCCGTTCAGAAATGCAGCGTAGTTCTCTTCGTCAGGGAATAGAGAGGACGTCTTGGCCACGGCAACAGGTTTATGCACGATATAGCTACCAAGGCATCATAGCGCTTTGGGACACGATGGCAAGGCTCTACTATACTTGCATCCAAATCCCTCCCCTGTAAATAGCAGAGATTCCCAACGTGGGGTGCTACAGTTTTGTAGTGCGTCATGACGCACCTTTAACAGGTATAACCATAACTAAAACCGTTGTTGAACAATCGAACCCAATGAAATGGTGCGTTTGCTTGACAGCAA
>JBNPEG010000068.1:0-4712 GCA_051117555.1 Elainellaceae cyanobacterium | reverse complement strand
CGGGCTTGCCACACGTTCAACGTCCTAACGTGAGAGCGTACGGCTATACAATCTGAGTATAAAAATACACTGGGAGCAGGCTTATTCAGAAAGAATGTTTTGAGGGTCTTGGTTGCTTGCCAGGTTAAAGCTCCCTACTTTCAAGACGTTCGCGTCGCCATCACAAGGTTGCAGATGTTCCCGTGAGCATATGATTGCGTCCTCGCTGCAAACGATGAACGATGTGATCGACGAAATTCCCTATCTCAGTCGATTTGCTGATGTAGTCATCTGCTCCCGCTGCAAAGGCTTCGGCGATCGCCGTTTCGTCAGTATGAGTGGAGAAAAATAAAATCGGCAGCATGTACCACTGGGGGTCATTACGAATGACTTGGCAGAGTTCAATTCCATTGAAGTCTGGCATTTCAACATCAAGAACTAGAAGGTCAGGTTTAGCCCGTTCGAGAACGTCCCAAAATTTAGTTGGATTGGACAACGTTTTGACACGGATATCTGACGATTCAAGAAATGCCGATACCCTAGCTAGGGTTGCATCATCATCATCCACTATCATGACCTGGTTCGTTGGAACCGCCCGAAATCGATTCAAAATACCGCTGACTGTTTTGAGAATTTCGTAGATGGGCAGTGGCTTCTTCAGAAAGGCATGTGCGCCTAAACGAGCGACATTGACTCGATCCGCCAAACTATCTCGCCCCGTGAGGATGACGACAGGAATGGTGGGAAACTGTTGAGACAATTCCTGGAGTAGCGTTAATCCGCTCTCAGTTGAATTTGGAAAATTCAAATCGAGTAGAATCCCATCAGGTGGAGATTGGGTAATCATCTTACGAGCAACATCCAGATCAGTGGCGATTTCAACTCGAAACTCCCAGGCGATCGCCTCAATGCGGATACGCTCAGCGAGCAGCAGGTCATCGTCGATAATCAAAATCAGTGCCGAGCGCTTGCCATTATTACCCTCCTTGGGGGTAGAGGGTGGAGCCACTGTCGCCCCTTTAAGCTCGTGATGGAGTGAGTGGGTTAGGGTTTTCAACTCTTCGATTTGCGATGCACTCAGCTCAGATTGAGACTTCAGCAACGTTTCGATTTGTCGAGCCAGTGCCGATCCATCCATCATCCCAAAGACCCCAAGCGATCCTGCAAGTTTGTGTGCTGCGTGCTTAGCATCGTTCCGTTTGTTTACCGAGGTCTGGCCTAGCGCGAGTTCGTTGGTGAATTGCTGAAGCATTTCAGCCTGCCCTATATAGGTGCCTTTAAATTTTTCCCAGATTTGATAAGTTGCTGCCCTTGCCTTTTGATACCGATCGGGAGAGTCAACGGGGTCAGTGGGTGGGACAGCGGGTGATGATTCATGTTCAGCAGGCGATCGCAGCCGATAGCCCAGTCCGTGAACCGTTTCAATAGGGTCAGAACTTCCGGCTGCTTTTAGTTTTTGGCGCAAGCACTTGATGTGGGTGCTAACGGTCTGTTCTCCGGGAGATTCAGCAAAATCCCAGAGGCGGTCGAGAATGGCACGTCGACTAAAGATCCGCTTTGGGTTCAACAGAAACAGTTCGAGCAGACAATATTCCTTGGAGGTGAGGTGAAGCGGCTGATAGTTGAATATGACTTCACATCGCTTCGTATCTAGATTTAATTGCTCCCACGTAATTGTAGATGATGAGGCTTTACCACGTCGCAGCAATGCCCGAATCCGCGCAAGCAATGCCTCCATGTCAAATGGTTTAACGACATAGTCATCGGCTCCAGCATCTAAGCCAATCACCTGATCGATGCTACTATCTTGTGCAGTCAACAACAGAATTGGATTTTGAAACCCCTGCGCGCGAAGCTCTTGGCACAAGCTAATGCCATCTAGCTTAGGAACGACGACATCCAAAAGAATCAAATCATATTCATATGCTTCTGCAAGTTTGCGCCCCATCTCCCCGTCTGTGGCGAGATTCACGATGTAGTGATGCTCAGACAATGCCGTTGTCAGCATCGTCCCAGTCGCTAGATCATCCTCAACAATCAAAATCTTCATAGCGTTCATCTCTACCCATGATGGAGATATACCAGGAGTTCTAGACTATTGGGACAACGTGTCTCAATGCCAATCCATCTGTTATGACGATACCGCGCTGAGACAATCGAGAGTTGAATTCTGCAACGTACTGTTAAAAAACAATCATGACAAGTAACGCTTTCTTAAGCCGCCTTGTGTTCATAACCGCCCCATCCATTTCTGAGACGCACCATTGGTTTGTAATTATGGAAGCTTCGATACACCCATGCCGCTATGATTGGCTCAGTGACTGAGGTTGAGTATGAGACTTCTCGTTGTTCAGAGTCATCCCGAGGGAACCTTAGGAGTTTTAGCCGGGGCGATCGCCGCTCGATCTATTCCCGTTGATCTCCGCATCCCAATTCATGGTGAGGCCCTCCCCGATTCCAGTGTTGGCTATGGTGGGCTGATTCTACTCGGGGGTGCCATGAATGCAATGGATGATGACGAATATCCGCATTTGAGGCACGCCGTCGAGTTGATACATCAGTTTCGAGCCGCAGATAAACCTATTCTAGGCATCTGTCTAGGCTCTCAGTTAATTGCTAGAGCATTTGGCAAGTCTGTATATCGAAGCGACACGCCAGAAATCGGGTTTCTTCCCCTTTCGCTTGAGCCAGAGGCAACTCACGCAGCTCCGTGGCTCAGCGCAATTCCAGAGACTCTGCATGCGATGCAGTGGCACCACGACACCTTCGATTTGCCAGACAATGCCGTACGGCTTATGTCCAGCGAAACATGTCTCAACCAGGCATTTAAGATTGGTGATACCATCTACGGCATTCAGTTTCATCCTGAGGTAAACTTCGAAATGCTTCAGCGTTGGGTAATGCTTAAGGATGACGCGGCTGAACGGCTCTATACCGATTTTGAAGACTCGATTACCCAACAAGCCCGCCAATATTTGTCAGAGGCAACCTATTTCTGCGATCGCCTAGCCGATGCTTGGTTAGAGCATGTCAAACCATAGCTGCACCCATTCTAAACTCTATGATATTTGAAAAGAATAGATATATCATTCTCCAAGTCTCAAATCTGTCGCAAAGAACCCTTTAATCAGACCGCTTCAGTATTAGGCTGAATGTAAATAACCGATGTCAACCCTTCCTTTAATAGGGACTATCCGCCGTACATCAACGATTGATTTTCAAACCCGGAAATTTGGGGCTTAAGCCGTAACGAGGTGTTTATGGAAAAACTAACGCATTATCCAATGGTTATCGGTGGCGAACTCGTGTCTACAGGTAGCGAGGACTTGATTGATCCATCTACGGGAAAGCCCTTTGCAACTGTCGCATTGGGCACCAAAGATGACGTAGACCGCGCTGTAGAGGCTGCAAAGAAAGCCCAGAAAGAATGGGGGGCGCTGTCCTACGGAGAACGTAGTCTCGCGTTTCTTAAGTTTGCCGATGCACTGGAGGCCAAGTCGGATGAGTTAGCTCATCTTGAAAGCCAAAACACTGGCAAGCCCCTAAAGTTATCGACAGGAGGAGATATCCCGTTCGCAATTGATAACTTCCGGTATTTTGCGTCGGTTGTCCGGAAGCAAGATGGAGTAGCGGGAGGAGAATATCTCGGGGGCTACACGAGCTTTGTGCGTCGAGAACCCATTGGTATTGTGGGGGCGATTACCCCCTGGAATTATCCCTTCATGATGGCCGCTTGGAAGCTGGGTCCGGCGATCGCTGCTGGAAATGCCGTCATCATCAAACCTGCTCCAAATACACCCTGCACTACTATCGAACTCGCCAAGATTGCGCTCGAAGCTGGGCTGCCAGCCGGACTCATTAACGTGGTCACCGGCGGGGCTGAGGTGGGGGAGGCTATCTGTACTCACCCCGACATTGGCATGATCAGCTTCACGGGTAGCACTCGCACCGGGCGGCGTATCGCAGAATTAGCAAGCCCAATGGTGAAGCGCGTCACGCTAGAACTCGGAGGCAAGGCTCCATTCATTGTCTTTGCAGATGCAGATATTGAAGCTGCTGCTCGGGGCGCAATTCCTGCTGCCTTTATGAATAGTGGTCAAGACTGCACGGCTGCTACCCGTATCTATGTGCAGAATGAGGTGTTTGATCAGTTTCTGACTCGGCTTACAGAACTCACCAAGCAGATTAAGGTCAGACCTGCGTTTGCTGACGATGCCGATATTGGGCCCCTGGTCAGCGAACCTCAATATCTGAAGGTCAAAGGATTCGTTGAAGAAGCCAAACAGCAGGGAATCAAAGTCATTTCAGGAGAAAACATGCCAGACGGCGAGGGATATTTCTTCCCCCCAACTATTTTGGTAGATGCCCCTCAAAACGCTAGTTGCGTTCAAGACGAAATCTTTGGTCCGGTGGTGGTCGTCAATCGCTTTTCCACCGAAGAAGACGCGATCGCACTGGGCAATGACACGCCCTACGGACTAGCGGGTAGCGTATGGACTCTCAACGTGCAGCGAGCCTTACGCATGTCGGCTGCGATGGCGTGTGGTACTGTGTGGGTCAACGATCATCTGCCGATCGCTAGTGAAATGCCCCATGGTGGCTTTAAACAAAGCGGTATCGGCAAAGATATGTCACACTACGCTCTCGAAGAGTTTACGGTTGTCAAGCACGTGATCATGGATGTTACGGGCGATCAGAAGAAAGAATGGCACTCAGTTGTTCTTGAAGACTGA
>JBNPEG010000205.1:0-4792 GCA_051117555.1 Elainellaceae cyanobacterium | reverse complement strand
AAAGAGTAAGCACCCAGAGAATACAGGTATGGTTGGACAAACGGCGCGATCGCCTCTGACATTTGATGAGTTTGTGAATCAATACCCGGATGATGGTGGACGCTATGAGTTGCGCTGGGGAGACGTGATCGAAATGCGCCCAATGGGTCCTCACGAAAAGGTATCGGCGCTAGTTGCACGAAAGATAGATGTCGAGATTGAACGATTAGGATTGCCGCTATTTATCCCTCGAACGTGTTTGGTGAAGGTTGCAGGGTCTGATATTAATAGCTATTTACCCGATATTGTTGTGCTGGATGAGGTAGCAGTCGAATCTGACCCGTATTGGAATCGACAGTCGAGCATATCAATGGGAAGCTCAGCAAAATTAGTGGTGGAAGTTGTCAGCACCAATTGGCAGGATGATTACGCTCATAAATTGGCAGATTATGAGCAGTTGGGTATTCCTGAATATTGGATTATAGATTATTTGGGATTAGGTGGCGTGCGATATATTGGATCACCCAAACAACCCACGATTACGGTGTACTCATTGGTAGATGGAGAATACATAGGTGAGATGTTTCGCAGGGGCGATCGCTTGAACTCTCCTCTATTTGCAGACCTCAATCTGACAGCTAATCAAGTATTTTCGGCAGGAACATAGAGTCCCGAGCCTAATGCTTCCGCCCTCCGCCCTCCGCCTTCCGCCTCGTATCTTTCTCGGGTTCATCAGTGGCGATCGCTTCATCATTCGTTACAGTAAGAATATCGATCGCCCGCTGACGAATCATGAAGCGCACCATTGTCTGGTTTCGTCGAGATTTGCGAATTGCAGACCATCTGCCCCTATATCGAGCTGCAAATCGGGGGGCAGTTATTCCAGTATTCGTTTTTGATCGGTCATTGCTGCATCATCCCGAAACCAGTCCTGCACGCGTCGAGTTTATGTTGAACTGTTTGGCAAGTTTGGATCACGACGTGCGATCGCGCGGAGGGCGACTAATTTTGCGATATGGTGACCCAGCCGAGGTGCTGCCTCAACTTGTTCGAGATACCCAGGCTGACGGCATCTATGCTCATATTGATTTTGAGCGCATCTATGGACGAGTGCGCGACGCAACCCTCAATCGCACTCTCGCTCAAAGCAAGATGAAAATTCGCTGGTTTGAGCCTGCTGCCACCACGCCGCATCTGATTCCGTACCCAGACTATCGCAGGCTGTGGTTTCGAGATATGGATGCTGATATTGTGCCAGTGCCGCCTCGCATCCGCGTTCCAGGCGACATTCACAGTGAACCGCTGCCCAAATTAGCAGACTTAGGGCTGATATCAGACGGTAAGCCCATTCCTGACGGCGGCATCGAGCCTGCGCGCAAACTCCTGCAAGAATTCTTAGATGAAAAGACCGATCGCTACTATTGGCAACTGTCTTATCCTGGAGCCGAAGCCACATCGGGGCTGAGCCCCTATATCAAATTTGGCGCCATCTCCGTTCGAGAGTGCTACCAAACCGCAAAACAAATCAAAACCGATGATTTCAAACTGAAGCGCAGCCAGAGCCAATTCATCGCTCGATTGCGCTGGGGGAGCGGATTTGCTCAGCGATTTCGCTACATGCCTCAGCTTGAGGTGCGATCGCTCTATCAGGTGTTTGATGACGACGGTTGGGAGTTTGACGACGGCTTGTATGAAGCATGGCAACAGGGGCAAACCGGGTTTCCCATTGTTGATGCGGCTGCCCGGTGTTTGCTGGAAACAGGCGGCTGGAAGCAGCTCAACTTTCGCATCCGCGCCTTGTATTCTAGTTTTTTGAGCAATTTGCTGGGAATGGACTGGCGATTTGGAGCCCTTCATTTTATGCAGCATTTAATCGATGGCGACTGCCCCATTGACCATTATCAGTGGGCAATGCAGTCGGGAGTGACGCACTGTGTTGATAAAACTTGGACGCGCATCTACAATCCTGAACAGGTTGCGGTCGATCGCTGCGATCCAGAAGGAACCTTCATTAAACAATGGGTTCCTGAGGTGGCTCATCTGCCTGCAAACCAGTTGGGCGCTCCGCCTCGCTTGAAAGACTATCCGCCGCCCATTCTTGACTATCGCAAGGCTCGGCAGATTCGGGTCAAACAGCTTGAGCAGCAGCGGGCTAAGTTTCTCACTCAAGATAATGTTGTACCGTATTTGGCACGATTACCCCAAGATCTGACGCCGTTTGGGAGCGATCGCGTCGAGGATAGCGAAATTAGTTGGGCAACAGCACCTGGGCTAGACCTCTTTCCGCCACCATTAGATTTAGCAAGTCTAGATTTAGCAGGTGCTAGAGCACTGCGAACATGGTTCGTCGCCCATGTTGATATCAAGCCTCGCAAAATCCCGAAGCGGAAAACAAGCAAATCGAAACAGCATGACGATGGGAGTATTCAGCTTTCGCTGCTGCCGTAGCGCAGTTTCTAATCAGACCATTAATGCAGTGATGATTGTCACATCAATTTGCTGACCAATCTCACGAGGAGAACCCCTTTGCGTCACGCGGCTCTGGCTCAATGAAAGAAATAATATGACATCCGCTACTATCGTGTCCGTTATGAAACTTGCGTCAATCTTTATTTCCTCAGCCCTCATTGTTGCAACAACATCCGTGTTACTTCGCGTCTTGATGGAACCCAAAGTCAGAATCATTCCATCTACGTCCAGTATCGAGCAAATTAACGTGCCAAGGGGGTATTCTGCTCGCTCATCAGCGGCATTACTCCCATGACGATTACCATCGAAAAAGCGGCTTGTGCAACCCACAAACCGCCCTATTGTATTGCGTATCGGTACTGCTTAAACTAATTGCCAATGGTAAACGCATTAAGCTGAGTTCTAACAGCATTCAAATAGTCTTCGTCCTCTAGCGCATTCTCAGTCAAATATCCATCTTCGATGCCAGCGCGAACGACGTCCTCTGCGCTGATATCGCCGGTTCTAAAGTCATTCACAAGTTGGCCGTAGCTAGAAATTCCTTCATCTTCGAGTTGCCCTCTGTAGGCAAAACTGACCAAATTGAAGGCTTCAGTCATGCGAACGTCGTCGTATGACATGGGCGACGAAACTGCGCCGGTTTGCATCTCTGCTACAGCAGCGGGAGTTGCTACTGCCGATACTAATAATGTGGTCAAACCACCTAAAACTAGACGTTTCATAAAGTTAAAAATCTCTACGTTAACTACTTCTAATTTAGATTAACGAACTACAGAGATAAATTTACCTCCCTAACGACATAATCAAGGCTCGTGATTATATCTTCCCATCTATGACTTTAAGCAGATGATTTGGATATATAGCAATCCCAGATGGTGTGTGAGTGGTGAGTGGGCGGCGATCGCCCCGTTCTGCCTGACATCTACACAACACTGGATGGGCTTTAAACAGCCACTCAAATTTTGCGGAGAATTGAGATTTCAAATGATTGGAGAGTTTCGGGGAGAGCTATTACTTTTTCCACGGGATGGTAGTTTGACAACAACACCTGCCAATCATCAGGGTTAATGGGTTTGTCTATGGTAAATGGCTTCTCATAAGAGAAATTGATAATCACCAAAACGGTTTCATTTTCAGTAGTTCGGGTATAAGCCAGATGTTCATAGGGGTAGTAAATCAGCGTCTCCCATCGCCCTCTGAGCAATGCTTCACTCGCTTTGCGAACTTGGATGAGTTGTCGATAAAAGTTAAGAATAGAGTCGTCATCAGCGAATTCGGCTTTGACATTGATCTCATGATAGTTTTCATGCACCGGGAGCCACGGCTCAATATCCTTGCCAAAGCTAAAGCCAGCATGGGCAGAATCATCCCACTGCATCGGGGTTCTTGCACCATCACGCGGCGGTGGAACTTCTCCTGTTTCACTCAACACGATCGCCTGATCACGTCGTTTTTCAGGAGGAATATCTGTGTTATCGACCATACCCAATTCTTGACCATAGTAGAGAATGGGGGTTCCTCGAACGGTGAGCAGCAGTGTTGCAGCCGCTTTGGCGATCGCCACCGTATCGACGCACAGACTACATTCCACCCATCGAGATAGATGTCGAGGAATATCATGATTGTCTAAGAAGTACGTCGGACACGCGTTGGCGGGTGTCATCAACTCCTTCTTTTCGATTTCTCGCTGCAAGTAGCCGGGGTACCAGGGACTGAACGGAAATTCAAAGGCAAATGGGAGATGGAGTTCATCGTGGTGGACTCCATAGAAAATGATGGAATCATAGAGGCGATTGTCAATGAAGGTTTCTCCAATCAAAACGCGATCGCCATACTCATCCAAAATGCTGCGAATTTCTCGGATGATTTGATGGTTTTCGGGCAGATTCTTCTCGTAAAGGTGGTGAAAGTTATTGTATGAATTTTTGTCGGATGCGCCAAATTTAATCGGATTGTCTCGGAAATATTGATCTTTGCTATACGCACTGGAGGCATCCAGACGAAATCCATCAACCCCTCTGTCTAACCAAAATCGAATGACATCATAGATCGCTTGTTTAACCTTGGGATTGCGCCAGTTCAAATCAGGCTGGTTTTCATTAAACGTGTGGAAGTAGTATTGTTTTCGACTTGAGACATATGTCCAACCCGTACCGCCAAAGTAAGACAGCCAGTTATTAGGAACACCGCCATCAGGATACGGATCTAACCAAAGATACCAATCGCGTTTCGGGTTATCTCGGCTCGAACTCGACTCGATAAACCACGGATGCTGATTAGACGTATGGTTCAGCACTAAATCTAATATAATTTTGATGCCTCGCCTGTGAGCGTCCTCTAACAG
>JBNPEG010000076.1:16116-46071 GCA_051117555.1 Elainellaceae cyanobacterium | reverse complement strand
CGTGTTGATTTCTCCTAGGCATCGGCATCTCCTGGTGTTAACGCTAAAAACGTGATTAACGTTGCGATATCAGGATGCCCACCGTTAAAACGAACGTCACAAACAACGAGTTCACAATCAAAATCCATCCATATTCCGTCGATATTGCAATGAAAAATTGGATTTATTTAACATTTCTTAATTAATTTTCGTTAAGCTCAGGGATGTAAACATTTTGATTGTGAGCTTTTCTTATGCTGTTTCCCCGACCCAGATTAACTTCAATTCGACGTATCGCAGCAGCACTTATTGTCGGACTGATCGTCTTCTCATCGATTTTTATAGAACCAGCTCATGCAGAAGGGCCACCCCTAGCTGATACATACATCTCCGCAGACGGTAGAGATTTGACGGTGGTTGCAGAATGCATTCCGTCTCAGCTCAGTGAGGGAGATCTAGGTCGAGCTTTGCGTGAGTCTGGCAATGATTTTTTGGAAAAAGTTTTTGGAGTTAAGCAAAATTACGACGAATACAAACTCGACACAACTGAAATTGAATTTTTGGAGTGCCTGAAGCGGAATGGTGTAACGCCTCAAGTGAAGCAGACTGGGGTGTAAACTCGTCTGGCATCCTACAGTGGTGGAAGGGCGTCGCGCCCTCCACACCACCATCTTTGTACTTGACGCGCAAATTGCCATCAACGGCCGAGCAATCAGCAGATTGTCATACGCGCCTTCAATGAATTGAAGTTCGTGCTGGCTTTAGATTGATTGAGTCTCGCGATGGCTGAATTGAGGCAGCATGAGGATAGGTAAGGCGTAGAATTTTTTCCATCAATCCGGGGGCCAACCGGTTACACCAAACAGCAAGGTGGCTTTGCCAACCCACCAAGATTTCGGGTGCATCATGATGTAAGCCAGCTACAAGGGCGATCGCAACTTTTTCTGGCGTAATCGGTATCACACCGCGAAACCACTGAATATTTCGCGTCATGTCAGTATCGGTCAGCGTTGGCAACAGTGCTTTCACTTTGACATTGTAAGGAGCAAGTTCAGTCCTCAGAGCATGGGTAAATCCGATGATGGCAAATTTGGTAGCAGAATAGGTTGCCATTGTAGGCGCAGCAACTTTACCCATGAGGCTTGAAACATTGACGATTTGCCCGTCTTGCTGCGCCGCCATGCGTCGAGCAATGAGACGAGTGATGGTATACATACCCATTACATTGGTGGCAATTTCCTCCTGGACTTGAGGCAGCTTCGACTTCAAGAAGGGAGTTTGATAGGCGACTCCAGCGCAATTCACAAGTAAGTGAATCGGACCATAATCTCGCCAGGCTCGGGCGATCGCCACGTTGACCTCGACGGGACGGGTCAGGTCAAAGGCCAGGGGAATAACGTCAACTCCTAAAGCCTCTAAAATCATCGCAAGTTCATCCAAGCGCTGGCGATCGCGAGCAACAAGCAGCAACCGCTGAATGCCGTGGCGAGCGAGTTCAATGGCGATCGCCCGTCCGATTCCGCGAGAAGCTCCAGTGATTAGAGCCGTCTTTCCTTGAATATTCATCGTCAAAACCTCCTAAGATGAGGTCTTGCTACACCAATCTGAAACGATTCTGTGCTTGTCATAATTCGCGCAGGTGTGCAGCAAGACTGGTGTGTCCTGCGATTGAGAAATTTATTGCGTTCGACATTCGAAATGCGTGATGTCCCCAGGATGGCTCAAAACCGTCTCAAGGCTTTTGGCTGATAGAGATCTCAGCGTCCAAAATTTGCAGCTTTTCCTACGAGGGGGCGCTAGGTTTCGAGTTGGAAAGGACGTTTCGGGGGCAAATTCAACAATTGATGAAGAAACTAACCGACAATCAGAATCTTGGTTATTCGTACATTTGAGATGATGGAAGGTAACTCTTTCAATCAGATTCGACACTATCTGCAATGAAAGGTGACTATTGGAACACACGCTAGCAGAGGAACACAGCTTTCGTTGTCAATTAACCTCCCGATTCTCAGTTGACTCAGGCATGCATGACGTTGACGTAGAGCATAAGACAATTGCCTCCAAGATGTAACTGGCGGGTTGAAAACCTTACTCGCATACGCTAGCAACCTTAATCAAAAAGTTGCAACATTTATTAACAAAACTCGTACATTGTTACATTTGTTGATTCTCTGTCTCAGATGCGGGAAGGTGATCGCCTATCGGGTTGCTGTCAGGAGTCCTATATCAAATCTCGTGATCCCCAATTTATATAGGATCTAGTCCACCCACGAGAATTCTGAGAACGTCAGTGGTTAACGGCTGAAATCTAAGAGGGCGATCGCCTCTAGGTACCGTCCCGCTGATAGGTGAATGCTAAGCACGCGTGACTCATCATCAGAAAGCTACGCCTTTTAAGAACATCCTCAGCCAAATGACGCAATCCATCTCAGCGACTCTACTGAGGCGATCGCCTGTACTCATTCGTTAAATTAGCAAGAGAGATCATCATTTCTAGCGTGTATCTGCCTTTTTACAGTGGCTGATAATATCCCTGATCATCCTTCGGGCAGACTAATGAGCAAACCAACGCAAAACATCCACTCACTCTTTGACCGCTTATTTGCTAATATTTCGCCCGACGATCGGGCAACCTTCACTCCTCAACAGATTGATGCAATGCGTCAAGCCTTTGCTCAAGTCGGATGGAAAAAGCACTCTGTTGACCTTCGGATATCAATTCCCTTGCCATGTCATCCCGGCTTATATTTGGTTTTTTTAGCAGGGCCTGAGAGTCGATCCGAGGAGCGGATTCGAGCTCAGCGAAGATTGTTTTGGCAGTCAGTAGGAATGATCGGCGGAACAGCTATCCTGGCTATCTTAGGTTGGGCAAGCGCTGACCGAGGATTGCCACAATTGTTTACCACGCAAGAGTTAGAATCTCATCCAACTGTTCTACCGTGGATTGAGACTGAATCTGGATGTACAGGGGAGAACAAGACGTGGCGAAAGGGGCAATGTTGGGATGATGACCACAATCCTATGTTTTAGGGCTATATAAGCTTCATGCCTCAGGGATTAGAAATCCTGTGTTCCAACAGATTTCTGGCTAGACTGATTTCTGATTGAGCCGATTACAGTAGGAACATGAAATTTCTTGTCATTCTCGTAGCGATCGCTAGCGGAATCGTCATTCTCTTAGAGGTTGCACTAAGGCGATTCTTTGGATTTGGCACTCCATTGCTATATATCGCAGATGACGACGTTGGTTATCTGCTGTCTCCAAATCAACACACGCGGCGATTTGGAAATTACATTGCGATTAATTCTCACTCAATGCGGAGTCCAGAGATTTCGCGCGATCGCCCCGACTCCACCTTGCGAATCTTGCTGCTTGGAGATTCGATTGCCAATGGAGGCTGGTGGACCGATCAGTCTCAAACAATTTCTGCTCTGATGGCGACGCAGCTTCGCCAGGAGTTGCCTGAGATGTCGTTTGCTGAGGTCGAGGTTCTAAATGCTTCAGCAAATTCTTGGGGACCAAGAAACGAACTCGCCTATCTGCAAAAATTTGGGTGTTTTCAAGCTCACACTATCGTACTGCTAATCAATACAGACGATTTGTTTGCGATCGCGCCCAATTCGATTCAAGTCGGGCGCGATCGCAATTACCCCAACCAAACGCCACCCTTTGCTCTAGCAGAGGTGTATGGTCGATATTTGGCTAAGACAAAGCCAATTCCAGAATTACAGGCGTTACAAGACGAGAGGGGCGATCGCGTCGGATTTAACTTGGAAGCAATTCGGCGCATTCAGGGTATTGCTCACGACTCTCACGGGCAATTATTGTTGGCAATGACTCCCCTGAAACGAGAGATCGGGAACCCAGGTCCACGGGACTACGAGCTCAAAGCCCGCCAGCGCCTAGCTGAGCTTACCCATGACTATCAGATTCCCTATATTGACGCCTTAGACCTACTGAATGCCCACCCCCATCCTGAATCGTTGTACTGGGATCACATTCATCTCAACTCAGACGGTAATCGATGGCTATCTGAGATTCTAGTCAGACGGCTTAGACAGCTCTAAACATTAAGCGCATACCGCTATATATGCAAATTTTCGGACTGCATTGATCAATTGGGTGTTCTGTCTGGATTTAATGCCGCTTTAGTTTTCTGGCGATCAAGCTTGAAGACGAGAACAGCTAACGGAGGCAAACATAAATCTAGAGAATACGGGCGATTATGGTATGCCCATTCATCTGCCCATTTACCGCCCAAGTTGCCTAAGTTGCTGCCGCCAAACTCGCGAGCATCGCTGTTTAGTAGCTCGGTATAGAAACCAAATTCGGGTACACCAACGCGGTAGTGGGCATGAGGCTGAGGCGTAAAATTGCAAACGGTTACAACGTAGTCTTCGGGATCATCCTTTGCATACCGAATGAACGAAACAACGCTGTGACGATTATCATTGCAGTCGATCCATACAAAGCCGTCATAGCTAAAGTCTTGAGTATAAAGAGCAGGCTGAGTTTTGTATAAATCGTTAAGACGACTGATAAATAATTTGAGTTGCTGATGGGGTTCATACTGGAGCAAATGCCACTCTAAGTCACTCCATACATTCCACTCGCTCCACTGTCCAAACTCCATGCTCATAAACAGAGTCTTTTTACCCGGATGAGTAAACATATAGGAATAAAGGGCGCGCAAGCTAGCAAATTTTTGCCACTCATCACCATGCATTTTGCCGATCATAGGACTCTTGCCATGCACGATCTCATCATGGGATAGCGCTAGCATAAAGTTTTCACTAAAGGCATACATGATGCTAAACGTGATGTTGTTTTGGTGGAATTGGCGGAACCACGGATCCATGTGGAAATAATCCAGCATGTCATGCATCCAGCCCATATTCCACTTGAGATTGAAGCCCAACCCGCCCACATAGGTAGGCCATGACACCATCGGCCAAGAGGTCGATTCTTCTGCAATGCTCAATACGCCGGGGAAATAGCTAAATAGGACGTGGTTCATCTGACGAAGAAAATCAGCCGCCTCGATATGTTCTCGCCCACCGTACTCGTTCGCTACCCATTCCCCGTCTTTGCGGAGATAGTCTAAGTAGAGCATGGAGGCAACAGCATCAACTCGAATACCGTCAATATGGTATTTGTCAAACCAAAATAGAGCATTGGCAACTAAGAAATTTCTCACTTCATTGCGAGCATAGTTAAAGACCAAGGTGCCCCATTCTTTATGTTCTCCTTTGCGAGGATCGGCATGTTCGTAGAGGTGAGTGCCGTCAAAAAATGCGAGGCCATGACCATCTTTGGGAAAATGCCCGGGTACCCAGTCGACGATCACTCCAATGCCGTTTTGGTGGCACTGATCCACGAAATACATAAAATCTTGAGGCGTTCCGTAGCGGCTCGTGCAGGCGTAGTATCCAGTCACTTGATATCCCCATGACCCGTCAAATGGGTGTTCTGCAACGGGCAGTAATTCGATGTAATTAAAGCCGAGGTCTTTTACATAGGGAATGAGTTTATCTGCCAGTTCTCGATAGGTGAGGAACCGCGCCCCAATATCCCATTCGGATGGATGAATAACGGGAGCAGGACTGCCGTCGACTTGCTTGGCGGGCTCAGCAGATGCGGCATGGAGCCATGATCCTAAATGAACTTCATACACCGAGATCGGCTTAGTGATCGGATCGCTATTTCGACGTTCTTCTAGCCAGGTGCGATCGCCCCAGTCATAGGCATCTAAATCGGTGACGATAGACGCGGTCTTTGGGCGAATTTCTTGCTGAAACCCATATGGATCAGACTTCTCGTAAATATGACCATCGTAATTTTTAATTTCAAACTTATAGTGAGTTCCAACCTTCAGGTCAGGAACGAATAAATCCCAAATGCCATTTCCGAACCTTCTCAACTGGTGCTTACGACCATCCCAATTGTTAAAATCTCCAAGCACAGAAACATTACGGGCATTGGGGGCCCACACTGCGAAATAGACCCCCTGAATTCCATCAACTGCGGCTAAGTGGGCTCCTAGCTTTTCATAGATTCGATGATTATTTCCTTCTGCAAAGAGATGTACATCAAAATCGGTCAACAGAGGAGAGCGAAACGCATAGGGGTCATAGGTCACATACTCGTGCTCTCCTTCCTTGATTCGGAGCTGATAGTTTGTCAACTCTTCCATGTGGAGCGTACATTCGAAGAAATTGGGATGATGAACGGACTGCATCGAGTATTCTTTCCGTTCTTCAGGTGAAATCACCCATGCTGCGTCGGCATTTGGCAGATAGGCTCGCACGACCCAGACCGCTTGACCGTTTTGGTGAATTTGATGAGGTCCTAACACCTCAAATGGGTCATCATGTTGGTTCCAAATAATCCGATCAATTTGTTCTGGAGCGATGGTCGTTGACATAAGCTATCCGCCTAGTAATCGGTGTGTTAAATGAATTTGTTCAAATTGAAAATATAGATGTGCATTCCATAGAATAGCTGGTGAGCTTACCAGATGTTCTTGCGGGAGAATTATCTAAACCAGAAACAAACTCATCGAGTGATGACGAATGGTCTGGGCTTCCTATTAGATTGCAATTATCCCTGAAAAATGCACAAGAGTGTGAAGAAATAATAACGAACTGTAATAGACCGTAGCAAATTGCTGCTCAACTCTCAATCTCTCCCGATAGATTTTGTCCATGCTGAACTGTTCATGACTGAGAACCTACAACAGCTAATTTTTCCTACGAACCAGATAATCGATGCAATTAGATGATCGTCTGGCTTGCGTTAGCCGCTGATGTGTTTACGAATGCTGGAGCAGATTGAGGCGACTATCGCCAATTATCGGACAGCTTATCGCTGATAGATGGGGAAAAGACCGATTGGGCATGTTGTTGGAAATGAGTGACTCGTGTTAGATTTGGTTACCTCGGGCGATTAGCACAGTGGTAGCGCACTTCCTTCACACGGAAGGGGTCACTGGTTCGAATCCAGTATCGCCCATGCATAACAAATGTCCTGTCAGCGTGTTATGTCCTTATGCTCTCGCGTAAGAACGTTGAACGTGCGTAGAATCTTGCGGCAAGGATAAACAAAGTCTAGGTTGATTTGCAAAAATTTGCTTCGTTTGATCCGGAACCTCCCTTACCTCTATTGGATCAATGTGAAGGTATGAGTGCTTATCTATCACCGGAGCGTTGATGTATGGAAATGCCCTTGGAGTTAAAACCCTTAATTTCGAGTCTCAGTCCAGAAGAATCCGATGAGCTATCTGCATTTATCGCGAGTTTGCCTGCGGATGACGACGAGATCCGCAGGCTAATTTTTGAAAACCTTGACGTGCTAGTGCGAACGGTGGCTCTTAACTACCCGTATTAATTCTCGGACCGATAGGCGTTGCTAGGTCGAGCGTTGCTAGGAGACGGGGGAACCTCGATAAATTCGTTCGGCTTGCTGAGGCGAAAGCCATTTTGCGCCAGGGAAATGTACGGGTGGCATTTCGTTTTCATCCGGTTCATATTCGGGAATTTGACTTTGAGGCGGCAAGTAGGCATGGCTAATCGGATCATAGGCAAAGACCTCTCCCGTATCGATGTGATAAATCCAGCCGTGGATCGATAATTTGCCTTGGTACAACCGTGAGTGAATGACGGGATAGGTTTTTAAGTTTTCGACTTGGGTTAGGACATTTTCAGCGATTGTGATATCGAGGAGGTCTTCTCCGTGGCGATCGCTATAATTTTCTTTTACCAAGCGACGAGTTGCTTCGGCGTGTTTGAGCCACTCATAGACGAGCGGCATTTCTTCTTCGAGGCTGTCAAGCTTCAATAGCCCCTTCATGCCGCCACAGTTTGAATGGCCGCAAATAATAATCTGGTCAATATTGAGAGCATGAATGGCATATTCGACTGCCGCTCCTTCTCCACCATTTGCAGCACCGAAGGGGGGGATAATATTACCTGCATTGCGAATGACAAATAGCTCACCCACCTGCGCTTGAGTAATCAAGTTGGGATCAACTCTGGAATCTGAGCATGTGATGAAAAGAACTCTGGGCTCTTGCCCGTGAGCTAGTTGCTCAAATAAATCCTGGTATTTGCTGAAGTAGCTGGTTTGAAATTCTCGTAGTCCTTTGATGAGCTTCTTCATTGTGGTTATGAACTAATTCTGCGTGAATAATTCTGCGTGGCCTGATTCTGATGAGGTTAGTGGAAGGGTAAACCAAAACGTCGATCCTTCACCGAGTTGGCTCTTAATGCCAATGTCTCCCCCATGGGCATAGACAATCTGTCGACAGAGATAAAGCCCTAGACCTAGTCCATGGGTGTGGTGAGCGTTGTTGCCCCGGCTATAGGGTTCGAACAGGCGATCGCACTGCTCGGGTGAAATCCCAACTCCATTATCATTGACACAGCAGCGAACCTCCCCGTCTTGAACATCCGCATCAATTACAATCTCTAATCCGGGAGGATTATGTTTGAGAGCGTTAACGACTAGATTTTCGAAGACTCGCCAAAGCTGATCTGGATCAACACAGACAGGGGGCAATTTTGAGGATATCAGATTTTCGATCGAGGCTTGACTCTTTTCGACAATGGGTTGGATGTCTTGAATGATATTTGAAACCAGCTCGCTCAGGTGAACCGATCGCTTCTGAAGTTCGGGCTGTTGGGCACCGCCGGCGTGCGCTTCGAGCAGAGAGTTGATCAATTTAAGTTGGCGATCGCTGCTTTCAATCATGCGGTCTAAAATCGAGCGCGGCACCGCAATAGTTGAAGGTAGCGCATCAGATGAGTTATCAGTATCATGCGAGCCAGACGGGGAGGTTTGAATCAGGTTGCGAAGCACCATAAGCATCCCTGTGACCGGGTTTCTCAGGTCATGAGAAACAGCCCGTAAGAGCAAATGGAGTGACTTTTCTGCATGCTGACGTTCTTGAATTTCTTGCTGGAGCTGTGCGTTTTGGGCTTGAAGCTGTCGCTTTAAGGTATGAACCAGGAGATGAGTTTTAACCCGTGCCAACACTTCATCCGGCTGAATCGGCTTGGTGATGTAATCGACGGCTCCAATACTAAGCCCTGTCACCGTGTCGACGGTATCTGTGAGGGCGGTCATAAAAATCACCGGGATGTCGCGGGTTGCGTCATTGGCTTTGAGTCGACGGCAGGTTTCAAAACCGTCCATGCCGGGCATCATCACATCCAACAAAATGATGTCGGGCTGGACATAATTGACTTGCTCAATTGCACTCTCACCGTCTTCAGCGACGAGTAGCTTAAATCCAGAGTTGCTGAGTGACTCAAACAGGACACCCAGATTAGTTGGATTATCATCCACTAACAAAATGATGCCTTGATTCGTACCGTTTGTATGGTCAACGCTCATCGAACATCCACCATGAATGTTTTAAGAAATGCCTGGATTTTCTTGATTTGAAAGTTTTTGGCGAGTTGACGGAGTTCTTCTGTAAACGGAATAAGACGGTTATCGGACTGTTCTAAGCTTTGAATGCGTTCGAGGATGCCCCCAATATCCCCAATTTTCGCTAAGGCCGTGAGGGTTGCTAATTCATCGGGGGATGGAGTCGGCAATGGGGTTAAAGCAGACGACGGGCGATCGCCTCGATAGCCATTAATGGAGCGATCGCTTAGAGAAGCAGTGCGGTGCCAATTTTCAACCTCAGGCAGATCCAGATCAAGCCAGAACGTAGTGCCTTTCCCGGCAAGACTTTTGACATTGAGCGTGCTGCCCATCATCTCAACAAGCCGCTGGCTAATGGGTAAACCGAGTCCAGTTCCTTCAATCAGATGTCGTTGGGCACCCACTTGCTGAAACGGTTCGAAAATTTCATCGAGTTGCTCATTGGGAATGCCGATTCCGGTGTCCTCCACTTGAAAGCGAATCTGCCCCGAATCAATATAGCCAACCTTAAACACAACCCCTCCCTGATCCGTAAACTTAACGGCATTCCCTAACAGATTGATTAGAATCTGACGAAGCTTTTGTTCATCTCCGCGCACCGCCTCAGGAAGCTTCGAAATCGTTTCATAGAGAAACGTAATCCCCTTTTGCTGAGCCCGCAGTCGAAAGATTTCGACGATGCTCTTGAGGAAGTCTGCAAACGCAAACTCACTCACATGGAGCTCCATCTTGCGGGCTTCGATTTTTGAGAGATCGAGAATATCGTTGATGAGGGTCAGCAGATGGTCTCCACAGTGATGAATAATCCGCAAATTGTCGTGCTGTTGAGCATTGAGATTGCTGGCTCGATTGAGAATCTGAGCGTACCCCAAAATGCCGTTAAGTGGGGTTCTGAGTTCGTGACTCATGTTGGCCAAAAATTCGCTCTTTGCTCGACTTGCCGCTTCGGCAGCATCTTTTGCCTGTTGCAGTTCGGCTTCCGCAGCTTTGCGATCGCTAATGTCTTCGACTACCGCCACCACATATTTCGGTTCGCCCGTCGGGCTGCGAACCAGGGCATCGGTCAATGCGACCCATACCTCTGAGCCATCGTTGCGGATATAGCGTTTTTCGCCTGTAAAATCGGTGATCTCGCCATCCCAGAGCTTTTGGTAGTGATCGAGGCTCCGGTCATCCGGGTGAGTCACATCTTGGAAGGTAAGCTGCAACAGCTCATCTTGGGTATACCCCAAAATGTCGCAATAGCGTTGGTTGAGTCGCAGCCACTGCCCCTGACGATTAACGTGTGCGATTCCGACTGCGGCTTGATCGAAGGTGGCACGAAATCGAACTTCACTCTCTTGAAGGGCTTCTTCTGAGAGTTTATGGTCGATGCCGAGGGCGATTTCGTTGGCGATTGACGTGATTTCTTGCAGAGTTGCTTCGGTGAGCGTTTTATGGGCAAAGGCTGCCATCACGCCGACTGCTCGATCTTCAACCACAAGCGGATGCCCGATAAAGGCAACAATATTTTCTTGGTTTAGCCAGTCTGGATCATGAACCAATGGCATCTGAGCGGTATCGCTGATCAAACATCCCTGATGATGCTGAGCAATCGACCCGATGGGCTGCTGATCGAGGGGAATTGTCTGATGCGAATGAGTCTTGGGATAATGCCCGGCGATCGCCTGGAGAGTTAAGACCTCATCTGCCTCATTCAGCGTCCAAATTAGAGCAACCGAGACATCCAGGTGGTTGACTAGCGCGCTGGCGCACCGCCCCATCATGTCCTGAAGCGTATCGCCTTGAGTAAGCGCAATGCCAATATTTGCTCCCAAGGCCGCAAGTTTTGCCCGTTCGCGCAGCGCTGATTCAGCTTGCTTGCGTTCGGTAATATCCCGAACGACAGCTTGCAGCATCATATTTCCTTGAATTTCAACGGAGGTCAGCCACACCTCAGCCCAAAACTCACTGCCGTCAAGGCGGGTATGCACCCATTCAAAATTGCGGGTGCCATCCCGCAGAGCGGCTTCATTATACTGCTTTGACAACTCTGCCGAGCTTTGTCCATCGGGCTGATAGGCTGGGGAGAAATCAACGGGAGTTTTGCCACAAAACTCATCCTTTGATGAACATCCAAAGATGTCTAGGGTGGCGGTGTTGCATTCGACAAACACACGATTATCAAACAGATTGACAGCGTCCTGAATCCCTTCGTGGAGAGCCCGATATTTCTGTTCAGAGACGCGAAGGCGTTCTGCGACTCGCTTACGCTCTTCAATTTGATTTTGAAGCTGATGATTGGCCTCAACCAGATGCGACGTTCTGTCGCGGACGCGGTCTTCAAGCTCTTGGGCTCGTTTTGCAAGGGTTGTAAATGAGTCACGGAGCTGGCTCGCCATCTGATTGAACGAACGAGCCAAAATGCCGAGTTCGTCTTCTCGATCCAGTTCAACCGTTTGATCAAGCTTGCCAGCGGCGATCGCCTGACTCGCCTCACTAAGCCGCAAAATAGGTCGAGTGATCCAGTCGGAGGTAATAATGCCGATGACGCTTGCAACCATAAGCGCGATCAAACATAAAATGACCGTCGTCCGAGTATTGGCATCAATCTTCGCGGTGAAGTCAGACTCCGGAACAACCACAACGATCAACCAATTGATGCCGCGCCCATCGCGGAACGGCATGACCCGCAAGAATTGCTGGTTACCATCAAGCTCAAAGTCGAGTTGCTGAGGGTCTGAAATGTGCGTGAAATCGCCAAATTTTTCAACTAGATATGCAGCGGTTGCCCCTGTGAGCATATTTTGGCTATCTACCGCGGAGACACGTTCTTGCTCATCGCTGCCGTCTACCTGGCGGAACGGTTTTTCAGCCGTGGATGTCGCGATCAGCAACCCCGATCGCTCGATGATGAAGGTCTGACCCGTTTTGCCAATTTTGAGGTCGCGTAAAAATTCGCTGATCTGAGAAAGGGTCAAGTCTGCGCTCGCTACTCCTAATAGCGTGCCGTTTTCGTCATAAATCGGTTGATTGGCCGAAATGGCTAAGCGCTGATTGGTGAAGTAGGAGTAGATGTCAGTCCAAACGGGCTTCCCTGCTTCAACGGCAACGGTATACCAAGGACGCTGCCTGGGATCATAGTTAGGGCTGGTTTTAGTCAGCAGAAGTCGATTTCCCTGATTATCAACTTGCCACATGTTGAGGCTGCGCATTGGAGACTGTTCTAAAATATCAAGAACCACTTCTCCATCATCTAGCCGCTGTGCTCCGGCATATTCGCCCTCTTGGGTGCCAAGTGCGACATAACTCAGCTCAGGAAATTGATCGGTTAGCTGGGTCCAAAAATAGGTGTCTAGCTCAGTAACCGCATCCAGGCTAATTAAATCAAGCTGGACAGCATTCGCGTTAATCTGGTTGGCGAGATGAGGAATTCCTAGATGGCTCTCAAGTTTTTGCTCGATGCGCTGAGAAACCTCATCTTCAAGCTCACTTGCAATGTTGTGAATCGCCTCTTGCCCATTCCGCCACGATAGCCAACCCGTGATTCCAACAATGGCTGAAATTTGCAAAATAAACGGTACGACGAGAACAGCCCGAATGGGCACTCGCTTAGACCATCGCTGAATCTGGTTAAGTGCAGGCTTTAACACAGGTCGAAGGAGACAGATAGCCTCAATAGAGCGCTCTTGACAAGAGAGTTAATCAACGCTTTACAGCTTTTCTGGTCTCAAGAGTTTAGTGAATATTGGATACCATAGCAGGCCGATCTAGTTTTCTCAATCAATATTCACGATCAGCTAAGATTTGCCCCTATTCCTAAGATGAACTATTTTGAGTCGATCGCCCACAGAGTATCCCAGTCTCTGAGATAGAACAGCGTGAAACAGGCTGCCAGCATCGGCCACGCGGCAAAAAAGAGCAGGTTGGCGTCTGCATAAGGATTGAGATATTTCTGAAGTGGCGTAACCGTAGAAATCGTGTGGAGAAACAAGATTGCTGCGTAGCTAAACTTTTTCTTAAACCCGGCTACGAAGGCAATCACAATAACAAGTTGAATTGCGCCAATCAAGTAAATCAACGGATTTCCTAATCCACCAATAAAATAGAATGTCTCAAAAACTGCTGCCGCGTGGCTTGGGTTAATAAACTTATCAAGCGTCCACATCAGCATGACGAGAAACACGCCTAATCTCATTAGCAAAAGGCAAAGCGGGAGTCGGGTACTAATGCTGTTCATGGTATTAACGTCGACCTCTTCGCACTAATGGATATGAACGAACCTTACGGGTTCGACAAACGCTGATTAGAGATAATTTTAAGGAGTTTCAATATCAATTAGCTGAGACCCAGATAAGAATTGTCTTACCTAATAGTGGAGCGATAGGTTACAGCTACTCCTAACAGCACCCTACTGGCGTGGCACAGCTAAAATAATGCATTGGTAGGGTGCTGTTAGCGCAGCGTCAGCGCAGCGTAACGCACCGGGTTCAAGAGTTTCAGCCTTGTGGAGCGGTGCATTACGGCTACGCCTAACAGCACCCTACAGCACCATTTTTTTATGTATTTATGTCCACATACTTAGTACCAGGCAACAGGCAATGGAGCATTCAGCTCGTGAATCGTCAAAATTTTGTGTAATCTAGTGCAGCGATCTCGGTTCTTTCTATAGAGATGCCTAGGATTGATAGTTGCCAGGCTGTTTCTGGTCAGAATTGGAGACATTGACGGGCAAGACTCGAAAGAGTGACCCGTTGACTAAAATCTTGATGCGCTGGGCAAGGCGTAATTGAGCAATGGGTTCTCTCAAAATGGCAGCCGCTGCAACCAGGGACTCAGCGGTTTCGCGATCGCGGCAGTTGATGCGTAACACTCCCCACCATCTCGACAGCCGACAGCTTGGCAATGCTCTAATTTGCTGACACTCCAGCGGGTCTTCTCGATAAAAATCTAAGATTAATCGCGTGAGTTGTGAATACCAGTTCATGATCTTAAATGGGTAATGAATTAAATGTGAATGGCCTACAAATACGGTAATGAAAGGGATACGGGCGTATTGCGTCGCGTCTGCTATGGGGAAGTTACTGCCATTAGACAATGGTAGAAATCAATGCTGGATGGCTAATGGTGCGGGTCTGCTAATTAGACTCGACAAATGCCCCTATGTTGCATAAACCGTTTCTAGCGTGGATATTTCTGATGTGGCTTATGACCTTATGTCTGCACAGCAAACACCTGCTGTACATCAATCACCATAGTGAATGTATAGGATTTCTCTCACTACTTTTATTGAACATCAGCCCCCCTAAATCGCGACTGGATTCGCAAGAAGACTTAATGACTATTGGGTAGAGTTAGTATTTTCAATGAATCGCCAAAGCGGTCGATGTATAACACTTCTAGAGCTTTTTCTTAAAAATTTTGCTTAACAATTCTGTATCAGTTCTTGAAAAATCGAGATAAAAATCAGTATTGATTTAAGCAAATCGATGTGGTTACTTTATGACAGCGCCCTGGGTGTCGAGTTTGAGGTGATAAAACTGTGCCCGAACGTCGTAATTTGCCCACGTTTGGGCGATCGCCATCTCGATTGCAGTCCCCTGATCGCTGTGGGCAAGGACAAGCAGCGTCGGTCCAGCGCCGCTGATCACTAATCCATAAGCACCCGCTGATAGAGCCGCCTCATACACAGCCGAATAGCCGGGAATTAAGGTGTATCGATAGGGTTGGTGGATGCGATCGTGCAAGGCAGCCCGCAACCACTCGACGTGACCTGCCTCAAGCCCTCGAATCAGCAGCCCCAAATGAGCCGTATTGAAGATGGCATCGGCTCGGCTGTAATGATCCGGGAGCACACGCCGGGCGGCAGAGGTTGACAGCTCAAAATTTGGCACTGCCAAGATCGGGGAAATGTCGTCTTGCCAAGGAATAGCGCAGATGATGGGCTGGTTTTGATCGGAGGCAACGGTTAGTTGACACCCCCCTAACAGGGCTGGAACCACATTGTCAGGATGTCCTTCAATGGCGATCGCCAGTTGCATCACCTCTGTCGGGCAAAGCGGAGAACCCAGCAGGGCATTGGCACCCACCAAACCTCCAATGATGGCGGTTGCCGAACTTCCCAAGCCTCGTGCCAAGGGAACTCCCAATTCGATACCTATCTTGACTGCTGGAACCGACTTGCCTGTACGGTGATAGACCTCTGAAAATGCTCGATAGGCAAGGTTGCTAGCGTCGGTGGCAACGCCTGCTGCATCCGAGCCGGATGCTTCAATGGTTAACGATTCAGAACCTGGCAGGAGAGAAAATCGAAAGCGGTTATAGAGGGTTAATGCTGCTCCTAAACAATCAAACCCAGGCCCTATATTTGCAGTGGTCGCGGGCACGGTGACATGAACACTAGATAGGGTTGCCATAGGTCAGCGACATTGAAAATGAGCAGAAATTAAGGAGCACTGGACGCAGCACAGATGGGTTTGCCCTTTACAATTGGGCATAGCCAACCCGCAGCCTGAGTTCATTACTTTAACAGGTATTGAGGCAGGTTCAGCAAACGCTGTACCCCGTTATGGATTGAAATACCCGCTTATGGCCTCCGAGGTTATTGTTATCAATCATCCACTGATCCAACACAAATTAACGCTCATGCGGCGTGCTGAAACCAGTACGGCTAAATTTCGAGCCCTTCTTAAAGAAATCAGCATGTTGCTGGCCTATGAAGTCACTCGTGATTTACCGCTCAAGCTAGAACCGATTGAAACTCCCCTGGCATCGATGGATGCGCCTGTGTTAGCGCCTGATAAAAAGATGGTGATTGTCTCTATCATGCGGGCAGGGCAGGGAATCTTAGACGGCATGCTAGAGCTAATGCCATCGGCGCGAGTGGGGCACATCGGGCTGTATCGCGATCCAAGGACTCTGGTTGTGATTGAGTACTATTTCAAAGTTCCCCATGATGTAGAAGACCGGGACATGCTGGTGGTTGACCCGATGCTAGCAACAGGAAATTCAGCGGTAGCGGCGGTGGGTCGCCTTAAAGAAACACGACCCAAGTCAATCAAATTTATCTGCTTACTAGCCGCTCCAGAAGGGATTCAACACTTTCATGAGCAGCATCCCGATGTGCCAATCTATACGGCTGCTGTCGATGAGAAGCTTGATAAACACGGCTACATTATCCCAGGTGTAGGCGATGCGGGCGATCGCCTCTTTGGAACAAGGTAACCACAGAGCTTAAGGGACAACCAGGCAATTATTTAGGCGATCGCCACGGCTCCTTTGAGCTCAAAGATTTTCTCAATGACATCAGACACAACTCGATCAGGCGTCGAAGCCCCAGACGTAACGCCGACTACGATTTTGCCCTCAGGCAACCAATGGTCTTGAATCTCCAGATCTTGATTAAGGGGCTTATGTTCGACTTGATTGTCAGACCCAATCCGCGCCGCGCTATCGATGTGATAGGAAGGAATCCCGTGCTCAATTGCAATCTCTTGGAGATGGGTCGTATTAGATGAGTTATAGCCGCCAATGACGACCATGAGGTCAAGAGGATGCTCGACCAGCTCATACATGGCATCTTGCCTTTCTTGAGTCGCATCGCAAATGGTGTTGAAACTCATAAAATGCCCGTTGACCGCTGCAGGACCATATTTCTTGATCAAGGTACGCTCAAATAGCTTGCCAATCTGCTCGGTTTCCCCTTTCAGCATTGTGGTCTGGTTGGCAATGCCAAGGTGAACCAAATCTTTGTCCGGGTCAAACCCATCTGAACACGCGTGACCAAACTTTGCCATAAACTCGTCGCGATCGCCGCCATTGAGAATATAATCACACACGTATTCGGCTTCCTGCATATTCAGAACTACAAGATACGTGCCTGCAAAGGAGCTGGTTGCCACGGTTTCTTCATGCTTATATTTGCCGTGAATAATGGAGGTAAACTCCTTTTTCTTGTGCTTTTCGACCGAGTTCCAAACCTTGGAAACCCACGGGCAAGTCGTGTCTACAATGGTGCATCCGTTATCGTTGAGAAACTCCATTTCTTGGACGCTAGCGCCAAAGGCCGGAAGAATCACCACATCGCCTTGATCGACAACCGAAAAATCTTTGATGCTGTCTTCCACCGGAATAAATCCCACATTCATCTCACGGAGACGCTGATTCACCGACGGGTTGTGAATGATTTCATTCGTAATCCAAATGCGTTCGGAGGGAAAGTGCTGGCGAGTTTCATACGCCATAGCAACCGCTCGCTCAACCCCCCAACAGAAGCCAAATGCCTCAGCCAGTCGGATCGTGACATCACCGCGCGTTAGGGTGTACTGGTTGTCACGAATCTCTTGAATCAAATTACTTTTATATTCAGTGTCCATGACACCCGACACGTCGGCATCATGACCAAACCCTTTTCGATAATACTTTTCAGACTGATTGAGCGATCGCTTAAACGCTTTTGTATCCATGTCTGACCTTTGAATAGAAATCAATATTAACTTGTTTTTAGCCTACCAAAGTGTGAGGTGCTAAGGTTCTGCAAACAATAATGACATGCTCTGGAGCAGATAGCACGTAGCGGTCAGCGGTTAGCACTCAACGAAAAGCTGATAGCTGATGGCTGATAGCGATTAGCAATTAGCCGATTAGCTCTCTAACTCCAATTGTTCATAGAGCAATAGCGCCGATCGCCACACAAGGTAGCCCCGATCGTTGAGGTGTAGACCGTCTGTGGTCAGGTCTGGGCGTAAGTCGCCCTGGTCGTCGCTAAAGAGGGGATAGAGATCGAGAAAATAAATATCTCTCTGGCGGGCGATCGCCTCAATGCGAGCATTTAAATCCTGAATGCGCTGATTAGGAACATCAACCAGTTGTTCACGCCCTTCCCACGTCGCCTGATTCCCTGCATGGGGCAAGATTGATTGCATCACAATCTGCGCATCAGGATGCATGTCTCTTAACTCTTGCAAAATCAACGCTTGATTAGCCAGCACCGTTTCGTCGCTGATATTTCTGAGCAAGTCGTTAATGCCAATCATGACAAAGATTGTTTCGGGCTGCGTCGATTCGATGGCATCGAGTCGCTGGAGCAAGCCCGCCGAAATTTCTCCAGAAATGCCTTGGTTGAGCCAGGTTTTTTGAGGAGGTAATAGCTCAAATGGAAACCAAAGGCTTAATGAATCTCCAAGAAGAATATTGAGATGCTCAGGCGCGTCTTCAGCCATTGCCTGCGCTTCTTGTTCGAGGAGAATGACCCACTCTTGATAATTTAGCTGGTGACGAGGCCCTAGTTCGCTAGGAGAGGACGATTCCGATGATTGGATAGACGACGGTTGAGTCGGCAATGGGATAGTCGGCGATGACGGGGCAGGAGCTGATGCATAACTCGCAGGGGTCGCAGAAAAATGGCTATCTTTCAGCCAGAGCGCGATCGCCCCGCTGATCAGCACGACATTGGCTCCGAGGGCGATTAAACACCAGTTGAGTAACGGGCGCAGCTTTGATGACGTAATGGCAAACCGAAATGACCGAGCAGCAGACCGTTTAATTTGCCCTAAATGGCGATCGCTCATCGAACCTACCTGCTTACTGTGCGCTAGTCGTGCATTAGTTTAAATCACTCTTTCAAAGAATCCTAAAAAATTTACAGTATTGCATATATGGCCCTACGGGCTCACACACGTTCAACGTCCTAACGCGAGGGCATACGGCTATAGCAATTTGCGATTAAATTTGCGCGATTAAAAAATGCGGTCATCCATGAACATTTGAAATGTCAACGGATGCCGCATATTTAATCGAGTCAGTTCCTTCTAATCAGACGCTATCCCCTTAGGCCCTATCCCACTAGGCATCATCCTATTAGGACTCTCTCAGGTTCAGGTAAACAGCCTGAATTAAAAGTAAACCAACAATCTGCACCAATGGATGCTACGGAGTAGATGCCATACCCGATCCACCAGGAACATTCGACGTGCTTCCTGCCGCACCACTTGCATCCTTCACGAAGCCGCTGTAAGCTTCCATGCCATGCTCGGCAACATCCAGCCCCATCAGCTCGTCTTCTTCAGAAACACGAATGCCAACCGTTGCTTTCAGGATAGACCAGAAAATTGCTGACAGAATGACGGTAAATGCTCCGATGGCAATGATTCCGAGGATCTGTGCTCCTAATTGCGTAAATCCACCACCGAAGAATAACCCTGATTCAACATCAAACAAACCGACTGCCAACGTTCCCCAAACACCGCAAACCAGGTGAACAGAGATGGCTCCGACGGGGTCATCTACTTTGATGCTGTCAAAGAAGAAGACCGAGAAGACGACGATAATACCTGCAATCAACCCGATAATCACAGCACCCAAGTAATTAACTCCTGCACAGCCAGCCGTAATACCGACTAAGCCTGCCAAGATACCGTTGATGATCATCGACAGATCGGGCTTGCCTGAGGTTACCCAGGACGTGACCGTTGCAGCGACAGCACCTGCTGCTGCTGCTAGGTTTGTGGTCACTGCAATGAATGGCACCGCAGAATCTGCCGCCAGTTGAGAACCGGGGTTAAATCCAAACCAGCCAATCCAGAGAATCAAACATCCCAGCATTGCGAGGCTCAAGCTATGACCCGGCAACGCATTGGGCTGACCATTTTGGTATTTGCCAATCCGAGGACCAAGCAGTACCGCACCCACGAGTGCAGCCCAACCGCCAACGGAGTGAACCACCGTAGAACCCGCAAAATCAGAGAAACCAGCTGCACCCAGCCAACCGGTTCCACTCCAAACCCAGTGCCCTGTGATTGGATATGAGATCCCGGTTAGCAAGAGACTGAAAAGGATAAACGAAACGAAATGAACTCGCTCAGCAACCGCACCCGACACGATCGTCGCTGCCGTACCCGCAAACGCCGCCTGGAAGAGGAAAAACACAGGGATAGTCAGAGTGCCCCCGTCTAACCCATATGCAGCAGCATCGCCCGTTAAGAACCAGCCGCCGCCCCCAATAAAGGCATTGCCAGGATTGAACATAAACGAGAACCCGATTGCCCAGAAGGCGAGAGTTGCTAAGGCAAACACAATCAGGTTCTTAGAGAGAATATTGACTGCATTCTTTTGACGACAGAAGCCAGTCTCCAACATGCCAAATCCGGCATTCATGAAGATGACTAGCACCGCCGCAACTAGAACCCAGATATTGTCGAGAACCGCTTGAACACTCTCAGCAGAAAGAGGTTCATCCTGAGCAGAAGCTGCCAAACTGAACGCTCCAACAATCAGGACTGCCAGAGGAATACTAGCAAGCCAGCTTGTGGGAAAGCGCGAAAACTTAGAGAATCTTGCAAAAAAAGCATCCACAGTTGACAGGGACGCGAAACCTGTTGACTTGGCTCGTCTACCCCTGCGCTTCAACCTTTTCTTTTTGAGCACTAATTTAGACATCATCACTGGACGTTCCTTGAATCAAGTTAAACAAGCCTAGCGACTCAGATTGAGCCGTCAGGATCTTTCGAATAGGAGGAGCGATTAGGACTGATGTCAACCTCAATGGAAGAGAGATTGAGAACTCGACTCAACAGAGCATGAAATTACTCTAGATGTGGTCTATCAGCCGACACAACGCCCTGTTGTATAGGCTGTAACGGCCAAAGTTGATATCGAGCCATTATCAGGTGAGCAACAGACGTTAGCAATGATTGCACCAATTCTGATGAATTCAATTCTGTATACAGAGATACATTTTGCCGGGTCGTTGCCTACTTGATACGCCGAAAAATCCATGAATCTGGGGGTTTGACGAGGATTGGGCAGGAATTAGAAAATCTAGGTTAACTCTCAATGAGATGGATCAATGAGATGGATTTTGATAGACAGTTTCGTCTTCTAATCGCCATGCCGGGTCGACAATGCAAATAAAAATAAGCGGCACCGAGCCGCTATTGTGAATAAATTGTCTGGCATTCGGAGGAATATAAATTGCATCTCCAGGTTCGACAGATTGACTTTCGTTATCGATGTGCATGTCTCCAATGCCATTCAAAATGTAGTAAACCTCAGATGTTTTTAGGGAGTGAGGAGCTGAAGTTTGCCCAATCGGCACGATGGCATGAGCGAGGCTATATCGTAAAGCGATCGCCTGTTTATCTGGGTGCAGTAATTCTCTTAAAAATGTACCGTCACCTGCGACAAATTCATCGCAATCATGCAACTTCCGAATCAGCATTTGAATCCCTCTTCATTCATCTTCTTCATCTATTCATCTATAGCAATTTGCAATTGCGTCAAGTATAGAAACGGTGGTGTGGGACGCGCCCTACACCACCGTACTTAACCTAAGCGCATACCGCTATATTCATCTACTAGTCGCGATAGTGATAGTGAATGACTTAGCATCAGTCAGACCATATAACGATGCCTCAATCTATCGATATACCCTGACAAGACACCGGGGAGAAATATCTGTCATCAGGATGATATTTGGGGCGGATATCCTGATGATGTATCTGGCTCAAAATCAGTGCAGCCAATTGCGTCTTCAGAGAGAGCAGTTGATGGATGAATTGGACATTTAAGGTAATGGATATTAGTAAAAAACTGACAGTCTGCGCAGGGAATTTGATGCATGCGCTTTGCGTTTGAGATGCTATCTCTCAGCGCTGACCAGACACTCCATGCTCCAAGCAAAATCAACGCCCATGCCAGTACAAAGCACACGGGTGAAATGATGGGCTGAATGACGTGAATGAGCCAATGAAGGGTATATAGAAGTCTTTCAAACATACAGACGCTAGAGTACACGACACATAACTAAACCTTAATAGAATTGTTTAGATATTGCGATGAATCCATTCTCTAAAATCATCGAAGCGAGTCTGCGTCACCTCATATTTCTAACTAATCGATTAACAAATCTTTTTATGGAGCGATTCAGAACATCCCACAAATGACTCTCTGTGGATTCTTGAGTCGTCGAGATTCATGATCTGAGTCTTAGCTTCAGTCAATCTTGTTACAAAAATGTAAAAAAAAGCAGGGTGGCGATCGCCACGCTATACAGTTTTGATTTGTCTACCGACTTACACCAATTCTTCAAAGTAAGGCTACAGATGAACAGGCTAGAACCCTTGCAAGGCTGATGACCGTCAATCCAAAATCGCAAATCCAAAATCGAGAATTGGTATTACGCCGGTAACCGTACCAGCGACTATAAAAGTACCAGCGACTATAAAAGTATGTATGGCTGTATGCTCTCGCGTTAGGACGTTGAACGTGGGTGAGCCCCCGCGCCGCGGCTCACCATACAAACCTAAGCCCGTAGGGCTATAAACCCCGGCACTATCGCGGACATTCTTAAGCGAGGCTAAACAGGTTTGATATCAAGAGTTTTAGGCAATTCGTGGGTTAATGATTTTGCGATAATCTAAATAAAGATCTAAACTCCGACCGGAAAACCGGGGTTTATGGCATGATAGGGTTGACACTTGTTTGGAGAGAGTCGTCCCGCTCATTTCTGACAGAAATCTTAGAGAGAGGAATTTAAGTTATGGCACTTCGATTAGGAGATACAGTCCCCAACTTCACCCAAAAGTCGTCCATGGGTGATATCAGCTTCTACGACTGGGCAGGCGATAGCTGGGTGGTGCTGTTTTCTCACCCCGCTGACTTCACCCCCGTCTGCACGACTGAGCTTGGAACGGTCGCAAAGCTGAAGCCCGAATTTGACAAGCGGAATGTTAAAGCCATTGCGCTGAGTGTGGATGATGTCGAATCTCATATGGGCTGGACGAAAGATATTGAGGAGACTCAGAACGCCCAGCTAAACTATCCGATTTTGGCAGATGGCGATCGCAAGGTATCTGACCTCTACGACATGATTCACCCCAACGCCAGCAATACCTTGACCGTACGGACCGTATTCGTCATTGATCCCAACAAAAAACTGCGTCTCAACTTGACCTATCCTGCAAGCACCGGACGTAACTTTGATGAAATTCTTCGCGTAATTGACTCGCTGCAACTAACTGACAACCACAGCGTGGCAACTCCTGCTGACTGGCAAGATGGAGGCGACTGCGTCATTGTGCCCTCCATCAAAGATCCGGAAGAGCTCAAGCAAAAGTTTCCCAAAGGCTACACCGAGGTGAAGTCGTATCTGCGCATGACACCTCAACCTAACAAGTAAGTTGAAGTCAGAGGGTTAAGGTCAGACACCTCAATGCATAAGCCTGATGGGACGATTTACTAAGCTCCATCAGGCTTTTTGCATAACTTGCGAATTTCATTTGTCTAGTAAATGCACCTTTAAATGCACCTTAGGTCAAGACAACGCTTTAGAATTTTGGCAGGACAAGCACTTAGGAAGACGGCATGGTAGATATCAAAGACGGGTTTGTTGGCACCGTTGGCAATACGCCACTCATCCGACTCAATAGCGTTAGCAAAGAGACGGGCTGCGAAATACTGGGGAAAGCTGAGTTTCTGAATCCGGGCGGTTCTGTTAAAGATCGAGCCGCGCTTTACATTATCAAGGATGCTGAAGAACGAGGTCTTCTGAAACCGGGTGGAACCGTCGTAGAAGGGACAGCAGGAAATACCGGAATCGGTTTGGCTCATATCTGCAATGCCAAAGGATATCGGTGTTTGATTATCATCCCAGAAACCCAGTCTCAAGAAAAAATGGACATGCTCCGAACGCTAGGAGCAGAGGTGCGCCCTGTGCCAGCCGTTCCATATCGAGATCCGAATAACTATGTCAAACTATCAGGTCGGATCGCAGAGGAGATGGACAACGCGATTTGGGCAAACCAGTTCGATAATCTAGCAAATCGCCGGGCTCACTATGAAACGACGGGGCATGAAATTTGGGAACAGACCGACGGAACGATTGATGCCTGGGTTGCTGCAACGGGCACAGGTGGAACCTTTGCGGGAGTTTCGATGTTTCTAAAAGAAAAAAAACCGACCGTCAAGTCTATCGTGGCAGATCCGATGGGAAGCGGCTTGTACAGCTATGTGAAAACAGGTGAAATCAACACAGAAGGCAATTCAATCACCGAAGGAATCGGGAATAGCCGAATTACTGCCAATATGGACGGCGCCCCGATCGATGATGCCATTCAGATTGATGATCAAGAAGCCATCCGGGTGATTTATCAGTTGCTGTATGAGGATGGGCTGTTTATGGGAGGCTCAGTGGGTATTAACGTAGGCGCAGCGGTTGCCCTTGCTAAAGAAATGGGTCCCGGACACACGATCGTTACGGTGCTGTGTGATAGTGGTGCCCGGTATCAGTCTCGAATCTTTAACCAAGACTGGCTGGCTCAAAAAGGATTATTGCCAGACGGCATGTAGAAAGGGAGGACTTTCTTGGTTGCGACCCAAACTGTATTAGTTTGTCAAAACAAAACGTGTCGAAAACAGGGATCTAAAGAGGTTCTGGCAGCATTTGAGTATCATTCTCTACCCAACACAGACATTGTTGCCTGCGGATGTCTAGGGCAGTGTGGCAATGGGCCAATGGTGCTGATTTTGCCTGATGAGATTTGGTATCACAAGCTAAATCCCGAGGAAGCGGAGGCGATTATGACCCGGCATTTACAACAGGGAGAACCGATTAAAGCCATGCTTTATAAAAAATTTCATCCCTTTCAAACCCGATAAAACCTTGAGGAGAAGGTAAATTACCTTCTCCTCGTTGGCAGGGATGGGGGGACTAATAAAGAGATACACCTCGACTGAAGGAATTTCGGAACAAAATCAAAATAAATCGAGCGAAAGAATCTGATCGATGATGGAGTCTGATTCTGGCTGCTGATTTGAATTTCGATCTGAGCTCGATGCTCCAGACTGTCCGCCAACGTTAAAATCGTCCACAAAATCGTCCGCTTTTTCAAATTCAAGGGGGCGATCGCTCACGGTGATTGGGGGGTCTGCCTCAATGGCACGGGCGATCGCCCGTTGTCGTCGCTCTTGGTCAGCAGTAATCCCATCGATCGTATTGCCCAGCCCCGGCGCATTCCACCGCTGCGTATCCGGATCAAGATACGAGCGAGTTCGTGCCCATAAGATCGCCTCTGACCCGCTCAGCCCCATGGTGTAGGCTTGCTTGAGGCGATCGATGTATCCGCCCGTGCTGAGGGCTGCTTCTGGTGACTGATTGGCTAAATCAATTCCGTTTAGACGGGCTTCCAAATCTAAGGGAATGCCTGCTAGCTTGGCTTTTTGGTCGAGCAGTTGAGCTTGAGTACGCAACCGGTTTAGTTGGCGTTCGTCGGCGTCTTCAGGTGATGTAGCGCCGTGTTGATAGGAGAAGGTGCCCATATTCCAGGCACCGTTGCCCGGATCGACATGCCCCGCGTAAGCAGATGTTTTATCGCCTGCGGGTGTCCGAGTCCCCTCAGCGCTGCCGACAGCCCGCGCAACTAACGAATCGATGCCTCCGTGAAACAGATCTTCGATTTCGCTGGGCAAGCGTATTGAAGCCGATAGCGACGAGGCGGTTGGAATAGAAGATACGTCAGACGAGACTGGCGATTGGGGCGATCTAGATCGAGAAATTGGATCGCGATCTAGATTAAAGTTGAGAATGCCATCGGATGAGGGGGAGGTTGAGGACGCAGTCGAGTGGCTAGCATCTTGATTCTCCTCACTGCGTAACTCAGATGGATTGGGTACCCTCGCCTGACTGCTTGGCAAACGTTGAGAGGATGGTGCTTGAGACTCTAGTGATGGGGCGATCGCACTCATTGTGGGCGGCGGCGGAAGTTCGTCTGAATCATCCTCACCCGAAACACCAACGGGCGGTTCGATGCCCTGATTAGGAACCTTCAGCAATTTAATATCGGATTGAGCACGATCAGCATCATCTTTGTCTGAACTGAGGCGATCGCCAATGACGCGCTTGAGGTCAAAATTCAGCTCTAGCCCGCCTGCCTTCGCGCCTTCAGCGGCTTGAACCACCGGGGCAAATCCTACGATCAAGGCCATGAGGCTAATCACAAATAGGGGCACATGTCTGAATTCGTGATTCATGGTGTTCTAATAGTCTTGCTAACGGGCTAATTAATGCTGAAAACTAAAGGCATATCCGGCATATTCGTCGCCTTCATAGAGGATGACCAACCAGGTTTGAGGGTCAAACTCAAGGGGATATGCCTCTCGCTCTGCCAAAATGCCTGAGCGGATTTCGATGCTTGGCATCTGGCAATAGGGGGCACTGATGATGCGGCGTACGGCCTCTCTAGAATCTCGCTCCGGAATGCTCAGCAATTGGGACAGCTCATCGCGAGACAGTACCGATTCCGGCTGGATGATTTCCTCGCAAATATCTTGAGGAGGGGTAGATCTAAACAAACTTCCTACGTCAACCAACAGTCCTACAACTGCCAACATCGAGCTACCCGCCAGCAGATATTTCATATTTTGGGGCTGAGTTTGCTTGATCCGCGCAGTCCGGCGAGAGGGATGACGGGTAGGGCGTTGCCGACCTGGACTACGGGGTTTCATCGTGATTGCCTCCACCAATCGACGCCAAACAGCACAAGGCAACTACTAACCAGATTGTGCCCAGTAAAACGCTCGTCATAATTTTCCTCCAATTAATAATCCAAACATGAACAACAGCGCTCGATACACCAGAATCGAACTCATGCGGGGAAATACAGTTGATAGCCCCATCGCAATCAAAGCTGGCGTTACCAAAATGATGGCCACGATCGCCCAAATCCCTGGTAAGACTGACAGCGTGTAGTCGGCAATGAGTCGAAGCCCAACGGCAACCCCCAACCAGGCGATCGCATCCCAAAGTGCCGAAACAAAATCCGAAGGGGGATAAATCCACGCGTGAGTTATTTTCTGGAAATCAGATCTACGGGATCTATGCGTTTGGGAAGACTGGGACGACGGTGGTGAGGATGGGGGAGAGGAGAGAATTGGAGAAGATGGGGATTGATGTGTAGGTCGACTCGGGGACTGCATGCCGATTCCTCCAGATTGAACGGTGTCGGTGGGCAACGTACGATTTCAGCGCATTGATGAACTCCACATCAATGCGTATGACGCTTGAATCAGAAAGCTGAAATCATGAAGCAACAGCGGAGAATGTAATACATAAGTACTAAATACAAACGTACTATACAGTAAACGCTAAGATTTCGCACCCCGAGGCGACTGATTCAAGAAAATTAATAAATCGAGCAGGCGATCGCTCTAACAGAGCCAGGTAAAGCAACCATCTGCTATGGCCTTACGCTCTCGCATTAAGACGTCGGATGCGTGTAGAACCTCGGCGGCTCCGGAGTTCTACACACATCTGAGTCTGGAGAGCTGTAACCGTGATAAGTTGGCTGAATGTATGGATACCAATTCTTCAAAGTAAGGCTACAAATGAACAGGCCAGACCCCTTGCAAGGCTGTTGGCCGTCAATCCAAAATTGCAAATCCAAAATCGAGAATGGGTATGAGCTAGCCCTGACTCGCGCTATTGTGAATGCCTCATGACTCACCAATCCGCATTCAATCGATTGCTCCCGTTGAGGCGATGGTGGAATCGATGGTCTCCTCGACTCACCCCCTACTTGTTTTTGCTGCCCGCTTTGCTGATTCTGACGTTGACTGTTTTTCTACCCGCAGTTCGAGCGTTTTATCTCAGCTTTACTCAATACGAATTCGACATCACCCAGCCCCCCGTATGGATCGGACTAGAGAACTTTCGGCGGCTGCTAAGCGACGAGGTGTTTTGGAAAACCCTCTGGAATACCGTGATTTACTTAGTTGGAGTGGTGCCTATTCTGGTGATTTGTCCGTTAGGGCTGGCAATCTTAGTCAATCGGATCTTGCCGGGAATCCGATGGTTTCGTGCAGCATACTACACCCCCGTGGTGATTTCCATGGTCGTCGCTGGGATCGCATGGCGATGGCTCTATGCCGAAAACGGCTTGCTCAATCAAATTTTGGAAGGCTTCAATCTCGTCGAAGGTGGGATTCCTTGGCTCACGAGTCCGAATTGGGCGCTGTTTAGCGTCATGGCAGTGACGGTATGGAAAGGGCTGGGATATTACATGGTGATCTACCTAGCAGGGCTGCAAGCCATTCCAGCGGAGCTGTATGAAGCGGCTGCCATTGATGGCTCTGATGGTTGGCTCAAACATTGGGATATCACGATTCCGCTGATGCGCCCCTATCTGTATCTCGTCGGCGTTATTTCTGCAATTTCTGCAACCAAGGTCTTCGAAGAGGTCTATATCATGACCCAGGGAGGCCCTCGAAATAGCTCAAAGACCATTGTGTACTACGTCTATGAAAGCGCGTTCCAGGACTTAGAAATGAGTTATGCCTGTACCATAGGGCTTGTTTTATTTCTGATTATCTTGACCCTCTCAATGCTGCGATTGGCACTCAATAAACAGCCAACGTTAATGGTTTAAATATGGCTAAGCTCTCTGCCTCTGAGTATCAAAAAATAGCGATCTTAATCGCCACGAGTGCTTTATTTTCAGGGAGTTTTGTGGCAGGCAAATATACAACTACAGATTTGGGTCCACTCACGACCTCTCTCCTTCGGTATGCGATCGCCCTTCTATTTCTAAGTGTTTTTTTGATTCGCTATAAATTTTCTGTATTACAAATCGATCGCCGAGATATCGTTAGATTTTTGTTGCTCGGGCTATTTGGAGTAGTTGGCTATCATTATTTCTTTTTTTCGAGTTTGCGCCATACAGCAGTTGCGAATACTGCGATCATCAATGCAACTAACCCAATCTTGACGGGCTTTTTAGCTGCTATTTTTATTCGAGAAAGACTGACATTAAAAAACTATTTAGGCGTAATTATGTCTTGCCTGGGGGTTTTAGTCTTGCTGACCCAAGGGGATATCAAAAATTTGATTCATCTCGATTTAAATATCGGTGATTTATTAATGCTCTTTGCAGTCCTAAGCTGGATCATGTATGCGCTGATTATCAAACAGCTTTTTCGAAAATACTCGGGATTTACAATTACCTATTACTCAGCCGTATTTGGCGTTTTATTATTATTAGGTTTAGCTATTACTGAACATCCAGTTCAACAGATTCAGGCTGTCTCAACAGCGTCGCTACTGTCAATTTTATACATGGGAATTGGCGCATCCGGGTTAGGATACTTTCTCTACAATCTAAGCATTAAAGAGATTGGGCCAACAAAGACGGCGGGTTTTGTCTATGGATGTGTTCCTATTTTTGTGGCAATTTTAGCGTTCTTATTTTTTCGGCAACCAATCACGATGCCGATATTGATGAGTTCGGCACTGGTCATTTTAGGGCTGAGATTGATGCTGGAGTCATCCCAACAGACACAATTCTCTGACCGGGTGAAGTCGAGTTAGCCTGGTAGTAAGGATAAGGACTATCTCACAATGTGAGTATCGTAGACAATTGACAATCTCCGGCAGAGATGGGTGTGGCACGGCGTTTATGAGAACAGTCTGTTATGATGCCACTCATTCGACGATTTTTGTTTTTGATGATTGGGTTCGGGATGGCGATCGCCATGAGCCCCGTTGTTTCCGTTTCCTCAACTTCTGTTTCTTCAACTTC
>JBNPEG010000076.1:0-16016 GCA_051117555.1 Elainellaceae cyanobacterium | reverse complement strand
GTTTATGAGAACAGTCTGTTATGATGCCACTCATTCGACGATTTTTGTTTTTGATGATTGGGTTCGGGATGGCGATCGCCATGAGCCCCGTTGTTTCCGTTTCCTCAACTTCTGTTTCTTCAACTTCGGTTTCCTCAACTTCGGTTTCCTCAACCGAAAGAGATGCCGATATTATTGCCAGTAATGAGGCCAGTAACGCGGCCAGTGACGCGGCCAGTAACGCGATCGCCAGTAACGCGGCCAGTGACGCGGCCAGTAACGCGATCGCCAGTAACGCGGCCAGTAACGCGATCGCCAGTAACGCTGCCAGGGATGCGATCGCCAACGTCGATAGTCGGGCTCGGATTACTGAGATTGAGCAAACTTGGAAACAGCAGTATGAATATTATTTGGGACGCCGATTATCGACTCCCTCGTTGACCGCTGACGAAATTGCTGAGACCCTCGATCGGCTGTCCAGCGAAATAGGGAAGCAACTGGCACTCATTTATGTGTTTCCCCATCCGACTGCGTTAGAACTGGTGCTGGTGATTCCGGGGATTGATCCCATTCGCAAAACGTTTCCAGAGATCCCTGAAGACCGGATCACGGAGGCCGCTCGTGAGTTGCAATCGCGGGTGACCAGTCCAGCGGGGGGACGAGGCTATCTCGCGTCGGCTCAGCAGCTCTACCGTTGGATCATCGCGCCCCTGGAGACCGATCTTCGCGCTCACCAGGTTGATGCGCTTGTATTTTGTATGGGGGGCGGGCTGCGATCGCTCCCGATTGCAGCCCTCTCAGACGGGCAGCAGTTTTTAACAGAGAATTACAGCGTGGGGCTGATTCCTGCGTTTAATCTCATCGACACGCGCTATCGGGGGGTTCGCGAGACGCAAGTGTTGGCAATGGGGGCTTCAGAATTTCCAGATATGGGAGAATTACCCGCCGTGCCGCTTGAGCTGAGGGCGATCGCTGAGGATATCGGGTCGGGGGAGGTGTTTTTAAATCAAGAGTTTACGTTAAGCAACCTCCGTCAGCAGCTCGAAACCGGGCAGTTTCCAATCGTTCATTTGGCAACCCACGCAGCGTTTCGTTCAGGGACTCCTGACAATTCGTATATTCAATTTTGGCAGGGCGATCGCCTCCGCCTTGATGAAGTACGACGACTCAACTGGAGCGAACTTCCGGTAGAACTGCTAGTATTGAGTGCCTGTCAAACCGCACTGGGCGATCGGCAAGCCGAACTCGGCTTTGCTGGGCTTACGTTTCATTCTGGGGTGAAGTCGTCTCTGGCGAGTTTATGGCGAGTGAGCGATTTAGGCACCTTGGCACTCATGCGCGAGTTTTATTGGCAACTGAGCCAACCTGATATCACAACCAAATCCGAGGCGCTTAGACGTGCACAACTCTCACTGATGTCGGGGCAGGTTCGCGTCCGAGATGCTCAGCTTGAAGGCCCCAGTGGAACGCTACCCCTATCCGAGGAATTAGCCAAATCAGCTCCGCTAGATTTTTCTGATCCCTATTACTGGGCATCGTTCACGCTGGTAGGCAGTCCGTGGTAGGACAGCCATCTTCTCAGCATTCCCTAAGCCGAATGATGCGTCTTCGCTCTATGATTTTCTAGACGCATCGCATAAGTATGAGCCATTGCCACCTACTGCACGCCTGATCGTCTTTACTCGATACCCCGAACCGGGAAAGACGAAAACTCGTTTGATTCCAGCGCTCGGCGCCGAAGGCGCTGCCGATCTTCAGCGTCAGATGACCGAACATACGATGCAGCAGATTCAATCGGTGCTTCGTCAGTGTTCAGTCGGGGTTGAGGTGCGATTTTCAGGAGGAAATCAGCACCTCATGGCGGATTGGCTGGGCGACGGGTGGAGCTATCATCCCCAAGGCGACGGTGACTTGGGATGTCGCATGGAGGCGGCATTTCGGTCTGCATTCGACGCAGGCATGACTCGCGTGGTGATGATCGGCATTGATTGCCCGTGGGTTAATGCTGATACTTTAATGAGAGCTTTTGATGCGCTGCGATCGCACGATGTTGTGCTAGGTCCAGCAACTGACGGAGGCTACTATTTGATTGGGTTGTGCTGTTTGATTCCTGCACTGTTCCGCGACATTCCGTGGAGTACGGATGCGGTGTTTCAACAGTCGATGGATATTGCTCGTCAGCAGGGCAGGGCGATCGCCCTCTTAGATCGCTTGACTGATGTTGATCGCCCTGAGGATGTGTGGGTTTGGGACACTATTTCGAGTCGACGAGGGTCGAACACTCGCCAACATTTATCCCAGCATTCATCCCAGCATTCGGCTCAGAAGACAGTATCGGTGATTATGCCGGTGCTCAATGAAGAACACACGATTGGTCACAGTGTTGCTGGAGCGTTGGCAGAACCCAATATCGAAGTAATCGTCGTGGATGGGGGCAGTCGCGATCGCACGATTGAAGTAGCCCAGGCTGCCGGAGCGATTGTCATTTCTGCACTGGCTGGGCGTGCCTCGCAAATGAATGCAGGAGCCCAAGCTGCTCAGGGAGACATGCTGCTATTTCTGCACGCGGACACTCGCTTGCCAGATGGCTTTGCAACTGAAATTCGCCAGACGCTAGCAAAAACGAGGGTTATCGCGGGTGCATTCCAGCTTCGTATCGATGGCACGGCGCCTGGACTGAACCTGATTGAGTGGGGCGTCAAATGGCGATCGCGCCTTTGCCAGCTTCCCTATGGCGACCAGGCAATTTTTTTGGAGTCATCAACGTTTCAGCGAGTAGGTGGCTTCCCTGACTTGCCCATTATGGAAGACTTTGAGCTGATTCGTCGATTGCGCCCTCTCGGAACCATTGCGATCGCTCCGTCAGCCGTAATCACATCAGGTCGTCGGTGGGATAAGTTAGGCGTTCTCAAAACGACCGTCATTAATCAACTAATCATCGTGGCATATTTGCTAGGGATGCCGATTGACCGCATTGCACGATGGTACCGGTGCGATCGATAATTCGATCAGACCCGCTCAACAAAAAAGCCGGGATGGTATCCCAGCTTTGTGTTATAGCCCTACGGGCTTAGGTTTGTGTGGTGATCCCCGCGCCGCGAGGGCTCACCACAGATTCAACGTCTTAACGCGAAGGCTATATCGAAATTTAGATGTGTAAGTATCGGACTAGAGCCGCGTCAAAGTAGGATACTCAGCGACGACTTCATCCGATGACAGTGTTTCACCTTCGGTTTGAGGCGTCCATAAGACTTCGATCGCAAGCAGGTCTTCGCTAGAAATCGACCCAATTTGACTCAAAGCACGACGCAAATCTTGTTGGCTGCTAACGGCCGGAAGCTTTAGCTTGCCTTGGGTTGCAACTAGCAACGTCGCAATGATGTATTCACCCGGAGCTTCAGCCAATGCTGAGTCTGAACTAGTCAAACGTGCTGGGTCGTTTGCCCGTCGAAGCTGGTTATTGACATTGGTAATCGACTCTTCGCTAAATTTGCTGCGTTCGATTAGCGTCAATCGGTTAAACTCAGTCTCCGCCGACTCTAACCGTGCTTGGCGAGAATCAGATGACGCATACACCCAATATTCGGGATGCCGCAGCAACGACAAGGTTGCTTCTTGCAATACTTGCGTCAAGCCTTCATTTGAGCCAGTATCCGCAGATTCAGCAATGCGATTGAGGTCAGCCTGTAAGTTGCGCGCATCGGCTAACAGCCCAACTTGTAAGCGAGCCACCGAAACCTCTGGGCTAGCTGTGCTATAGCCATAGCCACCCTGCTGAGCGTTGCTGAAGCTTCGCACTAAGAAATTGGCGATCGCAAAGAAAATCAGAATCGAAAACAGCCCCCCAACGCCTCCGAAGCCAAAGAATGGAAGCAAGAACGGAAATCCAATCCCACCTCCGGGATAGAAGCCGCCTCCGGGCGCACGAGTCGACGGCCCTGGGCGCACGAACGTCCGAGGTGCGCCAAAGCCCCCCCCGCCAATGCGACCGCCACCTCTGGCTGCCAGGGCAGAATTTGCTTGGCTAAACACAAGGGTGAAGACCAATGCAAAGAGGATGAGGGGTTTTAGGGTCGATTTGATTAAAGAAACGAGTTTGTTACGCATGGGTTCAATCCAGACTTGTCAAAGCTGCCCAACAAAAATCAGGCACAGATGCATCGATACACGAATGATGCCAAATACCAATGATGCGATGTGCGAGTGATGCTGCCCATAATGCTGGTGTTGAGCTAAATTTTAGCGGATGGGCGGAGTAAGGTTTATCAAACGTTACATTTCTAATGTATCGTCTTCTGAGTAATGCCGAGCGCGAGCTTAGACCGGATTTGATGAGGATACCCGTACCCGCTTGGGGTAGTTGGCGATCGCCCCCCATCAGTGAGCCCCAATGGTGAGCCCCATCGGTCAGCCCCAACGGTCAGCCAATCGGACAACCGCCCCCGACGATGGTGACAATTTCTAGGCGATCGCCATCCTGCATGACGGTATCAGCCCAAAACTGCCGATGCAGGATGTCACCGTTATATTCAACAGCGACCAGTTTAGGATTCATTCCTAGCTGCTCTAAGAAGTCAGGGAGGCGGGTTTGAGGAGAACACTGACGCGATTCTCCGTTGACCTCCACCGTGATTGGATGAGTGAGTGAACTGCTAGACATGAGACTGCTGAGTGCGAGTGTCATACTCCCGTAAGGTCTGTGCCTGAACGAGCTGAGAGATAAAAAATTGGGTAACAAGCGTCGGGTTTTCCGCTTGCATGATAGCGCGGACGACCGACACCCGCTCAGCTCCGGCGGCGATGACATCATTAATATTATCTGGGTTGATGCCGCCAATGGCATACCAAGGAACGGGGGAATGCTCGGCAGCATAGCGCACATAGTCGTGGCCAGCGGCGGCTTTACCCGCCTTAGTGGGTGTTTCATACACCGGACCAACGCCGATGTAGTCTACGCCTTCAGAAAGGGCGCGGTTTAGCTCATCAGGGTTGGTCGTCGATCGCCCGATGATACGCTGGGGGCCTAGAAGCTGGCGTGCTAGCGCAACGGGCACATCTTGCTGACCGAGATGCACGCCATCTGCATCGACGGCTAGGGCGAGGTCAATCCGATCGTTCATGATGAATAGCGCATCATATTGGTGACAGACTTCTTTCAGCGCTTTCGCTGTGCGAATACGGGTGATATCATCGGCGGTTTTATCGCGATATTGCACCAGCTTTAGGCCACCCTTAAGCGCTGCATCCACCGTAAAAAATAGGTTCTCAGAAGGGTTGGTGATGAGATATAAGTGCGATCGCAGCAGTTTTTGCTGTCGCTTATACCCCATTAGCTTGCTCTCTAGGGTATACACCCGATAGCGCATCTGCTTAAACTCAGCACCCATCTCAGGACTAAACAGTTTCCCGTATTCTTCCAGCACGCGCAGCGATTCTTCTAGCCGAGCAAAGTTGACTCGGAGAACCTGTGACAGACTCGTACGCTGTTCTTCATTCGGATGGCTCAACGCAGTACCCAAGTCACCCGGCGTATCTCTGGCTGCACGCAGTTCGGCAGTATGCCACTGGGCTAAGGTCTGCCGCAGGTGTTTACATTCCTCTGTCAGCGCAGAACTATTGAGCCCAAATCGACACCAGTCTTCGATAATCCTCAACCCTTCACGAGCACGATCGAGATTGGCATCTAAAATGCGATAGACCGCAGATTCCGAAAACCCAGACTGGCGATACATAGTGTCCATGAGTGCAGCACGTCAATTTTTTGTTCTTTTATGCGTATTCTTTTATGCGTATTCTTTGATGCGTATTGTTAACCCAACTAAGCAATCTGCCAGGTCATAGCAAGTGACGGATGCATTAGGACAAACCAAATGGTTGAAACAGCCCGGCAGCAGATGTTGATTTTCTGCCTTTTGCCTTCTGCCTTTTGCCTTCTGCCTTTTGCCTTCTGCCTTTTGCCTTTTGCTACAGACCCTCAAGCATTAATAAAGAACTGTGGTTTAATCCTATCCGATTAGGCTCACTGACGAGTAGAGAAACCCTCACCAATAGGCTGGGTTTAAGATGCTGGTGTGAGACAAATGAGCTGCTCATCTAACTTGGCAGTTGGGTCGAGGATCTGCATTTGGTCTTCGTCACATAATTGCTGAATTAGCTGATTTACCTGCTTTTGAGAGGTATGTTTAAACTGGCTTAGTACAGTTTGCACCATCACCTGTCTTCCCATGAGCCGTTGAGTTTTCATCACGTCCAACAGAAAATCTTTGACAGGCTGAAGGCGCTCGGAATTTGAAGATATAGCCTTTGAAGGGGATGATGGCTGCTTTTTGGGCGATCGCCCCGACAAAACACCCAACTGATGCAATAGGGTACAGGCATTTAAAATCCCCGATTTGCGCGCCAGGTCTTCCAGAGATCTGATATCAACAGCTACTCCAGCGACGACCAGTTCTCCAGAATAAACAGCATTCACCAGGCTATGGTAGGTCGCCAACTGATGGATAGAGCCTAAATCAGGATAAATTCGGTGGTGAGGGTGCCCTGTAAAGATGTCATTGTAGAGTTCATAGCCTTTACGTCCCGGTTTTCCCGTGCCTTCTGAACGAATCAGCAACAGTTGACTGCACAACCCCACATCGATCGCCCGCCGACAGGCATTCATGACGTGATAAAAGGTTGTCATGTTGGGGTCATCATTCCAAGCAATGCCGATGCGTGTTCGCTTTCGATACGGTTCATAGCTAAAGGAATGACTCGCATAGGTAGGGCTGGGCAAAAATCTCGGATATAACTCTCCGACCTGCAATGCCGTAAAGACTTCTTTGAGCATTTGAATCAGCTCAGGCGAAGAGAACTGCCGCAGTCGGGTAATGCGCTCCTGCACCCGATTCAATTCGTTTAGCCACGCCAGCTTAAACGAGGCGATCGCATCGTCCTGCTGTTCAGCCGCCGTGACACCTGCTTTTGTTGATCCAGTTTTGTAGCTCTGGAGCAGTCGTCGTCCGAGTTCCAACACATTTCGAGGATGTGTTTTCCCTCCCGGAAATTTTTGCTCAAGAATCTGCGAAGTCAGCGGATAAATCGGCGAATCAGGGTTCGGGCTAGCCTGCCGATGCAGAGGAGCGAGGCGAGTTTTCCAGAGACTTTCTGCTTGGTCAAGCAAAATTGGCCTGAGAGGCACGGTGACATCAATCCGTGCCTTGTCTGCCGACTGCACGCGATCGGCATGGTGTTTCCAGGTGTTGGTGATGATGCTAATAATCACCAAAAAGTTTTTAAGCCCCTGATTGTGAATGCTGGAGTTGACCGTAAAGATTGACTGCAAATCGATCGCGCCATCTGCCGTCCGGGCAATATTATCAAGCTGATCAAAACACAGCACGATGGGCTGAGTTTCAACTGCGATGCGCCCAAAATTGGCGAGAATTTTTTGGGCGGCATCTTCTGAATCAATTGCCTGCTGAACGCCTAATCTCTCTAACCCATCTTCATCCAAATCATCGCCTCGCAGCCATTCACACGCGAGAAAATAGCGATCGCGATCGAGCAGGTCATACAGCACACCAAAGAACTCAGTAGCGTTAAAAATGCCAGCCGGATAATGCTGCTTGAGCCGGTCGATGAAGCGCTGACGTTCTGACTCATCCCAGCGGGCTTGGTTGCTCTTCTGAAAGGCGGATAAACTTTTCAACCATTGCAGCAACTGAGATTCGTGTTGACCCGCGGGGGTTTGCACCAAGCTGTCAACGGTATAGCGAAGCACGTGTCGCCAAATCGCATCGCTTTCCGGAAACGGATCCACGTAGACAAAGAATGCCCTCGGATTCAGCACTCGTTTCAATCGCCCCAGCAGATGCGATTTACCAGATCCCGAATCGCCATACAGCATCAAGGTGCGCGTCAGATGATCGCGGTTGACCTGATCTAATATCGCCTCGATCTCTGCGATCGCCTCTCGATGAATTGATTCCACATCCAGGGTAGGATCTTGCTCCTCATGCCAAAAATTACCGGGCTTAAACGTCGCCGGATCGAATGGATTAATAGCTTTACGGAGAATCTGGTCGATCGCGGTCATGGAGTCAAAACTGAAATAAAGAACAGCGGGCCTCCAATATCTTGAGGAATGCCTGCATCAATTTGCTCGGGCGTGTAGGCGATCGCATCTTGAAGCGAGCTCAGTTCGATTCGATCACGACGTTGTAAACGATAAAGGGCGTGGTCGAGTTCATCTCGTGATAGCGGAGGCTGTAAGATCTGACGCAGATAAAACAGAGGCAGATAGTTCTCAGTACCTAGTTCATGATCGAGCGTTTGAATCATCGTCAGAATATCCGCGTCATCAGGTTTTTTGCTTGTTCCCACGATGGAGGACACCTCACCCGCGATCGCCGCAGATTGAACATCAAACTGACGAATAAACTGGAGATAATTACCCAACAGGCTCAGGCTAATGGTTGCGTTGCCTTGAGGCACATAGTCTTTATATAAATACAGTTTCCCGGCTGGCGTGATCCAAACGTCTTTGACCTGAGTTTCAACCTGGATGAGCCCTCGATCGGCTAAGTCTTTTAGCAAAATTTGGCGGTTGTCTTTCGGAATATTCGTAATCTTTCCGGGAGTTGTATAGCCCACTTCACCTGCATGCAGGACTTTCAGCTCAATATCGGTGATCGGTAAGTTTTCGACACCGAGCTTACGTAACGCCTGCCCCGGCGGTGCCGTTCTAAATTTAACAATTTCATCAAAACAATCAATTAAGCCGCGATCGCGCAGTTGGCGACAGGCTCGATTGCGATCGCTGAGACTATTCGTGAGATTAAGTGCTGACAGCGGAGAACGATAGTCAGGCCGATTGCCCAACAATTTCAACATGAATTTCAGCTCAATCACGTCCATCGGTTCGCCCGAATCTGAGTTGCTTTCCGAGTTCCTTTAAAATTAACTGAATTCAAGACATCTCATTGAAAAAACTTGAAAAGAAAGCTAGAAGAACAGATCAGCAGAAAGAACCAGAACTATACTAGAAATGGCTGAAGCTAGGCATTCAGTCACAGTTTTTAGACACGCTAGCTTGATTGACTACTCTGACATTAGCTAACGCGAATTCGGGCACCTAGCGGGTGCACATACTCTGGGAGGACAACGTGGCTGAGATATACGATGAGGAGGCTGTCCAGCAAATCCTCCGGCTTGCCATTATCCGACAACCGAATAAGTCAGGACTCTCGCGATCGCAACTCATTGAGATTGCAGAAGATTTGGGAATCTCGATGAGCGATCTTCAGGCGGCAGAGCAACAGTGGCAGATTCAGAAGCAAACTCAGGAAGAACACCAAGCATTTCACGCGTATCAGCATGAGCGGCTTCGTCAGAGCGCTGTCAAATACCTCATCGTAAACACGTTTCTGTTGCTCATTAACGCATGGATTAACCAAACGCTGAGTTGGTCAGTTCCGATTGCTCTAATCTGGGGGCTTTTCTTAGCGCTTCAAGCATGGCAGACCTTTCATCCAGAAGGACAAGGCTATGAGAAAGCATTCCAGCGGTGGCGGCTGAGGCAGCAAGTCGGGCAATCTCTAAAAACATTTTCTGAAAAGCTCAAAGAACTAGCCACAGCTCCAAAGGGGACTACCTAAGAGCACCGCAGCGCAAACTTCTAAACGCGGACTCTAAAGAAAAAAGGTGACGAATTCAAACCAAGGGTGCCAATGAGAACACGATGGTTTTGGTTGGCGTTTATTGTTTTTATCGTGATTGGCATCTTGACCCGGCAGCACTGGGCAGCCGATTTACCGAGCCCTGCCAGTGTGCTAACGGCGCTTCAGTCTAACGCAAGTTCGCTATCTCAAACTCTTGAAGAGCGTTCCATCGAATCTCCTTCCATTAGTCCGGAACGGCTTTTGACTGATCTGCGGGCATTAGAATTTGAACGCTATAGTCCCGCCGAGCGGGCTCAGGCTCGGCACTATATCTCTCAAACGCTGACTGACGCTGGTTGGTCGGTGCAGCGGCAAATCTTCGACGGTGGAGTGAACCTTTATGCGGAACGTCCGGGCACCGATCCCAACGCTGGGGCAATCTTAGTTGGCGCCCATTACGACAGCGTAGAGCGATCGCCCGGTATTGATGACAATGCCACAGGAGTCGCCGTTGTCCTTGAAGTTGCTCGGCTGTTGGGTGCTATCCCCACACCGCATCCCCTCAAGGTAGCCTTGTTTGACTTAGAAGAAGCCGGACTCCTGGGCAGTAAAGCCTTCGTCAACGAGATGGAGCACGGTTCGCTCGACGGGGCTCTGATTATGGAGATGGTGGGATATTCCTGTGACGTGGCAGGATGTCAGCAATACCCGGATCGATTACCCATTCCTCAACCAAGCGATCGCGGCGATTTCATTGCGGTGATTGGCGATCAGGGGCACGCTCAATTGATCGCCGCATTTCAGCCGTCGTCGTCCACATTTCCTTCGGTCTTTACCCTGGCAATTCCAATTTTGGGTCCAATCATTCCCGATTTATTGCGAAGCGACCACGTTCCGTTCTGGCAAACTGGCATCGGCGCCGTGATGGTCACAGATACCGCCAATTTTCGCAATCCCCACTATCATCAACCCACCGATCGAGTTGACACCATCGATCCCGACTTTTTAAATGGCGTAGCGCAGATAGTGGTCGACGCAGTCACACGCCTATTGAATGCTCCACAAAGTTAGACGATCGGCATACGATTTAGAAGACGCGTAATCGGGCTGACGATTTCTGCAGGGGTTAATTTATACCGTATAATAACTTTTGAATGACAACGATTGGTCAAGGCGGATGCTTCATTCCCTTCATTCTTTCCTTAAATTTTCTTCTCTTCGAGTCGATGGTTTAGTTCGATATTTTGTCTTGCCCCTACTCGTAGCAATTGCCCTGATTCAGCTCTGGGTAGCACCTGCGTATGCAACTGGGGTTTACGACCTCCCTTCCGTGTCGGCAGGCGAGTCAACCTGGGTCATCGATGAGGCAGACATTCTCAGTCGCATTAGCAAAGGAAAGATTAGCCAAGCCTTTAAATCGCTGTCAGATGAAACTGGGCGCGAGGTTCGATTTGTAACAATCCACCGCCTAGACTATGGAGAGACGGCTGAAAGCCTTGTCAATAAATTATTTGAAACTTGGTTTCCCACTGAAGACGCTCAAGCCAATCAGGTGGTGTTGCTGCTCGATAATGTCACCAATAATGCAGCGATTCGAGCCGGTGACGAGGTGAAAGATGTTCTTTCCGACGACATTTCTGAAAGCGTAGCCCAAGAAACGTTAATGGTTCCGCTTCGGAATGGGAATAAATATAATCAGGCTTTATTGGATGCGGGCGATCGCCTCGTTGCGGTGTTATCGGGGCAACCTGATCCAGGTCCTCCAGTTGTTGCAGACACCGTTCAAGCTGAAAGCACCTTTGCATCAGCCGAAGAAACCGATACCAATAATGCAACAGTCTTGGTGATTGGGTTTTTGGTAGCCGCTACGATCATTCCGATGGCGACTTATTATGCCTACAAGTTGCTAGGTGGCTGATGAAACGCAGATCCTAACTAATCGGGATTGGCAGTGCTTGATTCTGCGGTTGGAGAATTCTTGACCCTATCTCTACGAAGAAAGTTCTAAACTTGTTAACAAATTTAAACATAAGAGTATATAATCTAATTAGCTTATACAGCGCTACAAGATTTCAAAAGACGGTTTACCTTTTCACAAACTTCATGTCCAAAGTTAGGCTGATTCAGGGTGAAGTCTGACGTATAGGTGGAGTAGGTGCCGATTTTAAGCGCAGTTTCTAGTCCCTAACTGTCGTTCACACCGTAACTGTATTGATCTACCTTGGCTTAGGTAGACAATTGGAGTCATGTGAACTTGCAGGGTAGGGCAATATTATGCAGCATTCAAGCTGCTGTTTAGTTAGTAACGTTTGCTAGGAAGCATGTTGTAAAAACTAGTTAATTAAATAGTAAGGGGGGTGAGGCTCATGACGAAAGCACCGAAGAATCGCAATCTCACGGTTGTTGAGCTGAATGAAGACGTATTGGCGCGTACTCCCATTTCGATTGAAAATCATGCTGCCCTGCGTTCTGGGTTTGCAGGATATACGGCAAATCCCCGATGGAACGCATCTAAATTTCGAGCCTGGCGCATCGGTCGGCAATGGCGAAACGCGCTCAATAATGGGGAAATGGTTGTTCGGGAATCTGACTCGATGCTGGTTCCTGTCGATGAAGGGGATCAGGAACCTAAACTCCCAGCGAATCCGCGCCGCCCTAGTATCTCTGAACGACTTAATCTAAAAAACGCATTTGCTCTGTTAACGTAACCGTTGTTTTATAGCAGGGTGCGTTTGAAGAGAATTCTCTAAACCATCAAGAACCCCAGTCACGTTTCTGAAACTCACAATCAACAGGAGTTCCAAAAACGTCGCTGGGGTCAATCAAATTGCCTACTTGTGTAACCGTCCTCGGCTACCTATCAAGCCAACTAGAGCATCTCATCTAGAGCGATACATCCGGTGGCAACAGAACTTGGTCAATGGCATGAATCACGCCATTGCTCGCTTGAACATCAGGCGTCACAACCATAGCGTCGTTGACCATAATAGCGCCATCCGTCGTGATGTTGATTGCAGGTCCTGCAACCGTTTCTACATCTCCTGCTGTCACCTCAGCAGAGGTTACTTCTGCAGGAACGACATGATAGGTCAAAATTTGGGTCAGTAAGTCTTGGTTTTCAGGCATCAGCAACTGATCAAGCGTGCCCTCCGGCAAAGCTTCAAATGCTTCATTAGTAGGAGCAAAGACCGTGAATGGACCTTCAGATGACAACGTTTCAGTCAGACCTGCCGCTTCAATCGCTTGCGCCAGCGTGCTAAACGATTCGTCACTAGCTGCCACACTTACCACCGTATCGCCCATGTCTTCAGACATAGAACTGTCTGCTGTTGTCTCGGTTTCTGTCGTCGCAGCGTCTTCATCCGCTGGTGCCGTTGTTGTGTCTGTCGGAGTCCCGCAAGCAGTCAATGCTGCGACTGCGCCTAACCCAACAAAACCAATCATCAATCGCTTTGGAAGTAGGCGCTTTGGCAGTGCACGCTTTGAAAATAGATGACGTGTGCTTGTCATGAAAATACCCCTAGAGTTGATACAAATACTTCTTCGAATGCTTTATCAGGTGCTCTGAATGCGCTTCGTAAACTTTAACTGCCCCGATCAAGCCTTGCACTCGTTCTAAAGACAGATGTTATCTACATCACATTTGGTCTAGAGGTGTATGGGATGAAGTACGGGCTGCTTCGTTCGGTAGATCATTGGGTGAAGCAGGAACAAAATGCCATGTGAAGCGATCGCCCGCTCCACATGTGACAGGTTTTGAGGGGAAACACGAAGTCCCGACCTATTGGGCCATCGTTAGCGCTTTACGTTTGCAAATACGTTTAGACTTAACCAACTTGGAAACTGCTTCTGCAACTCCGTTGGGCCCAACAGCCAAATCGAATCGTCTTTCAACGCTTGGGCTAAATCCTGATCGCCCAACCAAACCTCTGTAAATGTGCGAATATCCGAGCACACGTACAGATCGACGTCATACCCTGGATCTTTCAAACACAGATCAACCACATCAGGGGTTAATAGTAACCAAAACTGCTGGTGCTCTTCTGGAGCATCTTTAAATTGAAATAACACGACGACTCGATGCGGAGGCAACTGCGATCGCTCAATGCGGCGTTGAATATCCCACATGAGTAACCCCGCATCTAAATCGTGTTGCGATATTTCATGCTGCACCCACTGCTTTCCCCAATCGCCGAGCTGAATCATAATCGGTCTGATAGCTTCACCTGCCTGAGTCAGATGATATTCCGGGTGAGCATCGTTTCCCACCAGACGACGTTCGATAAGCCCAGATTGCTCAAGCTGCTCAAGGCGCCGCACTAAGAGCGATCGCGACATTTTGGGCACCCCCCGATGGAGGTCGTTGAAGCGACAGCTTCCGCACAAAAGCTCACGAATGACGAGTGGCATCCAGGGTTGAGCGATGATTTCAGCCGCTTTCGCAATCGGACAAAACTGAGCATAGGAAGTATCCATAGTTCTAGCCTATCAAATCATCGTTTTTTACCCCAGTACAGAATTTGGACTAGATAACGAGTGAGCATTCATTAGAAGGTAGACATATAGCAATCCCAGATAGGTTGTGAGTGGTGGAGCGGGATTTCTGTTAGCGCAACCTTGAGATATCAAAGTCCATATCAAAATTTATGATGGAAACCCGGTTTTTGGAAATAGCAGATCATTGCCAAGCAGACGCAAGGAGTCTGCCTGTTGATTAAACGAGGTATCACCCATGACACAGTTAAAAATCAAAACGCCCAATAATACAAATGTATTGCTTGACGATCACGTTCTAAAGAACTTTCGCCAGCATATGCAAGGTGAAGTATTGCAAGACGGTGATTCGGGATATCAGGACGCTCGCACGATTTGGAATGGCATGATTGATAAGCATCCTGCTGCGATCGCCCGCTGTACAGGCACCGCCGACGTACTTCATGCAGTGCGCTTTGCTCACCACCATAATTTACTACTATCGGTGCGGGGTGGCGGGCACAACGTTGCAGGTAATGCTCTCTGTGACAATGGCCTCACTATTGACCTGTCGTCTATGAAAGGCATTCATGTTGATCCTGCATCCCGCACTGCCCGTGTGCAGCCCGGTGTTTGCATTGGCGAATTGGATCATGAAACTCAGGTCTTTGGGTTAGCGAATCCCAATGGTATTGTTTCCCTCACGGGCATCGCTGGACTGACTCTCGGCGGCGGCTTTGGCTGGCTTTCTCGCAAGCATGGCTTAACCTGCGATAACCTACTTTCAGCCGATGTGGTTACGGCAAAGGGCGAGTTTCTAACAGCCAGCGAAACTGAGAATGCTGATTTGTTTTGGGGTTTACGGGGAGGTGGTGGTAATTTTGGCATCGCCACGTCGTTTGAATATCAGCTCTATCCTGTTGGGCCAGAGGTGATGGGTGGCAAGATTATCTACCCCTTCGAAAAAGCGGACGAAGTACTGCGATTCTATCGAGACTTTGCAGCCGCAGCACCCGATGAGTTGAGTACACTAGCATTTCTAAAGAAAGCACCTGCTTCTCCCATGATTCCAGACGTGTTTCACGGAAAGCTCGTTGTTGGTGTTGCTGTTTGTTACGCAGGATCTATAGAAGACGGGCAGCGGGTGATTCAGCCGTTGAAAGAATTTGAAACACCTATTGTCGATGGCATTTCTCCCAAACCTTATACGGTGATTCAGTCGATGTTCGACGCAGGACAGCAGCCAGGAAATCACTACTATTGGAAGTCTGAATACTTGTCGGGATTGAGTGACGAGGCGATCGCCACCAGCATCAACTACGCTCAAAAAATCACGTCACCTATGACGGGCATCCTGATCTTTCAACTGGGAGGAGCCATTAGCCGCGTTGACGAAGAGGTGATGGCGGCCAGCCACCGGGATGCAGCATTCGTGCTCAATATCAATACGGCTTGGAAAGAGTCCGAGGAGAACCAACGTCACATTCAGTGGACGCGAGACTTTTGGCAAGCCATTCGCTCTCAATCGACAGGCGGCGTCTATGTGAACTTTCTCAGTCAGGATGAGGGGCGCGATCGCGTGCGGGCTGCCTACGGTCAGGCCACCTACGATCGCCTAGTTGAGCTGAAGGATAAATATGACCCCACCAACCTCTTCCGCGTCAATCAGAACATTCAACCCACAGTCTGACAATCAAAAATTCATGGGTAGATAATTTGGGCGGGTATAACAGCAAAACGCAGCGGCGGCAGATAACCTTGAACTCAGCACTAGCGGCTTTCGTCCGCCTGCTGCCGTGACGTGGTGGCGAGTGCAGCATGATTACTCGGTAAGATAAAAGTAGACAAAGTATTCTAACGTCTCACCATGAACTCAACAGCTAGTTTGCTTACTCGCATTACCCAAACCCCTGGTCAGTGTGG
>JBNPEG010000052.1:0-46475 GCA_051117555.1 Elainellaceae cyanobacterium | reverse complement strand
TACCGTTGCATTTGAGCTTCAATGGGAGCAGGGTAGGGGCGCATTGGTTTTCCGGCTCATCGTCTACTTCTCTAGCTTACAGATGCAGAAGGTGGAATTACAGCTTATTTAATCCACGATCCTAAGATTCGATTCAGCTAGGCTATTGACCGATACCGCCTCACGAGAGTCTTCTGGAACCCATGTAGATAACTCAAATAATCAGACTGTCACTTGATAGCTTAGTGCGTCAGTCGTCTCGAAAAGATTTCTCTTTTGACGTTTTATGTGATCTGTAATTTAGATCCCTGTTAGTAAAGTATGTATCAAGCCCAATGCTGACCCCAAATCAATGAGATTTGAAGTATAGCTATCCTGAACCATGCAGGACTTATGCGTTTGCCCCTTTACTCTATGTGGGGAGACTTTCAATGCGATGCCTCCCAAATTGGAAGGCTAGGAGGTAAACTATCGTGAATTGCGTAAGTTCTATCATAAATAAGCAAGGGGCTTGAGCCCTTGTTTATGGAGATCTCAATTTGAAAACTGCCCCAACATAAACATGGCGATATAAAGCATCCACGATCGCACTTAACTCAAGCACACACGACCCTATAGAAATTGATGTCCGTTTCAGTTAACAGACATCAATATAGTAAAAGGATGACCAGCGTTTTGCGGGAATCAGATTACTCGACTAAGCTTCTGACGAGGGGTTTGTCATACTTTTCTGCAAACGCAATTCCCATCACCACTAGACCAGGCCAAAATAAATAGGCAAGGACTTCCAGATTTGCAGAGAGAGAGTAGAAAGTCATGAGAAGAATAACACTGAATCCGACTAGTGCAGTTCTGCTTCGTTGAGCCCTGATGACTAAATCAATAATGCTCAACACCATAGGAATGGCAAACGCAATCAGCCCGACGATTCCTTTGACAAAAAGGAGAGAAAATATCGTATGGTGCGTCCCAATTGGTTTAAACTCGACGAGCTTGGGGCCTCTCTCTACTACCCCATGTCCCCAGATCGGAGCTTCATTCCACCATCGATATAAAGCAATTTCTTGCAGCGTTTCTCGGACGCGCGTTGAGTTTGCCCTAGCCGATCTAAAATTTGACCAATATGCATTAGCAGCGCTAATCAGCATAGGGGCAATCATTCCAGCAACGGTTGTGGTTGCGCCCAGTAAAATTAGGAACACGGGCTTGGCAAGATATCGTACCGTAACGACGGCGATCGCCACACAGACCAAACCTAACGGTGCTGCTCTAGCCTTTGACAGAAAACACATCAATAGACTTCCAGCTATCCCTATCCATCGCCATTTTGGATCTTTATCTTGCAGTGCTAGGAAGAAATAAATATTGCCCATCATCCCGGCTGCGGGGGACCAAGGCGCAAAGTATGTTAAGCGAAATCCCTCAAAATCTGCGAAAAAGAGACGCACTTGGAAAAACAGCGGATCTGCCAAGACACTGAGCGGAGACGTATACAGCAGGCTCCTCAATCCGATGAAATTGGACAAATATAAGAAGGGGGTGACAATAATCGTTTGCAAACCCACAATACACGTGGCTCGATAAATCACCTCGGGGCGGATATTCAAACACCCAATCATCGGAAAAATTGCCAGAAGCGCCCAGCCCTTTGCCCAACCAATCGAAGACTTAATCATCGTGCTGGTGCCCAAATCAAAATTTAGGTGAGCAACGACTAACGCGACGAGTTCGACCAGCATTCCTGTGACCCAAACCCAAATAATCCAGGGAATTTCGATTCGCTCTGTTTCGGGCGTCGAGTCATTTTGATACCACCATCGATAGACTAAATAGCCAAGCAGTACAAATGCGAGAACAGGTCCTAAGACATAAAGACCGCCTACCAGATAAAGCAGATAGGTCAAGATCATTGAATACCAAATCAGAGATTCGGGAAAGTTTTGAGGTTTCATGGGAGTAGGCCGTAGATTTCCTGACATCTCTGTCCCGTCCTTGCAGAGGCATCGAGCCTTCGCCTTGAGGAATATGAACAGTTTGAGACTTGCACTGAGGTATTACGCGTACGTTGAATCACGGACGCTCTACTTTATTAAGTTGAGGATCTTTATCGAGAGTGATGAGTTCAATCTCTTTGTCAGACTGCTTGATAAGCATGCGATGACGAAGCCAAAGCAAGATGATTCCTGCTGTGATTAGCACTGAACCTGCCGCTGTCCCTAAGAGAACAAACGGAATTTTGGGAGATGCAGTTTCTTCTGGAATCGTGGGTTCAGTGAGCAGTTGGATGAGGGGATACGAGCCAAATACATCGTTTCTCCCTAAATCAAGGCGCGTCAGAGTTGACGAGAAAATAGCTTCAGCAATAGTTAAATCGCGTCTGAGAGATTCTAACGTAGAGCCATACTCGCTAAGCTGACGCAGTCGATCCTCCATTTGGGAAACCTGTCGTCCAAGCTCATTCGCCTGCGCCGCTAGCCCTTGCTGGTCAACCTGAGCAATGACTGTCTCTTCAAACAAGCCAGCTCTCGTCGAGCCATCTTGACCACTCAGGTTAAGCTGTGTCAATGTGTCTGCGTTAGCGGCTTCTCCTAAAATCTGGCGACCTCGCCTCATCATCGCTGATTCAGCAGAATCTCTCTCACTGCGTGCGGCAACGACAGCAGGATGATTGGGACCTAACTGGGAGCTGAGTAATTCAAAGTTGGCTGATGTTTCGCTGTAGTTCAATAAGTTTTCTTGAAAAAGCCGATCTTCTCGTAACGAAAACGCTACGGTTGCCTGAGCAGGAGATACGTTTAGATTGGAAGATAGCTGACCGAGCCGAGCTCTAGATTGCTGTTGCTGCGCCAGGGTCGTAGCCTGATCGCGTCGTAAGGCTTCAATATTGCCGGAAAGCTGCTGAATTTGCGCTTCATCAGCGAACCCAGTTTGAGCCTTGAATTCTGAGAGTCGCTGCTGTGCCAGTTGGAGTCTTTCCTGAGAATCTTCCAAAATTGCTCGTGCACCTGAATCTTGCTGCTGAGCCTCTTGGTCTCTCAGGCTTTCCAGGCGCTCTCGAAACGCTTCGTTGAGGGCGAATGCTTTCTCTTGAGCGCGCTCAGGGCTTTCTCCCTCAATTGAGAAACTCATCAACGTTGTGTTTTCGATAATGTCAACCTGAGGTTTCCCAAACTCCTCAGCCGGAACTCCCATTAGAGACGCAGCCGACTCAATGACAGGGCGACTGGTAATTAAGAATTTATAGTTTTCGCGGGGATCACGGTTGACGTTGTTGAATGGGGTTGACGATGTCGTATCGGCTGAACCAATTTGGGGGAGATTGACGTTGCTATTCACCCCGCCTCCTGGTAAAGTCACCGACCACTCGCTTACATAGGTTGGCTTGGCAGCTTTGATAAAGATCAGGGATGCTGTCCAAAGAATCACATTTGCAACGATTCCCACGATGAGATATCGCTGCCAAACGCTTTGAGATGCTTTTAAGTGTGACGATTCAGAATAAATCATAGTTTGCACAGTGGACGCTGCTGAACTTGCTCGATAGTCAAAGACTCAATAGTCAGAGAAAGCTTGTTTCTAATCAAAGAAGATCTGGTCTAAAATCCGGACTGGTGCAAAGATATTGCCGATGAAGTCAAAAATGGCTGAAATATTGGTCACTCGTGAGTCGTAGCAGACAATGCCATCTCCTGGCATCAGATAGGGATTATCTTCGTTGTTGCTAGAGTCATCGATGATGTCCTCAATTTTACGCTCGACCGCTGATGTTTCGCCAGTTGTGCGATCTGTCCTTACGAGGGCAACTCGACGATTGGCATTGACTGAGCGGGTTCCGCCGCCGCAGAATGAACCAATAGCGGCCTGAGAAAACCGGGTGCCATATTCGAGTTGAGCAACTTCTCCGCCCGTGGCCCCTCCCCCGCGAGGAACGGTTTGGTTTGAAAGAAAAACTGCGATCGCACTGGGCGTAATTTGAGACGGACGAACAAGCTCGTTTTGAAATGTGCCCGTATCTTCGATAATGACGCGATCGCCCGAAATGAGTGCAATATCTTCGACGGGTTCGCCGGTAAAAACGCCGGATAAATCGACAACCTGCTCTTGGTCGCCGCGAATTATGCGCACATTGCGAACATCTGCCGTCGGCTTCACCCCACCGGCAAGGCGAATCGCTTCGGTGAGATACCGACTTGGCGCATAGTTGCCCGATACATTAGTGGGGGTGACATTTCCTAGAGCCGTAATCGGTTCGCTTTCTAGACGAGCCCCCGTATAGACTCGTCCGGGAACAAAGGTTTCTCCTGAGACGTTAACTTGAATCGGTGCCCATTGCAGAATGTCAGCGCTCAACTGTAGCGTTTCGGCCCGAAAAAAGCCGCCGCCAATAAATGCAGATGCCAACTCTTGCTCAACTTGCTCCAGTTCCAGACCCGCGACGGGCATGGGGCGAAGATATGGAATTTGGAGATATCCGTCTAGGTTCACTTCGTAGATACCGGAGAAGCGGTAAACCTCTGGCAGCTCTTGATCACCCGGAACCGAGATTCGCACGCGATCGCCGGGTGACAATGGGAGAGCCCAAGACGGTAACGAGACAGAGGCTGTTAACAGACTGGCAATAGTGGTGAACAGTAATTTCTGTGGAGATAACATAATCCAGCAGATACAAAAGGTTTAATGGGACTGGGCGTAGCTTTAATGAATATTAGTTTTTCTCTGGAAGGGGTAGGTTAAGACTCTTCAAAAAGATCGGGGCTTTTTCTGAACTTTAGATGAAGATGAGTCGGCAACTCACCTGAAGTTTTCCATATTAATACGGACTCAGATGTAACATTTGAACAAATCCGTAAAGGCACTGCGTATGGCGTATCCAAGCTGTGCTGATCGAGTCTGTCCAACCGGTTTGACGACAGTAGAAAATGTGGGTTAGGCATTGGTGTCAGCCAAAAACTCTCGCATATAGTGATTGACTCGATCGGGCTGCTCCTGCTGTACCCAATGACTGCATTCCGGGATATATTGAAGCGTTAAATCGTCCACAAGTTCCCCTGTCCCGTAGGTTAATTCGGTGCCAAGGGCAACATCATCTTCACCCCAGATTAATAAAGTAGGAATATGAAGCGTTGCCCAATTGGATCGCATGAGCCCCGTTTGAAAAATATTTCGATAATAGTTGAGCATGGCCGTCAGTGCGCCTCGCTTTGCAGCCGCATCTTTATATGCCTCAATATCTGCATCGGTAAAGGCGCGTTTATCAATTGCTGTTCCGGTAAACGCCTGGGCGATCGCCTCGTAATCATTCCACTGCAACACTAACTCGGGTAAGACGGGAATTTGAAAAAAGAAAATGTACCAGCTTTTCAACAACTGCTGGGGCGTCAACAGACCTTGTGAAAATTTGGCGGGATGAGGCAGATTCATGACGATGAGTTTATCAATCAGGTCGGGATAGGCGTAGGCGACATTCCAGGCGATCGCCCCACCCCAGTCATGTCCTACTAAAACACAGCGTTCATATCCCAATCCCTTGATTACGCCTTCGACATCTTTAATCAGTTCTGACATCGCATAGGCGTTTGGATCACGAGGCTTGTCGCTATCGTTATAGCCCCGTAAATCCAAAGCCACCACCTTAAACTCTTTGGAAAACTCTGGAATTTGATGACGCCAGGAATACCAAAACTCTGGAAACCCGTGCAGCATCAACATCAACTGGCCTTCTCCTTGGGTTACATAATGAAGCCGGATGCCATTAGTAATGATGTAATCGTGAGTCCAAGACGAAAAATTCATGATGTCAAGTTTGATGTCAATAATGAATCGTTTCAATAATGAATCTAAAGAGAGACTCTAAGTGTTAAGACGCAGCGGTAGGATAATGAAAACATTCATGTGTGATGGGGTGATCGCGTGACCAATCAAACACCACCAGATCCTGGCTCGTCTCGTAGAGATCTCGGCCTCGACGAAATTATCGCTATTCTAGTCGCATTTCTCACAATTGGAACCATCGTCTGGTGGGGAATGACTCGCAGCGGTGGCATTAATCTGTCTGCGATCGCACCCTTCTCTGACACGCCGTCACAACCGTCTGACGCGGACTCAGAGTTTCCTCTGTTTGGTGATTCTGAAGAGGATGATGCGGCATCCGAATCAATGCGAACGGGCGATCGCCCCAATGTATCAGAACGGGAGTCTCCTCGGCTGAGGGATGATCAGCAGCCGGATCAGGCTCGCACTCCCTCGCTCCGCCAAGAAGATGGGCAAGCTCGTGTGCAGCCTACGCCTCTCCCTGGGGGCATCTCTGAGCCATCACCGACGCCTACCGTCATCCCCAATGGGACAGCAGATACGGAGGAACCTGTCACAACACCCACCTCCCCCTCGCCATCTCCCACGGCTACAGCGCCTCCAACGGTAAGCTTTCCCGATGTTCCCGAAACCTATTGGGCACGTCCATTTATTACCTCGTTGGCGCAAAAAGAGGTTATTCAAGGGCTCCCCGAGGGAGGCTTTCAGCCCGATGCCGCAGTGACTCGTGCCCAGTTTGCCTCTCAGATTCAACAAGCGTTTGATCGAAGCGCAACAGAATCTGACCAAAGCTTCAGTGACATTACGGCAGACTACTGGGCATCGGATGCGATTCGCATGGCAACCCAAATGGGGTTTATGAGCGGGTATCCAGATCAGTCGTTCCGTCCAGACCAATCTATTACTCGGTTAGAGGCGATATTGTCGCTGGCAACCGGGTTAGGCTTAACATCTGCTGATCAAGAGGTGTTGAGTGTCTATGGCGATCGCAGCCAAATTCCAGATTGGGCCGCGCCAAAAATTGCAGCCGCAACGGAATCGGGCTTAGTCGTGAACCATCCCGATCCGCAAATGTTGAATCCGAATGAGCCGACCACACGCGCTGAAGCTGCCGCGATGATTCATCAGGCGCTTGTGTCTGCTGGCAATGCAGAGCCTGTCTCATCCGACTATATTGTGGGTCCGTGAGGGTTCAGCGGGATGGGGAATTGAGACGATTAATCTGCGTCTACTCAATAACTCATTGATGACTCGAATTATTCAGATGGTGTCTGCTCTCCTGTAAAGTCAGCAGGTCCATCGTAATTGGAGAGATCTGCCAGTTCTTCTAAAGAACGCACTCCCGGATAGAGTTGCCCATCAATTTCCCAGGTCGGATAGCCTTCAATGCCAACTTCCTGGCAAAGCTCAGGCTGAGGATTTTCGCCTTCCGGGTCGCACTCGACATAGTTAAGGGCTTGCACTGCATCGCCAAACATAGCTTTCTGATCGGCACAGTGAGGACACCAGAAAGCGCCATACATTTTTGCATCATTCTCGCTGAGATGATTAGCAAGGGCACGCTCAGGCGTCACCTCTTGAGGTGAAGAACTAACCGGACTCGCGCTAGATGATGAGGCTTGATTGCTAGAGCATCCAGTGGCGATCGCCAACATCGCGATCGCGACGAGATTGAATCCGATAGTGAGAAGGGTTCGGGTTTGCATAGAGTGATCACTATAATCAACGACTGGAATTAGATCCTATGCTATATCCAATGCTGATACGCAATGGTCTGACTTCTATTTTGCCAATCTGTTGGGTGAGATCGCCATGTTTTCTGAGCTATCCTCCCCACCTTGCTAGATCGCTAGATATCCTCCATCGATAAAACCCGTTGAACTCAGAGAGCGATCGCTCTAATAGAGCCTCTAATTGCAAGGCATCAGAGACATCTGTAGGTTGGAAAACGGCAGTCCCTCCCGCGTGTCGAATCTCATAGACCACACGGTTTCCCCCATCCTGATCGATATCGGCAACGACTACCTTACCGCCTTCCTGCGCATACCGCTTGGCGCAGGCTTGCCCGATGCCGTTGGCTGCGCCTGTAATCACGCACACGCGATCGCTGAGTCGCATCATTTACCTCATATGCTTTGTAGATCTAGGCTATGGCATTCGCCTCGGCAAAGTTAGCCGGATCTTGATCACGCCGATGGTTCACAGGAATGGGAATGCCTTGGCGATCGCCCACCAGAGCAGCCGTGGTTTCTAGAGATTCTTTGAGTCGCTTAGCCGCATAGATTGACATATCACGGGGCACACTGATGCGATCGCGCAAATATCGCAGGGCGCTATCAGACTCGGGCGGCGGCATGCAAGCTTTCCCTGTGATCAGGTGAGTGAGCGCACAGCGCAACGCTTCATCAAATAGTTGGTTATCAGCAGGGTTGATCTTGAGAATATTAGTGCGGTGCTTAAGCACCCGATGGAGCGCTTCCACGCGAGACGTTTCAGGTTCTGGATACATAGCATCAGGCAATCCAAACCAAGGCCCCTGATCGACTCGGATTTGATTGAGTCGCGTTTGAGGATTGTCGTTTGCATAGCAGCCTCCCATCTGAGGTGGCAAGTCATGGGCGTGAGTGTGAAAGTCGCTCTGGGTGCCGCGATAGGTCAATCGGCTTTCCATCGCGTCGAACCAGGCAGACATGCGAGGGTTTTCGCCTCGTAGAGAATAGCCCTTGTAATAATAGAGGCTGGCATTCATGCGTTCGACATAGGGCGTAAAGATGACATCAACCGTGCCAAATTTTTCTAAGAAATAGGAACCGGAGGTGCGCCCTAACGCATCCTCAACCATCGACATGGCTTCTATGAATTGGGCTTGATTGCGCCGATCTTCCTGAGGAGATGGAGATGGATAGCATAGCCAAGAGCACCAAGCTCTAAACAGCAGTCGTTCTAGCCGCCTGAGCGGAATCACAATAGAGTCTGTCATCCCTGAACCCAAGGAGCCAAAGACCCGCTCTAACGCGATCAAAATGTCGTCGCTTTCAGTGATAAGACGACCGTCTATCTCGACGGCTGGCAGCATCCCCGAAGGCACCTTGCGCTTGTACCAACGCTCTTTGGTGCCATAGCAGAACATCGTTACTTTTTCAATGCGGTAGGGAATCTGCTTTTCTTCCAGCCACAGCCAGATTTTCTGGCAGTAGGGGCACCAGGCATGATTGTCGCGATATAGCGTCACCCGCACATCAGATTCGGTTTGCCCAAACAGTCGCAACTGGGCTTGGGCATTGGTTGCACCATTGACAGTATCGACTTGAAAGTCATCGAAGGCTTCTAGTTGAGTCCAGCTTAGAGGCGCAGTAGTCATGGATGTGAATGTCATGATAGAAGGCTAGCGGTGGTCAAAATGGTCTGATGGAAAATCCTGATGAGTCGGATAAGTAGATAGGTGTCTCAGATAGTTTCACAGTTTTATTCACAGTTTTATTCACTATATGACCTTCTAATCTGAGCAGGACGCGACTGACTCAGCATGTATCACACTGTGGCAATTGTAGTATGGAGACGAGTAGCGTGGTAAACATGCACCCACTGGCTAGGGTGATGCGATCGCCCATAAGATAGCGCTGCTGGCAAAGAAAGGCCAAGCCGTTTGCGGAGTAAGACCAGGGAGAGGAAACGAACTGACGCTGCGGCATTGGCTGAATCCATCTCCTGTCGGATAATTTCTTCACCTGGTTGAAGGGAGCGGTCGACCCGCACAGTTTTGCTACACTCATCACCGACCCCCCCCGACTATGACCGTGTCCTCATCGATCGCCCCTAGCGCAATCAAAGTTGATCGCTGTGCGTCCGTCAGCCCTGTCGCCCCTGTAATATTCATCCCGTCATAGGGTTTGGTAATCTGCAAGGTTTTAATACACCGACCGGCTTCTATATCCCATAGTTTGACTGTTTCATCTTTGCTGCTACTCGCCAGTAATCGTCCATCTGGACTCGAACACATCATCCAAAGTTCATCGGTATGCCCAGCTAGACTACACTGTTGCTCACCGGTTTCAATATCCCAAATCTGAATCTCATAGTGATGATGCCCTGCTACCGTCTGACCTCGGGAATTGAGGTCTAAAGCCCACAATTCACTCACCGGTTGGATTGCTCCAACGCATTTGCCGGTATTGACCTCCCATCGTTGGATGCTGCCATCGCGCCCACCGCTCGTTAGGATCTTGCCATCCGTGTTAAACCGCATGAGCCAAACTTGGCCCGAGTGGGCTTGCCAATGTCTTAGGCACTCTCCCGATTCAATATCCCACAGCCAGATGGTTCCGTCATCGCATCCGCTTGCTAATAGACTGCTATCGGGTGAAAAGCAAATTCCCCAAACTTGGCTCGTATGAGCCTCTAGAATCTTTAAACAGTTGCCCGTTCTAACATCCCAAAGTCTCACCGTCTGATCCCAACTTCCGCTAGCAAGCAGTATCCCGGGGGAATCAAAGCATACCGACCAGACATGCCCTTGATGCTGGTGGAGTCTTGTGAAGAGTCGTCCACTTTCGACATACCAAATATTTACTGAACCGTCGGGATGACCGCTAGCCAGTAGTTGTTGGGTTGGGCTAAACGCTAACCACTGAGCGGGCGTGCTCAACGAGTTGATGACTCTAATCACACGCTTGGTATCGAGACTCCACAACATAATCGTTTGGTCATTGCTACCCGTCGCAAGAATCTCGCCGTCAGGACTAAACGCTAGCGACAATACCCAGTTGGAGTAGCCGCGCAATGTCTTTAAAGGCTCGCCACTTGTAATATGCCAAAGCCGAATGGTTCGATCGATGCTGCTTGCAGCAATAGTTTGCCCGTCAGGATTGATGTCAATGGATGTAATCCCAATGCCGTTGGTTGCGTGCAAGATCTTGATGATGGCTCCAGTTTGGACATCCCAAAATGTGATGGCTCCTTGCTGACCTGCCGTGGCGATCGCCCGCCCATCAGGGCTGAATGCGAGCGTCCACACCTGATCAGGTTGAGTCGAAAACTGCCGAATAGGTTGCCCTGTTTGAGTATCCCAAAGCTGAGTCGTGCCATTTTCACTAGCACGTGCCAAATATTGATGAGGTAAACTGGGGGGCGCAAACGCGAGATCACGAACTACTCCAGACTGGGCGTTTACTTGCAAACATTCGCTCGTTTGAGCGTCCCAGAGGCGCATGCACTGATCATCCCCTCCGCTAGCAATCCGCTTCCCGTCGGCACTGATGGCCACTGTCCGAACCCCCGCTGAATGTCCATCCAGCGTCATCGAGACTTGGTTTGTGTTCAGATTCCAGACTTGAATAGTCGTATCACTACTAGCACTCAGCAGCCATTGACCATCTACGCTGAAGGCAATATCCCAAATTCGGCCAGTATGCCCTTGCAAGGTTGCGAGACATTGACCGCTGAAGTCCCAGAGGCGAACGGTACAATCGCTACTGCCGCTGGCCAATAGATCTGCCTGCGGATGAAAGGCAACCGACCAAATCCGATTCGTGTGCCCTTTACACGTTGCCAGTTGACGACCGCTCCGAGCATGCCAAAGATGAATCTCGTAGTTGGCATTCCCAGTTGCAAGCAAATCTCCGCGAGGACTAAAGGCAACAGACGCTACGCTTGCAAATGTTTTGGTGAAAACTGACTTAGAAAGGTTTGAATTAGAGAAATTGATCCGGTATAGGTTGGTATCTTGTAAATAAGCTTGTCGGATATCTAGATTAGAAAAATCATAGTCATCCAAATCACAGTTTAGGCCACACAGCAAATTAATAATATTTCCGCCTGCATAGCTATTAATTAACGATGATGTGGTTTTGATATTAATGAGTAGTTCATCAAGCGTATCTTGAATAAGACGTTTATGAATAAGATGATGGCTGAGTCTATCTAGAATAGGAATCAGAATTAAGCGAGTTTGAGCTTCTCGGATATAGTCATCTGCTTGAGCTTTGATCAGAGCATGTTTATGCAGAAGATTAGGAGTTTCTCCTAAAATCTCTCGGGATATTTTTTCAATCAAATCATCGACAATAAATTCCATTACAACAGGTTGTTGCGTAAAGCCTTCTGCCGTTCGCTCGATGAATGACCGTCGAGTCAATGAAATCAACGCGTCTGATGCTCTGAGCTGGGATTCAGATGAGGCTAAGTCAGCATGTAATTCAACCAAGGAGACGGGCTGACGATTAATGGCTAGCCAATACATAATCTCTTGTTCAACCCGAGAGAGTCGAGCAAATTGCTGGGCAAGAATATCATTGACATCACTGAAGGGAGTTCGCCCCTGGCTTAAGTAAGTTCGAGTGAATTCGGAGAGATTTCCACCCAAGAACTCGTGAATTAAACGAGATGTAATCTTAAGCGCCAGCGGATTACCCGCATAGTGATTGATGACCAGAGCCTGATCTCCTTGTGAACCCGACAGTGTACCTGCTTCGGTGAGAATGTGTTGAGCCTCTGATGCGTCTAATCCTCCGAGTTGGAATGAATAAATAGGGTGCTTCTCTGCTTCTAAGACGGCAATTTCTTTGGGCTTTTCTCGCCCTGTGATAATCAGGCAACTCGGGTGTCGAATTTCTCCAATCTGTTTGATCAACGTGCCGTAGGCTTCAAAGCCTTCGTTATAGTCTCCTGTATATCCGTAGGCACTCCCTGTGCTGCTTTTGAGAACAGATTCAAAATTATCTAAAACGAGCAAACACCGCGATCGCGCGAGACAATCTAATAGGGTCGAAGGAGTGGGGTCAGCCTCTTTGTTAGCCAAAAAGCGAACGATGCTCGACACTGTTTTCTCAGCAGGCGGAGCATTTCGCAGCGATCGCCAGATGACATGACTAAACTGGCCTCGAATCTGTTCAACCAGCTTGACCGTCAAGGCAGTCTTTCCAACTCCACCAAGTCCTTGGATGTAGATAACGCGACATTGCTGGTCAAGAATCTGCTGCTTCACATACCGAATCGTCTCGGTGCGCCCATAAAACACGGGAACATCAACCGCTTCAACCAAATCGACTTGAGTTTCAAACTCTTGAGCACCTGGATAAAATGTCGAGATGTCCTGAGCGTTTTTATATCCAGCCTGCTCTAGCAGAGATTGAATCTCTCTCCAATTTTTAGGTCGTTTATCTGTTAGTAGCTCAACATAACTATAAATTCCCTTAGATAAATCAACCTTAATGCCACCCAGCTTTCGATTTAAGCGTCGGGCAATGTCGTCTGGTCCCTGACCATTGAGCAGTAATATCAAACAATCTTGCTCAAATCCTGATAATCCCTTACTTCTCGGCTTCAGTTTTGATTTAGCCGTGCCCAGATCAGCAAACAATTGTTCTAGATTCCAATGCGGAACAGACGGTAGCAGTTCATTCATACGAGACAGTTTTTAGCACGTTACTAACCAATGTTAGGTATGAAATCCCAAAATAGCTAACCTGTATAAGTTTCAATTTACTAATTCTGCAAGATATCGTAAGCCTAATTGTGTAATCCCCACACGGGGGATTCTTTTAGGCAAGATATGAAAATACCTGTCGATGAACCGTACCTGCATCTAGTCCGCTCACACCGCCGTACTTAACGTAAGCTCGCGGTGCTATCAGGAATTAATGAATTTATTTCTTATTCCCTACCTCAACGTGTTATCCCCCTTAAAGGATTCGGAATTATGGTGCGAGGCGATCACATTTATACAAAAAACCCTAGCTTTATCGGGGCGCCAGTCATCCATCATGGAATTGATTTAGGCGATGGAACGGTTGTTCACTATGCTAAGTGTGAGGCGACTTATCACTATGCTGTCGTCAGGACAACTATTGCTGCTTTCTCAAAGGGTGGTTTGGTTGAAGATGCAGAAGCACACTATCAAGCGTTGTACAATATTCATAACCATCCGTTGTTCAAGAACCATTCGCCCTATTTTTCTGAGCTTGAGAACTATGTAAATACGGCATCGTTTAATCCCGATGTAGTGGTTCAGCGGGCACTATATGCTCTTGATCAAGGTCGGGTAAAGTATTCTTCATTTCAAAACAATTGCGAACATTTTGCCACGTTTGTTAAAAAAGGTATTCCATTCAGCGAGCAAACGTTAATGACGCGATATGGCAGTGGTACCGCCGAATCTAAATCACAGATGGCACGCATGGCTGATGAACAGGCATATTTGGAGTCTGCTGCATTGCCAAAAACGGGAAACGGACGGAACTATCTCCACACGTCATCAGACTGTTTTTATTTAGAGCATTATCAGCAAGCATATGTTCTACCTCCTATCTGGTATGTAGGCTCATCCTCGTCAGGACCCTGGGAAGAAATCGATCAAACGTGTCTCCCTTATTCGTTTAATCGATCGCTTCCCTCTGTGATTGGCTTGTAGGCTATACAGCTCAATATTCATTGTTGCGGTAGATTGGTTTCTCTATATCGCTGGATTCTTATCAGAAATCAAACGTCATCAGCTTCAAGTGATCTGGATTTGCCAGTAGTTCTTTTGCTAGCAAGTATCCAGCAATCGTCCAGGTCTGATAGCGTCGGGCTTCTTTCCCAATCAGACGCCCCTCTGGACCATCGTAATATTCTGCCCATTGATCGTCGACGAGCCGCCTCTCAGCTATGGCGATCGCATGATGGGCTAGTTCTGCTCGTTCCATTTTTCGAGCGGCTGCGGTCAGCATCCACAAGAGAACGGGCCAGTTTCCACCATTGTGATATGACCAGGGGCGGTTTTTGGGATCAGCGCCGGTGACAATTCTCCATTCAGTGTCTTCTAACGCTGGATAGCAAAGCTTCATCGGCATATGACCAATCAAATCACTCCAGCGTAGTTCAATCACGTTCAAAATTTGGTGGGACTGCTGCTCATCCACCAGAGACGAGATCACTGCCATCAAATTGCCTAGTGAGAAGAAACGACAGTCAAGCTGAGACGGCCCCAGATTCCCTGCCAAATATCCCCCAGCTTCAGGCAGCCATTTTACAAGGTGATAGAAGGGAATGGAATCAGAATAGATATTGAATTGATTGAGTACTTCCTCTCCATATTCTTCGACCTGAAAGCGGTAAATGACATTGAGGCGATCGGGGTCTAGCCAGTAATTTTCCCGAAGCTGTTTGAGCAACGGGGCGAGGCGGCAGTGCACCGCTTGAATCATTCGTTGATTGGTTTGATTTGGAATCAACAGTTCGAGGCTTGCTTTTAATGCCATATAGAATAGCGCTTGGATATCAATGGGATGCCCATATAACCCCATTCGTCGATCAATCATGCTGGCTCCGTCTGGAACTAGCACCATTGGATACATATCAAAGCGCGTCACTAGGCAAAGTTCTAGAATCAGGCGAATGCCTTCCTGCACATCCTCTCGATGGACAAACGTTGTTTCTTGAGTTGATATGACATACGCCCGCAGGAGAATAATCCACCATAACCCTGAATCTGCTGGCGCAACACGGCCAATTGCCTGATCGCCAAAGTCGGCTTTGAGAACCTCTTGCCCATTAACAGATTGAATTTTGAAGCTTGCAGGCATCAAGCCGCGACTCGGTTTCGAGGAATCTAGCTGAGTAGTTTTAGGTTGTAGCTTTAGCGTGGCTTCTAAAAACTGACGAACGATATCCGATCGATTGGTGATCAGAAATAAAAATCCTGATGAAATGAAGTCTCGAACAAAGCACTGGTCATAGTTTAAGGCGACGATATCAGGGTCGCGAGCAGCAATAGTGCCTACAGGTCGTCCTTGATAATAGATGATCGATTGTTCAAGTGCGTCCCAAGCATGCTCTTCAATAATTGACGATCGCTCACTCAAATGATACCCCTCTCTTTCATGCAGTATCGACAGCTATGCTTATCTTAGAGCGATCGCCAGTCAACTAGTCTAATTGTGATCTCGATTCGTTGATTCCTTAAATGGGGGCATCTGATTGCGAGCACTGTCCTCCGAGTGCCGTCACAATGGTGCATGTATTACTAACGAGCATCATTTGATAGGTTGGTGCGGAAGACTCATCTCCGCCAGGACCTTCAACATAAAGAGCCTGTTCGGCGACCCTCACATTGGCATCCCTCGCCAGTGCCTCAATTAATTGAGAATTTGCCGTACTTTCAGGAAAAATAGCCTCGACATTAGCAGCTTTGATCAGGCTGACTAACTCTGTCATGCGCGAGGCTGACGGTTTCTCGTCTGTGCTCAGACCACTTAGGGCACCTTCTACCTCAAAGTCGTAGGCTTGAGCAAAATATTTGAATGAATCGTGGGTTGTCACGAGCTTGCGTGCGTCGGCAGGAACAGTTGCCACTTGCGTTTTAATCCAGCTATCAAGCTGATTAAGGTCATTCGACAGTACGTCTGCATTTTGAGCATAGATATCGGCTTGGTCAGGCATAATTTGCGCCAGTTCAACCTGAATAACATCTACCATGCGAACTCCGTTTTGAGCGTCGTGCCAAATATGAGGATCGGCAACTGAGTTTACGGTGTCATGGTCGTGATCATCAGAGTGATTATGATCAGTGGTTTCTTCATGCTCATGGTCATGATTAGGCTCTACGACACCTTCCTCATGATCATCATGATCGTGGTCATGTGCGTCGCCCATAATTGGCTCAGGAACTGCCTCCTCATGGACTGCCACTTTGGGAACTGAGGTTTGGGTGGCGTTAATGATTTGAATCAAATCGGGCTCAAATCCGTAGCCGCCATATAACACAAGGTCTGCATCTTCAATCGCTCTGCGATCAGACGGCGTTGGCTCATAGATATGCGGGTCTTGACCGGGTTGCATGAGACACGTCAAATCAATCGTGTCTTGCGCGATCTGCTGAGTCAAATCGCAAATTACTGTTGATGTAGCCACAATCTGAGGACGTTGGGATGCCTCTGTTTGAGACGAATCTTCGCGTCCGTCGGTTTGCTGAGGAGCAGGAGTTTGAGTGCAACTTGCCAAGCCAATGATTAGCGAGGCAATTGCGACATTCTCAAGCTTGACTACCCACTTAGGAAATCTGCGCAGCATCGATGACTGTCCTAGCTGGTTGAACATGATAATTTGATAACGATTATCATTATAAAATTAATGCTAGATGCGTCCTATTTGATTGTCAATTAGATTATGGAGCTAACACGTTAGCGGAAACCGTGGGGTAGTCCTATAAAATCGCTTATAAATTGTGGTGAGTGGTGGGGCGGGCGCCGCCCGCCCCACCACTCACCATCTGGGATTGTGATATGTGGAACTGGCTATTTGAACCGCTGACCTATGAATTTATGCAGAATGCCCTCATTGTCGGCACATTGGTGGGCATTATTTGCCCGGTTGTGGGCAGTTATTTAATCGTGCAGCGCATGGCATTGTTGGGTGATGTGATTGCTCATGCGGTGTTGCCAGGATTGGCGATCGCCAATTTTTTAGGCATTGATATTTTGTTTGGTGCCTTTACATCGGGGATTGTTAGCACATTCGTCATCGCCTGGATTCGATCTCAATCGCGGGTCAAGGTTGACTCAGCCATGGCGCTGACCTTCTCTAGTTTTTTTGGATTGGGCGTATTGCTATTAACCGTACTGCAAAGGCGAATTGATTTAGAAGACTTGCTGTTTGGTGATATTTTGGGCGTGACAAGACCTGACATGTGGCGCACTGGGGCGATCGCGCTGATTGTGATTTTGTTGATTCGCCTGTTTTATAAAGAGCTTTTATTTTTCACCTTTGATCGACTGGGCGCAGAAGCAATCGGGCTTCCGGTTAATCTCATTAACCTGGGGTTGATGGCAGGTATCACCCTGACCATCATCGCAGGGATGAAAACCGTGGGCGTGATTTTGGTGATTTCATTGATGGTTGGACCCGCGATTACGGCGTATTTGCTGGTTCGCGAACTGCACCTGATGATGATCTGGGGAGCTATGATTGGGGCGATCGCCAGCATTATTGGAATGTATGCGAGCTACTATCTGGATCTACCATCGGGACCGGCGATCGCCCTAACGGTGTTTGCTTTGTTTATAACTGCGCTGTTATTCAGCCCAAATCAGGGTATCGTAACGCGCTCACGCATCACTGAACGTCTTAGACAGCGGATCAATCGCCGCACCGAATAATCGCGTTAGTATCGCGTTAGTAAGCGAAGGACTCGATCGGATATGAACCGCCTGAGAGTGGGGCGATCGCTACAGATCGGCAGCTCTTCAGCTATCGCATCCACAGCCCGCATGACCACAGCCTGCACCTGCTTGATGGTCATTAGCGCACGCCTCGCTGCAATAATATTTACCATCTTTTTGAATAGCAGAATCAATATCGACAATACACAGGCAGGGTTCGCATGCGCACTTCATTTGAGTAACAGTTGCCATTGTATTCTCCCGACTTCATACAATACGATTAGATGTTTGAACAATCGTTCATGCTTTCATCTTAATCCATGAACAGTCATTCAGGTATTTTGGTGTCGAGATTTAATTGTTACTGATTAGACTCATCACCATGTGCACCTGCATTAAGTGAATCCTACCCCTATCATGTCGGCTAATTCAGTCAATCCTCCCTCTTCCTCGTCAGCTCATGCTCATCCTCAAACGATTCCAACGTGTGATAGTGCTTCACCCCTCGAGCCAGAACACGTAGCAGAGTTGAAGCATGAAATAGTCAGCATCGAAAAAGCCCAGCGCATGGGAGAGTTTTTTAGCGTGTTGGGTGATGCGAACCGCTGGCGAATTTTATCTGCATTAGCAGTGCAAGGAATGCGCGTTCGTGATTTAGCAGACATTGTTGAGATGTCTGAATCAGCTGTTTCTCATCAGCTTCGCGTGTTGCGGTCGATGCGGTTAGTCAGCTATCGAAAACGAGGGCGCAATGTATTTTATTGCCTTAAAGATGATCACATTTTGAATCTGTATCGAGAGGTGTCTGAGCATTTGGATGAACCGGATGATGCAGAATAGACCTGCCACGGAGTGCCCTACCCAAGTGCATACCCGCTATGAGTGTTCAAAATTTATGTCGCTAGTAACACGCCATCTGAAAATCGATAGGGGCCTAGATAGTGCCCCACATATACCGTGTGAGACACTAGCTCTGATTCATTCCAAATGTGAAGCTGATAGGCAGGCGGTTCCATAATGAACATGTTTGTGTGGTGAGCCCCCGCGCCGCGGGGGCTCACCACACGTTCAACAGCCGTCTGGCCCGCAGAACTTGTGCGCGTACAGTACCTCCGCGTCACAGATATAGGCGATGCCCGCATAATCGTTGAAAAACTTCATTGCGACCTCATCCGAAATCTTCAGGGCCATATCCTGATTTTCGGTGAGCACCTCGAACTTTATATTCGAGTTAGTGTCGGAAACGCTGGGTTGTCCCGACGAGCGCATATTACGACTACCTTTACCGCCAGTTTCTAACACCGTATAACCGGTCGCCCCGGCTTCGTCGATGATCTTGCCGATCTTTTTCAGCAGCAACTTTTCCGTAATGATAACGAGCTTTTTGGCTGGCTTGGCCATGTAGGTTACCTCCTTACGCGTATATTCATTGAACCACATAGAAACTTAGGGAAACGGCAGCACCGCGCGCGATCGCGCAACGCCACTCCGACAGGAGTATCGCGCTGATCTAGCCGCCGCGCTGGTCGCCGGGCCAGGGGAGCACCGGCAGACCTCGCCCCGTCCGGGATTCAGCCGCCCATCGCCTGGGCAAGCCCTACGAAGAGTGGTATTCCCACGGCAATCGCAATGGGTGTACCGATGGCTGTGGACGCACCGATGTAGGCAGAGGGATTGGCCGACGGGATACCGCCTCGCAACGTGGGCGGCCCCGAGATATCTGAACTGGAAGCGGCAATGATAGCTAGGAGCGCGACACCGCCAGGGCTAAACCCTGTAGTGTAGTGGGCGATCATGCCAAGACCGAAGGCAATGAACCCGTGCAACAAAGGTGCTATTGCAGCATATATAGCGTACCACTGAGCCACCTTGAGTAGCTCACCAAGCCTTGCCCAAGCTTCCATACCCATGACCAACATCAGGATCGAAAGCAAGCCGCGGAAGAGGGGATTATAGAAGCTTTCATAGACACTTTCTGGTCGAGTTAGCAGACCCAAAGCGAGGCCAAGCAGCAGTGCTGATAGAGCAGAACCCTGAAGGCTTTCCTTGATGATGGGCCATATCCTAACCCGCTGGCCTTGCTCCATGCGATACTCGCTTGCGGTACTGGGATACTCGCCTGCGGTACCGCCCGACTCGCCGGAATACCCGCCTGCAGCAACACGCTGCTTGCTGAAAGACTCCTCTTTATACTTTTCGCGCTTCCGCTTACTGACATAAATGCTGGCCAAGACGATCGCCGTCACGAGGGCTGGAATATCCATGAATGGATAAAGTGCGCCAGCCCATGCCTCGTATTCGATGCCTTGCTCTTCCAGTACGGTTATGCCGGCGGCGAGGGTAGAACCACTCACGGCACCAAATAAACCCCCAGTCGCCAGGGCATCAACGACTCTGATTTGCGGCATTTTGGCCAACGTAAAGCTCGCGATGAAGACGATCAGGATTCCCGTTACTACAGCGAACAGCGCAGGCAACAGCATCTCCGCTATGTTGGCGTTGCGAATCGCAATACCGCCGCTCAGACCGACTTTAATGAGCAGCATAAAGACGATGAACTTATAGATCGCATCTGGAATTGCTAATCGGCTACCGAGAGCAGCAACGACTATACCGCCAAGCAAAAAGCCGAGCGTTGGGGACTGCAATTGCGACCCGAATTTCGTCAAGAAATCGGACAAGAAATCCACGTTATAGTTCCTCCTTGATCAGACTTAATAAAATAAAACCGTTCAGGTTAAACGCCATCGTACTCACCCCTAAGGCCGCAAACCAGATGCAGCCTGTGAGAAACATGGCCAACCAGAGATGAAGATAGAGCCAGCTGCGGAAGCCCCTGCGGTATACAGAAAGTTCCGACGAGTCATGCGAGAGAAATCTGCCATAAATACCTCCTTCCACCTCCTTCCACCTCCTCAATGAGAGTGGTGATATGGGTAATGGATGAATGAACTAAGAGCGTTTCAATTGGCCGGGATGCAGCGCTTCATCCCAAGGCCGATATGGATATAATGCTGTTCGACAGCACATCAGAGGCAAGGGTGCTCTGATATGGATGAAGGCAGAACTGTTGGTGTTCTTCAATCGCCTTCCATAGAATTGAATCTATCTCGATCCAGTTGTCTATGCATTAAAGTCTATACTGAAATCCACTCAAAACTGCACGCCAATAGCCCAGATTTAGAACATAATGTCAAATCTGAGCCATAAGCTCCGCTTTTGTTTAAAGGCACTTAAATATAGCGATTTAGGATTGCTATATAACCTAATTAAGGATCTGAATAGTTATGAGCACAACGCTGAAAGAATTTTTAGAAGACTGCCAATCGCTGGGCACTGTTCGTTTAATTGTGACTAGCAGTGCAGCCGTTTTAGAAGCACGGGGGACCATCGAAAAGCTGTTTTATGCAGAACTGCCCAATAAGGGCAAATACGCCAACATGCACCAAGAGGCATTTGAGTTTCATCTGAATATGGACAAAATTATCCAAGTGAAGTTTGAAACGGGAGAGGCGAAGCGCGGCAACTTTACTACCTATGCGATTCGGTTTTTAGATGATTCTTCCCAGCCAGCCTTGAGCCTATTTCTTCAGTGGGGCAAGCCTGGAGACTATGCTCCTGGACAAGTTGATGCCTGGACGACTCTAAAAAATCAGTATGGTGATAGTTGGCATCCCGATCCTATCGAAACGCTATGACCCCAAAAGGTAGATTCCTATGGGTTGTGTTGTTGATTGCGCTGTGGTTGCTTTGCACAGGCGCCGCTCAAGCTGGAGCACTCACCGATCGGCTGGATCGATTTCCCCAGTGGCACCATAAGCCCACCGTGGAAACAGCAGCCGGAGATTTGGTCTACCCGGCTTGGTTTGAAGGCGATTGGATGGTGACGACGACATTAGTCGACCTGTCCGCTCCCCTAATGAAGTACCAGAGATTGTTGCCGACCAAGTGACTGCGATTTATCTGTCGCCTCAAGACCCTGACTATTTCAAAGCTAACGGTCACCCAGTCGCGCTGTATCGATATCGATATCGATTAGAGTTTAGCCCCTGATACCTCCAATCAGCGCTAGAGGAGACACCCATAAGCTAATGAGAGCTAGGATTGCCTCTCAATGCTTCCTAGTTACAGGCTACTCCCTTGAGCTGGTGCCCTACGGGCTCACCACACGTTCAACGTCAGAGCGTACGGCTGTATGAGGCTATAAATAAGGGCAAAGAAAAGGCTTCCGCCAGCATGAGGAGTTTTATCTTTACAATACGAGGAATGCTTCATGTATCCGGGGCAATACGAGTACGCATGTAGAGTTCTACGACATCTTGTGAAAAAGCAAATTGTATTAACAGGGACAACGCGAGGGCTTGGTCGCTCCATGGTTGAAAACTTTATCCAAGAGGGGCACACAGTGCTGGGCTGTGCGCGATCGCCCCAAGGCATTGAAGCACTCCAGCGAGAATTTGGTGCGCCTCATCACTTTGCAGTCGTGGATATTGCTGACGATCAGCAGGTCGCATCCTGGGCACAGACGCTCTTATCAGACTATGACCCGCCCGACTTACTCATTAACAATGCCGGACTAGTGAATCAACTCGCCCAGCTTTGGAAAGTCCCTAGCGACGAGTTCTCGCAGGTGATTGATGTCAACATCAAAGGCGTCGCCAACGTCATTCGCCACTTTCTCCCGGCTATGATTCAGCGGCAAACGGGCATTGTGGTCAATTTTAGTTCGGGATGGGGGCGATCGACGTCTCCAGAGGTGGCTCCCTATTGCGCGACCAAATGGGCGATCGAAGGATTAACCCAATCGCTTGCTCAAGAATTGCCCCCCGGTATGGCGGCGATCGCGCTCAATCCTGGCATTATCCACACCGACATGCTCGAAACGTGCTACGGAGACGCAGCCGCATCTTACACCCCCGTCAACGAATGGGGACGCAAAGCCGTGCCATTTCTGCTCAATCTCACCGCGCGCGACAACGGAATGCCCCTCACAGTTCCCGCATAAACCCTGTCAAGTGATTAGAATTTCGGATAGCCGTTCATAAAACCGTAAGAATTTAGTGATTTCTCCGTATTTTCCCTTGCCGTTGTCTCGTCAGAACTCGCTACAATGATGAACAGTTCTACTGCGGCGTTGGTGACTACCAACAATGTTTTACGATCTATGCTTTTCGTACTCGGGAACCTAGCTGCTATGGTGGCAGTATACCGGGCATAGCACCCGGAAACTTAAAGCCATAGTCAAGGTACCCACCTGGATCTCCAGGTCGAAAGCTGAGGTAAGACGGCGCTGTGGGGAACTCAACATTCTAAATCCCTTACCTGTATTAGGTAGGGGATTTTTTACAGGTAAGAACATGCCAAATGTTGGCCTTACAGAATCTAAGGCGTGACTAGCCCGAATCTAGATATGAGTGAGACAATAACGCTACTGTTTTGACATGCCTAAAATAGTGCAAATTCTTAAAAAGCTGAAACTCTGGGACACGGTGCGTTACGCTGCGCTAACGGCACCCTACCTAATGCACAATTTTAGCTGTGCCACGCCACTACGCATCGTTAGCGAAAATACGCTTCTCTCTAGATTGCCTAATACCAATTCTTCAAATTTCAAATTCAGACTACACATCGGGCGGTTCCTCGCCTGATTCCCTTTAGCCTGATGATGAATGATTATGATATATTAAGCGTAGTCGTTATGAGTTCATCATAAAAATCCTATGGCAGACACCATGGTCGAAAACCTTGTTATTGTTGGATCTGGTCCGGCTGGCTATACTGCGGCAATCTATGCAGCACGGGCAAATCTCAAGCCCTTTATGTTTGAAGGCTATGAGGCAGGAGGGCTGCCAGGTGGACAACTCATGACCACCACTGAAGTCGAAAATTTTCCAGGTTTCCCAGATGGAATCACCGGACCTCAGTTGATGGATCGGATGAAAGCGCAAGCGCGTCGCTGGGGCACTGAAATGGTGACTGAAGATGTAACCTATATTGATTTTAGTCAACGCCCGTTTGTCATTCGCTCAGACGAGCGAGAGGTTCGGGCTCACAGCGTCGTAATTGCAACAGGTGCGACGGCAAAGCGCTTAGGACTGCCCTGCGAGAATGAGTTTTGGAGCCGAGGCATTTCGGCGTGTGCGATTTGTGATGGTGCAACGCCGATTTTCCGCAATGCTGAGTTAGCTGTTGTGGGCGGTGGTGATTCTGCGGCTGAGGAAGCTGTTTATTTGACAAAGTACGGATCTCAGGTTCATTTATTGGTGCGGAGAGATGCGTTACGAGCTAGTAAAGCCATGCAAGATCGTGTTCTGCGGAACCCGAAAATCACCGTCCATTGGAATACGGAAGCCGTGGATGTGTTTGGTGATGATGACGGCATGAAAGGGGTCAAAATTGTCAACAATCAGACGGGGGCTGACGGTGAATTGCATGTCCGAGGATTGTTTTATGCCATCGGTCATACGCCTAATACGTGGCTGTTTAAGGGGCAGCTTGACCTTGATGAGGTCGGCTACATAAAAACCAAACCCCATTCTGTTGAGACGAGTTTAGAAGGGGTGTATGCGGCGGGGGATGTGCAAGATCATGAGTATCGTCAAGCCATCACCGCAGCCGGGACAGGCTGTATGGCTGCAATGTTGGCAGAGAGATGGCTCTCGACGAATAATTTAGCGCAAGAATTTCACCAGTCTGAAGCATCTGAACGCACGGGCGATGAGGGTAAGAAGGCAGAATATCAGCTTGCCGCTGAGTTTGATCCGGGTACGACTCGCCATGTTGGAGGCTATGCGTTGCGGAAGCTTTATCACGAGAGCGATCGCCTCATCGTAGTGAAATATGCCTCGCCGACGTGTGGGCCTTGCCATACCTTGAAGCCAATTTTGAGTAAAGTTATCGACGAATTTGAAGGAAAAGTTCACTACGTCGAAATTGACATTACCGAAGATCCAGACATTGCTGAATCGGCAGGTATTACAGGCACACCAACTGTTCAGTTTTTCAAAAATAAGGCAATGGTTGGGCAACTGAAAGGCATGAAACAAAAGAGCCAATTTCGCGAGATGATCGAGAAGAACTTGAATGCTGTGCCAGCATAAGCATGGTATAGCCCTACGGGCTTAGATTTGTATTTAGAACCTACGCGCCGTGCGGGTTCTAAATACATTCAGCGTTCTAACGTGAGGGCGTAAAGCTATCTGAAATCGGGTGCTGTGTCAAAACACTACGGATAAACAAACGTTGCCGGGTTAATAATAGCTAATAGCCAACAGCTAAAGGAGACCTTGTATGTCGATGAATGTGAATCGTTCCATTGCTCGGCTCAGCCTCAGCAGTACGCTCGTTCTGAGTATGGTTGGAATCTTAGCGCTGCCCGCCCGCGCGCTCCCCGATGCCGATGAGATTCCAGAGGAAGTCCTACGAACAGAAATTATTCTTGACGCGCGATCGCCCATTGATGGGGAGCCGATCTCCGCGGCTGAATACGCCGAACTTCAAGTTCTCCTTGAAGAATCCGAATACCCGCCCAGCGTCTCGTCTGATATTCAACAGCTTATTTTTCTATTAAGAGTTCGCCGCTTTATTCGCATTTTCGTCCCCATTTTCCCGTAATGCTGTTCTGAAAAATAGTGCTCACTTTAACTGAAACGGGTTTTGAAGAAGGTTAAGCATACCCTAAGATGATGAATTAATGATCGTCATTTAATGGAATCATCAGGAATGCAGAATCGCTGGTTTTTCGATGGTCAGGACAATTCTGAACCCCTACAACTCGCCGTTCCAACTCAAATCAATTTCCATGCTGCAACCGAGAGCAAATCAGTTTATCTTTCAGCCTATTGTGACCCGGCTGAGCCTATCATCGACCTCATCGAAGCAACAGTCCAGCGGGTGGGTGGTCTGAGCGTCATCCAATCTAGAAGAGTTGATAACGGGTTTCCTCAGATCTTCATCGGAGCACAAATCCCAGGGCTCAACAGTTCAGATTTATGGACCATTCGAACTGTAGTTCGACGCCATGGTGGCATGGTTGAAACGACGCGGATCAACTACCATGTCAGGCAGCCTGTGTATCCTGTCTATAGCGCTCCAGATACTTGTCATGGATGTCAATACTACTACGGACAGGCATTCGGGGGAATTCAACTCATTTGTGCAATGCACCCCTACGGCCCTGACAATGATGCATGCCTTGACCGATCGGCGATCGCCCCTGGTTAAATCATTGATTTCTGGGTGTCTCTTTCGCGACTAGGATGCCTGGCAAAGAATGACGGCAAACCACTGATTGTCATCTGTCCAAGTGCGAATCGGTGATAAGGAATGCGTCGCAAGTTTATGCTGCATCGTATCTACGTTAAACTTACGAGAAATCTCGCTCAGAATAGTTTCTCCTGGCTCAAAGGATACGGTTAAGTCTAGTGTTTCAAGTTGAACGGTCTGCGCCGACTGGCTTCTTAAATGCATTTCAATTTGGTTGAGGTTCTCGTTATAAAAGGCCCAATGCTCAAACTGCTCAAGGTCAAAGTCGCCCTTGAATTTGCGGTTAAGATGGCGCAAGATGTTGAGGTTAAATGCTGCTGTAATGCCTTGGCTATCATTGTATGCAGCTTCCAACGTCGCTCGATCTTTTTGTAAATCAATCCCCAGTAAAAAGTATTCACCCGGTTGCAGGGCGGCGTTAATTTGGTCAAAAAAGCGATCGCACGCATCGGGGCTAAGATTTCCTAGAGTGCTGCCGATAAAGCAAATCATCCGGCTCGGTAAAGAAGATGGGGTAAGCCGTTCAAGGGCAAGCTGATAGGTGCTCACGAGCCCGTGAACGTTGAGCGTCGGATAGTCTGCCAGCAACTGATGAGCGCTGGTTTGCAAGATACCCGCGCTGACATCGACGGGCATATAGGAGAGCGGGCTATTTTGAGCCTGATACGCATCTAGCAGGATACGGGTTTTAGTGGCGCTACCGCTGCCGAGCTCAACAATTTCACAGGCTCCTGTCTGCTGAGCGATCGCCCCCGCACACTGCTTAAAGATCTGAGTTTCGGTGCGTGTCAAGTAATATTCAGGCAGATCACAGATTTGCTCAAACAGGTCAGACCCGCGATCATCATAGAAATAGCGAGGCGGAAGAGATTTGGGTGTGTCTTTGAGCCCGTAAATGACATCATAGGCGGCTTCGAGTTCGGCTTGAGCAAGCTCCGTCGGATGAAGCAAGTAATCAATGTGAACGCGATCGCTCTGCATTGACTGTTGGCTTGGTACTACGGGGTCATCAACGGAATGACGCCCTAACGGTGTTGGGTTAGACGTAGGCATGGACACTAGTTAAAATTACTCAGTTCAAAAAACTTGGTTCAAAAAGCTCGGTTCAAAAACGTGGATGGACATAGGGGCGATCGCCCTAAATCGTAACAACCGCTACAAAGTGCGATCGCATTCTCTCATGAAATGCTGAGAGTTGGCTGAGGTTCATCAATCCGCATCATTCTGCTAAGTCAGCACTTCTGGCACAGCGAAATCCAGCCAAGACCTGTCGTACATGGGGATGATACCAATTGCGAAACGTGCTGCGAAGCGTCCAGGGGCGGGTCGTCCAACTGCTTCCCCGCAAGACTTTATGCTGCTCATCAAAATATGCCTGAGAATAGCCCGCGTAGGGATAGGGCTTAAAGCCTAAATATCCTTGAAAGGTGCTTGATGTCCATTCCCAGACATTACCCAATAGGTCATAACAGCCGACGGCGCTCTGTCCGGCAGGGTAGGCATCTACAGGCGTTGTATGCCCAATCCAATGGTCATGATTGCAATGCTGTGCCGTGGGCAGCGCTTCTCCCCACGGATAGGTCGTGCTATGCCCCGTTTGAGGATTCCATCGGGCAGCTTTCTCCCATTCTGCTTCGGTCGGGAGGCGCTTGCCGACAAACCGCGCATAGGCATCTGCTTCATACCCATTCACTCCGCAAACCGGATGGGTGTCCCAATCAGGACTATCTGACCAGTAAAGCGGGTGTGATACTGGACACTGCTGGAGCCACCTCCAGCCTGCCTCTGACCACCATTCTGATTTTTGATATCCACCTGCCTCGATAAATGTCCGATAGTCGGCACAGGTAACGGGGTAGCGGTCAATCCAAACGGCATTCACATCAATCATTTGAGAGGGACACTCATTGTCGAGCGCATCCAGCGAATCATTTCCTAGTTTGAATGACCCCGCAGGGACGAAGATCATCGGGGAAGAAGAGGCAGGCGTGCGGGGGGGGGGTGTACGGGGCGAGGGTTCGAATGACGACGTTAAGAAGCGAGACGTCATGTGCAAACCTGCATCGAGTGTCCAGTCTCGGATTCCAGTGCTCCAATTCCGCCGCCAACCCTGAAGCTGAAGTACGAGCGCAATGGTTTCCCCGTGTTGACTTTCATGTTGAAGCAAAAACCGCCAAAGCTTTTCTTGGCGGTCGATCGGAGCAACTGCGAGATACCTAAATACCTGGTCGCGAACGATTTGAGCATAGGCGCAAATCGCTGAAAAGGAAGGTAGATTATGCCTTTCTGATTTAGGCAAACCATCTTGGGCAAACAAACGACAGTAGTCCGGAAAAGGCTGAGAGAGTCCGGCATATCGTTCTAAGATCCATAGGGCTTCGGTGTAAACTATATGCCCAAGATGCCATCCGATAGGGCTGAAATCTGGATGGGCTTGATAACAAAAGCTAGTAGAATCAACATCGTCAAACAGCGCTAGGGTTGCGCTACGGCAAGATTGGAACCACTGTTTAATCTGAAGTCTACGACGATTAAGCGATAGAGAATTAGACGGGGCGGATAGGTTGCCGACTCCCTCAAAAGGGTTGGATGCAAAATTCAAGGTCTTTTTCCACAGTTAGAATGCTACGCTCGGGGACAACTGCCCAATCGCCAGTAAACAACGGTTCGGATGCAATGACTACTGCCTTTGGGAAGAGAGCGTCATCTCGTAACCAGTACAGAGACGGCATCGGCAATCGATTGGAGGCTCGACATGCAATCAGGCGATCGCCATCGCTAATCAGGAGATTGGCGGCGACTTTAACCTGATGCGTGTCAGCTAGATCAAAGACTGTAAGCAGCGTCTGTTTGAGCGCCTCATCGAGTGTAGTCGAGGACTGCTGTAATTCACTGAGCATAAGCGCAAATAAATGCTCTGAATCGGTCGTCCCTTGGATTGTTTGATACACATCATCGGGGAGGCGATCGCGAATCGGGCGATAAAGCGTATGTCGAAAGTTTTCAATAAAGCCATTGTGAACGGCCAAAATGAGATTCTGCTGAAAGGGAGGGCAGTTACTCATATCGACTGCTAAACCGGGCGTTGCGCTGCGCACGCTGGCAATAACACACCCTGACTCTATATAGCGACTCAGGTTTGGCAAATTCAAATCATTCCAGATGGGCAAGGTATTGCGATACCGAAATGGAAATTCCTTGCGGGTTGGGTGATACCAACCAATCCCAAACCCATCGGCATTAAGCAGCCCTGACGTCATCTCTTGAGGCTGATAACTTTGTGTGACCAGAGAATGCTCTGGTTTATAGAGGAGGTGATCCAGGTGAATGGCTGGCCCTAGATATCCTAATAATCGACACATGAACTCAAGCGCACATCGCTATAAAGCAGAAACAGACCCTAAAAAGTCGGGGACATGAATCCATGTCCCCTACCCGGTTTTTACACCAAATTTTAAATCCGGCTCCCTAGAGTGTAGCAATACGGTTGTTACCGCTGAAAGATAGCAATCCCAAACGATTTGCAAAAATTTCCGGTGCGAGCGGCTCGCTTCTCCTGATGGATAGGCGTTGCCAACACAGGCAAGATGCTCGCACTCCCATTTCATGAATGATTTAGGATTGCTAGATGTCAAACCTAATATGCAGGTTCGTCACACCTTGCACACCCATACCAGCAAGCCCTTAATAGAGCTCTTCTTCTTGGTGAGTGATGATCGTGCAGTCAGACGTGGGATACGCTACACAGGTCAGCACGTAGCCAGCCTCAATCTGATCATCATCCAGAAAAGATTGATCAGACTGGTCAATAGTTCCTTCCTTCATTTTGCCTGCGCATGTAGAACAAGCACCTGCTCGACAGGAATAGGGTAGGTCGAGACCTTGCTCTTCGGCAGCGTCAAGAATATACGTATCGTCCTCGACTTCGATCGTTTGGTTTAATCCTTCAGCTTCGTTGACTAGGGTGACCTTGTAAGATGCCATACGGCAGTCCTCTCAATATCGAAACGGCATTAGGAGTGTACCAACAGCAAACCTTACAATCATCTAAGCATGTAGGCTGACCGTTGAATCTGACTCCTTATTTCGATACTACGGGAAAATTTAAGACTTGTAACTTAAATCAAACCTTAGGATGAATGGGATTAGTAATGAGAATCCCATCTTTCATCCTGAATTACTTATACTTTGTTTTTTTTTGTCAAAAATCTAGCTCTGGACTCTAGAAATCTGTGAAAGAAAACATTCTATAAATGCAGATGGATGCTAGAGTTCGCTTAGGATTCGCCAGATGATGTATATGTTCTTCTAACTCCAAATTAAAAAAAAATTAAAAGTAGTTATCAATGTGATCAAAAATACTGATTCGAGCATTTTTTATTCCCTTTATTCTCTTTAAGCAACGAAGATCATGAGCGGATCACGTTGAGATCGATGTGATTTAGCGATACGTTCTAGATGCACGTTTATTGATTGAGCAATATGCCACTGTTCAACATCGGGCTAGTCGGGACGGGCTATGCTGCTAAAGTCAGAGCTGAAACCATTGATTCAGATCCGACGGCTCGATTGGTTGCGGTTGCGGGAAATGATCCCGATCGCACGAGTACTTTCAGCCAACCGTTTGCAGCAGAGCCGATGACGCCGTGGAAAGACCTAGTTAAACGCGCTGACATCGACCTTGTCATTATCTCAACGATTAACCGCGACCACGGCGCGATCGCCCGCGCTGCCATTGAGTCGGGTAAGCATGTCGTCGTTGAATATCCGCTCTCATTGGATATCACCGAAGCCCGTACGCTGCTTGCTCTGGCAAAGTCTTATCAACGGTTGCTCCACGTCGAACATATCGAGCTAATCAGCGGCATTCACCAGGCGATCGCGACTGCCCTGCCAGAGATTGGTACTCCCTTCTACGTTCGATATGCCAGTGTCAACCCCCAACGTCCGGCTCCCCAAAAGTGGACGTATTATCCCCAACTATTTGGGTTTCCCTTTGTGGGTGCGCTCTCGCGGGTCAATCGCCTGTTGCATCTGTTTGGTGCCGTGTCGACTGTAACCTGTCAGAGTCAATTTTGGACGACTCAAGACACGATTAAGCCCGTCACCCATAAACCCTATCGATGCTGCATGTGTACGGCTCAGCTTCGGTTTGCGAACGGGCTGATTGCCGATTTGGTCTATGGCAAAGGTGAAATGCTCTGGAATGCTGAACGCAGTCTAGACATTCATGGCGATCGCGGCATGGTCAAAATCGACGGCAACCAGGGGCAGCTCATTCAGCCAGATTCGACTCGGGACCTCGATATGGGCAGTCGTCGAGGCTTATTTGCCAGCGACACTCAGGCCGTTCTTAAGCACCTCGCAGACGGCAGCCCGCTCTATACCACAGCGGCTGAAAGCGTCTATGCTCTCATTGTTGCCGATGCCATGCGACGTTCAGCAGAAATCGGGCAAACGATTCATATTGACACCAATCATCCCTAAACTGGCAGCAAACTGACAGTCATAACGCACCTGTCACTCGCCAGAGCGCTTATAAAATTATCGATTCAGCTTATTGGGAATTCCCTCACATCCCCCCGGAATCGTTGCTCTAGTTTTGGAGCCACCCCAAGCACAGCAGTAATAGCGCTGGTCTTTTGATAGACGACGAACGCCCGTCAGATCAGCATTTTCAATAACAACGCCCGTGAATGCTCCCGTTTCATAATTGGGAATGTCATTCCGGGTTCGGGGTTTTGCTGTTTCAAGTGCGCCATAAAATAGCCGTGCCCCCATCAGGTCTGCCCCACGCAGAGTAGCGTCGTAGAGAATTGCGCGAGCGAGATTGGCTTTCACCAAGTCGCAATAGCTAAGATTAGCTCGCACCAAATTGGCGTCGCTCATCTCAGTCCATCGTAAGTCGGTGCCAGCCAGGTGAGATGCAGCGAGCATGACTCCTAAATCAATCACGCGAATGCCAAAATCGCGATCTTCCTGATACCCTCCTACGCCGTCCAGCATGGCACGTCCGAGGTGGCGATCGCGCTTGAGGGGTGATAAGAGTCGTGAGCGCGACAGAAAGCGAACAATTTTTGCCTTTCCGGTGGCATCGACGCTGCTGAGAATGGCTGCCGTGCGTCCTTCGGCGATCGCCCGCTCCTGGGGCCAGTCTTCGAGCAAGCCCTCTGCATCGAGCACCAAATCAGAAATACCTTGGAAATACGAATCAATGGTCTGCTGCTGGGTAATCAGGTTTTGCTGAATCGTCAGATCTTTGGAGATCACATATTGCCGCCACGCAATATAGACCGCCAAGATGGCAATGAGAATCTGCCCGATCGCCCCAAAAAAGTCACCCAGCGCCCCGATCGCCTCCCAGTCAAGGGTTTGATACCAGTTGCCAATGATGCGATTGACGCCGCTGATTTGGAACAATCCGTATAGCCCCGATGCGATCCCCAAAACCGCGATGAGCAAAATCCCGACGCCACTACTCAGCAGCTCCTTGATTGCAGTCCCCAAATACGACCACGCTGCCCGCAGCGATACAAGCAGCGCAACGGTCGATCCAGCAACGCTTAACCACACCAGATTAGTCCCCAGTCCCGCGATCATGATGGCGATCGCAATCAGAATAACGACCAACAATGCAGCGGGAGCGGTTGCGGTTGTCGGCAATTGGGGCGAGGTCATTCTGCTAGTAGTATCAGCACGCCCGTTGGCTGCTTCGATCCCAGATTCAGCATGGCCAGATTCAGCGTGAGAATCAATACGAGCCTGCGACGGCAAATCAGATGGCGCATTTGCACCATCTGACACAGCGAGCGGCTCAGATGCACCATTTGAGGAGTCACTCGAAGATTCACCCAAGGACTCAGATGGAGACTGCTGATGATCGTCAGTGGGATCTGACGACGAATTCGGTTGAGATGTAGACGGAGAGGATTGGGAATCTGGGATCATGAGGATAGGAAGGAAGTCAAGCCAATAGAGAGTGGGTTTAGATGAACCACGCTAGCTCGCAGCGTAGAGCGTTTCTGATGGAATAGACCTATGCATAATAGGATACTGTCCCTATCCGAAAGCCTGGTACAAGACGATAGAAGTTTCATAACCATAGTGTGAGCGAGACGCTCACAAGTGCGGGCGTCTCGTTCATGTGATCCAAATCACTGACATCTCAGCCCAATCATCGCTCGATTGGAAGAGCAAACCATGCATTAATATCCCATCATCGTGTGTGACCGTTGAGGAGTAACGTGGATGACGTATCTAGACCATTTTTATCAGCCAACCGTGATTGAACTGGCACGGGCAGGAGATTTTCGAGCGATCGCCTATTGGCTAAACGGATATCTCGTGCCTCAGGGAATGTGGGTGTGTGTCGATGCGGCTCCCCAGACGGGCTTTTTACGCATTGTCGTCAAAGTTCAGCGTCCTCCTGATCGCGATCGCCTGCTGCGATTTATTTGCTGCCGCATTAGCCAACTCGATTCTGATCTCATCAAAGGTATGCAGGTTGTCGTGCAACTCACCTGCACCTCCGATATTCTCTGGCAGCATTCCATTCGATTCCGCGTCCCCCTCACTCAAACGCCCGTGGTTGCCTCGATGACTGCTAAAGTGCAGATGGCGATCGCCCATTCTCAGCAGTGGCAGTCTACTCTTCGCAAGCAGGTGTCTCACACGGCAGATCAACTCGCAACCCGCATCCGCAATACTGACCCAATCAAACCGGCCTATGCTGTCCCCCTTGGCGGAGCAGCCGTTGCAGCCTTTCTAATAGGAACGGCAGTGGAAGCTGTCAACCATTTTGTGACTCCTCTGCGGCGATCGCCTGACGACGCGCGCGAGGAGTCTGCATCACCGGATGCGCCCCTCGCCGACACTCTCACCACCTCATTGGGCACTCTTCCGATCACTCGCTATGTTGACGTCTCAAATCAAGATGATACGGCAGTCACGCTGATGTTTGGCGGTGTAGAAATCAGTTCGTCTTACGACTATGAAGCCAACGAGACGAACGATGATCAACAGGCGGATGTGGCGATCGCAGCCCTCGATTATTCTTTCTCACCCGATTCATCCACGAGCGATCGCGCTAGTTCGTTACAACGCCTGAGAGCTAGCGGAATTGATGTAGTCTCAATCGCGAGCGATCGCATTCTTCAAGCAGGCGAAGACACGGTTTCATCGCTGTCAGATGCCTTAGATGCAGCAGGCATTCAAACCATCGGAGCCGGAATCAACCGTCAAGACGCCCGCCGCCCGGAAGTGATCGAGGTTAAAGGACAGCGCATTGCGTATTTTGGCTATTCTGACTCTGATTCTTACAACGCAACCCGACGGAAGGCAGGCAGCAATACGGGATTTCCCAAACAGGTGGGGTCTGATATCCAAGCAGTCCGTGATTCTGTGGATTGGGTGGTGGTGAACTATCACTGGAATCGCGATCTGTCTGAAACACCCACCGAGGAGCAAATCGAACTGGCTCACGCAGCAGTCGATCACGGTGCTGATTTGGTTGTCGGGTATCATCCCACGGCGTTACAAGGAGCAGAAATCTATCAGGGTCGGGCGATCGCCTACTCGCTCAGCAGTTTTGTGTTTCAAGAGGAGTCGGCGCAAACAGACGCAGATGTTTCGGAAAACCCCAAGACACACGATACCGCCATCTTGAAGGTGGCCTTGCGCGATCGCCAAATGCAGGTGGAGTTTTTGCCCGTACGCGTTAAAGAATCGACTGCTGAAATCGTAGAGGGAGACGAAGGGGTAGCAGTTTTAGAGAAAATCGAACAGGCATCCCGTGATTTTGATCAGCCGCTGTCATCTCCCGCAACGTTGGATGCCAAACCTCGTGATAAATCGGACAAAAGTCAGATTGAGCCAGACAATCCAGTTAACGATCCACCCAGCCGTGCGTTTCCTGCAACGCCTCCCCCTAAGGACGGGCAGATTCCCTCAGAAGGACTCGACGCCTCTCCCACCACTCCACCGCCTGATCCGTTTATCACGTATCCTGAAGGAGAATCAACGCTCCCTCAAGAGGTTGACTCTGATCTGCGCTGAGCGCCACGACATTGGGGATTCGCTTGTAAATAGCCGACCCCTAACAATACTTTGATTTGCGGCAGTTGTAGACCCTTTTTAAATATCCTTTCAGTGAAGTTTTTAACCAGATTTTAGAGAAAAAGCTGTGGTATTTGCGATCGCCCTTAAGCAAGAACAATACAAAACCTACGTCTTGTCTGAGCAGTTAAGCCAATCTCGACTAGAAGTCGTTCCCGAACGAGGCGGCATCATCACCAGTTGGCAGGTACGCGGGCAAGAACTGCTCTACCTCGATGCTGAACGGTTTGCCAACCCGGATCAAACGGTTCGAGGCGGCATTCCGATTCTGTTTCCGATTTGCGGCAATTTGCCAGACGGCACCTATACCCACAACAACCAGACTTACTCCCTCAAGCAACATGGCTTTGCCCGCAATCTTCCGTGGGAGGTAACTGACCGCATTACTCACGATCGGGTCGGCATTACCTTAGTGCTCAATAGCAACGATGAAACCCGTGCCGTCTATCCCTTTGATTTTCAGCTTGCGTTTTCCTATTTTTTGCAAGGCACCACGCTCGAAATCGTGCAGCGCTTTACCAATCGATCGTCTGAACTCATGCCGTTCTCAACCGGGCTTCATCCCTATTTCTTGGCAACGGATAAATCACAGCTTCAGTTTTCGATTCCGGGCGATCGCTGTGTTGACCAGCAAACCGGGAACGAGCAGTCATTTTCTGGCTCATTCGATTTTGAGAAAGATGAAATTGACGTAGCATTTCGTCCCGTCACGCGCCAAAGCGCCAGCGTGTCAGACGCAAGCCGCAATCTTGAACTTCGACTCGACTATGACTCGACCTATTCAACCCTGGTATTTTGGACGGTGAAAGGCAAAGAGTATTACTGCCTCGAACCGTGGAGCGCTCCGCGAAATGCCCTCAACACTGGCGAGAATTTGACGTACTTAGAATCGGGGCAAAGTCTGGAAACTCTCGTTCGCCTTACGGTGACACCGTTCCCCTAAAATTTCCTTGACTGGGTTGATGCAGGAAATACAAGTTGTGTGGTAGCTTAGTAATCGGCGTTTTCAACTGTCTGTTGCCGTTAGATTTTGGGTCGCTAGCTCAGCGGTAGAGCACTCGGCTTTTAACCGATTGGTCCCGGGTTCGAATCCCGGGCGACCCATTTTTACCCAAGTTTGGATCATAGGCGACCTATTTTTAAGGGCACGTTTTTAAGGGCACGTTTTTAAGGGCACGTTTGAAGAGGGAGCCGGATGATCAGCGCTCGTTTTGACGAGTGTCGATGTCGAGCACGGGTTGAGGCGGTTCGTTAATTAAGCGGAGGGGCTCTAGGCGAAAGTTGTAGCCGAGCCAAATTGCCGTAATGCCCAACGTGGCGATCGCCCCAACTGAGATGCCTCGAAGCCACTTCACCTGCGATCGCAACCGACGAATCTCTTGAGTCGCTAGATCCAATTCGGCATAGGGTGAAGATTCTAGCCGGAGCACTTCAACCGTTTGAGTAGGGGGGGGCTGATTGCTAGATGGTGTTGACTCGTCGTCAGAGTCTTCAAACGAAATCTTTTTGTATAGCCAGTTTGTAATCAGTTCGGGGCAATTTTTCTTAAACCACCGAAATGCAAATACCCGAAACACAGGCTTTGACAGGTTGGCGATCGCTCGCGTGAGCCGATTTAACGATCGATGATGAATTTTTTTGTTGATGAGCCGTACAGAGCCCACATCATACAAGCAATCGAGAATCAGCTTGATGGTTGCTTCTTGACTCTTAGAAAGATTTTCGAGCAAAAGCATGACGTCGCGCTTTCGCTCTGCTTCTAGAAGCTCTTGCTCAAATCGCTTCGAAGGTTCCTCATAGTTTGACGATCTTGATATTGCCATTGGTGTTCGGGGTTAGACCTCTGTAATGTCTACTTATTCTTACGTATTTGTAGTCAATGCATAGTTCTTAATGATACATTGCTGACCCTGACGATACGGTGCCGAATACGCTCTACGCCTAACATCGCAAATTTACGAAGAGGCTGAGCACTGGGATTGTGATGCTCGCGCGGGCGAAGCTCTCATCAATCTTGGAGAACGTATCGACATATTTTTCCTTATATGTAGTATGTCAGTTTTCGTCTAACTAGTCTTCTATCAGAAGATACAGCATGTTTTGGGAATATACATAAGGCATGCGGATCAATCTGAGTTGCAATCTGAGTTATATATTGAGCTAATTGAGTCGCGATCGCCCGAACGGACACAGGTTTAAGAGACAGCATCGTTTGCACGCAGGATTGCGATAGTAGCAGCATCGCTGCCCGTGTAACATCATGACTTCATGATTATCGTAAACCTGCTGGGCATTCCAATCCTCGGGGAGTTGGGCTTCTAAAACACGGTGGGATGGCCCGACCGCAACGCGGGATGGAATTAAGCCAACGCGGACTGCAACTCGATGATGGTGACTATCTACGGGTAAGGCGCGGCGACGCAGGCGGCTGAAGCAAAGTACCGCAGCGCTGGTTTTAGGCCCAACACCAGGCATCGCCTCAAGCCAAGCGCGTGCATCAGCTACGGACAGATCCGCTAAAAAATCCAGAGACAAATCTCCCTTGCGGCGATCGCCAATCAGTGTCAACACCTGCTGAATGCGGGGCGCTTTCTGTTCAGGCCAAGTACACGGGGCGATCGCCCGTTCAATCTCCTGAGTCGACGCGTCCCGCACTGCCTCCCAACTCGGAAAGCGATGTTTGAGAGTTTTATATGCCCGATCCGAGTCGGAATTGCGAGTTCGGTGAGACAACAGCGCTGAAATCAACTCACTGAGCGGATCGAGGTTATGAAAGTATGACGCCGGACAGCCGTATTCGGCACAGAGCCGATGATGGATTTGAATGGCTTTATGCCGGAGTTCAAACGGGTTTGGCGGGGGCGATCGCACAGGCAGATGCAGTGTCACAAAACGTTATTCTTCAGACTCTTGTAATAAAGCGAATCGAGGGGTTCATGTCAATCGGCCATAGAGTAGAGACAATAGTAGAATATGGGACTCAACCCAGTTGAGCATGTTATTAGCGAGGGGCACTGACCGTGGTATTGGAAGCATCCAGACAAGCATCTGACCCGATTTCTCAAGACACCTATGAAGATCAAACCCAGGCGATCGCGCGTCGTCTGCTGGCGGCCACTCAAGAGAAGCGATCGCTTCTGGCTCAGATGCGGGATCAAATGCGCTGGGACGACAAACTATTGGCGTGGACGATGAGCAATCCGGGATTGCGGGTGCAAATGTTTCGCTTCATCGACTGTTTGCCCTCGCTGAGAAGTAAAGCCGAAATTGCTCGCCACTTTCAAGAATATTTGAGCGACGAATCGGTTGAGTTGCCCAGCGCCTTGAAAGGGTTGTTGAACTTTGCCGATGCCGACTCACTGCCGGGGCAGGTCGCTGCAAGCACTGTTTCAACCGGGGTCGAAACCCTGGCTCGCAAGTATATTTCAGGCGAAAACCTCAGGCAAGCTCTAAAAAGCATTGAGCAGCTTCGCAAACAGAAAATGGCATTCACCGTTGATTTGCTGGGTGAGGCGGTGATTACGGAGTCGGAAGCCAAGCTGTATCTAGAAAGATATCTAGAACTGATGGAGAAGCTGACAACGGCAGCAAAGGGCTGGTCAACGGTGCCCCAAATTGATAAAGCCGACGGGGAAGCGCTTCCAAGAGTGCAGGTCTCAGTGAAGCTGACGGCGTTTTATTCTCAGTTTGACCCGCTGGATGCTGAGGGAAGTGAGGCCAGAGTGAGCGATCGCATCCGCACATTGCTGCGTCGAGCCAAAGAGCTAGGGGCGATGGTGCACTTTGACATGGAGCAATACGCCTACAAAGATCTGACCATCTCAATCCTAAAGTCGATTTTGATGGAGGACGAGTTTCGCCCCCGTACCGACATCGGCGTCACGCTGCAAGCCTATTTGCGCGATAGCGAACGTGATTTGCTGGGCTGGATTGATTGGGCAAAGGAACGGGGCTATCCGGTGACGGTTCGCCTGGTGAAAGGGGCGTATTGGGATCAAGAAACAATCGTCTCGCGCCAAAATCATTGGCCGCAGCCCGTCTTTAGCAAGAAACCCTCGACCGATGTGAGCTTTGAGCGCATGACTCGTAGTTTGTTAGAAAACCACGAATACGTGTATGCGGCGATTGGAAGCCATAACGTGCGATCGCAAGCCCACGCGATCGCCATTGCCGAAGCACTCAATATTCCCCGTCGTCGAATTGAGCTACAGGTCCTCTATGGCATGGCAGACAAGTTAGCTAAAGCCCTGGTGGATCAGGGCTATCGGGTGCGGGTTTATTGCCCCTATGGAGAACTGATTCCAGGGATGTCGTACTTGATTCGTCGCCTGCTTGAAAACACTGCCAATAGTTCTTTCTTGCGCCAAAGCCTGGAGAATGTCCCCCCGGCGGAATTACTAGCTCCCCCTGTGCTAGCAGATGAGGACTTAACTCAAGCCAGCACCCCACCCGCCTCCCCTACTCACGCAACGCTCGTCACCGACCACGCAACGCCCTATATTCGCCTCGCCAATGCCTCTGATACTGACTATTCCATTATGAATGAACGAAACAAAGCCTTTGATGCCATCCAATCGGTTCGCCAGCAGTTGGGCAAAACCTACTTGCCGATCATTAATGGAGAAAAAGTAAATACGCTGGAGATGATTGATTCGCTCAATCCGTGCAATCCTTCCGAAATCGTCGGCAAGGTGGGCATGATCAGCGTTGAGCAAGCTGATAAAGCGCTTCAGGCAGCAAAAGATGCCTTTCCAGCTTGGAAAAAGACGCCCGTCAGCGAACGAACTGCGATCATTCGCAAAGCCGCTGATTTGCTGGAAGAGCGCCGAGCTGAACTGGCCGCATGGATGATGCTAGAAGGCGGAAAAACCCTCCACCAAGCTGACCCCGAAATATCGGAAGCCATTGACTTTTGCCGCTACTACTCGGCGGAAATGGAGCGGCTCGATCAGGGGTTCAACTATGACGTGGATGGAGAAACCGATCGCTATCACTATCAGCCACGAGGATTGGTCGTCGTGATTTCGCCGTGGAACTTTCCCATCGCCATTCCCACCGGGATGACGGTTGCCTCTTTGGTGACGGGCAACTGTGCGCTGCTCAAACCCGCTGAAACCACCTCTGTGATTGCTGCTAAGCTGGCTGAGATTCTAGTTGAAGCCGGAGTTCCTAAGGGAGTGTTTCAATTCGTGCCGGGAGATGGCCCCACGGTGGGGGCGCACATGGTGAAAAGTCCTGATGTCCACATGATTATGTTCACAGGATCGCAAGAAGTCGGCTGCAAAATTTATGCGGATGCCGCTATTCTTCGCCCCGGACAGAAACACTTGAAGCGAGTGGTCGCCGAGATGGGCGGCAAAAACGCCATCATTGTCGATGAAAGCGCCGACCTTGACCAGGCCATTCAAGGCGTGGTGTATTCTGCATTTGGCTACAGCGGTCAAAAGTGTTCGGCATGTTCTCGCGCCATCGTGCTAGAGCCTATTTATGACACCTTTGTGAATCGCTTGGTGGAAGCTACCCAGTCTTTAAACGTAGGCATGGTAGAAGACCCGAGCATGAAAGTCGGTCCGGTGATTGATGAAACCGCTCAGACGCGCATCAAAGACTATATCGAGAAGGGCAAAGTAGAATCCAACCTGGCCTTGGAAGTGTCGGTGCCGGATACCGGATATTTTGTGGGGCCCACGATTTTCACCGACGTGACGCCCGATGCAGTAATTGCAAAGGAGGAAATCTTTGGTCCGGTACTTGCTGTCATGAAAGCAAAAGACTTCGACGAAGCCCTGGCGATCGCCAACGGCACCAACTACGCTCTCACCGGCGGCGTATATACTCGGACGCCCTCTCACATTGATCAGGCACAGGAGGAATTTGAAGTCGGCAACCTCTACATCAACCGCAGCATCACCGGGGCAATTGTTGCGCGGCAACCCTTTGGCGGCTTCAAACTATCAGGGGTGGGGTCAAAAGCCGGGGGACCTGACTATTTGTTGCAGTTCCTCGAACCCCGCACCATTACCGAAAATGTCCAGCGTCAAGGGTTTGCACCCATCGAAGGCATGGATTAAGGGGGGTAGGGGCGATTGCGTTCGCGCAGCGTAGGCTTTGCCTAATCGCCCTCTAGGATGCATTTTGGGCGATCGCCCTAGAAACCCAATCTTTAGCGATCGCTCTAATTTCGTTACGCAAGCTTCGCATAGTTCGCTAGCTTCGAATGCGTAATCGATTCTCCTCAACAATCCACAGATGATTCTCTAATGGCTCAAGCGTCAATTTCGGAATCAGCTTTTGAAAGACTAATAAAACATAAGGTTTATCTTGTTGAGGAAGACGGAGAACAATAATGCCGGGATACTGGGCTGGTGGATAGCGACGAATATCAGCAAAATCGAGGTCGAATGTGACGAGAATTCGGTTTTCCTGTTGGCATACTTGACTGAGTATCTGGTCGGATTCTCCGTTTAAGCCCTGATCGTATATGGCAATGGCATCGTAATCAGCTTGCTGCAACATCTCCACAGCTTCTAGGGGCAAATTTTCGTCAATCTTAAATTTCATGCACTTAACGACACAATGCGCTCACGGGCAAGCTCAGCAGCATAGGCAATAGCAGATTGAATGTCTTCAGGCTTTAAGGAAGGATAGCTTGCAAGAATTTCGTCGTGGCTTAATCCAGCCGCTAGGTTGTCAAGAATGATTGACACCATGATGCGCGTTCCGGTAATGCACGCTTTGCCGTGGCAAATGTTAGGGTCGGTTGAAATGCGATCGCGCCAAGTCATTGAAGTTTAATCCTCCAAAGGATTGGGCCTATTTTAAGCCTTCATTTTTCTTTAGTAAGGTAACTACTGTACGCTGTAGCAATAGCCTATAGAAAACACTATCATCCTCTATTATCGCTCACTTGCTCAAAGGCAGTTCATTGGCAAGTGCGATCGCCCTTTAGGATGCATTTTGGGCGATCGCTCCTCAAGACACATCTTTAACAATTGCCCTTGAAAACTGATTTTTGGCGATCGCCTCTCTCTTAGCCCGTTATTTCCAAGGGTAGACTTGTTAGTAGCCTAATCCGTCCTAACGTCGACCGCTAAGATCTAGTAGGGGAAAATTGGGAGGATAATTATGAGTTTGGTGATTTCGGACGATCTGTTGAAAGCCAGTGGTTTATCAGAAACCGAGCTGTTTTTGGAAATCGTGCTTATGCTGTTTCGTCAAGACAAAATTAGCTTAGGCAAAGCGAGCGAACTGTTGGGTTTACATCGGATGCAGTTTCAAAAGCTGTTAGCTGATCGAGGCATCTGCGTCCATTATGATGTTGTTGAGTTTCAAGACGATCTCAAAAGTTTGCAGGAAACGGCCTAGCGGTGATCGTTGTAAGTAACACTTCACCAATTTCAAACTTAGCGAGGATTGGACAACTTAGCTTAATCGAAAAAATTTATGGGAGGATTCTAATTCCATGTGCGGTGCATGAGGAGCTATTGGATGAGAGAGCTGGCGAAACGGTTATTACAGCAGTTCGAGCAGCGACTTGGCTAGAGATTCATTCGGTACAGAATCAACAACTGGTTGATAAGTTAAGAACTCGCGTCAATATTGTAGAAGCTGAGGCTATTGCACTTGCTGTTGACGTGGAAGCAACCCGTTTGCTGATTGATGAAAGGTTAGGCAGGCAAGCTGCAAAAGATTTGGGGTTAGAGATTACTGGTGTGTTAGGAATTTTGCTGTTGGCTAAACGTCAAAAGATGGCGATTGCTCTACAGCGTACGTCTTTAATGATTACTCTAGAAATCAACTCTTGGCGATCGCCCTAGAAACCCAGTCTTTAGCGATCGCTCTCAACACTCTGTAGTGAATCAGTAATACGGTGCAATGGGCTGTAGCGATTTTACGATATTCGCTGATTAACAAACTGGAGATTCAATAGAATAAATGGAATGTGATATCTTGCAAACACTTTATAGAGACATCAAGGCATGAAGAGTAAAGTTCCTCAATGGATTCAACAAAATTGGAGGAGAAGGCGAATTTCGTTGTTTCTGAAAAATTTTGCTTTAGGAACGCTTGTTGGATACGGCTTAGGAATACTACGAGTTCACACAAAAGTATTATACATCCTCCAGGTTCCTCAACCACTAGAGTCTCAGGTCAATTTTTCATTTATTCAAGTAGCTTGGGACTCGATAACATATTTATTTAATACTTTTCCTCCTAGTTTGGAATTTGCATCTGATGTAATTGCTTACCAGGCTGCAATAATTGCCATTGCTATTCCATTGAGCCTAGAAATAATTTCTCGAATCTCTGAGCGTTATCAGTCCGGCGTGATTACTAAAGAATTTAATCAGCAGTGGCAACTTAGAGTGTTGTTGGCTCTGGTAATCACTGGTGCACTTTTGGGTGTTACATTAAAATTTTTCGTAGATGCTGAAATAAGCACAGCTTGGAAGTTTGCTGCTTGGATAACCTTCCTAATCTTTTTTGCAACCAATTTCGTACTATTTGCCTTCTTTAACAATCTTAGAAAATATTCAACTCAAACAAAGTTTTTACTGAATAAACTATTCGATGATGTTACTCAGACTCTAAATAAAATTACTTCAGTAGAAGAAATTGGTGATGATGGTTTGAGAAAATTTCAAGGGGATTTCATTGATGCCTTGGAAGGAATTGGAGATGTTCTAGTATTCGAAACTAAAAACCGCAAGAACAGTAAATACATAATCGAAGGACTGGAAAAAATTCAAGTCGAAGCTCAAAATTTCGTGTCTCTAAAAGCCACTTGGCCCGAGCGTTATGAAAAGTTGCTGTATTCCCATGAACTTCTTCAGTTGGCGAAAGAGGATAAGCTTGAAGCATCTCTAAGATTGCATTTTTTTCCGCGAGACTATTCACTTGCGCTGATGGCACTAGTGAATCAGTTTCTTCGGGTTCGAGAGACTGCACTAGAAGTCTCAAATCTTGAAATCGCTCAATTAACCACTTATCATCTGATACGGATGCTAAAGGCTTTATCACGATCTATTAATCAAGGGCAGCCAATAGAAACGCTCTTAACAATTTTGACTGGTTTAGGTAGAGCTGATTTAAACCATGGAAGTCCACAAATCCACAATAGCTTAGCTTCTATCACGTCCATTGAATGGTATGTTAGCACTATACTTGATAATTCCTTCAAGCTTGAATATCTAAGCTTGTTTAATCAATACTTCTTTCCTGTTATTCGTCAAATCATTTCTGATAGTAATACACAGTTATTCGAACTATTCATTAAAAGACTCTATGACTCTGGAGAAATCAGTTCCTGCGATCAGAATTATATTGGTGAAGGACTTCAATATGTGCTCCCTAAAAGGCATCAAGTTTCTGAAGAAATCTCAAATCAGCTAGAACAAATTGAGTTGAAGCTAGGTTATTTAAAGAGACTTGTAAGCAGAATAAATAGTGTTAAAGAATATTCGGATTGTACCCATTTACTTGATGAAGTAAAAGAGCTTATTCACGGCCATGTTCAGACAGATGAAGTGCAGCAGCAGTTGGATAGATTACATGACGAGCTTTTATCTTGCTTCAAGTTTAGTCATGTCGTGAATTTGTTATTTGATATTGGTGCATATTGTATATTCAAAGAGCGATATGACTATATCAAGTATTTCTGGTCATATCGGCAACCACATGACTCTGATGCAATATGTGTTGGAAATGAGTTCGTTCCAACTTCCTTGTCAGAATTATTCAGCTTTTATTTTACTGGAAAATCGATATTAGATTTTCCAGTTAGCTGGGAGGGACATCGCGGTAAAAGACGATATTATGACCAATACTTTTTACTTTTATTACTACGTGAATTTATGCGTGATAGTTCTTCAGGAAATCGAACCCAACAAGATGTTATAAATAAATTTAGATTGCCACGCGATTTTGACTATTATTACCTGAATAACGTTCATTATGAAGTTGATCGCCTTATTCCTTTAGCGAAAGAACTTCCTAATCTATCTCAAAAACTTCAGGAACTAGGCTTCGAATCCAGTCAAATTAATAATGCGATTCAGAATGATATCATCCCGTTCCTTAAGAATCTAAAGCCAAAAGCAGATGAGCGATTGGATCTGATCAAACGAAAGAAGAAGGTTAGTGCTGAAAAAATTCATGAGTTTAAACTGAATTTCTTAGAAGGTTATAACAAATTTATATCGATAAGAGAACTATTTTATCATTGGGAGTTATATAAAGATAAAACCCACATGATGCACGAGGATTCAACTAAGTTTGGATTCAACAAAATCGTAGATAAATCTCTCTTCCTAGAGAAATGGTATGTCCATAGCGATAACTTGGGGTGCGAATATGGTAAAAACACGGCACGTAGTGAAAATTCTCATTTATTGACTAAGCTTATGCAAGCTTGCGACACAAATATAAAAGACCTGGAAGATGCAATCAAAAAATTAATCGATGGAATCGATAGAGTTGATAACATAATTATTATTGGAATTAATGCTCATCTGTACAATCTTCTGAATAATCCTGAACAGTGCAAATGGAAAGGAGAAGATGATGGGCTAGATTTGAAGATGCACGGATTCGAAGGTTCATACATTTATAAAGATCACCTAATTCCAATCTTTGAATATCCATGCCAAATTCCTGAAGACGAAAACTTCCCTGATGGATGCCTGCTCATCCTGGATAAGACTCGCTTGGGTAAACTCATTCAATATAATCCAGTTTCATTAAATGGGTCTTATCAAATAGAAAAATATTTTGCATTTCGAATTAAGGCGTTTGCTGAAGATGAAGCACTAATGGCTGAAACTTTAATGAAGGCTCCAGATTGGTTATTGGAAAAAGGAGATGAAAGCCAACAGAAAGCATATTTAGAGAGCTACGTACTCTTAGAAATTTATGAAAGGTTTGATTTAGAAATTAGCTCTGATTTTATCGGGTTTATCATTCCTTACGGAAATGATTTATCTTAGTCGCTATTAACGAGTAGAATAAATGAAATCTGTAGGAAGATCGCCACCTTCTACACAATTGCGATCGCCCCATCATAACCACTCAATCCGAAAAATTCCATTAAATTTATCGAGTCGTTCTCAAGCGCTTTAGTTATTAGCCCAGCAGGTAGTTCGGTACGACCGATGCTTGTGATCGGGCTCTTCT
>JBNPEG010000095.1:0-4933 GCA_051117555.1 Elainellaceae cyanobacterium | reverse complement strand
TTTAGCCTACTATCGCAGAGAAGAATTAACGAGAAAATAAGAGATTGACTATCAGCAACAATTAAGATTGCCTGCTTAAGCTGGTTGTGGAGATTTGAAGAATCTCAATCATCTCCAGGTGAAATGACAGGTCTTGGAGTTTGAACCGTTAAAATTCCTTTTTATTCAAGCTTCAAGACCTGTTTCCTAATCGAGCGTCATTCCGTCGAAAAGGTTTGATGGTGAATATAATCATGGGTAGCCTGATGCTTGGGGTTGACGAAAATCTCAGGCACTGAACCCACCTCGATGAGTTTCCCGACGCGCTGGTTACCCTCACCCTGCACATTAAAGAAAGCAACCCAATCGGCAATATTGGCGGCCTGCCTTAGATTATGCGTGACAACGATGATGGTATAGTGCTTCTTCATCTCTTTGAGCAGCTTATTAATCTGCTTAGATGAAATGGGATCTAGAGCGGAGCAGGGTTCATCCATGAGAATCAATTCGGCACCCAGGGCGATCGCCCGTGCAATGCAAAGCCGCTGCTGTTGCCCTACTGACAGATGCAGCGCATTTCTCTTGAGATCATCGTTTACCTCATCCCAAAGCCCAACCTGGCGAAGCGATCGCTCCACCCGCTCATCAATATCTCCTCGATAGCCGTTGATGCGAAGCCCTAGGGCAATATTTTCATACACTGACTTAGGAAACGGATTGGGACGTTGAAACACCATCCCTATCGCTCGCCTCACCGTAACCTCTTGAAAACTGTATAGATCGCGCTGATTAAACCAGATTTTGCCCGTCACTTTAGCCGTTGCAATCAAATCATTTAACCGATTAAAGCAGCGAATGAGACTACTTTTGCCGCACCCCGACGGGCCAATAAAACAGGTTAGCTGCTGCCGATAGATATCGAGATTGACATCCTCCAGAATGACTCGTGAGTGATAGCTAATCCCCAAATGCCTCGTTTTTATCACTGAATCATTTAAATAGTCTACTGGCACGCGCTCGGGCTGAGGTACTTGGTCATGGGTGGTGAGCAATTTCGCACCAAACGATATATCAGTAGGCTGAGTCATGGGTGGAATTCTCCAGCGTCAATGACGATGACGACGATAGCGATCGCGCAGTAAAACTGCCGAAATGTTAATCAGAAGCACCATTACACCCAAAACGATAATCGCTGCTGCCGCATTCGTACGAAAAGCCTCTTCTGGACGTAATGCCCAAAAGAAAATTTGCGTGGGTAGCGTAACCACCGGATTTCGCAATCCTTCAAGCGACAGGGGTGGAATAAACGTGACATAGGCCAGTGCCCCTACGGCGATCAGGGGGGAGGTTTCTCCAATGATGCGTGAGAGCGCCAGTAACATCCCTGTGACAATACCTGGGGCAGCATCTGGTAAGATAATTTGACGCACCATCTGCCAGCGGGTCATCCCTACCGCGTATCCCGCCTGGCACAGATGCTCAGGAACCGTCCGAATCGCAGATCGAGCCGCAATGATCAGCAACGGAAGTGCAATAATCGTCGTGACTACTGCTGCTGATAAGATGCTGCGCCCGCCTGTTACTTCTCCGATTTGGCGGACCAAGAGCGACAGCCCAAGCAATCCGTATAAAATAGATGGAACTGCAGCCGAATTGCTGATGTTGAGCTCAATCCATCGATTTAGGGCATTATCGGGCAAATATACCTCCAAATAAATCGCGGCACCGATACCAACAGGAAAGGCCAACACTGCTGTTAAGACAAGAATCCAAATCGTACCAACCAAAGCTGCATAGATCCCTGCCTGATCGACATTGCGAGACGTAAAGCTGGTTAGAAATTGCCAGTCTAGTTGAGAAAATCCATCTCGGCAAACACTCAATAGTAGCAAGCTGAACGTCACAATGCCTGCTAAAGAGGCCGCGGTTCCTAAACCCATAATTCCAAAATCTTGCCACTGTCGAACCTGAATGCGCGGCTGAAATTCTACGGGAGTTGGAGCGTGGGGAACCTGGGGCTTAGGCAGAGATGATGGAGTATGCACTGTCGTGGTTTCTACCTCAACAGACGGAACAGAAAAGCCTATCATTCTGTTTAGATGATGGCGCACCAACCATTGCCCGACCTGATTGAGCAGCAGCGTGATTAAAAACAGCACCATGCCCAGAGTGAAAATTGTGTGAAAAATCAGCGAATCTGACGGAATTGCGCCCAAACTAACCTGAATAATAAAGGACGTAATGCTGCTGACGGTCTCTAGCGGGTTTAGCGTCAAGGCTGGACGCTGACCTGCTGCGATGGAAGCAATCATTGTTTCACCCAGACACCGGGAGGTTGCCAGCGTCACCGATGCGATAATACCTGGCAACGCAACTGGAATAATGACCGTGGCGATCGCCTCCCGTTTGGTCAATCCGACTGCATAGGCACCCTCTCGCCATACATCAGGCACGCTTTCAAGCGCATCTTCGCTAATCGATGAGATAATCGGCGTAATCAGAAGCCCAGTGGCAATTCCGGCGCTCAACGCATTGAAAAGAGAAATCGTTGGGAAAATTAGCTCCAGTTTTGGGGTGACAAACTCCAACGCAAAGTATCCAAATACAATCGTTGGGACGCCTGCCAGGGCTTCTAGGGTGGGCTTGAACACTCGTCGCGCAGCAGGATGAGCATATTCACTCAGGTAGACAGCCGCCAGCACCCCAGTCGGCACCGCGACAATCAGGGCGATCGCAGTAATCATGAGAGTTGCACTTGCCAATACCCCAATGCCGTAATCGGGATTGAGAAATAGTGGCGTCCAGGTTGTATCAGTGAGGAATTGCCAAACTGGAACCTCACGAAAAAACAAGCTCGATTGATATACAAAGATGGCTAAAAGTGCCCAAATTCCTAGAACTGGAATCCCTGCAGCGATCGCTAATAGCCCATGCACGATTCGCTCAGACCAGGTTTGCCAGAAAGAAAGATGAGTTTGAAAGGGTTCAATTGAGGATGACGACTGCGATGGCAAACTCACGGAATTACTTCATTCATTTGCAAAATTCGCTACATATCCATCTACGTTAGTCATTGCACCCCGACTAATTAATGTATTCGTTTAAGGTAAAGAGAACATTATCGTAAGTATGGCTTTCGAGGACAAATCGTTAACGGTATGATGATCGTAGACATGCGACTATCAAGGTAGGCTTTGGCTCATAGCCAGCTATTATGAAGGGTGCACCGCAGCAATTGATCCGATAAACCCATTCAGCTCAAAGCTCTGGAGCGTCTATCCGATAAAGACCATAGGTCTATCAGGAGACGCAGTAGTACTGAATAATTATTGTGTTTACGAGAAAATATCAGGTTCCAAAGTCATGTTGGAATTACAAACAGGGGAGTCTCTGTCGCCTAACTTAGAGCCTTGGCAGTCTGAGCTGACATTAGATTCTACTCTGCAAGATTTACGCCTATACGATTTTCAATTAGACCTATCCAGCATTGGGCAAGAGGTCGCTGAACGCTTCAGTGCTGATCCCCTTCTGCCGGGAACGATATTAGTTGCCCACAATAAATTTGTTGGTATGTTGTCACGGCAGCGGTTCTTCGCGCAGATGAGCCAGCCCTATAGTCTCGAACTTTTTCTTGAGCGATCGCTCTACTCCCTACACACCATACTTGAAAACGATGCACTCGTTCTGTCTGGGACTATGCCCATCGTCGAAGCGGCACAACAGTCACTCCAGCGTCCGAGAGAAAATTTATACGAGCCCATCGTGGTTCAACTCAATGGGCATCGTTACGGCTTGTTAGACATCCATCAACTTCTGCTTGCACAATCAACAATTCATCAACTCACCACTCGGCTACTCAATGAAAAAACTCAAGCCTATTTGATTCAAACCGAGAAGATGGCAAGTCTAGGGCGAATGGTGGCAGGTATTTCTCATGAAATTAAGAACCCTGTCAATTGCATTCATGGCAATCTAAATTTTCTGGTGCAATATAGCCAGGAGTTGATTGATTTGATCAAGGTCTATCAATACGAATTCCCTCAAAAATCAAGAAAAATTCAGGATTTCGAACGCGATATCGAGCTAGAGTTTTTGTCTGAAGATTTATTTAAATTGCTCAAAAGCATGAATTTAGCGGGCGATCGCCTGGTGGAGATTGTATCGAGTCTTCGCAATTTCTCACGACTTGACCAAGATACAAAACAATTAATCGATATTCATGAATGCATCGAGGGCACACTGCTAATCTTGAACAGCCGCCTCAAACAGGGAATTGACATAGTCCGCGAATATGGAGAAATCCCTCAAATCACCTGCTATGCAGGACAAATTAGTCAAGTCTTTATGAACATCATTTCTAACAGCATTGAGGCCCTTTTAGAAAAGGTAAATCAAGCTGATTCCTCAGAAAAATCCTGGCATCCTCAAATTAAAATTAAGACTCAAATCCTAGACAATCACAAAACAGATTGGGTATCCATATGCATTGCAGATAATGCCAATGGGATTCCGCCCGACATCCAAACCAGAGTATTTGAAGCCTTTTTTACAACTAAACCCATCGGAGAAGGCACCGGGCTAGGCTTAGCAATTAGTCATCAAATCGTTACTCAAAAGCATCATGGAACATTAAGCGTTACGTCTCAACCTAACGTAGGCACAGAGTTTAAAGTTCAACTTCCCCTATCCCAAATTGATACCCTCCTCACATCAGCCGTGCCCATTTAAGGCTAGTGTTTTGGAAGGGTAGGGGCATTTGACTAACGCCCCTCCCAACTAAACTGTCTACTACCTCAAGGATTCAAAAATAACGGCAATACCCAACATCAAGAGGGCCGATATCGCGAGTCGCCACCACCACTCTGCCATGGCTAAAAGCAGTAAGTAGGCAAATGGTGTTGCGCCGAGAACAGCGGAGATCAAACCAACAGTCCCCAGTCCAAAAATGAACAGC
>JBNPEG010000117.1:0-4991 GCA_051117555.1 Elainellaceae cyanobacterium | reverse complement strand
CTGTTATGCTGCACGCTGGCTTATTTGATTGGCGCGTGGATTAGTCTTCGATTGGGATGGGTGAAACTGGGCGATCGCCCAAAGTAAATGACTACTTGTTCTTGTAGTGCGATCGCTCTTGTAGGTGCGTTGCTGTCAAGCAAACGCACCATTTCATTGGGTTCGATTGTTCAACAACGGTTTTAGTTACGGTTAAAGGTGCATCATGACACACCCTACAAAACTTGTGCGGAACTACAGAAGGCAGCAATGTACAGGATACGTTTGGCTTAACAGCAACGTATCCTATACATTGCTGATTAGTGTGAAATCCTTTTCGTGGAATGCCTTAGTTTGGAGACTACACCAGTAGCACCGATTAGAAATAAACCTAGTATTGACATGGGTTCAGGCACAGATTGTGTATCTGAATCGTCTGGGTCTGCCCGAAAAATCCCGATTGATCCATCGTCAAATTGGGCAGTAAAGGCAAACTGACCTTGATTGTTTAATCCTGTTTGATGGGTAAAGCTAGTACTTGTGATGGTTGAACCAAAGAGCATATCGCCTAGCCTAATTACCCTATCAGATACCGGATCGGGTCCAGCAAATATTCCCCCTGGACCTAGATCTAAGGATGCATCGAACACGATGTTTTCTAAATTGTTAATTGCTTGCCGATCAAAATTGGAGAAATTGCTACTGGTATCAACCAGTAGCTGTGGATCTCCTCCCTTGCTTTGCGTAAATATGCCTTGGAGCGGCATTCCCATATCAATGAATAAGGCATCAAAGACTACTGTGCCCGCATCATTGAGAGACGGTCCTTCAACGGTTCCGAAGCCTAGCGGATCAGCTAAAGGCGTAGGCAGTCCCGTACCATCACCAATAAATACAGCGTCGCCGTCCGGAGCCAGAGGTGAAGTGGCAAAGAAACCGACCTCCCCATTGTTGTTCGGTGAAAATCGGAAGGTATCAAAGTTAGGGGGCTCAGCGATCGTGGTGAAAACGCCTCCATCAGTAATAAAGATACCGCTATTTCCACCAGCATTTCTGGCTGTGAAAGCAATTGTGCCAGATTCATTAATGCGGGGTTCGAGAAATGGCGGAAAACCTCCTGCAGTAAAGCCGAGCAGTCCCAAAGAGCTAGGAATGTCTATCACAGAAGAGATTACGCCGCCCTCAGCAGTAAAAATTGCATTATTCCCATCCGCAGTAAAAACAGTGGTGCCAGCAGTATTGATATCGACGAATGTGAAATCAACAAATCCTTCACTGGGATCTACAATAGTATCGATAATTCCACCATTACCCGAAAAGATGCCGCTTTGACCACCAATGTCTGCAGAAAAAGCAACTGATCCTGAATCATTAATCGAATAAGTAATACTGTCGATACTGGTAAAGCCAGATGTATTTGTGTTCGCAATTTCAACAAAAGTGAACGCCTTAGCGCTGTTTCCCAGAGATAATACGATGCCTAAGCTAACTAAGGTTGTCAAAGATATATCTTTTATATTAGACTTAATCGGTAATAAGGAGGTCAAAATGGCATCAAAGCCTTATGTGGCAAGCATTTCGGCCAATTTCGAGTGCTTCCTGAAACCCTTGTACAGTAAGGGTTCTGCTATTTCCGATTAAGTCTAATCTTCATAGTGAACGCGTCATCGTAGAGAAGTGTAGATATTGGGGGGCGTACGCCATAAATCATACTTGCTAATCTCTTAGAGCTAATGATCAGTACGTAAATTCACTCAAGCTTTATTCGGAGTTCATTTATACTTCACGTAATTTTTCTAGGTCGCGTGGTTAGAAGTCTTAATCAAATATTTTCGCTTCTGACCAAACCAGCCGTTTTAGTGTTCGTGTTTATCCAGTCATCTGACTCGATTTACTTTAAGGGAAAGAAGAACTCATTAGCGGTTAATGAGAACTTATTTGACCCTGATGAGTTTATTTGCGTTCTGAAATAATTTGTCAGAGCCAGTTTGCAAAACCGCGTAGGAACACTACTGAACTTTAGGGCGATCGCAGAGTGCAGACTTTGCCTAATCACCTTACTTCCCAAACTGCTCAATAAAGACTTAGAGACGCCAGATTTTTGACACTCTGAGTGATTATCAAGACACTCTGAGTGATTATCAAAGCACTCAAAGAGCTAAATTAAGCACTCAAAGTGATTATTAAAGTACTCAAAGTGATTATTTTTGGACTAGTGTTGTGACATGCCTAAAATAATGCAAATTTTTAAAAGGCTGAAACTCTTGAAATCGGTGCGTTACGCTTCGCTAACAGCACCCTACTGATGCACTATTTTGGTTGTGCCACGCCACTACGGTTATGAAATTCTCGCCATCCTGTACCAGTCTATTTGGCTTTAACCGAATTAGATTAAGGATTTTCCCTTAATCAGACAAACAGATCCCCATGCAGATGTATCAGCTCAATTATGCGCAACCGTATGAATGGTCAAAACCGATTCCCACGGTCAATCCCAATGAGGTGATGTGCATTCTCACCCGTTATTTCAAGGGGTTGAACGATTAACCAAAACCCAATGATTGTAGAGGGTTTGCCATTGCCAAGCCCCCTACAATGCGATTTCCAACCGTTACAGATACTGCTCCAGTCTGCTACAGCGAGGATATGTCTGCGCTGCTATGTGACGTATCCCATTCTCAATGCCTGTCGGCAATTGGCGAGCCGTATAGACCTGTGGCAGCGACCTCTTTAGCATACTCAGTAAAGTCTTTTGGAGGCCGTCCTAAAGCACGCTGAATCCCATCGGTGAGGTGGGCATTGCGGCCATCCAATACGGTGGTGAAAAGATAGTCCAACATCCAAACCACCTCCTTGGGCGCACCGGATTCCTTGACGCCAGCCACAAAGGCTTCGTGGGGAACTGGAACATAGATAATCTCGCGGCCAGTGGCGTTTGACAATTCGGTGGCGATGTCAGCGAAAGTCATTAGGCGTGGACCGGTCACTTCGTAGACTGCTCCGGCATGTCCCGGTTCTGTGAGTGCGGCGACGGCAACTTCAGCGATGTCGTCCACATCAACAAAGGGCTCTGGAATGTCGCCTGCCGGGAGTGTGATCTGACCGGCCATGACCATGTCGAGAAATGCGCCCTCCGAAAAGTTTTGGTTAAACCAACTGGCCCGGACAATGGTCCAGTCCATACCGCTCTCTTGCACGATCCGTTCACAGGCTTGGGCTTCTGCTTCGCCCCGGCCAGACAGGAGCACTAGACGCTGGATACCATAGCGTTTGGCTTGGTCTACAAAAGCCTGAACGGCATCGGCTGCACCCGGCATGGCGAGATCTGGGGCGTAGTTGATATAGACGGCTTCAACGTCTTTTAGGCAAGCGTCCCAACCGACTGCGTGGTGCCAATCGAAAGCTGGAGTCGCTGAGCGCGAACCGATCCGGGTCGGTTTGCCCTTCGCCTCTAGTGCAGCGGCGATCCGACGGCCAGTTTTACCGGTGCCGCCGAGAACAAGGGTCAGTCCGTTTAGATTTTGGGTTTGATTTTGAATCGAGTTCATGGCTTGCTTCACTTTGCGGGTTAACTGCAAGCCAACTATAAAAAATCTGCCCCCGGCATTTCTTGACAGCCGCTGCCGAAATTTTGACTCTACGCGCCAATTTAGAGCAAACATCCGTTTGCCCCTACGAAATGCCTGCTTTGATTCAGAGTTTTTGGATTCGATATTAAACGGGTTTGGATTGGAGATTGATGCGGAAAGAGCGCGGCGTTTGCCCTGCCCAGCGTTTAAAGGCTCGTGTAAAGGCACTTTGCTCAGAGAAGCCAGTCATGAAAGCCACTTCTGCTAGGGAATAGTCGGTCTGCTGTAAAAGCTTTTCAGCTAACTGACGCCGTGACTCATCCACCAGCGTTTGATACGAGTAGCCCAACTCCGAGAGTCGGCGCTGCAACGTTCGCCCGCTCATACCAAAGTGACCTGCTACATCAGAAATGGTGGGAACCCCTTCGCTCAAGGATCGGGAAACGTGAATGCGCACCCGTTGTTCGAGCGAGTTGGGGGCTGCCAGCTTAGAGAGTTCAGCCTCAAGATGGGTATCGAAAAACCTCGAAATGCTTTCGTCTCCAAGCTGGTTCGGTGTTTGCAACGATTCATTGGACACCAGGAGCGCGTCTTTGTCTGCATCAAAATGAATCGGACAGCCAAAATAGGCCTTATGCCCCTCAATGGTGTCTGGTGCTGGATGCTTGAAATAGACGGCCAGCGGTTTGAATGCCTTTGTGGAAACTTGTTGGCTAATAGAGACGATACTGGCGATCGTGGCTTCATTGGAAAGCCGCATACCCAGGCGTCTCTCACCCACTCGATGCAGATGCATGAATGCTCCCTGCTCCACCCTCGCAAGTTCATAGGTTGAAACATTCGTCAGCACGCGGGCATAGCGTTCAGCACGCTCATACGATCCTCGAAGATTGGTTGCTGACTTCCACGCCAGGCCAAAAGCACCATAGTCATCACAGCGCATCGCTGCCCCCGCTCTTAATGGTAGGGTCACGCCATTGTTTTCGGCTGCTGCAATCCTTTCTAGAAAGGCGTAGTATTCTGTGTCAGACACCATCTGCGTGGGATTAATGGGGCTGTCTGGCTCGATGCCGAGCGATCGCAGCAAGGCGTCCTTGTCGATATCATCTTCGACTGCTTCAACAACTTTCCTAACAAATAATGAGGTGATTTGTCCCATTCAACGAAAGTATCTTTTTTGAGCGCTTATAAAAGTATCGCACTTGAATGAGAGATAACTTTTCAATTTTAGCCAGTACCTTCTGTTCAACAGGTCCGACCGGATAATCACAGGGCCAGTCACACATCTGAGGAGTGCGATCGCTCTTGTAGGTGTTTTGCTGTCAAGCAAACGCACCATTTCATTGGGTTCGATTGTTCAACAACGGTTTTAGTTATGGTTATACCTGTTAAAGGTGCGTCATGACGCACTACAAAACTGTAGCACCCCACGTTGGGAATCTC
>JBNPEG010000058.1:31123-47645 GCA_051117555.1 Elainellaceae cyanobacterium | reverse complement strand
CCGAATGAATTAAACAGATCGGTAATGTTTCCTCAATTAATCTCTCAAAAACTGTGGGAGATAGGGAAACATTACTGATTTGGCGATCGCTTCCGACATTCGATATAGCGTTAGCCACGTAACTTAGGCCATGACTCTTAACGAGACGCCAAGGCTGAGGACGCTATCTACAGGCAACCGCCCAGATAATCGTGGATTTTGTTATAGATTAGACACTTTGAAGAATAAAATCAACCTCTTTAATGATCATCAACCTCTTCAATGATCATCAACTGCTTAAAGTCTTTAAAAACTTTTATTCAGATTGGTTAGATTTGTCTAACTCAGGGAATATTGAAATTAAAGCGACTTAGTTAGATGCTTAATCGCTTTATAGAACGGTCTGAAATGTCGCTGTTAGTTATCTTTTTCAAACGACTCAAGGGCGTTTCATTTCAGAATCCATCCTTCATTGATTTTCATAGGCCGTGCGAGATTTCTCTTGCTTTAATCTGGCTCACCTGTATCTGTGTATTTGCTGTCCTCTTCAACTTGACCTTGTTCGGACACGATTATGTTAACTGCCACAAACAACCAAAATCCAATTAAAACCAAACATCCCAAAAAGCACAACCATTATAGTTTTCGAGATTTCTTTGACTTTGATCCGTATGAAGGAACTATCGAAGACTGGAATGGCAGCCAAAACGTTTTAACCAGTGAAGATTTCATTATTGGTCTGATTGAGGGCTTAGAAGAGGAAGTTGGCGAAGCAGCGGGTGCAACGATGTATACCATCGGGCAGCATTGGGGACAGCGAGATGCATTCTTTTTTGAGCGCTGGTTTGCCGATGAGTTTGATCGCAGTGTCCGTCAAACAAATCTCTTATTCCTCTTAGAAACATGGTGGTGGCCGTTTACTTCCCAAGGATGGGGACGGTGGGAAGTTGATATGGGCGATCGCAAACAAGGATTTATGTTTATTAACCTTTTTGATTCAGCAGTTGCTCGTACGCTTGGAGATGTCGGCAAGCCAGTTTGCTATCTCTACGCAGGTCTATTTGCTGGATTTTTCACAGAAATGGTCAAAAAGCAGCTTGCCTGTATTGAAATCCAGTGTTACTCAATGGGGGAAACATACTGCAAGTTTCTCCTGGGTGGGCACGATCGCATTGATGCTGCTGGCTTTTGGATGAATGAAGGCGCAACTGCTCGCGACATCGAGAAACGGTTACGTACTGGAGAACGCTAATCATGACCACAATGGCGCTAGCTCAGAAAAATGTCGCTTCAACAGAACCTCAGCCCTGGCTTACTTCATCAGTTCAAACCTTTTTTTCAGGATTCAACTGGGATAATTTACCGATTCAACCTGTCGAGTTATCAACGCCTCTGGCTGGGACGAACTCTCAGAAATTGACGCCAAGTCTGACTGCCAGTGTTAGCCAGTTTTTTGATCTAATTCCCTGGGAAGGTGCCCGAGTCATTGCTGCTCCAGCCCAGACCGAAGTTCCCCTTGTGTCTTTCGAGGCAGATGATTTTACTCTTGATGATTTTTCAGGATTGTTTTGACTTGGGGCATTCTAGCTCGCATCATCCTATTGAACGTTAAGACCCTGACTCCATGCCATTACTTATTTCGTTCTGAGACTGAGGAGTTTGTTATGCATTCCAAAATTGAATCGATCTTTGACGAAGCGGAGAATCGATATCTTAAACCTGACGAGCTCGGAGCTTTGAATCAATATGTCAATTCTCTACCCGATCGACTCGATACGTATCGACACCTACGCGATCAAGAAGTTGCCATCATGCAGCCTGTTGCTAATCAGCTTGAGGCACAGTTTTCTCAGGAAGGTACACAGACTCTCGAACGTAGCATCAAGACTGCTTTATTGATTATGCGTTATTGTGCGATGGCAATGCTCTTAAATGATGAGACATTTTTAACAACTCGCTTGTCAGGATGGTTTGCACAATCTATCAAGATATACAACACAGAGAGAATTGATGAGGCTTTATATCAGTTACTCGATCGTCGTCTCAGTGATGTCTTGACACCGAGTCAACTTAATCTCATTAGACCTCATTTAGCGTTGGCTCAAGAAACATTATTAAGTCAATCAAACACTACTCTTGTTTAAAAAGTGAAGCCTGCTAAATACCTAGAGCATATATAGCAATCCCAGATGGGTTGTGAGTGGTGGGGCGGGCGCCGCCCGCCCCACCACTCACAATTCACAAGCGATTTAGGATCGCTATAGTTCTCATTCTGGTCTAGCGTTAGATTCCTAATGCTGAGCTTTTGTCTATCGTGATTCTTAGGCGATGGCACTTACCCCTTAATCACCCGAAACTGCACGTTATGATCTCTATTTCTGATTTACTCATTGATCGACATCTTCCGGGAAACTACTTCGCCACCGATATTTATGTTAAGGGCGACCTAGAACTTGGGTTACTCGAAAACCGTCGGGGCGATCGCCTCCTAGCATTACCTTCTACTCTCCTTCAAGGCATTTATTCAGGATTGGATAAAGAAACTGGATTAGCGTCAAGAATGGTGCTTTTCAACTGTGGTCGTTGGTGGGGCAAAAATTTCTACGCTCGCTTCTGCGAAGAATTAACCGACTACTACCATATCGCCGTTGCCGACATGTCTATGGTGGAATTTATGCAGTGCATTCAGCAGTGCTGGATTACTCATGGCTGGGGAAAAATTGAACTCGATCGAACCCATCAAGACCAGGGATTTTTAGTCATTCAAATTTGGAATTCGCCATTTGCTACTCAAGCGCCCAAGGACGATAAGCCTGCATGTTTTCTCGAAGCGGGGGTACTCAGCGCCTTTTTTAGCCAACTGACCGGACGAGAACTTCACTGTATTCAGACGACTTGCGAGTCCATGAGTAAAGACTGTAACCAGTTCGTTTTGGGATTGACCAAACGAATTCAGCCTATTGAAGCAATGGTTGCTAGTGGCATGGAGCATGATGCAATTATGCAAAAACTCTGTGAGTAATAATCAAGATTGCCGTGTCAAGCCATTTCGCTACACCCTCCAAGCAGTCAAACTATCATCTCCTTGGCCTTGTGGGTCAGGGACAGTTTGGTCGAGTATTCTGCGCAATTCATCGCAAAACAGGGCGGCTTGTCGCGCTTAAAAGCCTTGATCGTCAACGACTTCCCACCTATCAATTCTTGCGTGAGCTGCGATTTCTTCTCAGCTTGCAGCATCCAAATATTGTGACGTGCCATGCGCTCGAACATACCGATGCAGGGCGCTATTTGGTTATGGATTATTGTGAAGGCGGTACGCTGCGCACCCTTATCAGCGAAAATAATCCACTTAATTTGCATCAGACCATTCGATTAATTTCTGATATTTTGATGGGTTTAGAACATGCTCATAGTCGGAGGATTGTTCATTGCGATATTAAACCCGAGAATATTTTATTGAGCGTACAATCCCAGGGGTGGCTTGCCCGGATCTCAGACTTTGGAATCGCTCGCCTGTGTCAAGATCTATCCGAAAAAGAAGCAGGAAATACGGGTTCGCCTGCATACATGGCGCCAGAACGCTTCTATGGTCAATATTCAATTACATCAGATCTATACGCAGTCGGGATTTTGTTGTTTGAATTGATTGCAGGATATCGCCCCTTTTCGGGCACACCCAGCGAATTGATGTCTGCTCACTTGAATCAGAGCATCAAGTTTCCAGATGTCATTCCCGCGGCTCTACACCCCATCCTGCATACATCTCTTCAAAAACTATCAGCGCGGCGCTTTCGCTCTGCAACTGACATGTTGAGTATGATTCGAAGCGTCGCATCGGATGAGCTAGAGATACCTCTAAGCACGGCGCAATCTGTCAATCTTCCTACTGTTCAATCGACAAATCAAGCAATTATTCGTCCCTTTGAGCCAAAATTTTGTAAACCCTTAACGTCAAAATGCACGGCACTTGACGTCTACCATGCATCTCTGACAAATTCATCGAACTGGGCTGAGAGTGCTGTAGGGTCTAATGACACTCTTTATGCGCGTTTTGATAAATCTACGTTAGCTTTCTCCCATTCATCAAATCGATCATCGCAAACACCCGATGATACCGAGCAAGCAATATCATCGCGGTTTGGTTGGTCATCTGTGACATTACCTTTCGAAATTGAGGAAATAGTTGCTCGCCCTCATGGGGGCTTTGCTATTACCTCTAGCGGTTTATATAGAATTTCGTTGTCGAATACACGTGCTGGGCAACCTGTTGCTCAGTTTGTCTGCGACTTGCAACATAGCTGTTCAGTTGCGATCGCCCCTAATGGACGATGGTTAGCCGCTATTACAACCGATGGTTCTCAAAATTTGTCACCTGTTTGTGCCAATACATTAACGTTTCAACGATTGCCCGATGCACCTAGATCAGAATTGATCGCTGCTCATCCAATTCCTTTGCGGACGTTTGATACATCGCTGAACGTTCCAAGAGTTCTTGCGCTTGATAGGCATCACGTAGCAATTATTTCTGCGTTTAAGGGGCCGCAACACCCTCATTCTATCTATCGATGTTCGGATGAGTCACAAGGCGCTAGGACACGTCTTGAATTTTTTACTAGACGAGGTAATCGTCTAGGTCATTTGACTATATTTACCTTGTTAGGACAAGTTACGACGACTTCAATTCCGTATCGGCTGCTCGCACTCGATCAGAGTAGTCCGTATTCTGTGCTGATGATTGACTTAAAACCGTTTCGCGTGATGCGATCGCCCATTGAAATTGCGCCTCAGCACCTTGCGGTCACAAACTGGGGATATGTCGTTGTTGATGCAGAAGGCCACATCCTTCTGCTTGATCCAGAGGGTCGCCCCATTAATCGAATTGATGGCCCCACTCATCCGACAGCGATCGCCGTTCGAGATCCCTATGAGGTATACATTACGACATGGGATGGCATTCAGGGATACTTGTATACACTCGATCTGAGGGAAACAGGGATAGATTTTGTGTTCTGAACCAAATTCCTCGCTTAGGAGGTCATTTTTTTAATGGAACGGCGAAATGCTGCGGAGTTGTGATGGGTATAACCACTGATCATAGTTTCAAATACATTCAGATAAAAGTGATACCCTAGTACCAGCAAGGGACTTTCTAGTCAGTTACGTAATTGAACGTTCAAGCGATTATGGGGAGCGATTGGCTTACATCCAGTCATTTCATTATGATTGGGCTTTTATTTGGATTTGCACTAGCCCACAGCGGTCTTGCTGCTTTACGCCCTATGGGGGAGAGGTGGATAGGTCCGCGACTCTATCGACTTCTGTTTGCTTTAATCAGCCTTCCATTAGCTACGGTTCTCATCGTTTATTTTCTCAACCATCGCTATGATGGGTTGCGGCTATGGAATTTTCAAGGTTTGCCAGGAATTGAACCACTTGTTTGGGTATTGTCTGCTATCTCTTTTGTGTTTTTATATCCGGCAACGTTCAATCTTTTGGAAATTGCAGCGGTTCAGAAGCCTCAAGTCCATTTATATGAGACGGGCATTATTCGCGTGACTCGACATCCTCAGATGGTGGGTCAAGTTATTTGGTGCATTGCTCATAGCATTTGGTTAGGAACGACATTCACCCTGGTCACGTCAGTTGGTTTGATTTTGCATCATCTATTTGGCGTGTGGCATGGCGATCGCCGTTTGAGTTCGCGTTTTGGAAATGAGTTTGAAACAGCAAAAACTCGCACATCTATTATGCCGTTCTTAGCAATTCTACAGGGACGACAAACATTCAAACTCGGCGAATTCTTCCGTCCCGCCTACCTGGGAGTTGCTATTTTTGTACTGTTTTTGTGGTGGTTACATCCAGCGTTCATTCACAGCGCAGCGCGGCTGAGTTGGTGAAATGTCTGATTAATTAGCTAGTCTGGCAATTCAACACGTCATGAAACCGAAACCTTTATTTTCTCAAGTTACAGGTGCTTGTAAGATATGATCCCAAAGAGGAATTGAATTAAAAGCTTAGAGGGATCATGATAATAGCAATTTGTGAAGAAACGTTTACAAAAGAAGTTTTGACAGAATCTACGCCTGTCTTGGTGAATTTCTGGGCTCCTTGGTGTGGATTGTGTCGCCTGATCAATCCTCAGTTGAATCGCCTAATAGAAGAGTGGGGAGAACGCGTCAAGGTTGTGAGTATTAATGCGGATGAAAATCTTAAATTAGCCAACACGTATCGACTCACCAACTTGCCGACTCTCCTGCTGTTTGATCAAGGAAAGATTCTTCATCGTCTAGAGAAATTTCACAGCGTTGATGATTTACATCGAGCATTTGGAGATTTGCAAATCGCGTTGGAAGAAAGCACACTCAGTTGCAGCTTTTAGCAATAAACACTTTGATCGATTAGCTTACTGACCGCATTAGAACAGATTGATTGGCAACATCTCGGATAATTTCTACCGGGACTGTATAAAAATAAGACTTTCGAAAATTTTCCTCTCGAACTGCTGATATAAATTTTTCAATCATGGGATCGCTGCCAGGATTTTCGTGTCTGGATTCTTCTGCCGTGATCCCAAATATTTTTTGGTCATTGGATATAAAGGTCGCAGTGAAGCCTATTGCATGAAGTGTATTGAGCCCAATGAGAAGGGTACGTTCGCCAATGTTTAGCCGCTTTTCTAATTGCGCTAGAGTCGTTGATTCTCCTGTCCGACTGAGATATTTGGCAATGCCGACTAGGGTTTTCCAAACGTGTGTGGATGAATCAAGGGTGGGGGGAGGATATGCGATCGCCAGTTTCTTCTGTTCGGACACGGCTTGATTAAACCAAGGCTGTAAGTCGTCCCATGTACTCGGACAATGAGTAACCTCAAGGATTTCTTGTTGAGGTACTAGCTCCGAAGGTGAGTTGGATGAACTATTGCGACAGTCTACAATCCAATCTGCCGATATAGAAGGGGATATAGAGACTGTCGACTCGTGTTCACGAAGCGCAATGAGTCGAATCTCATAGCGTTTTGAGTAGGTGTTGTAGTCAAGCTCGGCGATCGCATCGCATCGACCCAGGGGGATATCATCTTTATAATGCTCCCACCAGACACCAGGAAAGCCTTGATTGCTGGTGTCATCCCAAATCTCAAAGGTTGTTCTAATGTAGCGAATCTTATGGCCTTTCCAATCTTGGATGTTCCGATTCCAAACGTTTTTGAACCAACAGTTTTGAATGAGCAAACGAGGAATCGGATTGCCGATACCACAGGGTTCTATGATCTTCAATTCCTGAAATAGTTCTTTTCCTAGCTCAGAGACAGTCACCTGAAGGTCGGCTTTTACCATTCCCGTCGGCTGAGCAACTAGAGGGCATTGGGCGCTCAGTTGTCGATTAATCGCTTGGGTAAACAATGGCAAATTTTCGATAGGCAGACTTAATCCTGCGGCAAATGGATGCCCTCCAAAACTACGAAGAAGATGTGCCTGACTGCTAACAAGGTGATAGAGGTCAATTTGGTTTACTGAGCGAGCCGAGCCGCGCGCAAGCCCGTCAGGTGAAGGTGCCATTGTTAACAAAATTGTGGGTCTGCCATAATCTTGAGCAATTTGCCCGGCTACCAACCCTAAGATGCCGACTGACCATTGCGGGTCTGCTAAGACGATGACACTCGTAGTCGAAAGGTCAAGGTCAGCCAGACGATTCTTTACTTGATATACGACGTCTTTTTGAAGAGATTTGCGTCGCGTATTTGCCAACTCCGTTTCTTCTGCTAACAGGCGGCAACGAGCTTCATCTTGACTGGTGAGTAGCTCAACACAAAAATGAGCATCTCCGTGAATGCGACTAATTGCATTGATGCGGGGGCCAAGCCCAAACGAAATATCGGTGGGGCGATTGCCAGTTTTACGGCAGAGTTGCAGAAGCCTCGCAACGCCTGGGCGACTTGGCTTGGCATCTTTTAGGTGTTTTTGTAACCGTTGAATACCTTGCTGTGCGAGATATCGACAGTCCCCTGTCAGTTCTACCAAATCAGCGATTAAACCAATTGCAACCAAATCTAAAAGGCGGTCTAACGGCTGTTGGGGAATATTGGGGCACCTGATATAAAGTGCTTCGATGAGCTTATATGCAACCGCAACTCCCGAAAGTTTAGCAAGCGGATGGTGATCAGGCAGATACCGAGGGTTGACAATTGCAGTTACAGGCGGACGTTCGGCTGGCAACGTGTGATGATCGGTGATGATGACATCGATGCCATGCGAATGGGCGTACTCCAACTCGGAGCGATTAGTGCTGCCAGTATCGCAGGTAACAATTAGTTGGCATCCCCATTCAGCGAGTGCTTGAATTCCTGAACGAGCTAACCCATGCGATTCGGTCAGTCGATTGGGAATAACGTAGATCAATCGTTCGTTTTGAGAGAAAAACTCCCCCAATCCGTCCCAGAGTACAGCAGTTGCTGTGATCCCATCTGCATCAAAATCGCCCCAAATAGCAACACGTTCTGACTCGGCATATGTCCGCTGTAGTCGCTCTACTGCCCAGTTCATCTCATCCCCAAATTCAAACGGGGATGTAGGTTGATAAAAAGTAGGGTTAATAAAGCCAGCAATTTGGTTAGGCTCTCGAATTCCTCGCTGCCAAAGAAGCTGTGCAGCATGATGTCCAAGAATGTCTGGCGCGTACTGCTTAACCGCTTCTAGAAAGGGAGCAGAGAGGCTAAAAGTAGGCTGAATTTGCCATTCAGATGGCAGTTCGGGCATAGGGTTATAGAGAAAATGCTCTAGTTCTAGGATACTCAATTGGGGCGATCGCTAGAAAAATCGGCTCGTGACTTGACCGATAATATGTGCCGCTGAAACAGATCCAAATGTACGGCTATCAGTACTTTCTGAGCGATTATCCCCTTCTAGAAAATAGTATCCATGATCGCCGTCGATGGACACAATTCGTTTGATAAGCCGAAATCCAGGGCGATGGGGATGCTCTGCAACAACGATATCGCCTAGACGAGGCGACGCATGGCGATAAGCGTTGAGGTCTACTAAAACTTCTTCATCAGGTCGAAGCAGCGGCACCATAGAAATTCCGGTCACACGAAATCGTTGGCGTCGCCGCAACAGCCACAGCAGCACATCCCGCCAGTTGACCGTTGCTAAATCGCCTGAGATGCTTCCGGCATTCGGGTCAAATTTCAAGTTCACACTGACTCAAACATGACTCAAACACTATAGCCTTACGCTCTCACGTTAGTACGCCGAGCGTGGATAAAACCATACAGCGCAGGGACTCCATACGTAAATCAAAGCTTATAGAACTACAATAGGGTGCGATCGCCATCACACCCTACTCAACTAAGCTCTAAGCCAGAGATACTCTAGCTTGCTTTGTAGAAGTTGACGTCACGCTCTTTGCTTGCCCAAAACATATTATGAATTTTATGGATAGCTTCCATCAATTCATTAGCATGCTCAAGACTGACCTCTACTTTAGATGCAGAGCAAAGTTTTGCAGCTTTCCAAAAGGTGTCATGCAAGTCAGGATACTTCTCCAAGTGAACGGGCTTAAAGTAGTCAGTCCACAAGATGAGCAATTCATCCTTGGCGATTTGGGCTTGCTCTTCTTTGATTGCAACAAAGCGGGAAAATGTATTAGCTTTTTCAACCGTGTCAGGCGTGCCCAAATCAACTAACTTTTTGGTCATAGAAACGACTGCTTCAGCTGCAATCCGAGCCGCCGCTGGATCGTATACTCCACAGGGCCCATCGCAGTGAGCGTGAACAGTTTCAGCGGGAAACCAGGCTTTAATCTTAGATGTAATTACGTTGAACATAATCCTCATGATCTGTAATGACTACAAAAACGAAACAGTTACAAATTTCTACCAGCAATAATTTATTCATGTGTCAGCCTAAAGGCTGCACAAGACAAAATGAACCAACGCTAACGAATCAAATCACCCAAGTCTAGAAACCAACCTGGTAAAGATTGAGATTGATTCATCAACATAGTCATTTAGACTTTTAATAGTATCTTATATCAAAAGCCTATGATGGGCTAGCTAAATGTTCAAATCCCCTCCAGAGGGATGGGGTTAAAATAAAGCATTCTCTATAAAGTTTAAGGGTTACCCCATTCGGATACACCATCCCAAGGGAGTATTCGAACAATATTGCTTCGTCTAAATTGGCGAGGTGATGGATGTCGAATTGCGTTGCGGAAGCATGAATCAGTTTATAAAGACCGAGCCATTCCGAGCAAAAGACCAAATTCTGAATCTTCTCAAAATGCAAGGGCCTCAGACTGCGACTCACTTGGCGGGTAGTTTGGGGGTTTCACCAATGGCGATTCGCCAGCATTTGCAGGCGCTATCGTCTCAGCAATGGGTGACATATGAAGAGGAGCGTCAACCCATGGGACGACCGGTTAAGCTGTGGCAGCTTACTCCCAAGGCACACCACCTGTTTCCAGACAATCATGCTGACTTGGTGACTAACTTGATGCAAGAAATGGTGAAGGTTTTTGGAGAAAGTGGTCTCGATGTTCTGTTGGCGAGTCGGACTCAGGCACAGATTCATGCCTATGCGGCTCAACTGTCTCATCATCAGGACTGGCGCGATCGCGTCTCTAGCCTTGCAGATATTCGCAGTCGGGAGGGCTATATGGCAGAAGTGATTGAGCAGTCTGACAATACGCTGCTTCTGGTTGAAAATCACTGTTCAATTTGTCAAGCAGCTCAAGCGTGTTCGCAATTCTGCCATTCAGAGCTTGAAGTCTTCAATACGATTTTGGGACCCACCGTTCACGTTGAACGAACCGAGCATATCTTATCGGGCGATCGCCGTTGTGCCTATCGCATTGCCCAGATCGCTAGCTAGCAAACGTGATCTCTATCCACTGTCGAATTTGGGGTAAAAAACGGGCCACGAATGCTCCACCGATTAATCCAAACAAGTGCCCTTGCCACGATCGCCCACGCCGAATCGGTAAAACTCCCCAAATTGCGCTGCCATAGAGCGCACCCGCAATCACAGCGAGGGCGATCGCCAAAACACTGCGCTCAAAATATCCTCGAAACAGCAAAAATCCTAGATACCCAAACACCAGACCGCTCGCTCCAATATGGTTAGAACGCGGTCCACCAAACATCCACGCTCCGAGACCGCTCACGAGCCATACGATGACAGTTACGCTTATGAAATCGAGGACGCTTTGCAACATTACAAACCAACCCAGCACCAGCAGCGGAACTGTGTTGGCAGATAAGTGCCTTAAACTGCCGTGCAGTAGCGGAGCCCAAAGAATGCCCCACAGCCCTTTAATCTTTCTAGGACGGATGCCATAGCGATTAAGAGCGCCTTTTAGCAGCAGAGTGTCCGTGAGTTCGAGAATCCAAAGAATAGAGATAAACCCAAGTAGAATCCTGGCATGAACTCTCAGCAACTCAGCGAGCGGCGCTACCTCTGCTTGGAGGAGGATTTGAATGGCATAATCATTGCCCATGTTGATTATCTAACGAGGAACGACTGTGAGAGTTGATGTGAGTGCTGATGTCCGTCGATTGCTATTTCTTTCGACTCCTGTGGGTCCATTAGGGTCGGGATTAGGCGGTGGAGTTGAACTAACCCTAGAAAATATAGCTCATGCGCTCTATCAACGAGGGTATGACATTCAGGTTGTGGCTCCGATGGGGTCGGTCTTTGATATTTCACTCGTTGAAATTCCAGGCGAATTGCAGATAACCGCTCAAACTCAGGGGCGAGATGCGCCGATTACATTGCCTTCAAATTCTGTCCTCGCCAATATGTGGAATTATGCCCGTCAGGTACACGGTGAGTATGACCTACTGCTGAATTTTGCCTATGACTGGTTGCCTTTCTATCTAACACCGTGGTTCGATCGCCCAATCGCTCATTTAGTGAGCATGGGATCACTGACTAACGCGATGGATTCTATCATCCAGCATGTCTCTGTAGAGTTTCCAGAGACGATTGGCGTTCATAGTTTAGCTCAAGCATCAACGTTCTCCTTTAGCGATCGCTGTCGATGTCTCGGTAATGGCTTTGACCTATCGCGCTATGAATTTCGCCAAACGCCTAAGCATCAGTTGGGGTGGGTTGGTAGAATTGCGCCCGAAAAAGGAATTGAAGATGCGATCGCCGCCGCTCAACAAGTTAATATTCCGCTCAAAGTCTGGGGGGCAATGCCCGATCAGGCTTACTGGGAGACTATCCAGCGAACCTTTCCTGATGCGCCTGTGACCTATGAGGGGTTCCTACCGACTCACCAGCTTCAGCATGAGTTGGGGCACTGTAAAGGCGTATTAATGACTCCTAAATGGGTTGAGGCATTTGGCAACGTTGCGGTGGAAGCCCTGGCGTGTGGAGTTCCCGTGATTGCGTATCGACGGGGGGGGCCTGCAGAAATTATCCAAGACGGAATCACCGGATGGCTGGTCGAACCTGACAATATTGAAAAACTTGCTGAAGCAATTACTCACCTCGATCAAATTTCCCGTGATGCCTGCCGTCATCATGCTGAAACCCATTATTCGTTGGCGGCAATGGGCGATCGCGTAGAGCAATGGTTGCAGGCAATTGTGACAAGAAATATTAAAATCAACCCTTGAAATCAGATATTTTTGTAATCCTAAAAATACAGTCTCGGATAATACTTAATCGCCAAAAGATATAACCATTTACTGGCACTATGTCTTCTGGAATTTCTAACATCTTCCCTAAGAATTAATTCTTGTTCGGGACGAATATTCTTTAAACGATTTAACCCAGCAGAGTTGAGGTGACGAAATGGTTTATCAAAATCGATATCCCTATCCCATCAATTGTGAAACTCCCTATTCGTTTGAATCCAAGTCAACGAAGAAGGCGTCTTCTCACGATCACGGTGATGAGCGAGATCAACAAGATCCAGAACAATCGTCCCATCACACTGATTAATTTTCTGATGGCGATCGCCCAGATCATTGCGCTATCCGGTGAGGAGAGCAGACGATTAGCTGTCTGAATTTTTGCTTGAGATGAATTGAAAATTGGATGTCAAAATAATTGTCTGGAGGAGGTTTTAATCTCCTCTTTTACGCCTGTTTATTGTTTCTATAGCGATCCTAAATCGCTTGTAAATTGTGTGTGAGCGGTGGTTATAGACGCTTGTGGTTTACTCTGCAAAAAGCCGCGATGCTCTTATAACCGCCTCACTCTTTTCTTTTCAGAACGCAAAGAAATGTTAAATTATGATTGATCGTCAATTTTTGACACATAAATCATGATGCGAATATTTCGAGTGTTTGTTGGCTTGGCGATCGCTCTTTTTGCAGTGGCGGTCTTCTTTCCTCCCCCGTCTTATGCAGCGAGTTCTGCCGCGATCCGTGCCTATGACGATGTTAAAGCTGACACGAAAGACTTTGCCGGAGAAAGCCTAGTCCAAGCCGAATTTAACAATAGTGACTTGAAAGGAGCTGATTTCAGCCATGCCGACTTGCGGGGTGCAGTATTCAACGGTTCAGTATTGAAGAATGCAAATTTCCACGCCGCTGATTTTAGTGACGGCATTGCATATATTAGTGATTTCTCTGGAGCTGACCTCAGCGATGCGATTTTAACGTCAGCAATGCTTCTGCAAACTCGCTTTCGTGATGCAACGATTACCGGAGCTGACTTTAGCTTTGCGTTGCTCGATCGACAAGAAGTGATGCAGCTTTGTGAGAGAGCGAGCGGAATCAATCCAACAACGGGGATATCAACCCGTGATTCGTTGGAGTGTCGATGAAACGTTGAGAGTGGGGTGGAACCGTTACATCAAGGCAGATTAGAACTCAGAAAAGCTGATACCTGATGGCTTTTGGCTTTCAGCCACCAAGATTCAGAGTTTTAGAACAGGAAATATCGCTGCGCCATCGGCAACACATCGGCAGGTTCACAGGTCAAGAGTTCACCATCTGCCCTCACTTCATAGGTTTCGGGATCGACTTCGATTCTCGGCAAAAATTCGTTGAGCTTCATGTCTTTTTTGCCAATCTGACGGGTTCCCTTGACCGCAACGACAGGTTTTTGGAGCCCGATGTGTTCGCCAATTCCGTCATTGAGGGCGGCTTGCGATACAAACGCAACAGACGTAGCGGCAATGGCTCCGCCATAGCTGCCAAACATGGGTCGCATGTGAATCGGTTGGGGAGTAGGAATGCTGGCATTAGGATCGCCCATCTGCGCCCATGCGATCGCCCCCCCTTTGATCACAATCTCTGGCTTCACACCAAAGAATGCAGGTTTCCAGAGGCAAAGATCCGCGAGTTTGCCTTCTTCGACAGAGCCAACATGCTCAGATAAGCCGTGGGCGATCGCCGCATTGATTGTGTACTTTGCCACATAGCGCTTGGCGCGGAAGTTATCATTTCGGTCTGAATCTTGAGACAACGCGCCGCGCTGCACTTTCATCTTGTGGGCCGTTTGCCAGGTGCGAATAATCACCTCACCGACGCGTCCCATTGCCTGCGAGTCAGACGCAATCATGCTAAATGCACCCAAGTCGTGCAAAATATCTTCTGCTGCGATAGTTTCTCGACGAATGCGAGACTCAGCAAACGCGACGTCTTCTGGAATGCTGCGGCTCAGATGGTGACAGACCATGAGCATATCCAGATGTTCTTCTAACGTATTTACCGTGTAAGGACGAGTCGGGTTGGTCGACGAGGGCAACACATTGGCTTCAGCGCAGACTTTGATGATATCGGGAGCATGTCCTCCGCCGGCGCCTTCAGTGTGATAGGTGTGAATGGCTCGGTTTTTAAACGCGGCAATCGTATTTTCGACAAAGCCTGACTCGTTGAGCGTGTCAGTATGAATGGCGACCTGCACGTCATGATCGTCTGCCACGCTCAAGCAGGTATCAATTGCAGCGGGCGTAGTGCCCCAGTCTTCGTGCAGCTTCAGCCCCATTGCTCCAGCTCTTACCTGCTCCACTAATCCTTGCGGTTGGGCGCTGTTGCCTTTACCCAAAAAACCAAAGTTGAGCGGAAACGCGTCGGCAGCTTGCAGCATGCGATAGATATTCCACGGGCCTGGGGTGCAGGTTGTGGCGTTGGTTCCGGTTGCAGGGCCGGTGCCGCCGCCAAGCATGGTTGTGATTCCAGAGGCGATCGCCGTTTCAATTTGCTGGGGACAAATGAAGTGAATATGAGCATCAATGCCGCCTGCTGTGAGAATCATGCCTTCTCCAGCAACTGCCTCTGTCCCAGGTCCGATGATGATCGTCACATTGTCTTGAATGTAGGGATTGCCCGCCTTGCCAATTTTGGCAATTCGCCCGTCTTTAATCCCAATATCTGCCTTCACAATGCCCCACCAATCTAAAATCAGAGCATTGGTAATCACCATATCGACCGCACCGTCTGCATTTGAAATAGGAGATTGCCCCATGCCGTCGCGGATCACCTTGCCGCCGCCAAATTTCACCTCATCGCCATAGGGTGTAAAATCTTGTTCGACTTCGATGATGAGGTCGGTATCTGCCAACCGAACGCGATCGCCCACTGTGGGGCCATAGGTTTCGGCATAAGCGCGGTGATCCATGCGATAGCTCATAATCACTCCTCGAACCAATGTAGTGCTGAATTATTCTGCACGAGAGTGCTTGAGACAGCAAGACCGCGAGTATACGAAAATAGAATTTTTTGGATGTCTCCGCGCAATGCACGAGGATACGAGGGCTCCCCACGACTCAATATCTGATAAGGGGCCGTAAAGAAACAACGTCACGGTTTGATTGAGCCGTAGGGTGTGTATAGCCTTTCGGGCATGGCTACGCTAAAGCGTCAGCAACGCACCACCATGAGGTTATTTTTTAACAAGCCTTAAACGCTCTCAGTTCAAAGCGTCGTGTTTCGGGTTCAGAGCTTCAAGTTTCGGGTTCAGAGCTTCAAGTTTCGAGTTCAAAGCGTCGTGTTTCGAGTTCAGAGCTTCAAGTTTCGAGTTCAGAGCTTCAAGTTTCGAGTTCAAAGCGTCGTGTTTCGAGTTCAGAGCTTCAAGTTTCGAGTTCAGAGCTTCAAGTTTCGAGTTCAAAGCAAGGCTGAGACTCTTGAACCCGGTGCGTTACGGCGATTCCAACAGCACCCTACAGCACTGCGCTAAGTCAATTAGCGACAGCGGTCAAACGAATTGGATTTAACTCACACATAAGATTAAGCATAGGTTAAGATTATACCTTTACGTTCACGATCGAACGGATGAGACAACTCTATCCAACGTTAGAACTTTAGTCCTTTCCAAAATGCTCTAAGGTTTAATTTGGATGGATTTAGACATCTGTTGGCTATCTGTTAACTGGCTGCGTTTTGGCTAGAGCTGATTAGAAAACAGGCATTGATGCTGCTTCTAGAAGGTGTTGACTATGACCACCACAACCCAAATTCACAATGACCAAATTCACAATGAAATGCTAGGACACTATGCCTACAAAGCCGTTCAGAAGCATTTTCAGAAATCGACCCAATACACCACCAAAATTTTGCAGGATGTTGATCCAGAACCGCTCCACCAGA
>JBNPEG010000058.1:0-31023 GCA_051117555.1 Elainellaceae cyanobacterium | reverse complement strand
AATGACCAAATTCACAATGAAATGCTAGGACACTATGCCTACAAAGCCGTTCAGAAGCATTTTCAGAAATCGACCCAATACACCACCAAAATTTTGCAGGATGTTGATCCAGAACCGCTCCACCAGATGCGGGTCGGGTTGAGACGCCTTCGTACGGCGATTCAAGTCTTTGATCCGGCATTGAGCCTGCCCAAGACGTTTAAGCACATTCGAAAAATTGCCCGTTGCCTAGGTGACGTGAGAGATCTAGATGTCTTACTCAATAAACTGGAGACTCGCTATTTGCCTGCACTCGATGATGAAGAACGTGACACGTTGAAGTTTGCTGTTAAACGACTTCAGCGCCAACGTCGTCGAAAGTTTGGGCGAGTTGAAAAGATGCTGGGTGGCTCAAACTATAGTCAGTTTCGGCAACGATTCAAGACTTGGCTGCAAGCGCCTGTTTACGATGCGATCGCCCCGATGTCGATTCAGGTTGTTTTGCCTGACTTGCTGCTGCTGTTGGTGAGTCATCTGCTGCTTCATCCCGGTTGGGCGGTCGGGCATGAGGCGTCTCCATTCGCAACCGATGGCTTTGAGACAGATGACAGTAGCGATGGCAGCGCTGATGAGAGTAGTGATCATAATACCGATCACAGTCTCGATCACAGTCCCGATCAGAGCACTGATCACACTACCGATGAAACCATCGAGAGCACTGGGTCAGACCGTTCTGCTGCTATGACGGATGACGCCATTAACGCGTGGCTAGATCAGCATGGCACCGTACTCCATGACCTCCGAAAGCACATTAAGCGAGTTCGCTACCAAGCGGAATTTTTTACCGAGTTTTATGATTCGCCCTACCAGCATTGGGTTGATGAGCTGTCGACACTTCAAGACCTGCTCGGACACCTTCAAGATTGTTGGGTCTTAGATCAGGTGTTTAAGGCCGAGATTGGCAAAAACTGGCATACTCAAATGCCCACGCTCGCTCAACAACTTCGGCAAGAACGGGCTGCAACGTGGAAACAGTGGAAACCCATTCAACAAAAGTATCTCGACCCAGAATTCCGCGATCGCCTTAGACGACTGGTGATGACGCCAGTCAAGACGGCAAATGATTCTAGCACCAATAATCCGGACGATTTGGATGATTCGGATGAATCTGACGACGGGAAAACGTCCTCAACGTCTCGCAAAACGCAGGCAACTTCAAAAAAACAGGCCGCCTCTAAACGCACCAAACCCTCTTAAAGCCACCCCCACAACTGATAGACCACAAGACCGATTGAACACAGAGTCTTCGGCGTCTGCTAAAGTAGCGGCTCGGTAGATGGGTTTCAGTCGCTACCGCCTCGCTGTCTTTCTAAGGCACATAGCGCAGTGCATTGCGAATCAGATGGACGATGCACAACTGCCCTTGGGTCTGAGGATAAACCGTTTCAATGGCTTCTCGATTGGATTATCATTCAAATCGATTCGTTATCCTCTGACTCGACTCTTCGTGGGATCATACGCCGCTAGCGTTCCAACGGTTGCCTTGACTCGACGCTTCATTCCATCCATGAAACCGACTTCAAGTTCCATACCTGTGGCAGCATATTCGGGCACGACTTGAGCCATTGCGATGCTGCGATTGAGGATGGGTGAGAATGTGCCGCTCGTGATATGCCCGACTCGCCAGCGATCGCCTATTGGAAAAATGCACTGCCCATAGTCAGCAATATCATTGGTATCAAGTATCAAACCAACTGCAACTCTCGGCGGACGGTTGCGCAGTTGTTCTAGAGCCGTTCTGCCAATAAAATCTCCTTTGGTTTTCATGGCGACTGCCCACCCAATGCCAGCTTGATAGGGAGAAATCAAGTCGTCAAACTCGTATCCGGCAGCGAGAAGTCCGGCTTCAATCCGGGCTCGGTTCAAGGCAAGCATGCCCAATGGCACCATTCCATAGGGGGTTCCGGCAGCCATCAATGCCTCCCAAAGTGCCCCACCATTTTCGGGATGGACAAATAATTCGTAGCCCAGTTCCCCGGTGTAGCCTGTTCGAGAAATGAGAACTGGAATATTGGCAACAGTGCCCGTGGCACACCGAAAGTATCCCAGCTCATCCAGCGTTTCTATGCCAGCATCGGAATTGAACGTGATTAAGGGACGAAGAATATCGCGAGACAGTGGCCCCTGGATTGCTACATTATGGTTTTCTCGACTCGTCGGGATAATCTCGACGGCATAGCTATAGTCTTGAGCAACGGTTTGCAGCCAGTCCCAATCGGTATCGCAGTTGCCAACATATCGATAGTGGTGCTCGCTCAAGCGAAACACGATGCCATCGTCAATCATTCCCCCATGCGGATTGAGCAAACATCCATAAGCAGATTGCCCAATTGCCAAATTCGCAACGTTTCGAGAAAATGCGGTGTGTAATAAATCAACTGCCTGATCCCCCATCAGGTCAAATTTGCGAAGGGCGGAAAGATCCATGAGCGCCGCACGCTCTCGCAGTGCCCAATATTCAGCATGATCCCCGTGATTAAAGAAGCAGTTGGGGACCCAAAATCCGTTGTAGTCCACTAAATTTTCGGTGAGAGTGCGGATTTTGGGAGTAAAGGCGCTATCTTGCGTTAGCCGTAACGGATGATTGGCCGCAGCACGATGCCCCATCGCGACTGAAAATTGCTCAGATGCGTGGTAGACGCGAACATGAATCGCAGTCGGGTTCCAGCCATTCGCAGGATCAATGTCGTCCGGGCAGGCAGAGCTAGCGCATAGCAAATCTTGATGGGCGCGAAGCAAGACATAATCTCCCGGACGCGACCACGATTCACAGGAAGCGATCGCCCCACTCGCATCCACCGAGGTGTTGAAGAAAAAATTGATAGCCGCCCAACCGGGTCGAGACGCAATGCCATAAGGCGCTAAGACCTGATTAAAATTTTCGCTACAGCTGATGTGCCCCGGATAGCCCGCATCCTCATAGTATCGAGCCGTACATGCCAGTAGGAAGCTGTCGTGGCGATCGCACGTATCTTGAATCACCTCCACCAGCGGCTGCATTGTTTGAGAAAAATACTTACTGTGTAAGCCTGCTTGGGGCACTGACACACCATTGAGAGTACGGGTGACGGTGCTATCAATTTCCTCCGCAAATCTATCACCTGTAAATGCCAGGAAGTCAGAACACTGCGTTCCTTCAACATCAATGATTTGAATATACTGCCCAGCCTTGACTCGATAGGCGATCGCCGTTGCCGAGTCAATTCTGTACTCTGCGACAACCTTGCCCAGCGGTGGCGGCACATCTGCATAGACAACTTGCTGCTGTGGTGCTGTGGTAGAAGTCATCCCCATAGGTGTGTCCCAATGAGACTACAGTCCCGATTCAACTTGATATATCAAGTCGAGTCCGTATCGAGTCGTACAACGGCGAATCTAGTCTGACGGTTGAAACCGAGTATCGCGGAGATGTGAACATCAAAAATTTCAGTCAAATAGATGCTTTCTTAAGCAAAGGCATCAAGGCAGACTTGCCCCTTGATCCAGCAGGAATGCTTCCTAATCAGCGCTTTATTCACCAGTATCTTGATTTGCTTTCCGATGCGACGAGCGTGCCGATTTTTTGCCAATGGGCAGAAGCAAAGCTGGCGGGATAAAAAATTCTGTCATTAAGGAATTCTTCCACGATCAATCAGGATTTCGTTCTCTCGTTGGGGAACACTAGGCCCACTGATGCGTAAGTCACCATCAGTACTAAGCCTCTTTAATCGGGTGAACAAGGAAATGGTCAGTGGCAAACGAAAAATGCGTCTCCTTGTTTAAGCGGGGAGTTGTAGTGTGGAATGCGTGGCGGCACCAAAATGCAAACATTAATCCTGATCTCAGCCAACTAATAAGTGAGTCTGTCAGGTTTCGAGAAGGCTCTCTGAGTAATGTCAACTTGACAGATGCGATTCTATCCCGCTCTGACTTTTGCATGGCTGATTTGCATCACGCAGATTTAAGACGTGCGAATCTTAATCAATCAAGTTTATATACCGCAAATCTTGATTCGTCCAATCTTGAAGGTGCTAGTTTTGTTGCGGCTGACTTGCGAGAGACTCTGCTATGTGGCGCAAATCTTCGGGCAGCCAATCTGTGCGGGGCAATTCTGGCGATCGCCAACTTACGACGAGCAAGTCTGAGAGAAGCGAATCTAAATGAATCCGATTTGAGTCATGCCTGCTTAGCTAATGCCGACCTGTGCATGGCAACCCTGATCAAAGCGCGTCTTAATTATGCTGACTTGCGAGAAGCCAATCTGTATACAGCCAATCTCAGCCAAGCGACTCTCTTTATGGCAACGCTGTCTCACGCAGATTTGCGAGAAGCTACGCTTAATCGAGCCAATTTGCGCGACGCCGATTTAAGGCAGGCTAATCTAAGCATGACGATTTTCTGCATCGCAAATTTGATTGGTGCGACACTGTATAAAGCCAATCTGACTCGCGCCAACTTGAGTATGGCAAACCTGTGTATGGCAAATTTGAGCCATGCCAATCTCAGAGGCGCCACTCTCGTCGGAGCAAATCTGATTGGGACAAATCTATATGATGCAAATCTTGAGACTGCTAATTTGCAAGAAGCCGATTTAAGAGAAGCCGCGCTGACGGATGCAAATCTTACAGAGGCTAATCTGCAACGAGCCGATCTGAGTATGGCAAACCTCCAGAGAGCTAATCTCCGACGAGCCAATCTTAGCCACGCAAACTTGCATCAAGCCAATCTTTGGCAAGCCGATTTCACTGAAACCTGTCTTACCGGAGCAACGATGCCAGACGGTTCAATTCATAGTCAATCGGGGAGTTCCTGAGCCTGACGGTCAAATACGACCGCAAAGAGGGTGCGCGGAAAGCGTTGGCGCAAGAGTTGGGCATGCCCTTCAGCGTCTGAGCGTCTCCGAAACCGATTCACGATTTGTTCCTGAGTATTTGGAACGGTGCGCACGATTGCCCAGCATTTGAGATTTTCTTGATAAGTCATACGTTTTTTATTGTGAAGACGGTTCCCTTTAACCCCTGTCCATGCTTAGCATCGAGGTGACTAACACATTGATCCATACAGGCTAAGTCAAACACCATAACCCCATCAAGATTCGAGTTGGCGACAGCGCAACTCAGTTTACGAAAGCTTGAGGATTTTATACGTTTCGTCAGCAATGTATAGATCCGAGGGCGCAATTGATAGCGTCAGCCTAACAGCTTAGGACATAACGCCTAACCAGATGCCAAAGCTAGGGACGCTATCTGGCGTGCAACCGATCAACGATCTGTGATGGTTGCTATGACACCCTGTTAAGTCACATTAATAAGCTCGATGCTGTCGCCTAGCCTAGTTAATGCAAGCACACTTAGCCTTGCACACCTTTGATACGCGGGGTGAGCGATCGCCCGTCCCCAAATATGTCAAGACAAACGCGAGAGCTATCGTGTGCTCTTAACTCTACAAGAACTACTTTCTATGAGTTGATTCACGACTGCGTGTTGTGCTCAACACATCGACTAAAACTTTAAGAACGTTTGACGCAAATTTCTGACGTGAATTTTTGATAGTCGACTATGCACACCAGCCTAGATGTATCTACACGTCTATCGGTCAGGAATCAGGAATAGACAGCAAGTCGGGAGTGGATTGGGAGGGTGAATTGGGAATAGGCGGGGCCGGAACAGTGTCTAGTCCGGGTGAGGCAGGCGGAGAAGGTTTGGTGCCTGCTGAGGGAGGCGGGGTAGAATCTTCAGGGCTAGATGGTTGGGGGTCGGCTTCAGGACGCACGTCGGGCTTTACGGCGGGGTTAGTCGGTAATGGAGAATCAGTATCCCAGTCATCAATCGATCCTGAAACAGAGTCGGGATCGAAAAATAAGTCTGGGTCAATCACTAGTTCAGATTCGGTTTCGGGCTCATCATCATAGTCGTCGATTGAGGGGAGCGGATCGATCTGGATAGATTCATCGGGTTGCTCTGAAGGAGCAGATTTCGAACGTTCAAATAAGACGCGCGGTGATTCAGACAAGTCTGTGCTGTTTAATCCCGGCCATTTACGAGACGGTGGAAAATTTTGCTCGCCACCAAAAATTTCACGACCAAACACGGGCGATTTTGAAAGGTCTTCAGCGTCTTGGAACCTTAGGGTAAAGCCGAGATAGGCACCAGAGCATGCGGCTGCTACCGATGTCACCCCTAATCCTAATAAAAGCCAAGGGCGCGCCTTTGACCTCACCGAGTGGGGTCTAGAGGATGCAACCCGAGGCGATTGCTTCGGGGAAATAACGGTCGTTGCTGGGGTGGCTCCTGCGGAGTAAGCCGGAGAGATGACCTGTGTCCGCATGAATGAGGTGGAGTGTGAATCTAATGAAGTGGAGTGTAAATCTAATGAAGCACCAATGTCAAGTTGGTTGAGCCAGTCATCTATCTTTATTTGCGATGGAGATGTATTAGCATCTAGCACTGAGCGAATCGCGTGTTCGGTGCTGCGTTTGAGATTGGGATGCAGTAGTCGTAGCTTTGCTGCGTCGAAGGCGATCGCCATAGATGGCAATTCGCCTGTCAGTAAAAAGTAGAGCGTTTGGGCAAGCGCACGAAGGTCTACAGTAGGATTCTCAACACTGGTGAACACGGAAGCATGACTGTCAGCAGAATCAAGAGGACCTGAACCAGAGTGTAGGTCAGAGGCCGTTTCGGCTGTTTCGGATGTTTCGGCTGTCAACGAAGCAGCAACCAGTGTCTTCAAACCAAATCCAGTCAAGACAACATGATCAGTGCCATAGCTTCGCACCAGGGCTCGCGGAGTAATACCGGTATGCACGAGCCCGCAGTGGTGGATGTGGCTAACGGCTAAACCAGCTTGATGGATGTGAAATAGCGCAGCCTCTTCCGAAAGGGGATGCCCCGTACGCACAACCTCGTCGAGGGACTGCCCTGACACGCTCTCCAAAACAACGTATGGAATACTATCTTCTTCGAAGCAATCTAGCGTATGCACCAGATTGGGATGCTGACACTGGGCAAGATGGGTCGCCGCCCGCGTGAGTTGGTGTTTGAACGCATCAAAATCCTCATGATCTCGAAGACTATCTTTGAGGGCTTTGATCAGAACAGCCTGCCTCAAAAATGAATGGGTCGCTTGATAGGTGATTTCAAGCTCTTGATGATCACAGATTGCGTGAATGACATATTTGCCATTCTGAAGAGTTGCTCCAGCCGTCAAAGTCATAGCAGTTTTTTGAGGAACAAGGGTTAATACCAATTCTCCTAAATCCAATTTACAAATCCAACGTACAGATCTTTGTAGGGACAAACAGCCGTTCGCCCGTCAATTATCTGTAACCGTTGTCCGAGAAATGGGTTGTCTGAGAAATGGGTAGAAGAGAGCTTAGCGTCATTTCTCCCAAATATCCTACCCTGTTCAGGACAAATTGGGCGATCGCGTCAGGGATCGCGTCAATGACGGTCGTGTCCAATTATTGATTAGCCTTAAGAACCTACCTGAAAACCCCATCCGGGAGTTTTGATTCTAAAAATTCTAGGGAGTTTTTAAATAGGCTCTAAGCAGAGCTAAGCAGAGTTAAGCGGAAAGTGCTCTGATAAAAACGCCTCTGCCTCGGCTCGATTGGTGATTTCGCCATCCAGCTTAGCAGCCAATAAGGAGGATAGAATGTCCTTAAACTGAGGGCTTGGTTTGTATCCCAGCGCTTTCAAATCATTGCCATCCAGTGGCGGTTGACTGGTTGCCCACTGGCTGAGATATTTCCAGATATGCCGACGCATTGAGCGAGACCCTTTAGCCGCCAATAAAATTAGCGTTGCCAAGTCATAAGCATTGAGCTGCTGAAATAATTCGCTCGGACGATCGCACCGGGGCAATGACTGCGCGAGTTCAGCTTGAATTTGGCTAACGTGTTGGAGCCGCTCAATACTCTCAGCCGGAAGCTGCAAATTTTGAGCAACCGATCGTCGAGCCTCAGGAGCCAACTCTGCCATCATTACTTCCAAAAGCATTTGCCAGTGCGGCACGGTGGTTTGACGGTCAAATCGTCGCAGGCATCGATCTACTAATCGGAGTTGCCACCACAAAGCGTCATCCAAATCGAGATCAACGTGAATGCACTGAAGTGCACCTAAATCATCGAGCAGCCGAATCGCAGGTTGCCAATAGGGGGCCTCAAGAATGTAGTGCAGCTCCCGCTTGAGTCGGGTTTGCAAGGCGGGGGTGGTGTCTATATCGGATTGAATGCGGTGGTAAATGCCGCTGCCGATTGCATGGCGAATATAACTCTCGGTTTGAGCATCAATATTGAAGCCTAAGCGTACAGCAAATCGAACGGCTCGAAAGATTCGCGTCGGGTCTTCGATGAAGCTATTGGCATGGAGTACCCGAATCTGCTCGGCTTGCAAATCAATCAGCCCACCAAAGAAATCAAGTAACTCCCACCTGCGGGGCTCGGTTAATCGAATCGCAAGCGCATTGATTGTAAAGTCTCGCCGATACAGATCTTGGCGAATCGAACTGGCTTCAACTTCCGGGTTTGCTGCGGGATACGGATAGAATTCAGTGCGAGCCGTGGCGATATCGACCCAGAGCGAGTCTAGATCGGGATCATTGTGCCAGAGCAGTGCAGCCGTTTGAAATCGCCCATGCACTTGCAGCTTGGTATTAGCGTAGGTTTCTCTCAAGGCGCGAGCGAGTTCAACCCCTGCCGCATCGTCTGCAGCTCGATGAAAGCCGTCTACGACTAAATCGATGTCATCGATGAGGAGTGATTCGTTTGAGGTTGCTAGCAGCAAATCTCGAACGGCTCCACCCACCAAATACAGTTGCCAGCCGCGTTGTTCTGCTTGGTTTGCGGCTTCGGAGAGCAACTCCCACAACGGATCTGCCAACCGATTATGCAGAAGAGTGTGAACCGTATCTGGAAGAAGGCAATGGGGCGATCGCCGTCCCCCCGATGATCGTCCTGCATTTTCGATCAGTTGCTCCTGGTGAAGCTGACGCAGGACGTCAGTTCGGGTGACAATGCCAACCAATAAGCCTTGATCCAAAACGGGCAGGCGGCCAATATCGTAAGTCACCATGAGAGATTCAATCTCAGGCAACGGCGTATCTGGGGCAATCGTTCTTACATTGGTTGTCATAAATCCCTTCACCGGAGCATGACCGAAGTTATGGTGGAGGGCGATATCTAAGTCTCGACGGGAGACGACTCCAACAAGGCGATCGCTTGCATCCACAACTGACAATCCAGAATGCCCGTAGCGCAAAAGAATGCGCTGAGCTTCTGCAATCGTGGTTTCGGGGCGAATCGTACGAACCGGAGACGACATCAATTCTCGCGCAGTCGGAGGAGATGGAATCTGCGATCGCAACTGGTCGAGCAGTTGAGCCAGTATCGCGTCTGGAGAAACACCTCGCAGGGTCACAGCTGCTGCTCTCGGATGCCCACCCCCTCCTAATGGTTTAAACAATTGTCCGAGATTGACTGACTCTGCATGAGAACTTCCGAAGGCGCGTCCGCGCGATCGCCCAATGACAGTCAGCCGTTCCTCATTGCCATCTCCTACCGGATATCGCGCCCCCAGGAGCAATACATCACTTTCAGTCAGTGTAATCATTTGGGAGGCCAGGCTAGACAACCCTGGCACATAGGCATCAACGGTGAGTAAAACCCAGCTCAGTGTTAGCCCCTCGACCACTTCAGACTGCAATGTATCCAAGCCGGTGGTGAGGAGATCTTGAAGCTGAGGAGGGAGCCCTGGTTCCACATATTCTGCGATCGCCCGCACATTTGCCCCTTGTTCCATCAACCACGTCAGCGCTGCCGCATCCCGTACCGTCGTGTGATCAAACGTCAGCGACCCGGTATCGACGTGAATACCCAGTGCCATAACGGTTGCTTCGATTGGATTTAGCGTTAGCCCCTGCGATCGCAGCGATTCAGCGATTAGAGTCGACGTTGCTCCAACGGATTCAATATGAGCCGTGTTCGCTACGACATCCCCAGACGCATCAGGATGGTGATCGTAAATATGAACATCGACATTCGCGCGATCGAGCCACTCAGCCGCTTTGCCTAGGCGATCGCGCCATTGGGTATCCACGATCGTAATCGATCGAATCTCCTCAGGATTGACCGATCGTCGTTCAATTAACGCATATTCGTCACGATGAAGCGCTAAAAAATCCTTAACCCCGGGATGGCTACCTCCGGTTAGCACGATTCGAGCTCCCGGTTTTAGACGCGTTACCCCAACTGCGGCTCCCAAAGTGTCAAAATCTGCTGTGATATGACATAGCACTACATCCATCGAGATGCTGTCCTGCTAATTCTGCTCCTGTTCCCTTTATTCTTAATCTTGACAGAGAAAGTGCTGAGCCGGTCTGATTTTCTGATAGGTTACTATTCAGGGCTGATTTGATCGCAGTACGTAACAGGTTGAGCTGCGACTCACTCGTTTTCTGCACTATTGGGAGGAAGACAAATGCTATCGATCTTATTTCAATTTGCCTTAGCGGCGCTGGTTCTACTATCGTTTGTCATGGTGGTTGCAGTGCCAGTTGGGTATGCATCACCTCAAAACTGGGAGCAGGCTAAGCGATTTATTCTGCTGGGTTCTGGTCTGTGGGTAATACTCGTATTGGTTGTTGGCGGATTGAACTATTTTGTTGTCTAAGCTAACACGTAAGAGTTACCTCAGCAGTATTAGGTTAATAGTCAACTATGGCAGTTTTTGAAGGCACCTTTACTCAGACTGAAAATTTACGACTTGCAATTGTGATTGGTCGGTTTAACGATCTGGTCACACAGAAGCTTCTAGAAGGCTGCCAAGACTGCTTAAAGAGACACGGAATCGATCCCAATCCTCAAGGAGCTCAAGTTGATTATGCTTGGGTTCCTGGTAGTTTCGAAGTTCCACTGCTGGCTCGTCAGCTAGCGCTTACCTATCGATATGATGCCATTATCTGTCTAGGGGCGGTCATTCGAGGGCAAACTCCTCATTTTGATTACGTTGCGGCTGAGGTTTCCAAAGGAATTGCCGCAGCAAGTTTTCAAACTGGGGTGCCGGTCGTCTTTGGCGTTTTAACGTCTGACTCGATGCAGCAAGCGCTAGAGCGTGCTGGCATTAAAAGTAATAAAGGCTGGGAATACGCCATGTCGGCAATTGAAATGGCAAGCCTCATGCATCAAGTTAGGGCGGCGCATCCTAATTTGGCGGGTAACAATCGCATGTCGGGTTCCGCGAATTCTCAAACCCTACCGCCATCATTGAAAAGTGCTGTAGCCTCTGATGTGCAGGACAATTCATAAGCGGTCTAGGGGGCAAAGTTGCCCCAAAGACAACGTAGTGGTGTGGCACAGCTAAAATGGTGCATTAGGTAGGATGCCGTTAGCGCAGCGTAACGCACCGGATTCAAGATTTGCAGCCTTTTAATAATTTGCCCTATTTTAGGCATGTCACAACACTAATGTCTACAAACCGGGGTGTCAGTTCTGGTTTGAATTTTGGGTCTGCTAGTTGACAGTCGGTGTAGATTTTGAGATTCTAGATAAGCAGCTAAATGTGCGGGTATAGCTCAGTGGTAGAGCGTCACCTTGCCAAGGTGAATGTCGCGCGTTCGAATCGCGTTACCCGCTTTAAGGAATGTGCCGTCTAGAGTGCACCATCCAAAACAATGAATAGTTGATAAATGGATGGCAAGATCTTTTTGAATCAGGCACAATGATTGAGACAATTCTAAAATTTTCTTAGACGAGACTGATCGAAACTGGTTTAAGCAGTTATTTTGTAAGTATTACAAAGTGGCGAGTCGGGTGGTCTAAATGAAAAGCGATCGATTAAGTTGTTCATGACGGGATTAACACTATCGGGTAGTCGCTCGTGCGATCCTTGATATTATCTGGTATGACACGTTTTCACTATGCTATATTTTTTCTCGCTTAGACTCGATTTATTGCTGGCGTAGCTCGTGCAGACTCAGAAACACCATAAAATTGATCTAACTGTTGACTATCCGTGTCCATGCCGTCGTCGTGGTCGATTAATCCCGATTGCGCTTACAGAGGCGTTTGGTTGCAACCGATGTCAGCAAATATTTGTGGTTCACGAGAGCGGATATATGATTGAGCAGCTCTCAACCACGTATCCTTATAAAAAGGCTTGGCGCTGGACAGGGCATCAATGGAGTTTATCTCATTCGACCCTGGGGCGAGGATATTTGCCTCTCGCCCTCGTGATTTTGTTTGTATTAGTCCTGTTACTCCTGATTACGACTTTGCAGTCTCCGATTGCTCTTCGGGTGGTAGCAGCCCTAGTCCTAGCAGCTATGCTGGTGTTGCTCCTTTGGTTGGCGTGTAGACGATAGGCGGATAATCGCAGGTTCCTTGAATTCTTCATCCGATTTGACCAAGATTACGTCTCAGGCTCATCAAGCCTCTTTAGTGCTAGCGTCGCTAAAGGGGAGCGATCGCAGTCGTGCTCTTCATTGCATGGCAAATGCCCTCCAAGAACGGCAAGATGACATCTTAGAAGCCAATACGCTGGATTTAGAGACGAGTCGTGAAATGGCGATTCCAGAAATTATCTTGGAATGGCTGAAGTTGACTCCCGAACGGCTCCAAACAACGATTCAAATTTTAGAACGATTGGCCGAGCTGACCGATCCGACTCAGCAGATACTCAATACATTTCATCAGGTAGAACGCTGTCAAACATTTTGTCAGTTGATGCCGCTTGGGGTGATTGCGCTTGTGTATGAATCGTTTCCTGAACTTGCTGCGATCGCCGCGGGATTGTGTATGCGAGCGGGTAACAGTTTGATTCTCAAAGGGGGCAACGAGGCAAGCCATTCTAACCAAATCATGACTGACACGTTACAGCTTGCTCTTGAAGACGCGAATTTACCTGTGACGTGTGTTCAGCTCATTCCCTTGGATCAGGGCGATGCCACTCGAAATTTGGTCACTCAAGATCGGCATGTCAGCCTGGTCATTCCCTATGGCCGTGCGAGTTTAGTACAGCAGGTGATTCGGCAGGCGACTGTACCTGTGCTCAAAACCGCTATTGGCAACTGTTACCTCTATTGGGCGCCGTCGGGTGAGTTAGATGTAGCATGCTGGATGATTTTAGACAGCCATCAAAGTGAACCCGATCCGGTCAATGCCATTGAGAAGGTTTTGATCCATCAAGATTTTGACCCAAGTCTGCTAGTTGCCTTGTTCAAAGCGCTTAAAGAAAAAGGCTTTGAGCTTAGGGGTGATGCAAAGCTGGTTTCTGAGTTTAAAGAGCTCTCTCTAGCCCAAGATGACGATTGGAACCACGCCTATTTAAAGCCTGCGATCGCATTTAAGGTTGTCAGTGGGCTAGATGAGGCAATCGAGTGGATTAATCAGCACAGCAGCGGACATGCCGATTGCATTGTGACAGAGTCTTATCATGAAAGCCGACACTTTGCCGCAAATGTCGGCAGTGCTACCGTGTATGTGAATGCCTCGCCGCGATTTTATCGCCACCCTAAGCGAGATAGCCCCATTGCGCTAGGCATGTCTAGCCAGAAGGGGCATCGCCGAGGTCCGATTAGTTTTGATTCGTTGATGACGATCAAACGCATTGTGCAGGGCAACGGATGCGAATAGTTTGAGTAGGGTATTTGAATCCATACTCTTTATTTAGGGGCAAGCTTGACCTTGTTCGCCAACCCTACAGCTTGTAGAAACCGGATCGTCATCCAGGTTAAGTCAAGTTCCCACCATGTCAAACCATGACGAGCCGAATATTGAAATGCGTGATGATTGTTGTGCCAGCCTTCGCCATAGGTCAACAGAGCAACCCACCAGCAATTAGTAGATTTATCCTCAGCATCGTAGCTTCGATAGCCAAATTTATGGGTGGCGCTGTTGACCAGCCACGTACAGTGATATGCCAGCATCAGGCGCACAAAAACGCCCCAAACTACAAATGACCAACCGCCGAGCAGGTAGAGGGCGATCGCCAACCCAATTTGAAGAAACAGGAAGTTTTTTTCTAAAAACTGATAAACCGGGTCGTCTGCAATGTCTTGAGTAAAGCGAGGAACTTCATTCTCTGCTGGGACTTCATACAGCATCCATCCCATATGACTCCACCAAAATCCTTTATTGGAATCATGATGATCCACGTCTTGATCTGAATACACGTGGTGATGGCGATGCAGCCCAACCCACCAAATGGGGCCCCCCTGTAGCGCGAGTGTTCCGCAGAACACGAAAAAATACTCTAGCCATTTGGGGGTCTGGAAGCTGCGATGACTGACAAGACGATGCCATCCTAGCGTAATGCCCAAGCCGCCTGTAACCCAATGCAAAAAGACGGCAAGCCCGACAGCCGTCCAGCTAAAGTTGCTGGGCAGCAACGCAAATAGTGCCCCAGCATGAATGATTGTCATAATCGCGATGACAGCCCAATCACGCGGAAGTTTAGTTAATGATGCGGTGGTCATGCAAAAATCTCAATCTCAACAATTAAAAAATAACGTGATTTAAAGCTAGATGTTTTCTACGCGTTTGATGTTTCGAGCAAGCCCGAGTGATTCGAGGACTCGAATCATCATCCACGTCGCGTCAATCTCCCACCACTTCAAGCCATGACGAGCAGAGTATTGAAACGCGTGATGATTGTTATGCCAGCCCTCACCATAGGCAATAATAGCCACCCACCAACAGTTTGTTGAACAGTCCTCTGACTCATAGCTTCGATAGCCAAATTTATGAGTGGCGCTGTTTACTAGCCAGGTTGTGTGGTAAACCAAGACTAAGCGCACAAAGATACCCCAAATCAAAAAAGGCCATCCACCCACTAAGAAAAGCACGCCGGCAAACGCAAGTTGAATTAAAAAAAAGTGGCGGTCTAAAAACTGATAGAGCCGATCATGGGCAATATCTTTTGTAAATCGAGGAATTTCTTGCTCAGCCGGAACTTGATAGAACATCCATTCCATGTGGCTCCACCAAAATCCCTTTTTAGAGTCGTGGTGATCGCCCGCCTGATCTGAATACAGATGATGATGGCGATGCAGCCCAACCCACCAAATCGGCCCCCCCTGCATGGATAGGGTTCCACAACACACTAAAAGATATTCCAGCCATTTTGGTGTTTGAAAACTACGGTGGGTGAGCAGTCTGTGCCAACCTAAGGTGATGCCAACCCCGGCTGTAAGCCAATGTAAAAATAAAGTGAGCCCAACTGCGCTCCAGCTAAAGGTTTGAGGCAGAAATGCAAGCAATGCCCCGAGGTGAAGTATCACCATGAACACGGTCGTACTCCATACAACCGGAGGTTTAGTCGAAATTGTGGTAGTCATTCAGTAATCTCAATCGAAATATAACATCTGTTCTGCGCGACAATGGGTGAACAGTAAAATGCTCAACCTGCGGTCAGGCTGCGCAATTGTCCGTCATTAAAAACCTAAGAACGAACGAGGAATGAATAGTTCTGAACAGCTCCAGCGAGCAGAACAGGCACTGTTCCAGATCTTTGCTGGAATTGACGCCCAGGTCAAGACAAATCTCAGACGAGTCTTGTCTGCGATGCGCCATCACAATGTCGGCACTCATCATTTTTCCAGTGTCACGGGATATGGGCATCACGATTTGGGTAGAGATACTCTCGATCGGGTTTTTGCCGACATTATGGGGGCTGAGGCTGCTGCCGTTCGGGTGCAATTTGTTTCAGGAACGCATGCGATCGCCTGTGCTCTGTTCGGCATTCTACGCCCAGGAGATGAGATGCTATCTGTCGCTGGGGCACCCTACGACACGCTAGAGGAAGTCATTGGCATTCGGGGACAGCTCCAAGGCTCCTTGAAGGAATTTGGGATTCGATATCGCCAGTTAGATTTGACAGACACGGGAGAAATCGATTGGCAGACGCTGACCCATGCGATCTATCCCGAAACTCGTCTCGTGCTAATCCAGCGCTCGTGTGGATATTCGTGGCGACCCAGTTTGGCGATCGCCGATATTGCCAACATTGTTCATATCGTTAAGCGCCAGAATCCTCACACCGTGTGCTTTGTTGACAACTGCTACGGCGAATTCATTGAGGATCAAGAACCCACTGCCGTTGGCGCTGACTTAATTGCCGGCTCCTTCATCAAAAATCCGGGGGGCACTATTGTGACAGCAGGGGGCTATGTCGCAGGACGCGCCGAGTGGGTTGAAGCGGCTGCCTGTCGCCTAACAGCGCCAGGAATTGGCAGTCACGGTGGGGCAACATTCGATCAAAATCGGCTGCTGTTTCAAGGATTGTTTTTAGCGCCTCAAATGGTTGGAGAAGCGATGAAAGGCAACCATCTGACGGCGTATGTGTTTCAAGAATTGGGCTATCCGGTCAATCCCTTACCCGATGCTCCCCGACGAGACATAATTCAAGCGATTAAGCTCGGCTCTCCCGAAAAGGTAATTGCATTTTGTCGCGCGATTCAGCAACAGTCTCCGGTTGGGGCATACTTAAACCCGGTGCCAGACCAGATGCCGGGGTACGAAAGCCCATTAATCATGGCAGGAGGAACGTTTATCGACGGGAGCACATCTGAGTTATCCGCAGATGGACCACTACGGGAGCCATATGTGGTGTTTTGTCAAGGCGGCACCCATTGGACTCACGTGGCGATCGCCCTTGAAGCTGCGATTGAGGCAGTGGGTTTAGCGAATTAGGATTTTGAGAGTGCAGATCGACGTTTTGAGAGTGCAGATCGACTTGGTATTAGAGATCGCCTGAGACATCTCAACTGTCCCCTCGTTGACTGACAAAAGTTCTAATGTAGGTTGGCGTTGAGCGGAGCGTATAGCCCAAGGGGCATAAAAGAAACGCGAAGCGTCTCCACAGGAATTAACCCAACACTAGCAATACTTTCGATGGGTTACTCTAACGCTAACCCATCCTTGCTTCTTATCAAGAGAGCAGGTTATGGTCAGCTTCGTTACTCTCGGATTGAGCCAAGCGACTCCTTGGGAATCGTTGGAAAAAACTCGCATATCCGGATCAGCTACTGCCTCAGAGTATGATGTTATTGGTTTAAATCCTTAAAAGCATCTAAGAATCTTCGCTGTCCGACTGGCAATACTTTGGTGCAGAGTAGGGATAGACACATAGCAACGTATCGAAGAGCAGTCGCTGTCATACGACCTCACCCTATCTGCGCGAGTTATATTAAGTCGAGAAGACTGAATTCATTTGTTAGAAGCAGTTTTGACGATCAGCTTTATTATCTTTATCCGTTAATCGAGATTCACATAGTATGTACTAATAGGTGCATCTCGTATTAACTGCAAAATGATTGCGCAGTGTAATGAAGAGCCAAGTTGAGCAACCTCGTCGGTATAGCGGAAAGAATTCCATCATTGCAATTAGAGATAAGTGGGTAGCCTCAATTATTCATCGATTCAATGAAGCCTAACGTTTTTAACGCGAAAGCGGGAAACCGCAGTCCAAGATTTGATTAATTTATTTAGCACATTGAATAGTGATATTGGCATGACAATGGGCCAAAGAATTGTAGCGATACCTACGACCAACCAAGACTCTAGTTGGGTTTTAGGCGTAGAATCGTCCCCTAAAAACGCTGTCATACAAATACAAAATGTAACCGAGGCACCGATACAATATCCGAGAAATAGATAAGACATGACGATTACAAAGAGTATGCAAACAACAGAGTAAACCAGCGTGAATATAAAATCTTAGTAATTTATAAAACAATAGTTATCTATTAATAGATTACTGAATCTTCAATCAGATGTAATGCGTGAAAACGCTGGAAAGTTTAACCGCTTGGATTAGCGAAATTTTTAGTCAAACTATTCGGATATTTGATTTAGATGCCGCATAAAAGATTAATTAGGATTCGAGCCATCCCTAAATATACTGACTCATCAATTCCGGACTCCTATATCATGACGTCTGGTATGCGTGATGCAGTTCAGAGTTCCGTGTGTATGTTAAGGTTCATTGGATACGTATTCGCAATTCGGGGAACCTGTTGGATAGTTTGATGTCAATCTTAGTCTTAGCGTCACCCTCATGCCGCTAAGCGTATAGTAACAATCGTTGCGTAATACGTAAGATAAGCTGGTACAACTTCTCGTTAACTAAAAAAAAGTGCTTGCCTTCTTTAAATTCGGTTGAAGAAATTTTTTAGACGCCGTGCAATCCAAAATCGAATATATGCCAAAAAATAGAGTGCTTAGCAAACCACTATGATGATTTTCGTCAGACTTTCTTCAAAACCCGATTGCTTACAAAATTGATAGTGCTTACTATGAATTTTTTATAAGTATTCTTCTTGGTAATTCCCTGTAACATGCTTCCTTAGCGAAGTCTGAATGATTTGTGACTTGAGCAATCTTTGGGATTGTGTTCACTATCTATATTTATAGAGTTTTATATAGCGATCCTAAATCGCTTGTAAATTATGTATGAGCGGTGGAGCGGGCGCCGACCGCTCCGCCGCTCACAACCCATCTGGGATTGCTATAGATAAAGTTCAATTATTTATTTTTCTTCGTTCGTTCGTGCTTTACCATCTCTTTAATTTGAGACACAGTGTATTCCAAATTTGAAGAAAAATATCAACGAATTCGCCAAGAGCTGCTGATTGGTGTGGGTGCTGTCATTTCTCTCACTATCGTTGGTATGCTGGGCTATCGCATTCTAGAGGGATGGCGATGGATTGATGCTGCCTACATGACGATCATCACGTTAGCTACTGTTGGATTTACAGAAGTTCATCCGTTAGATGATCGAGGGCGCATTTTTACAATTAGCCTGATTTTGATGGGAGTCATTAGCATTGGCTATATTGTTAACCGATTTACAGAAGCTTTGATCCAAGGTTACTTTCAAGAAGGAATTCGTCTAGGACAGCAGAAGCGTGTGATTGAAGACTTAACACAACACTACATTATTTGCGGATTTGGACGCACCGGACAACAGATTGCGCTTGAATTCGATGCAGAGGGAATTCCGTTTGTGGTGGTTGACCTTTCACTAGATCTTGTGTTGCTTGCCCAAGAATATGGTTACACGGCTGTACAGGGCGATGCCACGCTCGATGAGGTGCTCCATCGGATTGGCATTGAACGGGCAGTGTGTTTAGTCACAGCGCTGCCGTCTGATGCGGAAAACTTATATACAGTTCTTTCTGCAAAGACTCTAAATCCCGAGATTCGAGCGATCGCCCGTGCCAATACGGAAGAAGCACTTCAAAAACTGCAGCGAGGAGGAGCCGATGCGGTCGTTTCTCCGTATATCACAGGGGGAAAACGGCTAGCGGCTGCGGCGTTGCGTCCTCAAGTGATGGACTTTGTCGATGGAATTCTTACAGGAGCCGATCGCTCCTTCTACATGGAAGAATTTCTTCTTGATCCTCAAACCTGCGCGTGTGTTGGGCAAACCTTGCGAGATGCCCGGCTGCGATCGCAATCGGGCGCACTCGTACTTGCAGTTCGTCGGGCTGACGGCACACTCATTGCGGGCCCTACGGCTGATACCGAATTAATGACTGGAGACTTATTGATTTGCATGGGGACGGCAGAGCAACTTCGTCGCCTCAACCAAATTCTCAGCCCGCTGAAATCTCGTCTCCTACGGTTACCTAAACACAATCTTGGCTGATCATCCGATACAATTCAGCCTCATGTGAGATTACCAGAGTTGTTGCATCCGTTCTAATGAAGACACGGCATGTAACAATTTGCAATTGCGTCAAGCATAGAAATGGTGATATGGGACGCGGTGCTCTCCACACTACGGGCCTTCACTCAGGCGCTGATATATCTTTGGATGTAATTCTATTCAGCATCATTTCAGATAAGCATGCAATGATGAGGCTTACGGCATTGAGCAAAAGATGACAAGCGTTCGGTCTCGGAAAAGCGCTCCTGTTCCGGATCTTAATCTCCTCCTTGACGTGATTGATTGATCATCGGCAATGAGGAAAATTACTTAATTGATGATATGTTCTCTCTCATAGGTTGAGGTCGTTGGACATTGCATCGCCAAACTCAATGCGTATTGCTATGAGATGTCGTCAGCCGAAGGTTGACATCGTGTTTGAGGTTTATAATCAATTTTTCGTATTCTCCGTGACAGACGCATCCTCTTGAAAAGATGGACTAGTCTTCTATCGTCGAGAAATATATTCTAGAGCACGAGTTGGTGTGAGGAGTTAACTGGATGGATCTTCGTAAAGGTGCCTTAGAGGTTCTTAAAGACACAAGTCGGACTTTCTATATTCCGATTAGTCGTTTACCGCCCGATCTGTTGGATGCTGTTGCTTCCGCATATCTGTGTATGCGAGCAATTGATGAAATTGAAGATCATCCTGAATTGGATGGTCAAACGAAAGCTAAGCTACTGCGATCGCTCAGTTTAGATATACAAAGCGCAACAGAACAATCAACCATTCACGACTTCTCAGTAGCGTTGCAAAATCATCATGGTCTGCTTCCAGACGTTACACTCCGGATTGGAGAATGGGCATTATTAGCCCCGGCGTCGATTGCGCCTCGAATCTGGGATGCGACTGCTGCGATGGCTGACCGAATGGCTCATTGGGCTGAGTCTAACTGGGCGATTCACACGGAAGCCGATTTAGACCGCTACACATTTAGCGTCGCGGGTTCCGTAGGGTTGATGCTCTCTGATGTGTGGTGTTGGTATGACGGGACTCAGACTAACCGGACTCAAGCACTCGGCTTTGGACGTGGGCTGCAAGCAGTCAACATTGCCCGCAATCATGCTGAAGACCTGCGGCGAGGAGTCGATTTCTTCCCAGATGGTTGGACGGCTGAAGATATGCGAAACTATGCTCACCGCAACTTGAATCTTGCTGATGCCTATACGCATGCACTTCCGTTAGGCCCCGCTCGCGATTTTTGTCAAATTCCATTAGCATTGGCACACGCCACGCTAGATGTATTGGCACACGGAGCTGAAAAGCTCAGCCGTAGTGCGGTTGTTGCATTGATTGAGCAAGTGACGAGTAAAAAATGATAATAGCCCGACTCCAGCGCATATCGCTATGCATGCGTTGCTCGTATAGTTACGGTGCTCATTACGGATACGTCATTCCAACGGGAAGATATTTGAGCTTCAAAGCTTTCATATAGCGGTATGCGCGTGAGTTAAGCACGGTAGTGTGGGGGCGTTGCGCCCTACACTACCATTTCTGTACTTAGCGCAATTAGAAAATTGCGCTAAGTCAATCAGGAGGTCAGATTGAACGAGACATCGTGTCGAGTCCAATACGATAAGAGGTGGGAATGTCCTATGCGAAAGCATAAGGTGATGTTTTCCAGCGTTGTATCGAGCTATGCCGTGAGAATGAAATGGCACTATCGAGCTACGCCAAACACGCTCCCGAGCGATCGCACCATGTTGTTCGGTTCCATTGCATCCATGGCGGCGGTTGGTTCATAGCCGCAGTGCACCATACAGTCTGCACACTTTGGATTCCCGCTCGCACGACCATACTGGCTCCAGTCGGTGTGATCAAGCAGTTCTTGAAATGTCTTATAGTGCCCTTCATTCAGTAGATAACATGGCTTCTGCCAACCTAATACGCTGTAACTAGGGCTGCCCCACGGCGTACATTCATAATCTTTTTCGCCAATTAAGAAATCGAGAAACAAGGGATTGTGGTTAAAGTTCCACGCCTTTTTCCCAGCTTTAAAGGGTGCCAAAATTTCTCTAAATAGCGCGCGAGTTTGTTCTCGCTTGAGAAAATGGTCTTGGTCGGGGGCCCATTCGTAGCTGTAGCCAGGAGAAATCATCATGCCGTCAGTGTCTAGCGTCGCGAGAAAATCAAAGAACTCTTGCATTTCTTGAGGATTAGCACCGTCAAATACCGTTGTATTCGTGGTCACTCGAAAGCCACGGGCTTTTGCAGCCCGAATGGCTTGAATTGCCGTATCAAAAACGCCTGTTCGATCTACACATTGATCGTGTTGCTCTCTCAGCCCATCTAAATGAATGCTAAACGTCAGATACGGAGACGGTTCAAATTTGTCGAGGCTCTTTTCAAGTAAGATGCCGTTGGTGCAAAGATAGATATATTTCTTCCGTTCAACTAGCCCTCGAACGATTTCATCGATTTGAGGATGGAGCAAGGGTTCTCCGCCTGGAATCGAGACAACGGGGGCACCGCATTCCTCAACGGCCTTAAAGCATTCATCAGGAGTTAAGTGCTGCTTTAAGATTTCTTTGGGATGTTGAATCTTTCCACAACCTGGACAGGCCAGGTTACAGCGAAACAGCGGTTCTAACATTAGGACCAGCGGGAACTTTTTCCGCCCTTTTAACCTCTGAGTAACTAGATACTTGCCAACGGTAATGGCTTGTTGTATTTGAACAGACATAGGTCGCGTTTCTCCTCACTCCAAATCGATATGTAAAGTAAGCCAGCGGATTGCTAGTGCGATCGCGCTACGCTCTGATCTATCAGGTTAGCGCGTGCGTTCCCTCAATGGCTGAGCGAATCCGGGTTGGCATTCACAACTCAAAACAATTTACTACCTGCACAATACAGCTCTACAAGCTCAGAATTGTGTATAAAATCTCCGCTGCGCGAAAGTTCAATGCACGTTTGAGTCTTAACGCAAAAACGTAACGCAATACCAGACGCATTAAACAGATCTGCTCATCAGTGATGCATTGCTTCTAATTTTGATTGTCTTCAACCTGTTGGGGGACGTCGGTTAACCCAAGGCGTTCGATTAGCATAACGACCCCGACAGAGACAATTGCTCCGATTCCTAAGCCAACTACTAGCAGAATGATATAGAGGCGAGTCATCACGCGTCTAACGGTTTGGCGATCGCCCTCTTTGGGAGGATCGAGAAACTCTTTTCCGTTAGATTCCTGGGGGGGTTGATCATTGGACATGGCTTTAAATCTAGAAGGAATTTCTGGCTCGATGATTGCTCAAGATAGGCGATCGCCCTGTCAATCCAGTCATGAGTCTCAATGCCAAATATCGTAGAAAACCCGTTCGACGCATAATCCACAACCCCCAATGCCGAATCACGACAATCGGTGACCAACGATTTGAAAAACATCGATTTAAGGCGTCTGTAAAGCCTAAAATCAACCAGTTTTCTAAACGACGCCAGCGCTCGTAGCGCCGCAACACCTGGATTTGACCAATGTCTTCTCCCTGTTCGCGAGCCGTCTGCAGAACTTGAGCGAGGGCTGCTGCATCCCGAATGCCCAAATTAAGCCCCTGGCCCCCCACCGGATGGCATGAGTGGGCAGCATCTCCAATCAACACCAACCGCGAGCGACTGTAACAGGTGCTATGCATCAGCTGAACCGGAAACAAGACGCGATCGCCCAGCAACTTGAGTGTGCCAAGTTCTCTATCATATCGCCGATCAAGCTCTGCTAGAAACTCCTGCTCGTCCATCTCTAAAAGCGCCTTAGCTTGATCATGGGGCGCTGTGAGCACAATCTGATATCGGTTGTCAGAGAGCGGCAAACTTGCAAACGGACCACTCGACCAAAAGTGTTCGCGGGCAATGTTTTGGTGCGGCTGTTCTGGCTGAATCACTGCCGTCACGCATGATTGCCAATATGCCCAACCCTGAGTGCGAATCCCTGCTTTGTGTCGAATGCGCGATCGCGACCCATCTGCAGCAACCAGCAACGCGGCTGTGATTTTGTGTTGAGTATCGTCTGCCGAAATCGTTACCTCAACGCGATCGCTCTGATAATCAACTCCGACGACTTCAGCCGGGCATAACCACGAAACCGTTGCCGCCCCCTCTAACTCAGTCTGAAGCGCCTTGAGCAACACCTGGTGTTCGGCCACGTAGCCAAGTTCGTTAGCCCCTAGGTCATCAGGCAGAAGCGTTACTACTTCAGAATAGTCAGCATCTGCGAGACGAATTTGGCGAAAGGTTGTAATCTGCGGAAGAATTTCGTCCCAGACTCCTAATCCTGAAAAAATCTGTCCCGACAATAGGGTAATCGCATAGGAGCGACGCTGGCTTAACCCTAGCTCGGGAGGACGTGCTTCAATTAATGCAATTTTAAGCCCTGCATTCTTCAGCGCACAGGCGAACGTAAGCCCAACAATGCCACCGCCAACAATAGCGATGTCGTAGTCGAGGGGATTCATCTTTGAGTATTCGCCAAGAGATTGATCAGAATCTCGGTGCCTAGATGACGGTTTATCTTGCGAAATGACGAGAGAAGTCTTACTCAACACAATTTCACATCAAATAATCAAACAGAGTTCTCAAACGAAATTAGAAGCATTGGTAGTTCTACATACCGTTATTGTGACGCGATCGCCGGTCAGCATCAAGCCAACCCCGTCAATAAATCCTCGTAATATAAGAGAATGAATCCCTCTGCTGGATGTATTGGTGAAACGACATCGAGGTGAACTGCATGGCAAAACATACTCAGGCTCATTTGAATCGGACTATCGAAACAAATCTACCTCCCAGTGTCAAAGAGATGACCAAGCGCAAAATGGAGTACTACATGGGCGCTAAGTTACTAGAAATCGGGATTGAGCCTAAATCTGCGATTTATCAATGGTCAGTCGAAAATAAGGGCGATCGCGAGGTATGGACATGCAGTGCCTACTGGGATGACTCAAAAGACAAAATTTTGAATGACGAACAGGCCGCAGCAGGAGATTGAAGTCATCAATTCAGCCCAAAATCAGGAGGAAATTCTCCTACAGTCCGGATGATGCCTCTATCACCTGTAGAAGTGAATGGTAGATGCACCCTGAATTCACTCCCCGGCCTCGTGCTGGGGATTTTTTTGGCTGTTTCTACAATCAAGGTCATCGATTTTACCAGCAGAATTACGTATTAATTGAGCAAAATCCATCATAGTCTACGATTTTTCGCTTAATTACTCCATTTTTCGGCATATTCCGAGCTAATTTATCCTGATATGCCTCATGGATTCAGAATCAAGGAATGGTAAATGTACCCTGAAATGATTCCCTAGCCTGCCTGGGCTAGGGTTTTCTTTGATCTAAATCATGCTGAGAGCCATGAGATCATCTGCCATATCAAAGTTGGCGGTTACATTCTGAACATCGTCAAGTTCTTCGAGTGCATCCATTAACTTAAGGAGCGATCGCGCCTGGTCTGGCTCCGTCACCTCAATCGTATTGCTAGGAATCCAGCGCAGCTCAGCTTGATTGATAACATACCCGGCATCCTGCAAGGTTTGATTGAGTGTCTCCAAGTTAGTCGCGGCTGTGACGATCTCCGCGCCTGGCATGTCATCGATTTCAACCAGGTCATACGATTCTGCACCTCCTTCCAGGGAGGCTTCTAGCAATTCGTCTTCGTGAATCGTTCCTGTGACTGAAACCACTCCTTTCTGGTCAAACATCCAACTGACGCATCCAGTTTCACCCAAATTCCCGCCGTTTTTGCCGAATGCAGATCGCAGATCAGCTGCTGTTCGATTTCGGTTATCGGTCAAGGCTTCGATGAGAATCGCCACGCCACCCGGACCATATCCCTCATAGCGAATATCTTCTAGCGCCTCGCCCTCATTGCCAAACGTGCCTGCACCTTTGGCGATCGCCCGTTCGATATTGTCATTTGGAATCCCAGCCGCCTTTGCCTTCTCAATCGCAGTACGAAGCTGAAAATTCCCCTCTGGATCGGGAATACCGCTCCGAGCCGCCACAATAATTTGGCGCGAGAGCTTGGCAAAGGTCTTTCCTTTAACGGCATCAACTCTCGCTTTTTGTCGCTTAATATTGGCCCACTTACTATGTCCCGCCATGCGTTATTCATCGACATTCGTCGACAACCTCAATAAATAGGATAGTCAGACGACACGTAGCTCGTCAGATTTCCTGTATCCATCCTATACAAACCATATCCAGCTTGGTGCGTAACGCTTTTTCTTGAAAAAAATTGCTCTTCGGATGCAAATATAAATGGCTTCAAGCTACCCAGCCGCAATGTTCTTCAATAACGTTTGATAAACCGATCCGTATTCCCTCGGATGCTGACTTTAATTTATAGGTGGCGTAACGTTAATCCTCCGTATAAACGCACTGGTAGCTTCCATAACAGATATGCCACGCTTTTGGTACTCAATCGTACAGGGTCGTAATCCCTGACATTGAGTGCATCACTGCCCTTTAAAGCTGCAGAACAAAACGCAGAACGTTGTGACCTTCTTATCCAGGTTTCTCCTCTCAGGCATCCCATCTTTTCAGGAAGACTGCTATGTCAAATCGAACGCTTGCTCAGATAATCAAAGACATGATACATGGGGTCGCTAGGCTCGCACGTAGCATCACCAAAAGCCTAGTCTTTTGGATGCTCAGGGGGAATCTGGCGATCGCTCGGCAATCTATTCTTTCGAATTCAGGTTTTATCCTACCGACGACGGTTTTATTGCTCTTGGTCGTTACCCTAACAGTAGGTGCAATCACATTACGCACCTACAACCGAACGGCTCAAACCGTCGGTGAACGCCAAGAACGCGTCATCTATAACGCCGCAACTCCCACGATTGACCGAGCCAAATCAAAACTTGAATATCTCTTCAACAGCCAACGAGATCCTCGATATCCGGGCGGCATTCCGGCGGAGACGGTTCTCTACGGCATGTTGATTAACGATGGTCAGACCCATAACGGTATTACTGTTCAGCGCCACGAAATTCAGGGGGCAAATAGTCGCCCCACTGATCCTTATACCTTTCCTGGTGAAGCACGAATTGACATTAATAACGATGGGCAATTAGACAACGCTTGGCGGTATCCGGTTGATACCGATGAAGACGGGGCGGATGACGCGACGGTCGCGTATTCTATCCTCTTCCAGACGCCAGCGAACCCAGCAGATATGAAAAAGGCCGATGACACCTCTGTTTCCAATCGGGCTAGAGTCCTTCAAGTGCGTCACGGGCCACTCAGCAACACCACGCAACTCAACACGATTTGCCAACTTCGAAATAATGCTGCTGCGCCTGTTGAGCAGGGTTGGTTTCAAGACGAAGCGAACACCTCAGTGTTAAGAAAAAACTTTCAGGTCAATGCCTTTGTGCTTCCTGAGAACCGCAACGGAACAGTTTCATCGCTGGAGTTCCATCAAGATCGTCAGGTTAACCGAGGCAACAAATGGGGAGCTTGGTTTCGGAATGACCTGGAGATTTTTCCGGGACCGCAGTTTAACTGGAACGGAGCGATGCATACAGAGGGCAACCTCATTGTCGGCAATGGCAGTTTTACAGCCTATCTGATTAGCTCACCAGCGTCGTGCCTCTATACCCGTGAAGCATCTGAAATTACCGTTTCTGATGTCATTGCCGATCCTGACAATGACGTTCCCGCGTTTCAAGGGCAGATTCTAAGTGGTAAGACTGGCAACAACTCATTCGATAACGGTGATGTGTCTCGGTTCCACCTCCACGCTAGCCCACCCATCACGAATGGCGATGACAACGTTAAGTTGGCACGAGATAGTGATTCGGTCGGGGGCAACAATCCTAAGCCTGCTGACTATGCGCTCGACCCCATCAAACTTTTAACCGAAGATAAATCTGTCGCTCGTAGTGTCGCAAATCCTGCTGCCAATCGAGCGGGAAATTGGTCTGCTCGGAAGATGGTCACGGATGGTCGTATCTTCAACCGGTCTGAGCAGGCTCCGTATGTAGACGATACCTTCCGCGCGGACAATCGCTTTGGGCCTAAACCCAGGTATAAGGGTATTCCAATTCCAGTCCCCATTGGGACTGAAATTGCAGGTAACCAAATGAATGGTGGGGATAGCCCCATCAGCGACGAGGAACTGACTCGAAACGCGCCGCCAACGGGTGAAGAGAGTGTCAACGTTGGGTTAGATGGGTATTGGGAACGTCGGGCGCGCGCGGATGGGCTGCGACTGATTGTTGGACAGCGCCTCGAACTCGGAAACTATGTGGGTTGGAATGGGCTCAGCGCCAGTGGTGCGTCGCTATATCCGACGAATCCCCCATTTAACACGACTGATCCATTGCTACCTTGGAGCGGCAACTGCACCACAAATAACAGCAATCGTTGCCATGAAGCACGTCAACGAAGGACTTTGCGAGATAATCTAGCCGCCGTTCAAGCCACTGCGGTTTATCATTCTGCCTATAGTGGCGCTGCTGCGGGAGATGAATCGCGAGATTTTCCGATCGCCTGTCTCGCTACAACCGCTCACCCAGGTACGGCTACTACGCTAGATCGCAGTTCTACCTTTGAGAATTTACTTGCTGCTGGTGAAGGAGGACTCAGCACCACAAGTTTCCCAACAATTGTGGTGAGCGACTTTTTCACTGGACGAGGCACCAATGGCTGGGAATATACCCCCCCTGCTGCTTCGCCGAGTGAGTTCAAAGACAAGATTTCTGCAACCGCGCCGTTGGGCATGGCGCTGAGAAACTTAGCGTACTTTGCTGGCGATCCTAAAGGAGGGGCACCCACCTTTGAGCCCCAACAGGACGGTACGGTTCATTCCTATCCCTGGATGTCAATGTGGGGAGACTTCTCAACGCTTCGCCTTGTGCTCAACAAGATCGATAGTGGTACAGATTACTATGCGTTGAGCCCTGCTGATAAAACGACGCTTCACACGGCTTCCTGTACTCTTGGAATGCTGGCCTACAATCTGGGAACGGTTGGAGGTTATAACTATGCGCCACCCAACAACCAACTCAATGAAGTTGGATTAAGGATTAAGCAAATGGCAGGTACTCAACCCGGCGGTCCAGCGGACTTGCCTAGCGTACCGGCCAGTTCGGATGCGCAAGCTTTCGTGCGTGCTTTTGAGAAGTGGCGTGATAATGGACCGACTGGACAGAGAGAAGCGAGAAATAAACTGGTTTCAATCACTAAGCTGGTGATCACCAAAGAGCAGATCGAGCGCGATCGCGTGTTTGGATTCAGAAATGGAAAGAGCCCCAACTGCCAAAATAATTTTGCAGGAGTTAATGGTGCTTCTGGAGGAGCTACTGGACACTTAGATGGACTTAGATATCTGTGTGGGGCTTCACCCAAATTTCCGATTCTATATTCATTATTTCCAGGCAATACCAATGGAGACGCTGCCGGAACCGTTGATTCATCAGATGATCACGCAGAAAAGGTCCCCGATTCTCGCGGCTCGTTTAACACGTACATTGCATCCGTCAATCCGGGCGCTACTCGATATAAAGCCATTGATATCAACAACCTCGCAGTTTTGGAAACGATTGCAGTTAAACCCCGCCGCCTATCTCCTGATGAATGGAAACTTCCCTTTGAGTCTGCTGGCAATGGCACAACACCTAACCGTAACGATAAAGTGCTGATCAAAGAATGTGTTGAAAGTCAATGCACGGATGCGGTCGCGGGAACGGTTCCACCTGGAAATCTCGTTCGAATTCCCTTTAAAGATGCGGCATTTATGAATGGTCGGGAAATGATGACAGTTCGGACATTGGATTTGGACCTCGAGTTGATGCGCAATAATACTAAGAACTTGACCGGTGGAGATCACTGGCTGCCCAATAGCGGTTTAGTCTATGCGTTCCGAGAAGATGCAGTTCGGGAGGATGCAATTGTGCGATCGCCCGGTTCAGGCGCAAACTGGTCAACCTGCGGGAATGACAACGGCATTCAAACCGTAGCAGCCTGTCGCATGAATGCAGTGGGCGATGCCCTGAGCTCGACCGACCCACCTGTTAGTGAAACTCGGAAGATTAGCCCCAAACCCGTCGATTATTATGCTGATCCAGATCGCCGCCCCTATGGATTCCGGCTTCGCAACGGTAAGCAACTCGATCGCGCAGGCGATGAAGGACGTGGACTATCGCTCATCTCAGACAATCCAGTCTATATCATGGGCGACTTTAATCTCCATCAAACCTATGCGTGCAACGACAATCCCACCTGTCGCCTTGAGGAATTTCGAACGCTGTTGAATATTGATAACTTCAGTAATTTTTACAGCCGAAACAATTTAGACGAACGATTTGCTCGCCCTGCGACCGACCGCTGGCGACCCTCTGAAATCTTGGCAGATGCAGTCACAATTCTCTCAAGTGATTTCTGCGATGGCAGCATTGCGGATGGCTTTGAAACCTTTAACCAGGGCAATAATGCCACGCTGGATAATGCATTAATGGTTCGTTATGGCTGTGGAAGCGGTAGCGACAAACGTACATCATTCCTCAACCAAAATAGACCGAATCCTAATAACGCCAACAGCACCCTACCGCTGACTTCGACGGTGCGTGGCAGTAGCAACGCAGATAAAGATCGGTGGCATCATGAAAATCCTTACGACGAGGGGTCACCCATTGCGCTAACTCGAAATGGTAACCCCATCAAAGCAGATGGATCAGAATATGCGTCGTCTAATGACAGATATCGCGATTTTAGCGATGGGAATAAGCCCCTAATTGGGACAGGAACCAATCGAGTCAATGCTATTATCATTAGCGGATTGGTGCCGTCTCGTCCCAACCAGGCGTATGGCGGATTGCACAACTTCCCACGGTTTATCGAAAACTGGGATACCTTGATTATCTCTGGATCGTTTTTGCAGCTTAACTTTAGCAACTACGCAACAGGTCCTTTTAGCCAAAACGCATGGGAGTCTGCTGTCAGCAACCCTATGCCATCTGGTGGAGAGCAAATCAAGTATTACACCCCACCAGACCGTCGATGGGGGTATGACGTAGGTTTGCAATATGCGCCTGCAGGTCCGATTGCACAACGATTTGTCACGGCTGAGGCAATTCGGAGTGAGTTTTATAGCGAACCGCCTGCTGATGATCAATACATCATTAATCTCTGTCGGGCGATCGCCGATGCTCCAGACGCCCGCTGTGCAAATTAATTGATTCTCTCGCTAGGTCACATCTAGGACGCATGTTCATAAAGCGCTGTGCATTGTGCAGCGCTTTTCTTTTTTGATAAGACCAACTCTTGTTAACCACATTACAAATGTTGTACTGGGCGATCGTGCTGCGC
>JBNPEG010000154.1:0-47735 GCA_051117555.1 Elainellaceae cyanobacterium | reverse complement strand
GTGCTAGAAGCCGCTTTGGCAGATGTTTTAGTGACACTGTTGTTAGCCGATATCGAACGAAAACGTTCCTTGTTGCAACAGCAGGGAATTGAAGTTCAAATTACCAGGTGCAAGATATGAGTCTATCAAAATTTTGAAACTCTACGTTTTCAGATTCCTTTTTTTTTACGAACAGGACTGGAGTTAAGTGTTCCGGAATACCCTCTAGCTGGATTGCATTACAACCCAGTTCATAAGCAAACTCGATTGATTCTCCAGCCCCTAATGCCGTGTAGAAACCGACAGAAAATTCAATTGCTGCCCGATCGCCAATCGCTTGATTCATCCCAATCACGTAATCAATATGTTGCTCGATCGCCTCAGCTTGAAACTCTGAGTAGAAGGCATTCAGAACAACGCACTCTACATGATTAGAAAAAAGTTTGAATAGGTTAGCTAACGCATCTGAGTCAATCAGCTTAAGATGTCCTGCCACATCCTCAAAAGCCAAACCATCTTTCCCTATACCATGACCTGTGAAATGAACGACCTGTGGCTTAAAGTCCAGCATCGCTTGTTGAATATCTCTGCTACGAGTAGCCCCAGTCGAGTTGATCGGTACTTTGCCATACCCAGCTAGACGGAGACGCTCCTTAATTTCTCTCTCTTCTTCTTGCAGACGCAAGCTTCCCGTCCCCTTGGGGTTCGCAGCCAGCAGCAAGATTGATTTTGAGGTGACATCAGCATTCATGAAGGTTTGGCAGAGCAGAGGGCAAATAGACTCTACTCAATTGTATGTCAGACGAAGGAATTGTCTTTTGGCACTGCAAGAACATTGAAACAACATCCCCACAGGTAGCCTTGAGCCGCCTAACTATATATTCAACGTCAGATCCGCTGGACAATATCCTCTATCTCCGCAGTTATACAGCACATCTACCGGATAATATCCAGTCTTTCAGGAACTATACAGAAACTTTGCTAGATAATTCCTCAGTTTCAAGGTTTTATCCGGCATATCTGATGGTTAATTCTAGAGATTGGGGGATTGTCACCTAATCGCCCCTCATCCTATCCACCTTCCACCAACATTTGCCATTAAGAAATTGTGAAACGCGAGTGCATCATTCACAACAGTTGCACTGTGCTCATCTAATCATCTCATCCAAAATTAGTATCAAATTTGACTTGACTTGGTTCGTCAAATTCGGTAGCGTTTTGAGCTATAGCTGTTTTGTCCGCAGCTTGTTTTCCCAAGAACTTGGTCAGGCGGTACCGGAAATTGCTGGCAACAATTCCGGCACCTAACCCCCACGACTGCAATACCCAGTCGCGAAGGCTAGATTTATTCTAGGCCGTCTCGCACTGTACACCGTCTGGGACGGCCAAGTTGTTGGGATTCCTTACCCTACTCACTCTCAGAGGAATCCCAGTGACATACTTACCTAATACTTCATCGCCTACCCTTGATGGTGAGGCGAACAGTCCGCTATTGCTCGTCTCTCCTACTGCTCAACCTGAGCGAGAACCCTTGCGGCATATTCTGCTCGGTTCTACCAACGGTGTGCAAAGCACTATTCATCATCTACATGTGCTGGGCTATGTGGAGCAGCGATTGTGGAGTCCATTACTTCACGTACCTGAAACGGGCATCATCATCACACCCGAACAAGGTGACGTGATGAGTTATCTGATTCGTTGGCGATCGCCCGTTTAGAAGTAATGGAGTCTGGGAGTGATGGAGATGATTTGATTACCCCATCACTCCATCCGCCGATCGCGCAAGTTGCATCCCGGAATTAAGAAAACTGATGTGAGCTGGTTTTGATTTCATATCCGTTGGTCTTGATTTGCCAAACGAATTGAAATGTTTGCCTGGCGATATTAAATTTTCTAATCTCGTTGGTCTCGGTTTTATATTCGACCGACTTCATTTGATATCCGGTGGTGGAAATTTGATATTGGATGGTGATCAATCCATGCGCAATATAAGATTTTCTTACTCGAATATGAAATGATGGCCATCGGATAGTGAACGATCGCTATCCGATAGTGAACGTTCACCATCAGACATTGAACATTCACTATTAGACATTGAACGTTCACCATCAGACATTGAACATTCATTATCAGACATTGAACATTCACCATTAGACATTGAACATTCATTATCAGATATTGAACATTCATTATCAGATATTGAACATTCATTATCAGACATTGAACATTCATTATCAGACATTGAACATTCACTATCAGACATTGAATGATGACTATCAGACATTGAATGATGACTATCGGGTGGTGAATGATTGCCATCGGATCGTGAATGATGACTATTCGACGTGGGGCGATCGCCATCAGACCCAGAACATTCGCTTGTGCCGTCCGATTAAAATCGGCGGCTACATAGACTATGTCCATCCTCACAGACAATTTCCTTAACCCGCGCAGGCGGGTTTCGTTCGTGTAGACGCAATTTCAATTGCCGCCGGCTTTTTCATCAAAAAGTCTGGGATCTGAGCTTTTGATGGAATATAAGGAATATTTTAATGGAGCCAGACAACTCTTCAGCGAACTTACCAAGATATCTGGCTCTGGTTTATTTTCGGAAGGCGTTACTGCCCTCACAGGAACAGGTCTGGACTCTTCATGTACTCCTGATGAATTCCCATCCATCAGCTCTGACGGCGAAGAGTACTCGGCACAGAACACACAACACGAAACCCGTTGTTGTTGTTCCTATTGTCTGCATTGTTCCTGTTACGGTTCGCTGAGCGACAGTTCCTCGGGTTGTTGTTCCAAGAACCGCCCCGCAGCAGCAGATCAACCTGTCCCAATCGAAAGAATAGCTGAAGAATAGCCAATTAAGAGCAAAAGTTATGCATTCGTAAAAATCAAGGTTGTAAAAATATCGTCGCGTAGACGCCAGCTATCTGCATGTTTGAGGTGTGTCCCCCAGCTCTGGATCGATTGGGTCAGTGTTGTAAAGCTAACCTGATTGATTTTGTACTCATGTTTCAATCGTCGCAATCGTCGTCGAGATCGTCGTAAATTCTCACTTCGAACTCGAATATGGTTTGGAAACACGCGAAATCCTACGAAGTTAGCACCGATTTCTGTTTTATAAAGCTGGCTTTTGACGGGGTGAATCTTGAGACGTAAGTCTACCAAGTAGTTTTCAATTATGGCTTTTGCTTCAGTAAGAAACATGCGGTCGTCAGAAAATAGCGCAAAGTCATCGACATAGCGTAGATATTTGCTGACCTTGAGTTGTTCTTTGATGAAGTGATCAAAGTTGCTGAGATAGATATTGGCAAAGCATTGACTGGTGAGATTGCCAATGGGAAGCCCTCGGCGGCGTTGTAGTGGTGTGAGTAATTCATCCTCTGGAAAGTGAACAATGACAGGTTCTTGTTCGTTGCTGTTGTCGATGATCGTGTCAATCAGCCAGAGAGTATCCAGGCATTTAATCTTGCAACGTAGCAGGGTTTTCAAGATCTCATGATCAATGCTGGGAAAGTATTTACGAATGTCGCACTGAAGAATATATCGACTAGACCGAGCAAATTGTGTAAAGCGATGAAGGGCGCGGTGGGTGCCAAAGCCCCAACGGTTTGCATAAGTATCGAAAATTAGAGAACGCTCCAAGATAGGCATGATCACGTTGCAGAGGGCGTGATGCACTACTCGATCTCGATAGGGAGCCGCTGAAATTGTGCGAGGTTTGGGTTCTCGAATTTGAAAGGTGCGGTAAGCTCCGGGCTGATAGGTTTTGGTTTGGAGGAGGCGTTGAATCTGGTTGAGTTCATGTTCCAGGTTGTAGTTGAAGGCCAGCACATTGTCTCGAAACCGTTTACCTTTTTGAGCGTTGCGAGCAGCAAGTAAGATATTCTCAAAGTCGATGATTTGAGGCCAGAGATTGCCGTAGCGTTTCATGATGGTTTTTTACGCTGTTGTTTAATATGGTTTTTTACGCTGTTGTTTAATCCAGCCCCCCAAATCAGTGCCAACGGAGTCTATGAGTTGCCCAATGTGCTGATATCGCTCTGGTTTTATTAATTCAAAATCGAGAAGCAGGCGAGTTTGATGGCGTAAGATATCAAGGTGGCTGTTGAGGGTTTCTAGTCGAGTCAGTTTGTTTTGAGAATAGCGAGCTTGAATCAACCCTTCGAGCAAATCATAGAGCCCGGTCACCATTCTGTCGCCTAACAAAAACTTGTGGTTTTTGGGCAATCGGTTGAGAATGGGGACGTACCACTTGATCAGGTCATAGGTTTTCTGGATAACAGGTAAATCGTCCATAACGTAATGATGTTTTTAGATGATTTGGTGTTGAACGGATATAAGAACCAATATCTCATCGCGACTGAACATTTTGAGCCTGATCAAAGCAAACCGTTACGTTATGTCTCTTAAAGGCAAAAAAATTTTTAGCGCTACGCGCAAGAGAAAAGAAGGGTAAAGAGTAAAAGAGCAAAAGAGAAAAGGGCTAGGGAAGAGACCTCGGCACAGAACACACAACACGAAACCCGAAGTCGTCGCTCCTAAAGTCTGCATTGAGCCTGACACGGTCCGCTGAGCGACAGTCCCACGGGTCGTAGGGCCAAGAACCGCCCCGCAGCAGCCTCAGAGACTTATCTCCGCCTTCGATCCAAGCATTTCCATCTGTGGGTGCATCTTGATAATTTTCATGCCAATGATCAAGGCACCATTCCCACACATTGCCATGCATATCAAACAGCCCAAACGCATTAGCAGCAAAACTACCGACTGGCGTTGGCTCTTCTCGATATTCTCCTTTCGGCCCATTTGCATAATTGCCAGGATACGTTGTCCCCTGATATTCCCAATCCGTTCCTCGATAATTTGCTAGGTCAGTCGTGATTGTTTCACCAAAATGAAACGGCGTTTCATTTCCAGCACGACAGGCATATTCCCATTCGGCTTCGCTCGGCAAACGATACTCGGTTTTAGTTTGTTGAGACAGGCGTTCACAAAAGGCGATCGCATCATTCCAACTCACGCCAACGACGGGCTTATCAGGCGCAACAAAGCGGTCACTATCATATTGCGTCACAGGATTGTTTCCCATCACTGCTTCATACTGTGCTTGTGTAATAGGAAACTTACCTATGAAAAATGGTTTGACCGTTACTGAATGCTGAGGTCGTTCACTTTTATATCCATCTTCAGATTCAGGAGACCCCATCATGAATGTGCCTCCTGGAATCTGCACCATCTCTAGCGTGACACCATTGCCCAACGGCTCAACAAAGCATTTAGCAGTGCAGCCTTCTCGCTTTATGTCACACACCGCTTGCCCACCAAAACCCAGCAATCCTCCCTCTTTGCGCACAGATACAATTCGTGCAGTCTTAAAAGGAAAATCTTGCAAACGAAACGGGTCTGTTGCTGTTGGGTTGGTAGTTTTTTCTTCAGGTTGGGGATTGGGTGGCGATATGGTTTCGCCTATATCCCTTCCGACAGGAGAAACTGATGGTGGTGGCGATGCAGACGGCACGGATTGAATCCTCGCCATCTCCTTCCTTCTAATTCGATCTAGTGCATTCCGGGCTGTTGACCGCTCAGACTGAGACCCTGCATCAATCACCTGCCACCAAAACTGACGGGCTTGTTCAAAGTCTTCGTCGAGTTCTGCTTGGGTTGCTCGCTCAATCAACTGCCCTACGTCTGATTGGGTAGCATATCCAGGCAGCAGAGGCGCATCATATTTCCATCCCGGTTCAGGAATAATTCGCGGAATCGGGATTTGTTTGGCATAGCGTTGCCGTAAGCCTGGAATCTCTCGCCTCAAATAGTCATCGAGCTGTCGCAAAATCGTGTGCTGCTTTAGCCCATTTACCAAGCTGTGGGTAAACGCCCCTTGCTCTAGCTCAGGAATCTCATACGATCGCTCCCCTCGGCTACAGGAAAACATCGTAATCATGCCCCGCTCGCGGGCCAATTTGATGGTTTGCTTACCTACACTAACGCTGATATCTCGACTATCATTTCTACCTTCATTGCGACACATATCAAGAATCAGCACCACATTTTTGGCCTGACAGCGGCGCAAATACTCGGTCACAAAATCGACAGAAACAGCCGTATCTTCCAAATCATTGGGATTGCCATCTATCGGCAAGAAGTAATCGCCATTTCGTCCTGCCATGCCATGTCCGGCAAAGAAGAACCAAAGATTGTCAGCTCCGTGCGCCTGCTGCAGTTCTTCGCGCAATAACCGCCTTAAATTTGACCGTGACGGGCGGGTGAAAATAGACCCGATAGGGCGAGACTCATCAGAACACAACAACACATTCTTCTCAGGAAAGCTAGCAGTCTGACACAAAAAATCACGCATCAGCTCTGCATCACGCACGGCATATCTTAGATGTGACGACTGCGAAAGATGCTCATATTGATTAATGCCGATGGCGATCGCCCAGTTTTGTGCCATTTCCTACGCTGACGTTTCGATACGCTTAAACTTTAGAGTAATCGCTCCTTTCCCTTCTGCACCAGCAATCAGCTTAATTTCACCCTTGCCGCTAATTTCGACCGACAATTCCACCTCATCTAGTTGCATATCTGAATCAGCACCGATTTGCTGATCAACCTGCTTAAACAGTCGCCCGACAAACTGCAAAAAGCGGTTCATGTTTTGCTCTAGCAGAGAAACTGGAACTTGCACTGCCGTATTCAGCCGCTTGCGAACCTCCTCTCCCCAGCCCCGCTGACCTTCGATATCAGAAGGTTCAGCGTCATCGGTCACAATCCAAATATATTCGTCTGACATAAAACTCTTGGGTTCACTAATTTCTTTACCCCAGGGTAAATCAAGAACTCCTAAATTGTTGTCCAGTCCAAAAAAAATTTAGATATCCTTAACCTGTGCATATCCCCTGTCTGACCAGACTCTGAATGCTGGCGGTTAAAACCGCGATACTATTTTATTGTGTTCTCACATTCCTATCTTGCGTTGGGGATGAAGGATCTAGGTTCACAAGGAGTGCAACCGTGATCGAGGGTAATATTTGGGGCGATCGCCATCAGACCCAGAACATTCGCTTGTGCCGTCCGATTAAAATCGGCGGCTACATAGACTATGTCCATCCTCACAGACAATTTCCTTAACCCGCGCAGGCGGGTTTCGTTCGTGTAGACGCAATTTCAATTGCCGCTTCGCGCAAGAGAGAGAAAAGTAGAGTAGAGGGGTAGATTGCAGAGGCACTAATCGCTCAAGGCTGGCAGACATAGGGTGAACACAGGGTCGGACTGTGCAGCGTTGTCACCTTCAACGTATCAAGATCAATCATTCGAATGGCATGATTATTGGTATCTGCAACATACAGATGATGGTCGGCGTAGCTTAATCCAGAGGGTTCTGAAAAAGCAGCATCTAGACCGATGCCGTCTCGAAAGCCTGCTTTGCTCATCCCGCATAGAGTCTGGCAGTCTCCCGTTACCGGATGCACTCGTTTAATTTTGTGGTTGTAGGTATCGGCAAGCCACAGGTAACCTGCCCCATAGGCCAGTCCCAAGCAGTGTTGTAAGCGCACATGTGATCCAATCCCATCGCGATCGCCAAACTCAAATAGCTGACCACTGCCGCAGACCGTGTGAGCAGTCGGACTTTCTCCTCGTTTAATTCGGCGAACTGAACTTGTTTCACTATCTACTACAAACAGGTCATCTCCATCAGTAGTAGTCCCGCTTGGTTGAGCAAATGCAGCAGTATCACGTGTTCCATTAACGCAAAATTCTGCTCCTGTGCCAATCAATGTTTGACTCGTGCCGTCACGGTCAATTGCCCAGATTTGATGCGCTCCTGCCATTGCGACATAAATCATTGCATCTACTATTACCAAATCCCACGGGGAATTTAGATCAACATCGAGTGCTCTGCCACCATCGGGATGCATAATTCCATGCCGGGCAATTGCCTGCCGAACACTCTCTAGAGTGTGCTCATGGTCAAATTTGGCGGTGTGAATGCCGATGACAACCAGGCGATCGCCATACTTGTGTTCTAAATACCTGACATCCGGAATAACGTGCAGGCAGTTAATACAGCTATACGTCCAAAAATCGAGAATAACGACGTATCCCCGCAGATCTTTCAACGATACAGATTGATCACAATTCAACCAAGAGCCAGTCTGAGGAAGGTCTGGTGCTCTAACACGAACCATAGGCATGAATGTCTACTCGGAGAATATCTACGTGAGTTACCTCCCGAAATCGTTTTTAGGCAAGTCCTAAACAATCCAAAGCAAATGCATACCTAAACGCAATTTCCTTCAGCCGACCATACCGTCCAGACGCGCCAGCGTGCCCTGCATCTAGATTAGTTTTCAGCAGCAGGCGATTCTGGTCAGTTTTGAGGTCACGCAGCTTTGCAGCCCACTTTGCAGGCTCCCAATACGACACTCTGGGGTCATTCAAGCCTGCGGTAATCAGCAGATGAGGATAGTCTTGAGCCCTCACGTTGTCATAGGGCGAATACGACTTCATGTAGTCGTAATAGACTTTGTCATTGGGGTTGCCCCATTCATCCCATTCCATCACCGACAATGGCAGCGTCGGGTCGAGAATCGTCGTCACCACATCCACAAACGGCACATCGGCGATCGCCCCTTGAAACAGATCGGAACGCATGTTGAGCACTGCCCCAATCAACAGCCCTCCGGCGCTTCCACCCGAAATGACGAGACGGTTTGAACTCGTCCAACCCTGCTTAATCAGATATTCAGCACAGGCAATGAAATCAGTAAATGTGTTTCGCTTGTGAAGAAACTTGCCGCCTTCATACCATTTGCGCCCCATTTCCCCGCCGCCACGAATATGGGCGATCGCACAAACAACCCCTCGATCCAGCAATGAAAGCCGATTTGATGAAAACGTTGCTGGATAGGGATACCCATAGGAACCATACCCCACTAAGAACAGAGGATTATCACCATTCTGCTTCACGCCTTTTTTGTAAACGAGAGAAATAGGCACTTGCGCCCCATCTTGAGCGATCGCCATCAGCCGCTCACTCGCATAGTGAGTGCGGTCATATCCTCCCAACACGGGAGTTTCCTTCTTCAACTCCCGTTCGTGAGTGTCCATGTTGTAGTCAAACACAGACGAGGGGGTTGTTAGTGAACTGTAGGTAAACCGCAGCATCCGAGTATCAAACTCCGGCATAAACCCCGGATATACCTCGTAGGCAGGTTCTGGAAAATCGATGGTTGTGATTTCTCCGCTTGAAAGCGCTTGGATGCGGAGGATTGGCAGCCCTTTTTCTCGCTCATGAATCGCCAAATGATTGGCAAAGACTCCGACCCCGTTGAGCATGACGTCCTCTCGATGAGGGATGACTGTCTCCCAGTTGTCTTTGCCCAGCGCCGAAACGGGCGCTACCATTAGCTTAAAATTAATGGCATCTTCATTCGTGACGATATAAAACCGATTAGTTGACGAATCATCTAGCCCTGGATGATGGTCGACAGAATATTCAATTCCATACTGGCGAGGCTGAATTATTTGCAATTCACCCTCTGGCTGATTTGCATCTAAAACCCTAACTTCAGACGTAATTTTACTGTCTGCCGATAAAAACAGATACGCATTGCTACGACTCCGGCTAATATCGAGATAAAACCCCTCATCCGGTTCTTCGTAGATCAGCGTGTCATGGCTGGGATCAGTGTCTAATCGATGTCGCCAGAGTTGAAAAGGGCGGTTTGCTGCATCAATTCGCAGATAAAAGAGCGTCTGGTTATCATTTGCCCATACCACACCACTGACGTCGGCAATGCGTTCTGAAAAATGCTCTCCGGTTTTAAGATCTTTAAAAACGAGGGTATATCTCTCTGACCCGTTAGTGTCTGTAGAATAGGCCAATCGCTGATGATCAGGACTAACCTCAACGTCACCCAAACTAAAGAACTCTTCGCCGTCAGCAAGTTGATTGCTGTCTAGTAGGATTTCCTCATCGGCATCTAAACTCCTCAATTTTCGGCAGAAAATCCCGTAAGCTTTGCCTTCCTCAGTGCGGCTGTAGTAAAAATAATCACCATGGCGATAGGGGACTGATAAATCTGTTTCCTGAATACGCCCCAACATCTCTTCATAAAGCTGCTCTTGCAGCATTTCGGTATGTTGCATCCGAGAGGCCGTGTAGGCATTCTCGGCTTTGAGATATTCAAGCACTGACGGATTGTCGCGATCGCGCATCCAGTAATAGTCATCAATGGTGCGATCGCCATGAGTTTCAAAAATTTTAGGCTGTTTAGGAGCAGTTGGCGCGGTCAGATGACGTGGCGATTGGCGAGAGTTAGACATATGAGCAGATTGTGAGTGGCAATTCGAGTAGACTGACAAGATTTTAACGTCAACGAATAACCTTGCGTCTCACTATAGCAATCTCAGATGGGTTTTGAGCGGTGGGGCGGGTGCCGCCCGCCCCACCGCTCACACACAATTCACAAGCGATTTAGGATTGCTATATATGCTCAATATTCTGTTATGCCTGCCTCTCAATCTATCGCCGTACGCTCTTGCGTTAGGACGTTGAACGTGTGGCAAGCCCGCTGATTGACTGACAAAACTTTGGTTTGCGGCAGTTGTAGACGCATAGCGGCTGCTCGCAGAGTAACTGCTGCTATACGTCGAAACCCGCCTAGGCGGGTTGAGAACAGTCGACGCTAGCGAAGCCATGCCGAAGGCTATAGGTCGATTTTGGTTGTGTAGGCGCGGTTTCAACCGCCAGCCTCTGATCTTTTGTCAGTCAATCAGGGTGAGCCCGTAGGGCTATATATTGAATGCTCTGGTTGAATAATCGTAAAAAAATGACGAGTGATCGATCTGTAGGGCGAGACTGAATCACTAAATAGCGACGATTTCAATTCCTAGTCCTAGTCCTAGTCCTAGTCCTAAGACAGTTTGCTTGAGTTGCGTAACCGAATCACCTGGCGGCGCATTCGAGCCGATGCTTCGGTTTCCGAAATTTCTTGAGCAACAGCATTTACTTGGATAGGTTCTAGATATTCATCAGCACCGCAGGAGAACGCGTCGAGTAGCATCTCAAGAAGGCGATCGCGATCGCTCAGTATGCTCTTGTCCTCGATCAGCTTGAACTTGAGGTGCACTTCGCAGTCATAAATTCCGATTTCCGGCTTGGCTGGCTGATTCTCTAAAGGATTAGACTTCATCTGGGAAAACAGTACCTACTTGCACTGGGATAGAAAATGATTTCATGGTGGGACGGATGCCATATCTCACCTCACTCTGATACATCAATATCAATATGGGAAAAGTGAGATTCAGTGTTGGAAATGCTCGATAGTATCGGAATTACATATCGCTTAAACTAGCATCCCCAAAAAATGCATCAAATCCGCTAATCAGCTGAATGTTCATTAAATCGGGACTAAAGTTTTCTGCTAATTCAATGTTGATCTGATGAGTAGGTATAAAGGCCAATCATGATTGATTAAGACTGCTGGATATTTCGAACATAGCATTAGTCTTTCAATCAGATCAGCGGGAATATGTGAAGCCTTTGTGAGGATTTAAGCCCCCTTCATGAGGACTTTAAATCGGTGCTTAATATGCTCGATTACGCAAATATACGGTTTCCTCTTTTCGCTTCCGATTGTATAGATCTAACGGATTGCGCGGCGCTCAGTTTTCTATACACCATCTTCTAAATTCTGATTGGGAATACGCTACATAGAGGAATTTGCGATCGCCTTGCATACAAAGCAAAGCAGTGTTCAGCGCGGATTGCATACCACCCTTGTGCTTAACTCAAGCACATACTGCTATAGGAATCGATCAAGCTTTTTAAGACAAATCAGCTATGAAAGATGTAAAAAATCAGTCATTAATTGATAGTTATAATCAATAAATAGCCAGATAAAAGAGAGGTTTGTTCTAAATTTTTAACTCAAATAATCTAGATTTATTCTAAATAGTAGCAACTTCTAAATCTTCGTATACCGCACTAGAGCTTGAAATTTCAACTATCAATTTTCCTTCTAAAAGAGGTGATAATGAAGTGATATTTGTCTGATTTAGAGGCATCTACTAGCGTGGCATAGCTAAAGTAGTGCATGAGGTAGTGGCGTGGCACAGCCAAAATAGTGCATCAGGTAGGGTGCCGTTAGCGCAGCGTAACGCACCGATTTCAAGAGTTTCAGCCTTTTAAAGTTTGCACTATTTTAGGCATGTCAAACCAGTAGGGTGGCGTTAGCGCAGCGTAATGCATCGGGTCCAAGAGTTTCAGCCCTTTAAGAATTTGCACTATCTTAAGCATGTCAGGCCACTACTGTGTTGCTTGCTAATTGAGTTCTTTAGGTTCGTAGTGAGAACAATCCTGGCAAGGTCCCATTGGGTTAACAGCACAGCGAATATAGCTAGATCGAGCATTAAATCGACAGGTGATATCCCCGATAATATATCCGACTCCTTGAACATAGTGCTGATCAGGAGCAAACCTAAGATTACAGACTCCTCGAGAAGCAATAGCATCCATTGCCAGTCTCAACCTCGCTTGCGCTCTTGCGTCAACTTGACGCATCACCCAGATTGAAACCAGGGAAGGCATTAAGCCAAAAATGATAATTAGTAGCGCAGCCAGCACGATTTTTCTATTCTGTGGTGGAGACTATGTGACTTAGTTTCTAATCGAAGTATCGTTCTCGTCAAGTCCTAGAATTCGCAGTAATCTATAGCGATCCTAAATTGCTCGCGAATTGTGTGTGAGTGGTGGGGCGGGCGCCGCCCGTCCCACCACTCACAACCCATTTGGGATTGCTACATCTCAGAGATCCTTGTAGACGGTTTGGATTAGGTAACCCTCGTTAATAGGGGAGGGGGTAATCGTCACGCACTACTAGCTACTAGCATGCTTCTATCATGTTGGATGTGCGTTCCGTACAATGAGAGCTATGGTTAGCTAACGGAACTCTCCTACTAAATCACACTAGATCGGTTCTAAATTGATTCATGAACAGCCTTTCGAATCCACCTGTAATCGGTATTACTACATTGGGTCGGAGCCCAAAGGGGGAATTTTGCCTGCTTGCAGATTATGTAGATGCTATTTATCAGGCAGGAGGGCTGCCTATTCTGTTGCCTCCTGGAAAGATTTACCACGAGGCAATTATTCATCAGGTCGATGGGCTTGTTTTCACAGGAGGCGGTGACATTGAACCCAAATGTTATAAGGGGATGTCTCATCCAGAAATTTATAAAGTTGATTCTGAAAGAGATACCGCCGAACTTGCACTCGCAGCGATAGCCCTCCGCTCGAATGTTGCAATCCTAGGAATTTGTCGGGGATTGCAGATATTGAGTGTGGCAAGTGGTGCAGCCCTGTTTTCTCATTTGCCTGACGCGATCGGAATGGCGATCGCCCATCGAGAAGAACAACGCCGCCCAACGCGACATTGGGTTAATGTTATTCAAGACAGTCAGCTTGCTCGGATTGTCGAAACATCAACTATGGAAATCGTGTCATGGCATCATCAAGCAGTAACTGCCCCTCCAAAGGGATGGCGAATTGCTGCCTACGCACCCGATGGAGTCATTGAAGCTCTCGAGCATGAATGTCATCCCTGGGCTATTACACTCCAATGGCATCCAGAAATGTCACCTCATGACCCGCTTCAACAGCGCATTTTCAAATCATTTGTGACTGCTGCCTACACTCAGCGAGTAATTAGGCAACGCTGCGACAGCAAGGAAACCCGATGCGCTTAGGAGAAAGTATAGCGGTACGCCCTCGCGTTAGGACGTTAAACGTGTGTGAGCCCTCGCGCCGCAGGGGCTCACACACAAACCTAAGCCCGTAGGGCTATACAACTCAGAATCGTTAGAATGAACGTCATCAGACCCGATCAAAGCCGCAATTCAAAAGAGCCACTGGCTTGTCGCAAATAGACTCGATCATCATCGGCTGCGGTACTATTCGAGCAAAGTAATACGATTCGAAACGGAGTAGAAGCGGAGATTACTGAAATTTGATTCAATCAAATGTGGAACCGTCTTTAAAAATTTGCTTGGAACAGTTCTCATGGCAGTCATGGAATGGCACATCACCGACGCACAAAGTCTAAGAATCATCGACCGGGAAATCGGCGACCACGCATTCTCTCCATCTGAATATGAAATCGTCCGTCGGGTTATTTATGCAACTGCTGACTTTGAATATAGAAACCTGATTCGATTTTCTGATCAAGCCCTCCAAGCTGGGGCAGCAGCCCTTGCAGCACGGAGCACAATCGTGGTTGACGTACCGATGGTGCAGGTGGGTATTACTCCGATTATTCAACAGACGTTTGCTAACCCTGTTTATTGCAGCATGGATGCGCTGACACGTCCTCAACGCGAAAAAACCCGTGCCGCGTGGGGCATCGAAACACTAGCTCGACGTTATCCAGAAGCACTTTTTGTAGTGGGTCAATCTCAAACTGCCTTATCGACGCTTGTTGACCTAATTGAAACTGAAGAAATCAAGCCAGCACTCGTCGTTGGTACTCCAGCAGGGTTTATCGGTATGGAAACGGTTGAAGAAAGACTGCAAAACACTCTAATTCCTCATATTCGCATTAAAGGGCGCAAAGGCAGTGCAGTCGTCGCAGCGGCTATTGTCAATGGCTTGGTCGAGTTGGCGTGGCAAGCATACGGACAAGAGAGCGGTGACCTTAATTAACCACCGTAAGCAAACCCACCGCGATTGAGTTGGCGACTCGTATCAATAAAGGCGTCTCGGCGCAATACAGGATAATCACTGACCCAAAGATCATTATCGGGTAGATAAATATCTGAAATCTTAGCAATACGGCTTAAGTCTGGGCGGTTAGAGACAACAACCATTTCGGCAATATCACCCGGGCGAATCGTGCGATGGCTGCGCTGAAGGGGAACCTGAAGAATCGTTTTAAATCCACTTTCATCTTCGACTTCTAAGTTGAGGCGGCGCTCTCGATTCTCGATAATGACTAATTCTCCCTGCTTATTAACAGTTTCTTCTTGACCGATTAATTCTTCGGTAATAAATTTTTCAATAACTTCTCCTTGCCAGAAACCGCTGTAGGTAAACTTGCGATACTCTGCATTGCGACGACTCGCCCAATAAACCGGGCTCCAAAGCCAATATAGCCCCACGACGATCGCCAAAATAGACATGAACAGGTCGAATCCTTCGCCTAAAAAATATCGAAGTGTTAGAACAACAATCACTCCTGCCAAAGAATACAGAAGCCGCCTGAGGACATCAGGCAGCTTTCCCCAGCAGTATTTATATTGTTCGCTAGTTGCAACGAGAGGAATGATGTCTTCAAACTTCTTGCGATTGAGAGGGATAAGCATAACGACAACACGTCAGCCGAGAGAGTTAAGTCAATAATACGGATAACGCACTTACACTGGCGCCCATCTATTTTACCTAGATAGCGCGATCGCCGGCTCGACTGTCATGGTTAGCGTCGCAGTTAGCGTCGCATATGGGTTTCGTTTCCATTACGGGGGGCTTCATTCTCCACCAATACTAATCCCTGTCCCGTAAACCTGAGCATTTGTGAGGTCAATATTGTCCATTGAGGCACCACTAACATCGGCGTGATAAATCTGCGCTTCTGTAAAGTTTGCGTCATCTAGATTGGCTTCATTGAGGCTAGCGTTGGTCAGAAATGCAGACGTTAGATCGGCGCCTTCTAGATTAGCTCCAGTGAGATCAGCCCCTTCAAAGTTAGTCCCGACTAAAATAGCATCCTCTAAATCAGCGTTTCTCAAATCTACGCCAATCAAATGAGCATTACTTAAGTCAGCACCTGATAGATCACAGCCGTAACATTGCCGCGTTTCCAATAACTGACGAACATCTTCAGGATTTTCTGCTCTAACGGGTGCAGCAAATGCTAAAGTTGCACATAATGATAGTGCTGCAAACAAAGCATATTTCATAATTAAACCCCTCTTATGTTCCAAATAGAGTAGCGATCGCCTTGGAACGTCCGGGCTTCTTCAACCTCAATTGCAATGCATCACTAGTAGGAAGAAACCAACTACATTCGAATACGCTTACCGAGCGTTCTTCGGACAATTCATCAGCTGACGTCTAAGCTTTAAGATAGCGCCTAGGACATCTTTGAGTCTTCGCCCTAACAGGTCGCCTTAGTGGGCGAACCTAATTAATCATCCATATGAGCCAACATACTTGGATAAATCAGGAGCATGACTACTACTCTTGATTAAGGTGGCGCATTGCCCACGCTTTACGTCTCAGCAATCGACTACATGATGTGTAGCAGACCCCGCTACCTTTATTCTACCAGCTTAATAAAGCTAAGGCAGATTTTCCTCCGCCGGTTGAAAGGTCTGGCGTCTACACCTATTGATAGGTTTATACCAATTCTTGATTTTGGGTTTAAAGCCCCGAGGGCATGGCTTCGCTCTGCTCCGCTAGCGATGTCGGATTAGAAGGCGTCTGAAAGGCAGCGTATACCGGAAAGTGGTCTGACGGATATACATCATTCCACTGGTGCGAATTGACTTCGGCACGCGTTAGATGGAGTTGCCCCGCATAATAAATAGAATCGATTGCCGCATCAGCTCTGCCGGTGAAGGCATGATACGTCATTTGTGAGTCTAACGGCTGACTAGCTAGCGCATCTGCCATCTGCATATTGCCCCAAGAAAACTGAGCCAACCATTGGCGAGGAGGGGAATCAGGCGGACAATTAAAGTCACCTGTAACAAATACAGCCGAATTCTCTGAGGGCTGTACAAGGCGATCGCATATTAGTCGGGCTCCTCGTTCGCGAGCAGTGGCACTCTCATAATCAAGATGAGTGTTGCATACAACGATGGTTTCATCACGCGATCGCGTATCGGTGAACGTAGCGCAAGTCGCCATGCGAGGAAGGGGGTTTCCCCATTCAGCGCTTATGCTTCCCGGAACATCGGGCGTATCGCTTAACCAAATATCAGTGGACTCTAAGCACGTCAATCGTTGAGGGTTGTATAGGATGGCGCAATGTTCGCCCGTGCCGTTACCATACCGATCGCCTCCTGTGCTCTGGTAATGCGGTAGTAATCGGTGTAAATCGAGCAGTTGATGAGCTTTACCCTCTTGAGTCCCAATAATATCGGGGGAATAATGCTGAATTACTGCTGCAACCGCCTTTTTGCGAGAACTCCACGCGCGATCGCCCGGATCAGGCTTATCGTAGCGAAGATTAAATGTCATCAGTGTCAAATCCATGCTTAATCCACAGGTTGAAGGCGCCGCTTACAATCTCTTTAACTTAAAAGACTCTTTATCAGAATCGGATAGTTTTATCGAACCTAATTGTCCAAATTCACCAATGACTTGTTAGCATTTGCTCAATTTGGGGTATTTTCTAGATGGACGAATCAAGCATACAGGGTTCATTGACGACTGTTACACGTGTGATCCAACTCGCTATAAGACGACGTACGTTATTAATTAGCGGTGTTACGGTAATTCATCCCGGTTTTATTGAAAATTTATTGTATGTATGAATAAACACTACGAAATTTCCTGGTGGCTGACACGTGTCTATAAATATGCTTCAAATATGCTTCTATATATAGCTATGAATTTTGACATGTTAAATTTTACCTCATAGTCTATATCGGCCCTCCATCCAGAATCTATTGCATCCCACAAACGATTGGAGTATTGGAGTCGAATGACTCAGTCAGATGGCGAAAAACTGAAACTGCTAGTCGTCGATGATGAATCTGACAATCTCGATCTGTTGTATCGAACCTTCCGCCGGCATTTCGTTGTTTTTAGAGCAGCCAGTGGGCCCGAAGCCCTTCAAATCTTGGAACAGCATGGGGAAATGGCAATTATCATTTCCGACCAGCGAATGCCCATGATGAAAGGAACCGAGTTTCTAAGTCGGACAGTGGAGGCATTTCCAGATACAATCCGGATTGTGCTAACAGGCTATACGGATGTCGAAGACTTAGTTGGAGCAATCAATACAGGAAAAGTCTTTAAGTACGTTACCAAACCTTGGAATCCTGACGCACTTCAATCAATGGTCTTGCAAGCATCTGAAACCTATCGGGTGATTAAGCATCGGACTCATGAACTACGTCGAGCCTTACGCCGCGAATCCCTGTTTAATACTGTCACAACAGCCATTCGAGAATCACTAGATTACCGCAGCATGCTCCAGACTATTGTCCAAACTCTTGGGGAAACCTTTGATGCTGCAATTTGCATTTTACATCCCGTTGTATCCACCCATGACTCGGGGGGCAAAGCCTATAATCTCTCATCCGAGGTTTTCTCGTATGTGTCTGCCCATCGACTCACCAATCAATCCCTCAGCTACGTTGAAGCGCAATCGATCAATTCGCTGATGTCCGCATTAAAATGTCAGCACATTCAACTTGACTCAGATCAGATCATAGAGTCTGTCCCATACACGCAGCTAGTTGTCCCCTTGACTTATCAGCAAGATGCACTGGCTGTGTTGGCATTTTATCGAGAGAGTATTATTCCATCTTGGACTCCCGAAGAGGTCAACCTGATTGAGGAAGTTGCTGCACAGGCGGCCTTAGCGATTTCTCAAGCGAGACTGTATCAGCAAATTCAAGACCAAACAGAGCAGATGCGCGCAGAGTTGGCGGTCGCTCGTCAAATTCAAACCAACCTGCTCCGGCAAAGTTGGCCTGACTTAGAGAATGTTAAAATTCAGGCTTGTTGTTATCCGGCCCGTGAAGTGGGTGGGGACTTTTTCGAAGTATACATTCATCCCCAAGGAGATATTTGGGTCGCGGTTGGAGATGTATCTGGCAAAGGGGTACCAGCCGCCCTATTTATGGCAAGTGCAATTTCGATCTTACGCCGAGAACTATCCCAGGAAATTTCACCTGATCCAAATGTTGTCATGCAACGCTTAAACAGCAGCATGTTTGACGATCTCGCGAGCAGTAATTGCTTCATCACGGCTGTTATTGCTCGCTATACTCCTTCAACGTATCAACTGGTTTATGCTAATGCAGGACATATCTATCCGATGGTTTGGTCTTATAGAGAGTTAGCCATACAGTCGTCGGCCAACCCTAAACCAGATTCTTGCGAACTGACGTATTTACCGACGTATTTAAAGAATCGAGGAGTGCCGCTCGGGATTTTACCAAACTGGCAGGCTCCATCTGGCCATGTCTCACTAGACGGTGGAAGTGTTTTACTATTGACCAGCGATGGAATTACTGAAGCAACGGTTTCGTCATCTCACAGCACACATCTAGATAAATCCAGCAATTCTATGCTTCGGCAGACGGGGCTTTGGCAACTCCTTGCTCAAGAGCGGGGGGAACTGAGCCTCAAAAAAATTCTTGATCAGATTCAATCCCAGAATGACGTTCAGGACGACGATCAAACCATTCTTTCTCTGGAGGTTCTGTAAATCATGAGAACGGAACTGCATGTACCGAGTGATTTAAAATTTCTCAATATTGTCGAAGGTTGGCTGCTGGGATGTCTGGAGACAGAGCTGGGAGACTCTGTAGACTGGTCACGTCAAGCGAATCGGTTACGGTTGGTGCTGGTTGAAGCATACTCCAATGTAGTTCGTCATGCGCATCGAGAGCAGCCTAACCTACCCGTCTTAATCCGGTTAGAAGTAAAAGCCCGAGACGTTTGCTTAGAAATTTGGGACTACGGAAAAGGATTTGATTTGTCGACCTACCTGCCCCCAGAACCAGGAGACCTGCAGGAAGGAGGATATGGCTGGTTGATTCTCAATCGTCTGATGGATCGGGTCGAATATCGTCTTCAAGTGAACGGGCGTAACTGTCTCACATTAGAAGCAACTCTATCTATGGAAAATACAGTCCCAACAGAAAACGCAACAAAAGGTTAGCTAAAGCTCGACAATCGGGCGATCGCTCGCGCTACCATATGGGATATGGCTATGGGGCAGTGAATTGATTTTAATATTGGCTTATAGCTAAGCGCCTTGACATCATCAGTGAGTAGTACGAAACCGTCCGAGATTATGCAGACTTACTATTATGTGTTAGCGAGTCAAGCCTTCCTAATAGACGAAGAGCCTCTTGAGGAAGTTCTTCAAGAACGCACTCGAAACTATGCAGAACGCGGCAAGCAGCTTGATTTCTGGCTTGTTCCTCAGCCTGCGTTTCTAGAGTCACCCGAATTAGCAGCGGTTAGGGCCAATTGTCCTCAACCTGCAGCCGCTGTCATCTCCACCGACGAAAAATTCATTATGTGGCTAAAACTTAGATTGGAGTTTGTCATCACAGGAAAATTTGATGCTCCGTCTGAGACAATTCCGGATCCGCTTGCTTCTCTGAGTAGCGTGTCTTAAGGTGATTTAATCTTTATTAGGTCAGGTGAATCATCAAAAAATCTGGATTTTGAAACATTTTCTGCTAGCTAGCTGTGTGCTAGGCACTGCTATATGGGGTAGCATTCAGGCGATCGCCACTGCTCAATCCTATCCCCCGTGTCAGCCTCCCACTGCGGGAGAATATTTGCTGCTTATTCGGAATCAACCCAATTCCGATCCCACTCAAATTCAGCAAATTCTGCCCAGAGGAACCAATACCACTATTTGTGATTATTTAGAAACGGTTGTTTTACGAGTTAGCGGGTTCACCAGCCGAGACGTTGCGTCATCGTGGGCTCAGTATCTATCTGATACAGAAAACCTTCAGACCTTTGTGGTTGTTCAATCCTCTGCGATCGCCCCATCGTCAGCCGAGCCGATGCCTGCTTATGCTCCTCGTCCTCTTGGAGTTGGCTATGCGGTCATTGTGCAGTATTTCAATCGTCCTGACATTGCGATTGATGTTCAGCAGCTATTGGATACGCCTGTGGGGCTGATCGTCTACGGGCAGCAGCCATACTTACTAGCGGCCTACACCGATGATCCTGACAGTGCTGCATTGGTTTTGCAAACCCTGAGCGATCGCAACTTTACTGCCGCCATCATTGATAGCCGCGACGCGGTTTTATTAACACCCGACGTTGCAATACTGTCGCAGTAGGGTTTGAAGGTGGCACCCGTCGACCCGCTAGAGTTCAAAATCAGAGTTCAAAATCAGACTGTAATGTCAAATCTAGGTCAGTTTCAGGTTCGATCACAAGGACCTCAACCTCTTCCTTGTCGCCTCCAAGCAATATCGCGCCTAAGGCTCCCAATCCCGCTCCGCCTAACACTTCGATAATGTCGATGTCGCCGAGCACCTCAAATAAAATGGCGGCAGCAGCAGCCCCGATCGCAGCCCCTCGCAAGATATCTGGGTCGCTCTCTTCAGTGATGACTTCGGTATCCGTAATGGGGGTAGAGGTAGCATCAATTGGAAGGCGTCGCTCGTTAGGAAACACAATCTCGTCAGACACAAATCGAGTGCCATCATCCATAGGCTGAAGCTCACCCTCAATGACGCTCCCCGCCGGAATGAGCACTGTGCCTGCACTGGAACGAATGTCAGACGCAACCGTTAGAGAAATCTCAGCGGTTTCATCCGGTGTCACAATGATCTTTTCTGCTTCGTCATAGCGAACTGGAATCACTGTCCCATCTGGAATCCCGATTCTAGACGTAGGAAAAAGCTGCGCCACGGTATATACCTGAGGCGTCATCGCTGTAGCGGGAACGCTCCTCAAAACAGGCAATACCGCTGTGGATATAAGACCTGCTGCGGTTAGTAGGGCGATTTTAGAGTGCGATCGCGTCGAGATTACCATGTCAAGTCACCCTTTCCAGAACGTGAGGGATTATAGACAACTACGACCCATCTCACAGCAGAAAGTTCCCGATGGCTTAGCAAAATGTCAAATTCATCACAATTGAGATTGCATAGTCGTGCAGATGTGCCATCAGACCTCTGCCAATTCCACCACGTTGCCGTCTGGATCTTGAGTAAACAATGCGGCTCGCCCTGACGAACTTAGTTGAATCTCAAAACCATGCGCTATCAAACGCTCTTTTGTCTCACCCAAATCAGCGATCGCGAACGCGATATGGCGATTACGACCCCATTTCTCCGGATTGTGCAGCCCGTTGGGAGAGGTTTGATCCAGAATGAGGTGAATCTGATAGTCTCCAAGCTGATACCATGCGCCCGGATATTTAAGGCGGCGGTCGACCTTTGGTAGCCCCAACACAATTCCGTAAAACCGTTCAGCGTTTTCCAAATCTGACACAAGGATTGCGGTGTGAAGGGGGCGAAGAATCTGCATCAGCCTTTCCTCCTCATAAACGAATTGCGACGCATGATTGATGCTAATTCTTGCTTCGTCTGATAGATTTATTCATTTCCTTACTGAGTAAGAATAGCACCAGCATTATCCAGCGAACAGAACCGATATGGAAGGAGTAATCCATGAAAGGCAAGCACGTTTTACTAACAGGCGGCACCGGAGGATTGGGGATGGGGGTGACTCCCTCGGTCTTGGCTAGAGAGCCTGAGTCTGTTACGGTTCCATATTACAGTGATCACGATGTTGAAACACTAAAGGAAAAGCTCTCGCCCTCCGACTTATCCAAGATTAAATTTGTCTCAGCCGATTTAACCCATGAAGAAACCGTTCAGAAAGTCGTTGACACGATGGAGCGTGTTGATGTGCTGATTCATTTAGTCGGTGGCTTCTCGATGGGGCTCGCTCACGAATACCGATATGCCGATTGGAAAGCAGACTTTGATCTAAATCTGAACACCACGTTTTTAACCTGTAAATATAGCCTTCGACGAATGCTTGACCAGGGCTATGGGCGCATTGTCACAGTGGGATCGCGGGGGGCAGAGCAACCGGGTGCCCAGTTGGCTGCTTACTGTGCATCAAAAGCCGGAGTTGTCGCACTCACGAAGGCGATCGCCGAAGAAACCAAAGAAAAAAATATTACGGCTAATTCGGTATTGCCCAGTGTGATTGACACCCCAGCAAACCGCGAAGCCATGGGGTCTGACAATGCCGACCAGTGGGTCAAACCCGAATCACTAGCCAACGTCATTTGTTTTCTAGCATCCGATGCCGCTCAAGATATTCGAGGGGCAACGATGCCAGTTTATGGAAATATTTGAGAGGATAAGAAAATGAGGTGTTTGCAGAACCCTCTGTCTAACCTGCCATTATTCTTGATTCATGAAGTCTGTTAGCGTCTATGTCATCCATCCGTTGTAGCCAGGGACATGAAAATTCTCCAGATAGCCGATTTTGTCGGTTATGTGGCGAGGAGCTTGTTCCCATTGCGCCTAAATGTGATCCACGGGTCATGATAGGAGCGGATTCTGCAACGGTAGTGGGGCTGAGATATCGTATTCGCTGTCAACTAGGCCATGGTGGTTTTGGGCGAACCTATTTAGGGGAAGATATTCATCGATTTGATGAGGCGTGTGTCCTCAAAGAATTTGCGCCCCAAGTGGAGGGAGCTGAAGCGCTTCGCAAAGCTGAATCATTGTTTGAACGTGAAGCAGGCGTTCTATATAGACTTCATCATCCGCAAATTCCTAAATTCCGCGAACTGCTGCGGGCGGATTTTGAAGGACGAGAGCGTCTGTTTTTAGTCCAAGACTATATTGAAGGGCAAACGTATCAGGAGCTGATTGATGCTCTTCAGCGGCATGGGCAATGCTTCACTGAAGCTGAAATCATTGAATTTCTCCAGAAGGTCTTGCCCGTCTTGCAGTATATCCACAGTGCTGGCGTCATTCATCGAGATATTTCTCCTGATAATTTAATCTTACGGGATGCCGATCAGACGCCAGTACTAATCGATTTTGGAGGGGTGAAGCAAGCGGCTTATGTCGCAGCAACTGAATTTGCCCAGCACCGTCAAACGGCTCCGCCCGAGACGATCCTGACATTATTAGGGAAACAGGGATACGCGCCTAAAGAACAATTGCGCTCAGGGCAGGTGTTTCCCCATAGTGACCTGTATTCACTGGCAGTCACATCGTTGGTGTTGCTGACGGGGCATTCTCCCCATTTACTGGTGAATGAAGAAACGACGGATTATTGGCAACACCACGTTCGGGTGAGTCCTGCGTTGACGTATGTGCTTGAAAAAATGCTTTCACCCAAGCCGGGCGATCGCTATCAATCGGCACGTGACGTGTTGCAACGGCTCAACGCGATTCCTAAACCCGCTGAGCAACCGAGCGCCGCTCCGTCTATCGTCTCTTCACCCGAACCGACCCACTATGTAGGGCAATATCCTGCCCCGGCTCCGTCAACGGCAACGAGAGCGGCGACTGCAACCCCGTCAGTTGCCCCATCAATGGCCCCGTCAATGTCGCCGCAACGTCCGTCATTTGCCTTCGGGCAACTCTTTTCTGCGATCGCCCTCATTGTTGGAGTCGCAGGGCTGGGCTGGTGGATTGGCTATCAATGGCTGTCAACCTTGCTCGACCCTAATCCGTCCCAGCCAACTGAGGAGCGCATTGACTCGTCGCCAACATTTTCCGCAGATGAGCAGGCACGCAAACAGGCATTGCGACAACAGCGCGAGCAGTTAGGCATCGACGAGGCGTTTTTAGTGAGTCTAACGGATGCCCGTTTCTACGACGAGTATCCTGACCAGCAAGGACGAGCCCTCACCGAGTCTGATGAGGATGCTGAGTGGCGATCGCGATGGGATGCGATCGCCTCTGATTGGTTAGATACGTTGGAGGAGACGCTGAGTGCAGATGCCCGCCAATCTTTAGGCAGCTACACGCAAGCCGATCGAGAGCGGTGGCGCAACGCCGTTAACCAGCTTAATGTCAGCAGCGACGCGCTGTATGACCTTACCGATGCTCGCTTCTTTCACCTATTTCCAGACCAGGTGGATAACGAGTTTCTCAATCAACCAATCGGGCAAATTTGGCACGGCATTGCAGCCGATGAAGTGGATGCCCTTCAATCGGGAGAAACCTTGACTCGAATTCGGTTTCCAGAGGGGGAGTTTGGCGATCGCGTCGATGGCACTCTCCAGCCTGGAGGCGGGCAGGTTTATATCATGGGATTATCTGAAGGACAAATTCTGCGGCTAAATCTACAGGCGCCATCTCAAACAACTCTGCTGTCGATCTATGTGCCAAGTCCAACGTCAGACGTGTCCTATCTGCTAGCAGACTCGCGCGATCTAACCTGGTCTGGACAGCTCCCCCAAACCGGATTTTATGAAGTCGTCGTGGTTTCTACGTCGTCAGAACCTGTTTCCTATGAATTGACGGTATCGGTTGATAATGTCACAACCGATACCGTAGAACCTCCAGACCTTAGATGAGTCGGACGTGATGAGATCGCACGTGTGATTGATGAAGATGGAAGTTGGGAGATTGTTCTATGAAATCGGATTTGTCGCAAATGACAAATGCTGAATTAAAGCAGTACCTTTCCAACTACAGAAATGACCCAGAACTTTTCAGGCCGCATTAGAGGTTTTGATGAGTCGCCGTAATCCGGCAAATCGCCAACCGTCCCCTTTCAGCTTGGCTAATCCTGAAACAGAAGTCGAAGCTATCTTTCAGGAAAAACTTGATAACCCTGAGTAGCAAAGGGATTTGCATTACAGAAGCATCGTCATCGGTCAACATAGGATTGCAGCCGTTACAGAAGCATTGTTATCGGTCAACATAGGATTGCAATCATTACAGAAGCATTGTCATCGACAAACATGCCATTGTCATCGACAAACATGCCATTGTCATAGAGAAACATGCCATTGTCATAGAGAAACATGCCATTGTCATAGAGAAACATGCCATTGTCATAGAGAAACATGCCATTGTCATAGAGAAACATGCCATTGTTATCGACAAACATCGAATGATCAGGGCTCGACATATGAAGGTTATCGATGATCATTGAATTGTGATGACTCACATTGGTTTGATTTACCCTATAGAGGCATGGCGATCGCTCAACAGACGTCTGTAAGGTTTACAGCAGCACCGCGATCGCTCACGTGCTAACAGGCTGCCAGTATTGTGAGGTTTGTCAGTCAATCAGGGCAACTGACTTAATATCCACATCAAGGTTGCGTCATATCAAGGCTGCGCCACAGATACCAGGCTGCGATTGAGCAATAGGGTCGCCAAAGCTGCCCGATGTGTTCTACGCTTTTTTTATTGGGCAGTTCATTCAGTTGATAGAGAATGCGGATGCCTGTCCGAACGCCGAGGTCATCAGTCGGCAGCACGTTAAGCCGATGGAGTCGAAAAATGAGCACCATCTGGGCTGACCATCGTCCGATGCCTTTTACCTGAGTGAGAATGTCAATAATGGTTTCATCATCAAGAGTGGCAAGCTCATCCACATCGGGCAGACCGTCTATGATTTTCTGTGCAAGGTCTTTGAGATAAGTAGTTTTTGATCGGGACATTCCTGCGCTTCTCAAGGTTTCATCCGATGTGCTGAGAATCAAATCAGCCGTTGGATACGGATGGGGTGCATAAAGCTGAAGGAATCGACGATGAATTGTTGCAGCGACTTTAATGGAAAGCTGCTGATGAATGATGGTTCGCGACAAAGAATACAGTAAATCTCCGGTCTGTTGTGCCTCATCGAGGCGACACTGCCCGACTCGCTCAATAAGTCGAGCCAAAATCAAATCTGCCTCACTCAAATGGGCGATCGCCTCGGAATAATCGACCGGGTCACGCAAGTTCTTTAACAATATCAGTCATTTCAGCACATCTTTGGCTATCCTAATCGCTCAAGATTAGAAATACAATGATGGCAAATCTCTTTTACCACGGAGGGTGATTCCCATGCCGTCTCCTGTGGATTCCAATCCCACGTTATCTTACAGTCACGAGCTAGACTGCATCTTGGTGTGTGGACTGGGGAGCTTGGGACAACATTGTGTTGCCCTGCTTAAAGAGTTTGGTGTTCGGGTGAATGCGGTTGATTTAGTCCCGCCAGAAAGTTGGGAAATTCCGACAATCCCTCAATCTTTAAACGGATTATGGACGGGAGACTGTCGACGCAGCGACATCCTAGAGAAAGCGCAAATCCAGACTTGTCGAGCGGTGTTACTCGTGACATCCGATGAGCGCGTCAATATTGAAGCAGCGTTTGCGGCCAGGCTAATCAATCCAGACATTCGATTGGTTGTGCGATCGTCTAAGCAGAATCTAAATCAGCTTTTAGAGCAACAGCTTCAAAACTTTGCAGCATTTGAGCCCACTCAGCTTTCAGCGTCAGCGTTTGCCCTCACGGCGCTCGATGAGGAGATTCTAGGATTTTTCAACATCGATGACCAAATCATGCACGTCATTCAGCGCACGATTCAATCGAGCGATCGCTGGTGCAATGTGCGTCAAGTGTATGAACTAAACAGCCGCCGCCGCCAGGTTTTAAAGCATCGTCCGGCATCGTTATCGGGTGAGCTATCCAATTCATCAAGCCAATTTTATGATTGGAATCCTGATGCCATCATTCGGACGGGGGATTGGCTAATCACCCTTGAAGCTTCACCATATCTCCTCACGAAAGCACCCTCCGCTACTCCTGATGTAACTCGAACCAAAAGTAGAGGATTACAGCACATTATTCAGCATTTGAATTGGGCGAGTTTCAAACGCACCTTCACCCAATTTTGGAGACAGAGCGATCGCCATCAAATTCGTCGCGTCGTCGCGCTGTGTGGTGTGACCGTAATCGCATTGTTGAGCCTTGGAACACTTTTATTCTGGTTATTTTATCCAGGCACCCGCTTACCGGATGCATTCTACGCCACGGTCGTTTTATTGCTTGGCGGCTATGGCGATTTGTTTAGCGAATTTGAATTGACCGTGCCCATTCCCTGGTGGTTGCGGTTCTTTGGTCTAGGACTGACGCTAGCAGGCACGGCGTTTGTCGGAGTGCTCTATGCGCTATTAACCGAGAATTTGTTGACCATGCGGCTGCAATTTTTGCGGCGGCGTCCTCCATTACCGCCGCAAAATCACATTGTGGTCATCGGGCTAGGGCGAGTGGGTCGGCGCGTCGCCGCGTTGCTGCAAGAGTTCAAACAACCGCTGATCGGCATGATGCAAGGCACTCCCGATCCAGATTTACTCCCTCAGATTCCGATTATCTCGGGGGATCTGAGTCAGGCGATCGCCCAGGCCAATCTATCGTCGGCCAAGAGCATCATTGCCGTCACCGAAGACGAGATGCAGAACTTGGAAATGGGGCTTATGGTTCACGACGCCAACCCCCACAGCCGCATCGTGATTCGTACCTACGACCAGCGATTTAGCAACTATATCGCCGGGCTCTTTTCGTATGCCCAGGTGCTTTGTGTATCGGCCCTCTCCGCAGAGGCATTTGTCGCAGCCGCATTTGGTGAGAATGTCCTCAGCCTCTTTCGACTCGACCATACAACCGTGCTGGTCACTGAATATCGAATTGAAGCCGATGATACGTTGAACGGGCTATTGCTGTCAGAAGTAGCGTATGGGTACGATGTGGTGCCTATTTATTATCAAAAATTGGCGCAGGATCTTCCTAAATTCATGCCGTCCGACGATATTCGCCTGAGAGAGGGCGATCGCTTGATTGTGTTAGCGACTCGTGAAGGGTTGAAGCGCATCGAACAAGCAGAAATGGCACCTCGGCGGTGGAACGTGGTCATCGAAACTGCCTTAACTCCGCAGGCTAGCTTTGATGGCGGCACTGAAATTGCTCTGATTTCAGGATGTCGCATTCATGACGCCCGAGACTGTATGAAGGATCTTCCCAAAACGTTACCGACTCCGCTATTTAAGCATCAAGCAAAGCGGCTGGTGAGAAATCTGAGCAAGATTCAGGTCTTGGCACGTGTCAAAGAACCGAGCGATCGCCCCCAATCGTAGTCCCCCCATCGTGATCAGAAATAATGCTGACTCGCAACCATCATTCAACGCTCTACGGACTACCGATCGACCCACTCCGGCACATATCGCCATGCCGTTCGCAAGTCTCGATCGAGCGATTTGTAATGGGGCTCTTTTTCGCCCACTAGTGCCCAAAACTTTGTCGAATGATTCAGGTGAACCGTGTGACACAGTTCGTGAATAAACACATAGCGAACCAGAGCAGGCGGCAGAAACAAGAGCTTGTAATTGAGGCTGATAGATTTGCGACTTGAACAGCTTGCCCATCGAGTCTTTTGCCCCCGAACAGACATGGCGCTGTACGACAGTTGAATGGTTTGACTAATGTCTTGAAGCCAAGGGTCAAAGTGAATTCTCGCTTGCTGACTCAGCCAGTGGCGCAATAGGGGATAGCAGATATCTGGTGAGATATCCAGGGTGCGGAGAACAAGACGCCCCGGCTGCGGAACTGAGATGGACGGAGCGACCCGTTGAGTCAGTTGATAATCAATCGTCCACTCTTCGGAGAGCGATCGCAGCAAAATCTGAGCAGGCAAAGGGTCTTCAGGCTTGGGAGAGAGCGATCGCCTCTCTGCCGCGATTCGATGGAGGTGTTTCTCAATCCAACGTTGTCGCTGTGCCAAAATTTTAGCCAACTCACGACGATCGAACTGAGGCGGGACAACAACTTCAACCTCACCCAAATGAGACACTTTGATCGACACATGCTTTGCACGTTTACTCTCTCGAATCTGATAGTCATCGGGGTCAATCCGACCCGTTTGACCTAATCGATCAAGCTGTCGAGATGCTGAGTTGACCATGGAGCGTTCCTATCGTATGGAGTGCCAGTTTGATTAGTGCTCAGGTTAATTCGTCAAACCCCGTCACTCTGCTGCAAAAAATCGAGCAAAATTTGTTGGTGAGGCAGTCCGATCGGGCATATCTTTTTGGCTCGATTGGAAAACCGATAGCCTTGGTGAATGTGCTCACTCGTAAACAAGTCTAAGTCCCATCCTTCACCGAGGACTAGTCTATCAATGGAAATGTCTAATAATCCATAAAAGACATATCGAATCACGTTTAAATTGTCATAGCAGCCAATTTCAGTCAGCATCGAGGGACAGTATCCAATTTCTTCGAGGAGCTCTCGCCTCATACTTGCTTCAGGCGTTTCTCCAGGTTCGATATGCCCACCAAAAAACGCCCAGTGTCCCGGATACGCAATGGTCGGAATGTCATCGCGGAGCTGCATGAGAAATTGGTCGTTTTGTCTGAGGATGGCTCCGACGACTCTAGGTCGAGCATCAGCGGCTAGCGGCATAGGAAATCAGACGGTCATGACGGGGATAAAAGTCACAATTTGCCTACTCATCTACGAGGGGTTCTAGCTGGTCTAATTCATAAATATAGATGTCGCTAGCGTCTTTTCCAAGTTCGGGGAAGTCTTGAACACGCACCTCTCCCAAAATCCGCACGCGATCGCCCGACTGAAGCTGAGAATCGGAGGTGAGCACCCAAATCGTACCGGAATCATCGCGCAGTTGATAGACCTGGGCGTCGATCAAGGGAATGCGATCGCCTACTGTTCCCTGGAGATAAACGGTCTGTCCAGCAGCCGAACGCGTATCAATCGACTCAACAGAACGAACTCTGCGAAACCAATCGAATGCAAACACTCCCCAGTCAGAAGACATAAACGGGCTACACGCTTGGATTCCAAACAAAAGAATGAATCCCCCCAGCCACCCCCCCAGCCAACTTCTTACAGAAGAACGGTACACAGCCATCCCGTTACACTTCAAATTTGATCTATCCATCAGTCAGTGCATTGATGAGTCAGTGCGTTGAATTTTTAAGGGTTTGACTCATTCTTCTCAAACGCGTAACCAAATCTGAGACACTATATGAGAGTTAAACCGCTCATTATAGACACCGAACCCTAATCTCACTCTACTCTACTTCAGCATGGCTGATCTATTGGATGGTAAAGCGTTAGCGAAGACAATTCAGACTGATTTGGCTCAACAGGCGCAAACGCTCAGCAAAATTGCGGGTCGCCCCCCTGGGTTAGCCGTCTTGATGGTCGGCGATAACCCGGCCAGCGCCGCCTATGTGCGCGGCAAAGAAAAGGCATGTGCGCGGGTTGGCATTGCGTCGTATGGTCAGCATTTTCCGACCGAAACCTCTCAAACCGAACTAGAGCAAACCATCGAGGCTCTCAATCAAAATGACCATGTCGATGGAATTCTAGTACAACTGCCGTTGCCTGCCCATCTCGATGCCGTGGCACTCCTCAATCAGATTGTCCCTGAAAAAGATGCCGATGGGCTCCACCCTTACAATATGGGGCAGCTTTTGAGAGGAGAAGCCGGATTACAGAGCTGCACGCCCGCCGGTGTCATGCGTCTCCTAAACGAGTACAACATTTCTCTCAAGGGGAAACAGGCTGTCGTCATCGGACGCAGCATTTTGGTGGGCAAGCCGATGGCGATGCTGCTGGTGGCAGCCGATGCAACCGTGACCATAGCGCATTCTCAAACTCAAGATCTAGGGGCGATCGCCCAAAGTGCCGATATTCTAGTCGCAGCGGTGGGTCGCGCCGGATTCATCACCCGCGAGATGGTCAAACCGGGCGCAGTGGTTGTCGATGTTGGGATAAACCGAGTCAGCGATCGCACCGGTAAAACTCGCCTCGTGGGAGATGTGCAGTTTGATGAGGTTTATGCCGTCTCAGACTGGATTACGCCTGTGCCTGGCGGTGTAGGGCCGATGACGGTCACGATGCTGTTGTACAACACAGTCTGGAGTTTTCGCCAGCGCCTTCAACTTTGATGCAATATCCTGAGTTCAGTCACCGAGTTTCGCCTAAGCCACAATTTCCTGCGAATATAGTTGAGGATATGACTAGTTCTAAAAGCATGGTCGTGACAGACGATACCCGTTCATCCCAATCCAACTTTGACTTGATGGACTATTTGACCCAGCGCAAAGCCTTGGTTGAGCATGCCCTAGAGCAGTCCATTACAGTCGTCTATCCAGAACAAATTTATGAAGCAATGCGCTACTCGCTGATGGCAGGAGGAAAGCGGCTGCGGCCCATTCTGTGTCTGGCGACCTGCGAAATGACGGGTGGCACCATTGATATGGCACTGCCAACGGCTTGTGCCCTCGAAATGATTCATACGATGTCATTAATCCATGACGATTTACCGGCGATGGATAATGACGATTATCGTCGAGGCAAACTCACCAACCATAAGGTATACGGAGAAGCGATCGCCATTTTAGCGGGGGATGGGCTACTCGCCTACGCATTTGAATTTGTCGCCACTCAAACCCACAACGTGTCCCCTAACCTCATCTTAGATGTGGTTGCACGGCTGGGTCGTGCTGTAGGAGCCGCTGGCCTCGTTGGCGGGCAGTCGGTCGATTTAGAATCTGAAGGACAACACGATGTGTCGATTGAAACCCTTGATTTTATCCACCAGCATAAAACAGCCGCGCTTCTAGAAGCGTCGGTGGTGTGTGGCGCAGTGCTGACGGGTGCCTGCCAACAGGATGTTCAACGGCTATCTCGGTATGCTCAGTATATTGGTCTAGCCTTCCAAATTGTGGATGACATTTTAGACATCACCGCCACGCAAGCCGAACTTGGAAAAACCGCCGGAAAAGATTTACAAGCGCAAAAAGCTACCTATCCCAGCATTTGGGGAATTGATGTCTCTAAACAGAAAGCTCATCAGCTCATCGCTGCCGCCAAAACCGAGCTTAAACCGTTTGGTGGGCTTGCTCAGCCGCTGATGGCACTCGCCGACTTTATTGTTGCCCGCACGAATTAAATTTACAAACGATCATGCAAGACTTCTGGCATATCTTGGACAACCGAGTGTTGGTCATTGCACTGATAGCTTGTCTCTCAGCTCAAGCGCTTAAACTGCCGATTGAATTTGTCCGGTATGGCAAAGTCAGTGTGAAAACAGTCTTTGAAACAGGTGGAATGCCCAGTGCTCATTCAGCCCTGGTGGCAGCATTAGCATCTGGAGTTGGGCAAACGATAGGCTGGAGTAGCGCAGAATTTGCGATCGCTTTTGTCGTCGCGATCGTTGTCATGTATGATGCAGCAGGGGTTAGGCAAGCCGCAGGCATCCAAGCTCGAATTCTCAATCAAATTATTGACGAATTATTTCGAGAACACCCAACCTTTAACGAAAACCGACTAAAAGAATTGCTAGGGCATACCCCGGTTCAAGTCATTGCTGGGCTAGCACTCGGTATCGCAATCTCGTGGGTAGCGTCTCCTGCCTATCAAACCGGAATCTAATATACGTTGACGGTTATGCTAACGGTTGCACTCCCGAAAGGGGCACTTTTAAAGGACAGTATTCGATTGCTCCAGCAAATCGGGCTAGATTTTAGCGTGCTGCTGGATGATTCTAATCGACAGCTTGAAGTTTGGGATTCAGCCCACCGTGCTAAAGCGTTGCTGGTGCGTAATTATGACGTACCTGTCTATGTGGAATACGGACAGGCTCAGCTTGGCATCGTTGGGTACGACATTTTGAGAGAAAAGCAGCCCCAAGTTGCTCATCTCGTCGATCTCAAATTTGGCAACTGCCGCATGTCGATTGCCGTGAAAACCTCTAGTCCGTATCGCTCTGCGCTCGACTTGCCCCCCCACTGCCGGGTCGCCTCAAAGTTTGTTAACTGTGCCCGTGACTATTTTCAGCAGATTGATTTACCCGTTGAGCTCATCTCGCTTTATGGGTCAGTTGAACTTGGTCCAATTACGGGGATGTCAGAAGCAATTGTTGACTTAGTTGCAACCGGACGAACGCTGAAAGAAAACAACTTAATCGAAATTGACTCACTTTTTGAAAGCACGGCTCGACTCATTGCCAACCCGCTCAGCTATCGCCTCGACGTAGATGGGCTACACCAGCACATTGAGCGAATTCGAGACATCACAGTGGCGATCGCCTAATTTGGCATCGTCGCATCGGCATCTTAGGAACGCCTCATACCGTCGGGAGTGCCGGATGCGTCTCCCAAAGCTTTGCGTAATTCAGAAGACTGCGCGATCCAGTGCGGGCAGACTGCGATATTCAAAAATTTGTTCCCAGATCTTCATCAATGGTTTATGCCCGAATTATTTTTCCTTAACAGAGAGCGTCCTACTATAGATTTAAGTTCAAAGCGGATTTGAAAATCTATTCGAAACCTCTATTAGTACTTCGCCCCGGCACCTATATATAGCCGGGGCTTATTATTTGGCGCACTATTCAACATTACACCTGCGAACCATGACAACCCAAGGACGCCTGCTTAAAGTCATAGGTGTCGCGTGATTAAAGTCAGTTGCAGGTTGGTAAACAGAACAAAACGCCCCTCAGAGCTTTAGGATTGCTGATGCAAGTGCCTGGAGTCATGGCACTCGTATCGATCCCGGTATGTATAGTATTCAACGAATATTATGCGATTCTGGCGTTTCTTCTAACCGCAATTATTTCTATCGGTATTGGGCAGTGGCTTTATCGTCGATTTCGGCGAGAAAAAGCTGCCCAATTTCGGCAGGCGCTGTTGATTGTGGCGCTGAGCTGGTTAATTTTATTTCTCCTAGGTGCCATTCCCTATCTGCTGATTGCGTTTCATTTATCGAGTCTGCCAGAGACGCCGCAAACGGTTCGAGAATTTCAAAATGTCTGGAATGCGCTCTTTGAATCTGTCTCTGGCTTCACAAGCACAGGACTGACGATGGCGCGAGACTCTAGCCAGTTGCCGCACTGTTTGCAGTGGTGGCGTTCGTTTACGCAATGGATTGGAGGAGTCGGGCTGATCGTATTAACTCTCACCGTTCTAGAACCAAGCGCAAACATTAGCCAACTGTATTCAGCCGAAGCACGGGAAGAAAAATTGGCTCCGAGCCTTCGACAAACCGCCCAAGAAATCTGGAAAATTTATCTCCTGTACACTGGCTTGAGCATTCTGTTGCTCAAGTTAGTTGGCATGCCTGGGTGGGCAGCCGTCAATCATGGGCTAACGGCGATCGCCACTGGCGGCTTTGCCATCACAGGCAATAGCTTTCAGACTTATAGCGCCTCAGTCCAAATTGTGACAATTCTCATCATGATCACAGGGGCTGTCAGCTTCTTAACCCATACGCGCCTGCTCAGACATCGGCAACTCTCTGCCCTTTGGATTGATACCCGTCATCGTGTTTTTTGGTTCTTGCTCAGCACTGGCACCCTTGTACTGCTGTTCGAACATTACTGGTTTGCAGGGTCTTGGCAGTGGTTAGATAGCGCATTTCAATGGACATCTGCCCTGACAACGTGCGGATTAAGTACCATTCAGGAAGAAAATTGGAGCCCGATCGCTGCGCTGATGATGAGCCTAGCCATGGTCTTTGGGGCGATATCAGGCTCAACGGTGGGGGGGTTAAAGCTCGATCGCGTTGCAGTCCTGTACAAATCCGTGGTGTGGCATCTCCGGTTGATGTATCGAGAATCGCCTGATGAGCTTCGCTACGAAATAGACGGAACCGTGCTGTCAGAAATCGAAGCCCACCGTCACTTAAAATCGGCAACCGTCTTAGCAACGCTCTGGTTGACCCTACTGGGAGTGGGAACCGTTGTTTTATTTCATGCTGTTGAGCCAACCTACCGACTATCTGACGTTCTCTTCGAGGCTGCATCAGCACTGGGCACCTCCGGCTTATCGATCGGCATTGCCAATCCAGATCTATTTTGGTTAGGAAAACTGACGCTAATGCTGCTGATGTGGATGGGGCGTTTAGAAATCATTTCAGTGCTGATTCTGTTTGCCTGGTTTACTCGCTCTGTCCGGGCAATCGGCCACTCTCGATCAGGCAATTCACCCCGATGATGAACGTGTCTCCTGCTTTACTAAATCGTAATATTTCAAAGCCTCGCCCCCTTTCTTCTTGTAGGATGAATCATTAAAGCCGTTCAGTTGCAGTATTTAATAATCCTGGTTTTATATGACTGTGGTGCAGCCTCAATCTGTTGGTCTATCTCAGCCTCATCAAAAAGCAAAGGCACTTCCACCCGGGAAAGCTCGTCCGGCGAAAGCTCTTTGCAGTGAGTGTGGTCTATGCGACACCCACTATATTCACTATGTCAAAGAGGCGTGCGCATTCCTCAATCAGCAAATTGCCAATCTTGAAGAACAAACCCATGGGCGATCGCGCGATCTAGATATCTCTGATGATTGGTATTTTGGGGTGCGCCAGACCATGATGGCAGCTCGCAAAAAAGAACCCATTGATGGCGCTCAATGGACGGGAATTGTCAGCACGGTGGCGATCGAGATGTTGAATCGAGGGCTAGTCGAAGGCGTGGTTTGCGTCCAAAATACCGCCGACGACCGCTTTCAACCGATGCCCATCGTCGCTCGTACACCCGAGGAGATTTTAGCCGCGCGCGTCAATAAGCCAACCCTGTCCCCCAATCTGTCAGTTCTAGAGCAGATTGAACAGTCTGGCATGAAACGGGTGTTAGTGATTGGGGTTGGGTGTCAGATTCAGGCGCTTCGAGCCGTCGAGCAAACGCTCGGGTTAGAAAAGCTATATGTATTAGGCACCCCGTGCGTCGATAACGTGACCCGCGCTGGACTTCAGAAATTCTTGGAGACCACCAGCCGATCGCCTGAGACAGTTGTGCATTACGAGTTTATGCAGGATTTTCAAGTTCATTTTAAGCATGAGGATGGCTCGATTGAGAAGGTACCCTTCTTTGGCTTAAAGACGAACCAGCTTAAAGATGTGTTTGCGCCGTCGTGTATGAGCTGTTTTGACTATGTCAATTCTCTAGCCGATTTGGTAGTGGGCTACATGGGAGCCCCCTTTGGCTGGCAATGGATTGTCGTTCGCAACGATCGCGGACAAGAGATGCTAGATCTCGTCATGGATCAGTTAGATACGCAACCCGTGATGTCAGCTGGCGATCGCCAAAATGCTGTTCAGCAAAGCATACCCGCCTACGACAAAGGCGTGACATTGCCAATGTGGGCAGCCAAACTTATGGGCATCGTTATCGAAAAAATCGGGCCTAAAGGACTCGAGTATGCTCGTTTTTCCATCGATTCTCACTTCACGCGCAATTATCTCTATGTCAAACGGCATTATCCCCAAAAACTTGAGGCTCATGTGCCAGAATTTGCGCAGCGAATCGTCGGGCAATATAAGCTGCCAGACTGACGCATCATCGACGATTGGTTCTGCATTTATGCGAGCTACCCCTTACCCCATCCCCTAGCGGAGTGCGCTACGATCGGAACCAGCGCGGAAGAAATGGTTAGTAGCGACTCGCACCGCACACTGATAAGCTATGCACGATCATGTGATTTTTGTTAATGTGCGATTTGTGATTCTGGATAGCAGGAGGACACATTAAATGAACCCCGCTCAAGTTAATTGTGCAGAAGCCTGTGTGAATGGCTGCGTCTTAGGAGATCGATGCCCTAATTTGGAGTATAAGGAGCAAGCATCGAAATTCATCCACGAAACCTCGTTAGATGATATGTTGGCGATCGCCCAAGAAGCCGTCATGAAAAAAATGACGGAGCCACCCAAGTGGGTTCTCCCCGACGACGATACTCATCAAATATGAGGAGATGAGAGTGTTCCAAATTTTGTGTAATTACGTGCGTTTGCCGTGGCAATGCGGAGCCTAACGTCTCGCTCACATCCCCACGGTTAGGGCACACGCGACCGAGGACGGTCGACTTACACGAAAATCTGCTCTCAGGAGATCGGATACGAGAAATCTCGCAGGATGGCTCTTTGATGGATAGATCTTTTCGATGCTGCTGGCGTCTTTAAGACGCATCATTCATGAACAATGACCGGCGTTCCAATCGTTGCCCAGTTACATATCACTCGGCGTGGTCAACTACACCATTGACACATCCGTGACTAACGGGTGTCCAAATTGGCTATGCCAATACGCACCGTGAATTGCGTCAATTAACGTCCTGCGCCGTTACCCCGCCCAGGCAAAAGAGGTTCTTCCACGGACCGACGAAATACTTCGACATCTTCATTAAAGTCAATGGGTAATACCGCAACCACATTTTCGTGAGGGCGCGGAATGATCACCCAGGTTTCGAGCACACCGCCAGGGGCATTTTTTGCAGCTTCAACCCCGGCTTCCATGGCAGCCTTGACTTCAGACACATCTCCGCGAATATTGACGGTAAAGCGAGCGCTGCCCGCACGGATATACCCCACTAATGTAACTCGACCGGCTTTCACCATCGCATCCGCTGCGGCAAGCACGGGCGGAAATCCTTTCGTTTCAAGCGACCCAACTGCCTCTGGCATGTCCCCTCTCCTGAATCAATGACAAGCAACCGAACTTAATGCACATTCAAATCTAACTCATTGTACGAGTCTTCAGACTAGATTTTGTCGAAAACTAGCGTTGCGTAATGTGTACAATAACTCTTTATATTTGTACACATTTGTTTTTGCAGTGTCCCATTGCGGTGCAATCAAACTCTAAACTCCTCCGATTCCTCACTGTAGTCAATGGGTAATACGGCTTCTAAGTTTTCGGGGGGGTTAGGAACGATATAATAGGTGGTCACTTTTCCTTCGTAGGGGAGCCGATTAGCCGCTTCAATTCCGGCGTCTACCGCACGTTTGACCTCCGACACAGGACCTCGCACCGCGACAAACTGACGTCCGCTTTCAGCGCGATCGTAGCGAACAATCGTGACTCGACCCGCTTTAACCATCGCATCTGCTGCCGCTAAAACAGTCGGAAAACCTTGGGTCTCAATCACCCCAACGGCAATTGGCATCGGAATTCTCCTGAACGTAAATCGTTCGAACCTGACGAACAAACTCAATATGGCATTCACTATACCTTGATTGAGCTAGGTTCAGCATCCGCAGCAATAATCCGTTCACAATATGAGTTGGGCCATGCCCATTTATAATGACACTCTTTGGGATTTCCCCAACACAGGCTCAAGTAAAGCTCGGTGCGTGCAGCATCAACCTCAACCCATTCCGCATCTGAAATCAGCCGTTCGACATGATCATTGGAGGTTTGAACCGGCTCATCGCCGACTAACCAAAGATTCATACCTTGGGTCACATCGCGCCAAAAGGTAATAATCGAAGGCTTTGAAGCGATTAATGTTTCCTTATCGCCGGGGACAGGGACCAACTGATTGTGCAATTCTGGTGAAGGAATCTCATGCCCTCGAAATGAACACGTGCGCCAGATAAGACCTGAAACGTGATGCTGAAGCTGATAATCATGAATCTGGCTGCGAAAGTCTCGATAGGCAAAGACTTTGCTTAACTTCTCTGAGCCAAGGGCTTTAGAAATCACCGGGTTGTGAATCCGGTCGGCGGAGGAGAGCAAAATCCGCTCCCCTCTCCAGGTTGCCCGGAGTTCTTGATCTAAGATCTGAATGAGTTGCTCTGTGGTATAGCTCATTAGGCTAATGGAGCAATCTAGGGCGATCGCTCGATGGGGCAAAACGGACAACAACAGTTTCGTTGATTCTAGAACAACTCCGAGGAGTGATTCGTCTCAGTCGAGATATCCAAGCATGTCATCAATATCTTCGGTGTCGTTGTCAGCAATCGGACGATTACCTGGCAACGGTGACTCGGCTCGATATAAATTAAGCCCTTGAGACTGATTTACCTGCGACAATTTAGAATTATCTGAACTCTCCGATTCTAGGGAGGTCTCGGTTGACGGCAGGTTTTGAGATTCTGAGGTCATTCTTGCCTCCACAGACTAATCCTTCCTTTGCTCATTGTACCGACTCCTGGATACAAGAAAAGCATAATGGCGAGAGGGATGCAGGAAAATATAGCAGTATGCGCTTGGCGCAATTGCACATTGCGATACGTGAATCGGGTTTTGGAGGAGGATGAACTACGAATGGGGTTCGCCAAATAGAATCATTGATCCCGTTAGTGATCGAATCACCTGAGTCGTTACATCGCTGACCGCTAAACCTCCGGCAGTGCGTCGACGCATTGATCGCAAGATTACCATGTCAAATTCCTTTGAGACATCTAGAATCACGTTTGCAACATCATCGTGGCGAATGGTTTTGATTGTGAAATTGTTGGGGGAGACAGATTGCGCAAAGAGCTGAGCGAGCTCTGCTTCGAAGTCTTTGATTTGCTCGGCGGGTGTACGGCGATCGCACACATGAAGCAGGGTCAGAGACGCTTGATTGGTATCCACAAAAAATTGGGCAAACCGAATCGTCCGGATTGTTTGCGGCGTGATAATTTTAACGGGCACCAAAATGCGATGCAGGTTAATCGGGTCGTCTAAAAGTCGGGCAACCGCAACCGGGCAGTGAGAGGCCCAAAACACGCTGTCAATTAAATTGCCAAATAGCCTCGCCTTCAATCCAGTAGTTTCACTCCATCCCATGACAATGAGATTGGCATAGACTTCGCGAGCCGTGCGGCTAATGCCATTGGAAATATCGTCATCGATTCGAATTCGGGGTTCTGCTCGGATATCAAATTCTCGACTAATATCCGAAGCCCTCTGAAGCAACCGTTGGCTCTGTCGGAGCAGTCCATTAAGCTGGGGTTCGTCCGGATGCACTTGAGCTTTGGCGATCGAAAGCGGCACGATGATTCCAGATTCATGTCTCGCCAAGAGAGAGGCCATCTCAATCAGATACCGCTGAGTGAGCGGATTATAAATGGGCACTAAAACCGTAAACGGATGACCGCCCTCTGGTTCTGAGAGATCGCCAGACCCATCGTCTTCACCAATCCACCAATCGTCATGAGCGACCACGTCTAAGTTGGGTTTAGGAACTGATAAGCCTACCGCAAACCGTTCGGTAATCAGGGGGCCTAATAATGAGGTGGCTAACATTAGCACAATGACGCTGTTGAATACTGACTCGCTCAACAATCCGGCTTCCAGCCCCGCCAATGCGGCAGCCAATGTCGCAGCGACCTGTGGCAAGGAGAGTGACCACATGGTGAACAACTCTGCTGAACTGTAGCGAAACATAACCTTGGCAATGAGCGCTGCAAGAAACTTGCTAACAAATAAACCAATGACAATGGCGAAGGTGAGGTCAAATTCCGTCGTTAGACTTTGTACAAATGCAGGCACATCTAAAAGCAACCCAGTACCCACAAAGAAAAACGGAATGAAGAGCGTACTGCCCACAAATTCTACTTTCTCTTTAACGGGGCCATGCCCTACCACATCATTTACCGCAAGACCGGCAAGAAATGCACCGACGATTTTATCGACATTAATGACTTGAGCACCGACAGCGGCCAGAAAAACCGCAAGAAGCACAAACAAAAACTGATTGCTCTCTTCTTCACTCGTGCGCCGAAAATATTCTTTTCCTGCCCAGTCAAAGCCAACCAAGACCACGAACGAATATATCACAAGAGCCAATAGCTGAACGGTCAAACTCGCAATCGAGAACTCACCATCCTGAATGGATACGCAAATAGCTAAGACCAGCAGCGCAGCAATATCCGTAAAAATCGTCGCCCCAATTGTGACCGTAACGGCCTCATTGCGAACCACACCCAAGCGTTGAATGATGGGGTAGCTCAACAGGGTATGAGATGCCAGCAGAGAGCCAATCAGGACGGATGCATTCCAGCCAAACTCAAAGTGCAATCCGATCAGGGTGCCTACAATCAGAGGCACCAAAAACGTTGCCGAGCCAAATCCTAACGAACGCGTACGAGTTTTGCGAAATTCTCCTAAGTCAACTTCAAGTCCGGCGACAAACATGAGATAAATTTTGCCAATGTCCGAAAGCAGTTTTGTCGTTTCAGATTCGGCACTTAATAGTCCTAAGCCGTCTGATCCCAAGACGACCCCTGCAAATAGAAGACCGACCAACCCAGGTAATCTTAGGCGTTCAAAAAAAGGCGGAACAATCAGAATCACCAGCAGCAGAATCGTAAACGCAACGATCGGGCTAGGACTGCCCGAAAAGACCTGCATGAGTTGTTCCATAGGTGAGTTGCACCGAATTGGGTAGAGAGAGGAGGAAGCAGAGAGTGGAGGCGATCGCCCTATTTGCCAACAAGTCTTACCAATTATCGCTTTTATTTCGAGGAACAATAACTGCGATCGCATGCGGCACTAATCGAAAGTGAGCAGGCGTCTGGGTCGTGATCTCCCCGTCAGTATTCACCAGATGAGGGCTACGGGTATGAATTTCAATCTCTTGAGCTTCGAGCGTCCGCACTCCCAGCCATTCATGAAAACGCCCAATCCAGAGTGCGGGGATGAGCGTGATGAACTGCCACCAATGCTCAATCTCAAGGCTATATAGATCGAGGCGCTGATCGTCGATGGTGGCGTCATGGGCAACGGTCATGCCGCCTCCGTAGTAACGACCGTTGCCCACAGCAATTTGAACCGTGCGGATGCGAAACGATTGACCTGGAAGGCGAATTTCAGCCCTGAAGGGGCGATTCTTAACAATTACCTGAAATGCAGTCGTTGCATAGGCTAAAACTCCCCAGCGTCGCTTGGCTTCTCTAGAGAGCTGCTGGGTAATCTTGACGCTCAGCCCAACGCTCGCCACGTTAAAGAAATGTTTGCCGTTTACCCATCCGAGATCAATGCGGTGAGGAGTTCCAGTGGCGATCGCCTCACAGGCATCAAACAATGATGTCGGAATTCCCAGCGTTCGGGTCAGATCATTCGCCGTCCCCAGCGGCAAAATGCCGAGCGGAAGCTGAGTATCGATTAGCCCTTCGACCGCAGAATTTAGGGTGCCGTCTCCGCCACCGACGATCACAAGATCAACCTGATCGCGATAGTCGCAAATGAGCTGGGAAAAATCTTGGGACTGATCGATAGACGGCTGAATTAGATCTAACCCAAATGACCTAAGATAGGCGATCGCCTCTGAGACGTTTTTTCCCCCTTGCCGTGCATGGGGATTAATGAGCACCAACGCCCGACTCCGCGCGACTTGAGAGGGGTCATTGGGCAATTCTCTTGATTCGTCTGAATATCTGTAATCTGCCATGCTAACCACATCAAAACTTAGAGTAATTACATAGCTAACCCTTAATCTGTCTTAAACTCTTAATAAATCTGTTGCTATGCTAGATGAAATAGTAATTTTTAGATCCGTCTTACTTCGGTTGACGTCGTAAATAGGGTTGCATCTGACGATCAGTATGCCAAGTGATTGGTCTAAACAAAGCAGTTCAGGTCTAGTTAATTGGGTTCATCTACAGTATGAAGCCGCGTCCAGCTCGGAATGAGAACGTTTCTCTAACAAAACTGCAAATCTGGGCGAGGGCCGAGTTGAGTGCATCACTAGATATCTTTACTGAAGATATCTTTACTGAACTGCCCGTGTCGTGACATGTCAGTTTGGGTATGTATCGAGACAGTATAGATCGCTATCAATTTCACACCGTGCCTACAGTATTAAACAACACTCGCAAACGAATTGGCGCATATTTAGAAGAGGCGGGTTTGGTCACCCGGGCTCAGATTGAAGTTGCCCTAAATGATCAGAAAGCCACCGGTATGCGCTTTGGTGAAGTTTTAGCCGCTCGTGGGTGGGTTAAACAGCAAACCACTGAATACTTGATGAAGAAGGTCGTTGTCCCGGAACGGCGATCGAAGGATACCACACCCCAGAATGCTGCCCACAATGCTTCACCCTCTCGCTCAGTTCCCCCTCCCCCCCCTCCGCAGCCTCAACGCGCTGCCAGGCAAGCCTCTAATTCTTCCCAAAAGTCCGAAAGCCAACAGCAGCAACGTCGTGAGGTACCTATCTCCAAACCATTGCCGTCTGTTCCTTCCTCCGATGGAGATGTGAATTGGGTGGGTTAGTTAATAACCTGCTGTAAGTATAAGCGGAAGGTATTGACTAGGTTGGGTTACGTCCCAAATAGCCATAGCCAGATGGGCAGTGTGGCTAAAATCCCGATTGAGCCAATCGCCAGAGCAGTGACGGTGAGCCCTCGATCGAGATTGTATGCTTCAGCAATAACCAGAGTGGCAAAGGCAGGAGGCATCGCCATTTGCAAAATCACGACCAGCCGCGCAGAGCCCGTGATCCCGATGATTGGCAGGCATAGTCCTAACGCCATTGGCACGATGAGCATCTTGATGCTTAGGCTAATCGCTGCTTTTTGGGCATTTCGCCACGATGAAACTTGGCTAAGCCGCATCCCTAGCAGAAGTAGTGATGCGGCTACGATCGCCCAAGCAATGCCCAATAAACCGCGCTCGACGGGCTGCGGTAGGGGCACTTGACGAAACCCCAACCCTGCCCAAAAGCTCCAGAATGCTGGATTGATGAGGATGGCTTGAAAAAGCTGCCCCATGTTTTGATAACTGGTTCCAAATCGAGCTGCAAGAATAACGCCCAATCCGTATGCCCCTAGTGTGCTACCTAAGAGATCATAAAAAATTGCCCACCCGAAAAATTTAGGCCCCATCAGGGTTAGTACGACAGGATATCCCAAGTAGCCCGTATTGCCAATCATGGCCGAGAGCATAAAACTTCCCTGAGTCGGTAAGCTCCAGGGTTTATGAGCGGAATGAGTCAGATGATGGGACGACTCATCCGCAACGCTGCTAGCATCCTCAGCATCTTCAATACCATCCTGAGAGGGCGATCGCTGCCTAGAAAGATGAGATGAACGCTTCACCCTACCCGTGATCATCATCCAAGACCATGCCAAACTAGCCCCTAACAGAATGGCAATCCAAGCGATCGCCGGAACTACCCAAACTGACTCCGATAAATCCGCTTGGCGCAAAAATGTCAAAATGCTGATGGGTACGCCTATCCAAAACAAAAACTTACCCAGATAGAACGGTACCTGCACCGGGAGCTTCATTCCTAGCACGACCCCTAACCCAACCCATGCAACGAGCGGAAGATAAAGTCGAATGAGATTGGATTCTAAATCAGCCATATGCCTGGATGAGGTCACAAAAACTTGTGTCGAGACGTGCGCTTCAGCACTGGCAGAGTCCGTGTCCCAGTTTACAATTAATAGTACTGAGTTACATCACCTACAGAGGTTAGGCTGTGAATAATCCTAATCTGCCTGGAAAGTCGTCTAATTTTCCAGCACATGACCCTGATGATATCCCCGAAGCGTTGCGGGAAACCCCTAAAGCTCCATCGGCAACATCGAAATTTTTGTTTCCCTGGGTTTGGGGAGGCATTGGCGTTGGAGCGATCGCCCTGTTAGCAGCAATTTGGGGGGTCTGGCAGCTTCAAGGCGCGAGTCGAGCCGACTCCGTGACGGCTGCCCCTGTCACCCCTGCCAAACCAGGTATACGAGACGCACTTAGCAACATTGGAATCCAATTTCCAGATACCCTGCTAGGACACCGACCCTACGAAGAAGTATCGGAAGATATTCTGGTTTCAGTAACCGCAGATGGTAAGGTTAAGCTTCGCGAGTCTGCGGCTGACCAATTTCTAGCAATGGCAGATGCAGCCCGAGCAGACGATATCTATTTGGTTGCATTGTCTGGGTTTCGCTCGATTGACTATCAAAAATATCTGTTCTTTGGCATCAAGGCAGAAGAAGGGCAAGCTACAACTCACCGTGCTGAAACGAGTGCGCCTCCTGGCTATAGCGAACATCATACCGGCTATGCCATCGATATTGGGGACGCGACTCGTCCTGAAACTGATGTTCAGACTGATTTTGAAGACACGCCTGCATTTCGATGGCTTGAGGAGCATGCAGCGTATTATAACTTTGAATTATCCTTTCCCAAGGACAATGCCTCTGGTGTGAATTACGAACCGTGGCATTGGCGTTTTGTCGGCGATACTGAGAGTCTAGAGTTGTTCTACGGTTCACCCAATAGCGCCTCGTCTTCGGCGAATCCAGATAATTAATTTTGACAATTAATTTTTGATAGTTAATTTTAGATACTCATTGCAAATTTGGGAGCATCATCTGTGGGTCAGACCTCGCTTAATCTTCTCGCTATTACCCTGTTCTCGCTCGTTATGATGAGCGTCTTTGGCCCCCTGATTAATCTCTCCCCTGCTGTTCCGGCGATCGCCATGTTCGGGATGTTGAGCATCGCCACAGTCGACACCCTCGCCTGGCAAGGGCGTGGCAGCACGCTTCTCCTCGATTGGGTTGCTCGCTTTTCTCCAGAACATCGCCGTCGCGTCGTTCACCACGAGGCAGGACATTTCCTTGTTGCCCATTTGCTCAATATTCCGATCACAAGCTACACCCTAAGCGCTTGGGACGCATTTCGTCGAGGGCAGCCAGGATTGGGCGGCGTGAGTTTTGATAGCCAAGAGCTCGACGCTCAGTTAGAGGGCGGTGCATTATCGTCAAGCTTAGTAGACCGCTATTGCAAGGTCTGGATGGCTGGCGTTGCAGCCGAGACACTCACCTACGGCAACGCCGAAGGAGGAGAAGACGATCGCCAAAAGATGCGAATTTTGTGGACTCAGCTGCGTCGTCCGATGCAAGAGTGCAACCTCAAAGAGCGGTGGTCTGCATTACAAGCAAAAACGCTCCTCGAAACGCACCAGGCCGCTTATGAGGCTCTGGTAAAGTCGATGGAGCAGGGCGCGTCTGTTGAAGCCTGTCTACAGGTTCTCGAACAATCGAAATAGACAATACCCCGTCTAATCGTGCCAGTCGCAACTGTCGTGCCGCTTAAAATAGCGAATCTAGATCGAGCGCCTTTGACCCCCCTCGCTGGAGTTGGCGTAAAATCTGACCCAGTTGATACCACACTAGACCTCCCGTTAGTACGGTCAATGGGAGGGCGATCGCATAGGAAATCTTAGCCGGGAACGCAAAAATTTGAATCCCAGATGCGAGAAACACACAAACGCCCCCACAAATCCCCAAAAAGGGAATGAGGAGGCGAATTCCTCGAATCGCGGCTAGTGATTCGCGGGTGCGGGTTATCGACCAGTCTTTAACAGATTCCTTAAGAGTGGCAGAAAATGCTAAACCACAAGAAACGCCAGCTAATAGTCCGGCGACGAGTAAAAAATATGGTGCGGGTGAGCTATAAATATAGGACACAAATCACTCCAAGGGCGATAAAAGGAGAAGGAAACGTCCAACGATTTTCAACTCCCCAGCTTATCACTATTCAATCCGAGGTCTATGACGAGTTCTTGCCACCTAGCGAATCTTGTACCGGCTGAAATGCCGCTAGATTTGACATTGATGCCAAGAAGGATGCGATCGCCCTATGATGAGCCAGGTCCATTGACTTCAGGAAAATACATATTGCCTATTCACCCGCTCAGGAAAGGGTGTAGACGTATCCGGTAAAGTTTTGGACAATTTCATCCCAACCCAATTGAATCGTTCCAGGAATATAACGTCCATTCGAATAGCCTCCCTTCAATCCCCACGGGTTGAAAAGAGTAAATCGTTGAGTTGATGCTTCATACTCAATCAGAGTGTAGGAATGATCGGGGACGAGTGTAGGAGCAACCTCGCTACTGCCCTTGGTGGTGAGAGCAGTGAGTTGACCTGAATTGAAGGCATCAACCAAAGAATTTGGAGTAGAAGCAGTATCTAACCGCCTGGATATCGTACTTTGAGCTGTAACTTGTCTCATCGTTGCAGATGAATATCCCAAATTAGTTCCCGTATACGAATTTGTTCCATCTTGGCCAATCCATCCGGATTCATTCAGTTGTGCGTAGGCTTTTTCAGCCAAAGCGACCCACAGCTCATTATCGGTGCTTCGATACGAACTGCCTCCTGTTTTGGCATAGACCAATCGCCCCAACGCATCAGTTGGCTCATATCTTGCACCTAGGCAGCAGGAATGAGAAAAAAGGGCGTGGAACCAATAAATTGCAAGTCTCATGAAGATCCTTGCCCACGCCCAAGAGCTAATTTACCAACTGTTGGACAGGATGCCGAG
>JBNPEG010000080.1:2297-5033 GCA_051117555.1 Elainellaceae cyanobacterium | reverse complement strand
CTTCTAACGCGCAATTGTGAGCGTTGATGGTAGCAGCATCGCAATAATCTACTACTCCTCTTTGCCATTCTTTTAATGAGGTTATTGAGTTCATGGGCAAGAAGCTTGATTTTGTCGAAGTCAAACTAGATGGTGGCAGCATTGACGGGCTAGAGGGTGCATATAGCATCAGCATCAGCTCCGATGGAAAGCACGTCTACGTAGCCGGAGACATTGATAATAAAATAGCCGTATTCTCTCGCAGCCTAACAGACGGCACGCTCACCTTTATTGAATCTCTTGCTCATGGCACCTCTGCCAATAGTCAACCCCAGTTTGGCGGCGACAGCGTGAGCATTAGCCCTGATGGCACATTTGTCTATGCAACTAGCTTTTCAGGTGATACGGTCACGGTCTTTTCTCGCAATGCCGCAACGGGGCAACTCACCCAGGTTCAGGCACGCGGAAACAGTGCAGAAATTCTAAATTCGCTCGATGGCGTATCGGGTATTCGGGTTAGCCCTGATGGCGCATTTGCCTATGCAACCAGCTACTTTAGCGATGCGATCGCCATTTTTGATCGGGACACTACTACGGGTGAACTCGCGTTTCTTAACCAGCAAAAAGACAACGTTGGTGGGGTTGATGGGTTAGATGGTGCCAGTAGTATTACGTTTAGTCCAGACGGCAAATTTGTCTACGTGACGAGTGACAACGACAATGCGATCGCCGTCTTTTCTCAAAATGAAACAACGGGATTGCTAACCTTCATCGAACGGCAAAAAGACGGCTTGGGCGGAGTTGATGGGCTCCGAGACGCCAGAAGCCTTAGCATTAGCCCCGATGGTAAGTTTGTCTATGCCGTAGGAGAAGGCGACAGCGCCATCACCGTATTTTCCAGAAATTCTAATACAGGCGGACTGACCTTCGTCGAAACCGTAAAAGATGGCGTCAATGGCGTCGATGGGATTGACGGCGTTTACAACATCAACATCAGCTTGGATGGACGGTTTGTCTATGCCGCAGGCAACAACGAAGATGCCATCGTCATGTTTTCGAGAAACGAGACAACGGGCACGCTTACCTTTGTAAGAGTCCGCAAGAATAATCTCGAAGGAGTCACGGGTTTAGACGGAGTCACCAACATTCAAATCAGCCCGGACGGCAAGTTTTTCTATGCATCCGGCTACAACGATGATGCCATTTCTGTCTTTTCGACGTTAAACGTCAACACCTTGCCCACGTCTGCTAACAGCAGTGTCACAGGTTTTGAAGATGCACTTTACTCCTTCAAAGCCTCAGACTTCGCCTTTGCAGATGCCGATGAAGGTGATGCCTTTCAAACCCTGGAAATTACGTCGTTAGAAACAGCGGGCAGCCTCTTCTTTGACACCAACGCAAATAACACAGAAGACCCAGGTGAAGCAGTCAGTTTGGGACAAGTCATTGTCTCTGCAAATCTCGCCTCGTTGAAATTTCGCCCTCTAGCAAATGCCTTTGGGAGTCCGTACGCTACCTTTGGATTCAAAGTAGGAGATGGGGTTGATTTCAGCATCGATACTTCTGTCATGACAATCAACATTCTTGATCAGCCCGAATTTCCTGGCGGAGGCGGCACGGGGTCCGGAATACTGCAATTTGGCACTGCCCCTGATCCCATCAATTTCAAAGGCGGCAGGCGGGGTGAACGATTAAAAGGCACTCGCGCGGCAGAGCGCATACGCGGCACCCGAGCCAATGACAGACTAATTGGCAAGGGAGGGCGCGATCGCCTGATTGCTAGGGGCGGCAAAGACATTGGCAAAGGGGGCGGCGGCAACGATCTCGTTAAAGGGGGCGGCAGCAACGATCGCCTGAGTGGACAACGGGGCAACGACAAGCTCGTTGGTGGCAGCGGTGACGATTTGCTGCGAGGCGGCAGCGGCAACGACCGGCTTAAAGGCGGCGGCGGACATGATATATTGGTGGGTCAATCTGGCGCTGATACCTTGATTGGCGGGGGAGGTGCCGATCTGTACGTCTTTAAAAGCGTCGCCGATGCCACTGACACCATTATTGGCTTTCAGGTAGGGCAAGACCTAGTTGACATTCGCTCAATTTTTGCTCAGAGTGCATTTGCAGCCTCATCCCGCACCGATCAATTTCTCCAGTTCGTCAAGATAGAACAAACCGGAGCTAACACTACAATTAGCCTAGATCAAGATGGAATAGGATCGGGAACGGTATTTCAACCGCTGGCTATTTTGACCAATATCGAAGCTGGCACCGTGCAATCTACAAGCTTCGTAGTAGCATAAACTACCATCCAATCAGGCTTACGCAGATTTTCGTTTTTAGTTCTAAATGTGGCATAAGGAAGTAGTAGTGCGACAGGCTTAAAATTTAGGGTATTTACAGAGGGCTATCGTAGTGCAGAACGTGCGAGGGGCGATCGCATTGAGAGTTTTACCGGCCAACCAGATTCGCCTCTATGTCTCTAGAATTAGCATAGAGTGAGTATTCCTGATGCTATGGCTGAAGGTTTTGTATGATTACCGCAATCGAGTTTCTAGATAAGTTTTAGGGCACAACGTGAATCAATTTGTCAGACCAGAAAAAACCTTCTTTATGATCTCCCTAGGTATCACGCTCGTCATTTGGATACTCAGGGGGTTGGGCATTCTGACATTCATACCCGGTTTCATTCTTTGGATCTTGATTTTTCTTACGATTGGATTAGGAATAGCAACTCTATTTCAGGGCAGGCGACGCTATTAA
>JBNPEG010000080.1:0-2197 GCA_051117555.1 Elainellaceae cyanobacterium | reverse complement strand
ATCCTAAATCGCTTGTGAATTGTGTGTGAGTGGTGGGGCGGGCGCCGCCCGGTATGCGTCTAGCGCATGTGTGAGATCCCCCGCTGACGCTGCCCGAAAAAGGGGGCTCTTTACAGGGTATTGAAGTCCCCTCTTTTCAAGGGGGATTTAGGGGGATCTCTAGGGCGTTACGCTAAATACATACGCCGCCCGTCACACCACTCAAAACCCATCTGGGACTGCTGTAGGTTAGTGCTAAGGTGAATCAACCGATCGGTCGTCCATGTGTCCCATTCATGTCAAGTCTTTCATAGAGAACACCAATTCCTTTAAAGTAAGGCTACAAATGAACAGGCTAGAACCCTTGCATGGCTGGTGACCGTCAATCCAAAATCGCAAATCCAAAATCGAGAATTGGTATAACTCCCTAATTGTGATCATTCAATGGTGCATCGCCTTAGACGCTACGGTTGATAAAGCTGCTCTGCTCTGAGCTGTTGGGCTTTCTGATTCGTGGTGAAGCGATCGTGATGGTGACGTTCTTCTAGCCAGATTCGCATCTCTGACTCAGATACCCCATGAATCGATCGTCCGTTCAATGGCTCGTATGCACTCCAAACCGTTTGCCCCGCAGCATTTTGAGTTTGCCAAACATGAGGCTCAGACGATACGGAAAGGTGAGCGGCGATTCGTTGCCACAGATCATGCAGCGTTTCACCCAATGCCAAATCAACCATTTGGCGAAGATTGTGGGTATCCGATTCCCAGTTTTGATAGGTTGGCCGGTGTGTTAGCGTTTTCATGTTGCGTTCCCATTTCTATGTCTATACTTAGTTTAAGTTTCTGTCAAATTAGTTACAAAAACTAACATTCATCATTTATATGAATAGCTTTGATAGATCATGAAAGGGGCGATCGCTCCAGATTTTGACAGAATTAAATCCTCTAAATTGGTCCAAGAGCTTGATTTTGAGGATCTGCGAATGCGCAAAGCAAAACATCATCAGTCATGGCAGAAAGGGCCTCCAACGTTTTTGGAGAAACGTCGATAATCCGTTCAGTTGACGGATGGGGACCCCAATCGATGGCGCGGACGACAACTGCTTTCTGATTGGTTTCATTTACAACCAAGATGGGTCTATTTTTCCAAAAGTCCTTCCCGTTTGGGTCGTATGACCAGCGCATCGCACAATAGTAATCATCCGAATCTAGATTTTGCAGTATCTCACCTGTAAGCGCAGCCGTTTCATCAGGAGCGACTCCATCATCATTTGCTCCTCCAAACCAAGACACCTTTCCTTGAATAAACGTACGATTTTTGAGTTGAACCTCTTTTCCATAGGGCTCCTTCTCTTTTCCTGTCACTGTTTCGAGTGTTGGATTGTTTAACCCCTCATGAGGGATATGGGAATCATCCAACTCGATACCTGCATAAAGTTCTGTCCAGTCGGAAGATACGTCGTCATCCGGCTTTGGTTCAGATTGAGCCTCAAGTGCCACAATCATTGTTCTGGGAGCATCGTTGGCACGCAACCAGTCAAGAGGAACATCTAATTTGAAATATGCTCTATTTGAAACATCGCGATTGGGTTCTTCCAGGACGACCTTATCTCTATATTTATTTCCCTCCATTAGGTAAAGTGCTTCAGATGTGAGTTTTAACCAAGTCATGATTCAGCCTCGAATGTCTTATCGCTCAATCAGCGCATGAAATACATTGAATACCAGGATAGATTGCCTAATTTTTGACTTCTATAGTCTCAATCGCACCTGTTTACGTAGTTCTGGCAGCTTGGCATACAGGTTGTCTCCCGGACATGCAGTCTTGTCAAAATCTTTATGTCCTTTGATATTGTCTGGGTCAATATTGCAGTTCTTACAAAGAGCAGCGCACAGCTCTACCAAGCTATTCCATTGCGTGTCGTCCATCTCATCGTGCTGGAAGTTTCCCTCATTTTCGATTCCAGGTGACTCATTTGCGCCTTGCGTATGAGCTGAATTGACACACTTACCATCGATTACAGCATCCAGAGAACCATGTCGACCTTCCAAAAGAAAACCGCCAACTGTGTTTAGAAAATTGTGTCCGGAATCAGACCAGCCTCGGGTACAAACGTGAAATCGTTGAATGCCCTGAGCAAATTCCTTCGCGCCTTCTTCCGTTCCTCCTGAACCAGAATCGACTGTATGGTGAATGACGATATATTGAGGATTGGGT
>JBNPEG010000238.1:0-5039 GCA_051117555.1 Elainellaceae cyanobacterium | reverse complement strand
GGGTAGAAATTTTCAGCCCATTGAGCTGTCACATTACACAATAGCCGAAACCGAAGCGGTGTTGGAGCTTGATTAATTCTCTCAACATGTACTTGCAATTTTTGTGAATCTTGATCGAGTAATTTACAGACGTCATGGACTAAATATCGAGGCAGATAGCCAACGGTGTAGCAGTCCTCCGTTCGCAATAGCAGCGCATTTGGATCATAGGGATTTTGCAGATCGCGCATTACATACAGTAGTTCATGTGCCTGCAATTTAACAATTCGTTCATTGGAACACGCTGGCAAATACCGCAACCCATGAGAAAAGAAGTGGACATGATAAAGTCCATTTTCATCCGGTTCAGGTTTAGGAAACACTTCAAAGGTATCAGTGGCTTTGCGTCCACCACTCCGAGCCAGAATCGCAATCGGATCATCCGCTTGATTGGGAACGTTAAGCCATTCGATGTAGTCCCCAAAATCTGGACGGGAGGGGCGCATCAGCCGATTGGCGAACAACGGAAATAATTCCTCAGATTGGTAGACCTTATTCAAGATAGGAAATGAATGGAGGGGCTGAAAGCCACATGCAGCCTGAGCTTTTTCTGCACCGTGGATGTAAACAAATTCATATAAACTCCCATTCGATGTCAGCTTCCCGATGGGAAACCAGGCGCGACTCTGGGGATCTTGCCATGCTAAAAACAGTGTTTTCATTGCAGCGAATCTCGTAAGGTTAATAATCTATCCCGATTAGCGGTGAGCATTGCTTGTGCAAATTCAATCGCAGTCGAAGAGATGCGATCGCCTGGAATGCGCTCAAACAGTTTCAACGTTTGGTTCCCATGGCTTCAGATTCCTCTGGTGCATCTGAGGAAATCTCAATCACAGGAAACGGTTCTAGCATGAGATTTGCCTTCCAGCAATAATGCTGTGATGATCTAATTTCCTGAGAAATCTTCCCCTGAAGGACTCTCAGTGTCCATTGCCGGTTTGGGGGCATCAGATGTAGGCTGAGGCATAGATTATTTCAGAATCAAGAGATAATCACCCGCCATCATAACGAAGCCGCCGCAAAAGATCCCCGGAATCTTGAGGATCTTTTCCCGTCAGTTTCAACTAAAACAAGAGCATCGTTACTTTAATCCAGAATCTTCTCGCATAAACCGAGAGCTGCCTTACATAAACCGAGAATTCTCTCACATGCAATGAGATTGTCCTCACATCAGCATCGCCCTATTCCTCAGCCGCCAAAATCTGATCCACCGTCAGCCTCAGTTCCGGAAACGTAGTGCATGGCACCGTCTCTCCCTCCAGATATTCTGTCTTCCGATATATCCCATCCTCCAGCATCAACACAATTACTTTCTTCCCTTTACCTCGCTGGCAATACTTAGTGGGAATCTGCCCTCGGTAGTCCACAATCCAGTACTCTAGCACCTTCAGTGCCTCATACTCCTCCTGCTTATCCACTAGATCTGTACTCCAATTTTCAGACGCGATCTCCACAATCATATGGGGAACCGTGCGGATGCCGGGCTGTCGATCGTCTCGCCGAGTTGCAGGACGCTCAATCACTGCAATATCCGGTCGTCTGCCTCGGGCATCGTCAATCATCAGGGCATTGCGCTTGCGCACCGAATGCGTCAGCTTCATTCGCCGATACTGTAGCTCAAACATAAATGAGAGGAACTCTAAAATCTCTTCATGCCAATTATCCGGTTCTGGCATGAGCACTAACCTCCCCTCTAATAATTCATATTCATTGAGTTCATTGACAGTCTCAATATCAATGAACTCTTCAAATGTGAGGGCTTGCGTGATTGCCGGAATCATGATGAAGCTCTTGATAGGAAAGCAGAAGCAGCAGGTTACCTGAAAACGTATTGTCTTGCATCAAAACGGGGTATGGTCATACTGTCATTCTACGTTATCCCTCTTATCACCCATGATATATCCCTCTTTTGTTACTACGGACAGACTAAGGTAAGGGTGGATGTATCACCACAGGGCTGTGACGCAATAGTGGTTCCTCGGCTTGCCCGTCTTACCGTTGGCTTTTCGGTTCTCGTCGCGTTCGTCGATTTGGCGGGCGCACTTGAAGACCTGCATGATTACCGGAATGGTCAACAACGATACAGGTTTTTAAGGGTGGACAGGTCGAGCTTTGCAAAGTTGAAGTGGTCTAACAATCCTGGTGCACACCGACTGTAACAATCGAAATAAAATCGGCGCACACGGGGGCGGTCAATGCGAATCTATTGGATCTAACGATAGAGTAGATCAGCAATGGTTTCCAGATTTACATGAGCCATCCATCGGACGATATCCAGGCTGACGATTCTCAACTCTCCTCCAATTCCACCGCAAAGCCTGCCTCTCAGCCACCAGATGATGCTGACTGGGCAGACATGGAAAATGCTCTATCAGATGAGGCCTCATCGACTCAACCGGCTGCCGTGAGCGCTGGTGGGCCGCAGGCGGCTCATCAAACGATTGCGGATGTGTCGCCGCTGAGTCTTGTTGAGACTGCGTTTTTGGCGAGCACTGCCAGTCTGGTTTGGCTAGTGAGTTATTACTTGAGCATTGGCCCGTGGATGCGGATCGTGTTTCCGATTCCGATCGCGCTGGTTTATTTGCGATGGGGCAATCGCGCCGCGTGGATGTCGGCGCTGACGACAGGGCTATTGCTGTCGGTGCTGATGGGGCCGTATCTGAGCCTATTATTCTTTATTCCCTACGGGTTATTAGGAGTGCAACTGGGGGCGTTGTGGCATCGGCGGGCAGGCTGGTATTTGTCTGTCGGCTTAGGAACCATTGTGGCGACGCTGAGCTTTTTCTTTCGAGTGTGGCTGCTGTCCACGTTTATCGGAGAAGATTTGTGGCTGTATCTAACCAATCGCATTACTGATTTGCTGGAGTGGATGATCACCTATCTGGTGGACTGGGGTATTTTGGGCATTGGCATGCTGGGGCAGCCTAATGTCACGGTGATTCAGCTTGCGACAATCGTCATGATTGTCACCAGTGACGTGGTGTATCTGTTTACAGTGCATCTGGCGGCTTGGCTACTGTTAGAAAGACTGGGCAACCCAATTCCAACTCCGCCTCGATGGGTGCAGGTGTTGTTGGACGAAGAAGGGTAGGAGTAAGCGGCCAGAATTTAAGAGGCCAGAATTAATGTGTCGATGTTACCCATTCAGACCTATACTCAACCCGCGATCGCCCAAGCGTGGTTAGATCAGTTTCGCGGATGCCGACCGCTGTTTGCCTGTGTGTTGGGCTTTACAGAGACGGGGTTGATTCCGGGAATTTCAGCAGCAGGAGCAACACCGAGCGATCGCAAGCACACGGCGATCGCAGATGCTGAGTTTCTATATCACGGTGTTCAATATTCTCCGCGTTATCCTCTGCCACCGCTCCAAGCGGGAGCCTCGCCTGTGTTAATTTCCCGCGCAGTGATTGAAGCACAAGCAATCCCCGTATCCATTTTTAATGCGGGGCTGCCCTATTATCTGCCCATACCCCATGTCGATTTAGACGGACAACCCGCTCGATGCGTTAGTTCGGGGGATGCACTCGATCTTGCGGTGGTGCATCGCGTGTTCGAGCACGGGATGGCATGGGGACGGCAACTTGCCAAAGACGCAGAGGATAGCTATGTGATGGTGGGAGAATGTGTAGTGGGAGGCACCACGACGGCTCTAGCGGTGTTGACGGGCTTGGGCTGGAGCGCGAATGGAAAGATTAACAGTAGCCACCCAACCTGTAATCATCAGCAAAAGTGGGAGGTGGTTAAGGCAGGGTTACAGGGGTTTGCCCAAATTTCTCCCCCCCAATTGGAAATTGGCATCCCCGAATCTGACCCATTGAAAATCATTGCAGCCGTCGGAGATCCAATGCAGGTTGCAGTCGCCGGAATGGCGATCGCTGCCAGTCGGTCTTGCGGCCTTTTGCTCGCAGGCGGCACGCAAATGCTGGCGGTGTATGCGCTCATTCGGGCGATCGCCTCGTATCATGCCTTAGATTGGCATCCAAACCGAGTGGTCGTGGGCACGACGCGCTGGGTTGCCGACGACCCGACTGGGGACACGGTTGGTCTTGCTCATGACCTTCAAGCTCCCCTACTGGCAACCCAGCTCAGCTTTGCCCCCTCTCGCTATGCTCAGTTACAAGCCTATGAGCGTGGCTATGTAAAAGAAGGGGTCGGAGCTGGCGGGTGTGCGATCGCCGCAAGTCTATATCAGGGTTGGAGCATCGACCGACTGCTGGCGGCAATTGAGACTCTCGCTGAGCGGCACGACCGAGCGCGAGCGCGATAGATGCTCAAGCAAATCGGGCGATCGCTCTAAATTGGCGATCGCCCAGCGTCATGAATTAGACTTCGGCGAATTAGACGGGTCCCGTTTGGTGTAAGCGCAGGCAGCTTGTCCGCAACGTGAACGAGACGCTCACACGATGGGCTATGGAACCTCCGCCGCCCTGTACTAATGAACTCGTCTAGCGAGAAGCTGTTCTTCTAACGCCGCGATGCGATTATACGCAGCAGTTAACTGTGCGGTTAAGCGCTGAACTTGAATCTCCGACGATAAAGTCTGCTCCCCCACTTGGCTTTCTGAATCTAGATATTCTGAATCTACCAAGATATCTTTATGTTCCATCGTCTGACTAAAACCGACCAAACCATATGAATCGAAGCTCCTGGCACTTCCTCCAGATTGAGAATAGGGAACTCGATTGGTTGAATTTACCTTAAGTTCGGAAATTGCACTATTGGTTTGAGTACTAAGTTGACTAACTGACTCGTGCAATGCATCAACCTTGGCATTGAGAATAGCAATTTGCTCGTGGAGTAAATCCATGTGGTGCCTTCAAACGTTCGACTAAATCGTCTTTGCAATTCCATAGTAAGAAAAGAAGCTCCAAACGAGAAGCTATTCCTGAATCATTTAACCTTTGGTCAATATTTCGGCAAGAATTTATTTCAAAACATTGAGGCTCTCTCATCTCTCAATCTTAGAGGATGTTTGAAAAGGGTCTGGCGGTTAAAACCGC
>JBNPEG010000192.1:0-5056 GCA_051117555.1 Elainellaceae cyanobacterium | reverse complement strand
ATTGCCAGAAAAGCGAAAGTTCGTCGTTCATTGTGGCGACGGAACCGGGGATCATTCACCAAATGCGCAAGGCAGCGCCCAATAAGCAGTTTATTCCGGCTCCATCATCTAACAACTGCAACTGCAACGAATGTCCTCATATGCGGCTCAACACGCTCGAAAAGCTGTATGGGTCGATGAAGAATAAAACACCCGAAATTACGCTCCCCGAAGAGACTCGGCTAGCGGCGCTAAAACCAATTCAGCGCATGTTAGAGATGTCGTAGGGGTGCAGTTCGTATAGCCGTGTGCTCTCGCGTTAGAACGTTGAACGTGTGGTGAGCCGTAGGGCTATACGAGAGATTTAACCATAAGGTGTTGAAGTTCCCCTTTTTAAGGGGGATTTATACCCATTCTTCAAAGTAAGGCTACAAATGAACAGGCTAGAACCCTTGCAAGGCTGCTGGCCGTCAATCCAAACTCGCAAATCCAAAATCGAGAATTGGTATTAGGGGGATCTGTAGGACGTTACGCTAAACACATACCTTAGCGGTGCTAAGCCCCTAGCTTGTGGGGGAAATGATTTGAGTTAGGTATGAATTAGGTGATGACGGTGGGTTCGTTACGCCCGGTAATTGCCTTAATTTGGGCGATATCATCGGCAATTTTAATCAAGTCGCCCAGAGCTTCCTGCGTATCGATGCCGTGCTTTGAGGCATCAGGCTCATAGCTTTCAAGATACACCCGCAGGGTTGCCCCCTTCGTGCCGGTGCCCGACAGGCGAAAAACAATTCGAGAGCCATCTGTAAAGCCGATGCGGATGCCTTGCTTCTCCGCCACGCTGCCGTCTACCGGATCGGTGTAGCTGAAGTCATCGGCATAATCGACGGTGTAGCCGTCATAGGTTTTGCCCTTGAGATCACCCAAGGCAGCACGCAGATTTTCCACCAGCGTATTGGCGCGATCGCTCTCGACTTCTTCATAGTCATGGCGAGAATAGTAGTTGCGTCCGTAGGTTTTCCAGTGCTCTTGCATGATGGCTTCCACAGATTGCTTCCGCGCCGCCAAAATGTTGAGCCAGAACAAGACTGCCCACAGTCCGTCCTTCTCGCGGACGTGATTTGACCCCGTGCCAAAGCTTTCTTCACCGCAGAGCGTCGCTTTGCCGGCATCAAGCAGGTTTCCAAAAAATTTCCAGCCCGTTGGGGTTTCGTAGCAGTCAATGCCTAGATTAGCCGCGACTCGGTCAACAGCTTGGCTAGTCGGCATCGATCGCGCGACTCCTGCCAATTCTGAACTGTAGCCTGGAACGAGCGTTGCATTGGCTGCAAGCACTGCGAGACTGTCGCTGGGCGTCACAAAGAAGCGCTGGCCCAAAATCATGTTGCGATCGCCATCGCCATCCGATGCGGCTCCAAAATCGGGAGCATTGTCGCCAAACATTAGCTCAACTAAGTCGTGGGCATAGACCAAATTGGGATCGGGGTGTCCGCCGCCAAAGTCTTCCAATGGGGTGCCGTTGACAACCGTTCCGCTGGGCGCACCCAGCCTTTCTTCAAAAATAGCGTGAGCATACGGCCCTGTAACCGCATGAAGTGAATCCATGCACATGCGAAACTGTCCGCTCGTCAGCAATTCACGAATCGCATTGAAATCAAACAGCGATTCCATCAAATCTGCATAATCCGCGACCGAATCGATCACCTCGACCGTCATCGAACCCAGCATAAATTTTCCAAGCTGATCCAGATCGATATCAGGCGCATCCAGCATTTTGTATTGATCAATGACCTTGCTGCGCTCAAAAATTGCGCTGGTAATTTTTTCGGGCGCAGGCCCTCCATTGTCGATGTTGTATTTGACTCCAAAATCGCCGTCTGGCCCTCCCGGATTGTGGCTCGCCGAGAGAATGATGCCACCCAAGGCTTCGTATTTGCGAATGATGCAGGAGGCCGCTGGAGTCGATAAAATGCCGCCTCGCCCGACCAGCACCCGCCCAAAACCATTTGCAGCAGCCATCTTCAAGATGGTTTGAATCGCTTGGCGATTGTAGTAGCGACCGTCTCCGCCTAGAACGAGCGTCTTGCCTTCATACCCTTCGACGGCATCAAAGATGGATTGAACAAAGTTCTCTAGATAATGCAGTTTCTGGAAAACCGGAACCTGTTTTCGTAACCCGGATGTGCCGGGCTTTTGATCTGAGAATGGTTGGGTTGCAACGGTGCGGATATTCATGAGGAATAAAAATTTAACGTTAATTAACAACCTAGCCCCAGTCTACCGAAGGGATTGTCTCAATTTTGAAGGCTGTTGGTAAACAGTCGGTAAAGGTTGGGGAGAGAGAAATCAGGGATTTGGAGGATTAGGCGTACACCAGGGGGCTAGATTTTCGACGCGAGCGTGCTGCAGCAACGCCTGGGCTTGATCAGGGGAACAGCCATATTGGTTGATGAGAAGCTGTTTGGCCGCGTCTTGAGCAGCGTCGGCAGATGAGTCAAAGGCGATCGCCTCTTCATCGAGATTGCCTGTCATAGACTCGACTGGCACTGCACAACTGTATAAGGGAGAATCGCGTCTGGGCTGCTGAACCATGAGAGTTTTCTACCGATCATTCGTTGAATCACAGCATCCGTTGACATCGCTACCATACACCATAGCAGTGTCTGCTTGGCGGCTTTCTGAGTGTATTAAACACGCCGCTCATTCCTAAAACATCCGTCATGAGAATGACTCCGAGTACATCACTTGTTAGGAACCCATACCAATTTTCGATTTTGGATTTTCGATTTTGGATTGATGGCCAGCAGCCTTGCAAGGGTTCTAGCCTGTTCATTTGTAGCCTTACTTTGAAGAATGGGTATTAGTACTGGTTGGCAGCAATAAGCCAACCCTATAAGAGTGCGGGCATCTTGCCTGCGATGTGAGCGAGACGCTCACACTATGGTTATAAAACTTCCGCTGTCTTGTACTAGTCGGTTGAGCGGAGTCGAAACCGGGTTGATGGGCACGTTATTTAGGCGCAGATCTCGTATGAGGTTTGGTTACGAGGTTTGGACTATGGGATCAAGGGTTTTGCGGTAAGCCTGCCATTCGGTAAGCGCCTCTGGATTCGCATCTGCGCCGCGCTTGAGCAAAACAATGCCATCGTTGAAGCCAATGATGCCATAGCCATTCCGCTCGACAAGGCGATCGAGCCGAGGCAAATATCGTTCTAGCTCTTGGCGATCGTCGGCAAAGGCAACCTGATACTGTTCGAGCTGCCACATATCAACAACCACATAGTCTACCCGGATCTCCTCACCTGCGTCATTGCGGAGTTTCAGCGCAGGAAATCGGATAATTTCTCGACGGCTCGACAGATGGGGGACAAGGTGCGTGGTTGCAGAAACGCTCGCATCAGCCGGAATCTCATCCATGAGCGATCGCGCGGCTTCCACGTGTTCCCACTGTCGCGGCAGGGTGATATACACCTGAGGCTCAAACGAGTCGGGGACGATGAACGAGAGCGCCCGATTGGGATTAGACGTCACGGTAAAGAACAGAGACAGTCCAATGCAAGCCAGCCAAACCCGACGCATGGTTGGTTTAAGGCGAGGATGCTCTGACCACCATAAAATCGCGCCATAGAACAACGCGGGCACGATATTGAGCGCGTATCGAAGATTGATCGACAGCGCAATGCTGTCATCTCGGATAAACAGCTTCAGGAACGAAAAAGCGGTCAGACACCACGCTGCTGGAGAAATCGCTGGAATAAATGCCAGAGGAAGCCATTGCCCCAGCAGATATTTGAACGTTCGTCCCCACGGCGTCACCAGATCCGTGAGCAATTGCCCAGGGTTGGTCAGGATTCCCCAAATTACATCGAGCGTTGATGCCTCATTTCCTTCAACGTAAGGTCCAAACTGTTCGATCATGAACCGCCGAGAGATGTCTTCAGAAAACAGCGGCATGATCAGATTGGTCAGCAGCAGCATGTATCCGAGACTGATCGTGCAGACTGCCAGCCCGACTTGAGGATATCGCCTGCTCAAGATGAGGTAAAAGCCCACCCCAAACAACACGACTCCCGTGTCTTCTCGAATCGCTAATACTAAGACGACAAACAGCCAAAAGAGCCACCATTGGCGCTTTTCAAGGGCTAGCAGTCCGCTAAACAGAAACAGGGGAAGCTGAGAAAGGTCGTGGAAATTGGCAAGCGTGGGGCCAATGACGGCATTCGCCGCGTAAAAGCTGGCAGTGATGAGCGTAGAGCGTTCGGATTCGAGGTATTGACGGGAGAGGCGATACAGCACGAGCCCAGCGGCTGTCATCAGCGTTACTTGCAATACCAGCAGCGTCACGTGGGAGGGAATCAGGGCGTAAAGGGGCAGCCAGAGGATGAGGGCGGGGGTAAAGTGTTGACCGAGGCGATGATAAAACACGGTCGGCACGTCGCCATCATGAACCACTGGCGTTGACAGCGTGGAAGATAACGAACTCTGGAACAGTCTGCCGTGGGTGCTGTTCCAGAACAGTTGGTTGAAAATGCCTTGGTCAAACGAGACATAGGCAGGATACATGCTGTAGTGACGGTGGATGAGCAGAATCACCATCACCACCCAAAACACAGCGGCTGTGGCGATCGCCCCTCGACTAATGCCGAATATCTCGTCTTGTGCCAGCCACGTTTTCGACAGTTTCCCCATCGCGGTTGCCTTGTCGTAATCAGACCTTAGTATAGAGTGTCGGGGCGGAGAGTGGGGGAGTGGAGTGGATGGGTGGATGCGTGGATGGGGGGAATGGAGTGGGGGGATGGGTGGAGTGGGAGATTGGGAGTGGCTTATAATCAAGGGCGCGTTGAAGCGCATCCGATAATCTCTTTAATCCAAAATGCTGAGCATGAGTGCGATCGCCATAAGCCTCTCCTTGATTTCTTTATTCATTTGGATTTATCTGCTCTGCTTTCGGGGGCAGTTTTGGCAAACCCGTCAACATCTTGAAGCGATATCGGCACCCCCTTCTGATCTTCAAGCCCTGACCTGTCCGTCTATTGCCGTTGTCATCCCGGCTCGCAACGAAGCCGATGTCTTGCCGA
>JBNPEG010000172.1:0-5066 GCA_051117555.1 Elainellaceae cyanobacterium | reverse complement strand
TCATGACTCAGGTTAAAGATTATAGGGGTATTGAGTTCATCGAAACAACAGATTCGATGATTCTCGTTAAAAACTCTCTTAACTCAGTGTCTTCCGCTGTAAGGCAACTGAATCATTTATCAAGGTGGGAAAGAAATATCTATTCGCGGGAGATACTAATTTCAGAATTAGGGTTTATTATATTTCAGTTTAGAAGACATTTCTGGACTATTATTCAATTTGTGGACTCTCTTGCATATTCAAAGTATGAGAGTGATGCAGAAATTCTTTCAAAATATTTAAACACGCCTGCTCTATATTACTCTGTTGGCGATACATTCGGAGATTTTCAATACACATTTTTCAGCAACGGTATATGTGTAGAAAAGTTGAGAGTTGAAGAATCAGAAGGTCTTGTTTTTGAATCTGTTCTTCGTCCGTCTGTATCGATAGAAAATATTAAATCTCGCTATCAATTTGTCAACGATTTCTTTATAAAGCAGGACATCTATATCCCTGTGTTATCTAGCAACATATCCTTGACTCAAGAAACGTCATCTCAACGGGTAGTCTTAGAGTTGTGGAACACCTTCTCTAATAAGCCCCAAAAGTTTAGATATTCTGATTTTGAAGGCTTTGATTATTTAGCTACTAATTAAGTTTTCGAATGTTGCGAATGTAATTAGCTGAAGAATCACATAAAAACTGCGTAATTGCAATCGGTCCGTAGCCTCAACCAGTTCTCAAACAGAGCAGAATTACAGATGACAGGGGAGGGATTAGGGCTGAGTCACTGAGAATCCGCGCTTTGGAGACGATGGCTCTGCGAGGTGCACCTCAAAGTGAATGCGATCGCCCCTTTGCCCCTGCTTCACCTCCAATGTCCACTGCCCAGGGCGAGGCGACCAAAATAGAGACCGGGAGGATTGAACCGCGAGTTTTTCTCCATTGAGCCACCATTCCACAGGATGAGTCGGAACAGTTGCCAGCTTAAACTCCAGACGCTGCGACGAATCGCCCCATTCTCCCTGAGACGGATCGGCAATCAGAAAATAGTCTCCCTCTTGAGGAGCCACAATGCGCAGATGATCGGAACTCCCGGTCGATGGCTGCGCGGCTAGCCATTCGTTGTAATCCTCTGGTAAATGCAAATGATCGGTATAGGCCGAGGACGATGAAACCTCCATCGCCGAGTCGAGCTGAGGATTGGACTGATTATACGCCACTAAATCCTCTGGATAAAGATATTCTTCAACCACAGCTGGACACGCGGGCGTCGGTTTTAATCCAGACTGGGCGCAAATCGGACGACGGACTAATCCCTCCGGTTTTATAAACTGCCGGGGGGGCTGCTGTTCATGGAGATGCAGCATGATGCGATTCCACAGAGGCGCGGCTCCCATCACGCCAGAAACCTGCTGCATGGGAGAGCCATCGAAATTGCCGACCCAGGTCGCAACGGTGTAATCGGGGGTGAAGCCAACCGTCCAGGTATCTCGGAAGTCAGATGAGGTGCCGGTTTTGACCGCTGCCGGAAAGGGCAGAGTGAGCACCGAATCGACCCCAAAGGACTGAGCACGCGCATGGCGATCGCCCAGCATGTCGGTGATCAGCGCCCACGATGTAGGCGACGGCAGGGACGGCTGAGCGTTAGTCCTCTCTCCTTCACATGCCGCTCCTGACAATTGACACTGCAACGGGATTGGAGAACCCTGTCGTGCCATGGTCAGATAGGCGTGGGCAAGCTCCCAAAGGGTGACTTCACCACTGCCGAGGCTGAGTCCTAACCCGTAGTAGTCGGCGGGCTGGTCGAGATGGCCAAATCCAAGCTGATGGAGGCGATCGAGGAACGTCGGGACGCCGACTTTCTCAAGCACCCTGACCGCCGGAACATTCAGCGAATTTGCGATCGCCACCCGCACTCGCACCGGCCCCTGAAACGTTTCGCTATAGTCGGTGGGCTGATAGAGACGAGCACCCGGAATGGGGTAGTAGGTAGGTACGTCTGCCAGGATGGTGTTGGGCTGAATGATGCGCTGCTCGAGTGCTAGTTGATAGAGAAATGGCTTGAGAGTAGAGCCGGGCTGGCGCAGAGCCTGCACTCCGTCATTGCGTCCAGACTCATTATCTGCAAAGTAATCGGGAGACCCGACGTATGCTAACACCTCTCCCGAGGGGTTATCGAGCACCAGCGCCGCAGCATGGCGGGCGCGATGAGGCGCAAGGGAGCGCACAACCTGTTGAACTTGAGCTTCAACAAACTGCTGGAGCGGGCGGTCGAGCGTGGTGCGAATGTGTGGTGCAGGGTCACGTGGACGCTGATCTGCGAGCCAAAACAGAAAATGAGGCGCGGCGATGATGCCTTGAGAATGGGGTTGGAGGGCGATCGCCTCTTGCAGTGCCCGCTCAGCTTGAAGTTGGGAAATATAGCCATCCTCAACCATACGGCCAAGGATATAGCGCTGCCGGTCTGTGAGAGCAAGCCAGTGGCTGTAGGGATTGAGGTCAGTCGGGTCGTTGGGCAGCGCCGCTAATAGACTGGCCTGCGCCAGCGTCAGATGCGCGGCAGAGGTGCCAAAGTAGACTTGGGAGGCGGCTTCAACCCCATACACATTGCCTCCCATGGGCAATCGGTTGATATAGGCGGCCAAGATTTCGTCGCGGCTCATGCCCGCCGCCAGTCGCCACGACAGCCAAATTTCTTGGGCTTTGTTCCATGCGGTGCGCGGGTTGGGCTCAAGCATTCGCGCTAGCTGCATGGTAATCGTCGACGCCCCGCTCACGATTTCTCGGGCCTGAATCGCTTCTAGGCTGGCGCGAATGATCGCTCGTCCGTCTAAGGCTCCGTGGTGATAAAACCGCTGATCTTCTGCGGCGAGAATGGCCTGAATAAACTGAGGCGAAACCTGATCGAGCGCAACCACAGCCGTATGATTTTGGTCGCGGGTCAACAGAGTGCCCAGAGGCAACCCATTGCGATCGCTAAATTCGATGGCGTGGTCGTCTTGAGCAATCTCAACAGCACGAATCGGGGCGAGGTGAGGCAGCGATCGCACGACAACCCCAACCAACACCAGCACTAGCACGAACTTCAGCACAGACCGGGAGCGGGGCGATCGCCTCGCCCAAAACGCGTGCCGCCGCTTCAAGAATTTGGAGACCACCATTCTCACACCCAAGGGTCATCATCCTCGTCGTTAAGCATCGAGGCATCAATCGTTTTTTGACTCGTAGATGATGCCGCTTCATGGGGGGTAGATCCAGAGGTAGACGGGTGGGCGTTGAACGAGGTGAACTCATCCTCATCCCACACTGACGTATCAGCCGATTGGGGAGATGCCTGGGGTTGAGTTGGCGTTTCGTCTAATAAATCAGGCTCAGGCTCAGGCTCAGAGGCAGAGGCAGAGGCAGCATCCGCCTTGGGTGTCGGTGCCCCGTCGATTAATTCTGAAGAACGGGGCACGGATTCCTCATCATCCCAATCGTCCCAGTCATCCCATTCGTCAGACGTGTCGGGGGTGTCATCATCCCAGTCGGTGTCATCATCCCAATCAGACTCGTCCTGGAGCTTATCTTGAGAAGCATGGAACGTCGGTGTGGGAGGAGGTGCAGGCGTATAGGAGGCATCTTCGTCATCGTCAAAGATGGAGTCTGGAATTTCTTCGGCGTCAATATTTAGCGTTTGCGTCTCGTCATCCCAGAGGCGATCGCCCCACGATTCTCCCAGAGTTTCGGTACGTTCTTTTAACTCCTCTGCCCAATGCTGGCTTTTTTCGCGGGCTTGCTCTACCCAAAATTGTCCCCGCTCTTTGACCTGATCGCGCAGATCCCAGGCTTTCTGCCGAGCCTCTTCTGAAACGCTATGGGCTTGGGCTTTGGTTTGATCGGTGAGATTCTCTAATTGCTCTTGAGCCTGATGAGTGGTGGTTTGAGCACGCTGAAGGAGCGATCGCAGTCCTTGGGTGATCTGCCGATACTCGGCTTCTAGAAATTCTCGCATGCTATCAAGCTTTTGCTTGATGCCTTCGCTGTAGACTTTGAGCGACTTTGAGGCATCGTCAGAAACGAGAACACGCTTACCGCCGAAGCTTTTGATGTGCTTCGGAGACAAGAGATATACTCCATCTGCAATGCCTGCCCAGCGATCGGACACCAGCAAATATCGAGTAATTACCCCCGTACGAAGCCGAAATAGGCAGTCAGTAATCACACCAACTTGATTGCCAGTATCGGTCCACACCTCGTAGTGAATGAGGGATTCTAGCTTTTGAACGCGCGTCGCATCAGTTTTATCAGCCTCACCGATTGCAAGGATGCTGTTTTCCCCAAGCGCTTTGATTTGTGGGAGCTTATACGCCGTTTTCTTGGTGCCCAAAAACCCAGATTTGCAGATAAATCCGAGGACTCGGTTGACCTGGGGATACATCCACAATACTTCGACTCGTCCGAGTTCTTCCATGGTGTTGCCGTCAAGAACCAGACGATTCAGTAAATCGCTTTGTTTAATGACTTCAGATCGATCCGCCATACCCGATCTCCCGATGGTCAAAGGTGGTCAAAGGACATATTCCCAGGATACTTGGACGGAGAGGGGGCGTGGAGGGTTAGGGGGCTGAATTCGTCGATTCTACGGTGCGGGGGGAGCCTTTCACTCTCCAGAGCGCCACCACACCACTGACGATCGCCTTGACCAAAATTTCACCAAACATGATGGAAATTAACATCACGGGGGCAAACACGCCCAAAAACGCGATGCAGTTAAACAGCACCGTATCCATGGGAATCGAAATCGCATTCGATCGCACGACGCGTTCTAACCACGGGCGCTGCAAAAATTTCTGATAGATTTCGGTATCGGTCCCTTCTGAGAGAATGATGGCGGTCAGAGAGGCAATGATGATACGCGGAGAAACGCCGAGCAGCGCAGATTCTAAGATGTTGAGCAAGGCGGTGATGCCAATCGTCCAGTAGACAGCTTTGCGACCGTGGTAGTGATGAAGGCGATCGCGCTGGTCAAAGGTGATGCCAAAAATCAGCGTTCCGACGGCAACCTGACCAAAAATAGGGAGAGGAATAAACCACGTCGC
>JBNPEG010000079.1:0-48605 GCA_051117555.1 Elainellaceae cyanobacterium | reverse complement strand
AATGATTTGTTGTTGTGATTGTATCGAATCGCTGTCGAGAAAACCGACTACTCTGGAAGAAACTGTAAAAAAATCTTAATTCGGTGTCTAATTCAGTTAAGTAATACCCCAAGTAGCTGGGGTTTAAAAAATTTGCTCCGCCCGAAATTGTCGCCCGAAATTGCCGCTCGAAATTGCTAATCAAGGGGCTCGCTTGTGAGCAATACCGAATCCTGTTTGAATGCCCCGATTTGTCCGGGTAGAGGGCCGTTTCCCCTATCCCACTGCCAAAATTACTGTTCAAAATCAGGTTGACTCATGTCAGATTCTCCACCGTTACGCGATCGCTATCTTGAACTGGTTGATGACATCGTCCAAATGACGCTCAAAGGCAAGATTCGCTCTAAGGAGCAGGTCTATCAACTCCTAGTAGACGGGATTGAGTCAGGGACGGGCGAAATCTTCGAGCGGTCATTGGGCGATCGCCTCGCGGGAGCACAGCATCAGGCAACCACCCAATCTGGCGAATTGAAGCAAGCCAAAGCAGAACGCAGCCTCCGCGCTCTGCGCACGATCCAAAGCGCATGGGAACGGTGGCAAAACGAACGGCAAGCCGATGAGGTGCTGCAAACAGCCGTTCAACATTTGGTAGAAACCGAACCGGGCGATCGCCTCAATGAATTTATCAAGCTCTCTGATCCCAATCGAACCCAGCCTCTTAATCTAGAGCAGATTAAGGCGATCGCCAAAATTCTAAAAAATCATCCGGCCACCGCAGTCGACTCTACTGCCGAGCTTCAGCACATCACTCAAGGCATTGCCCACGGATTAGAGTCGTGTCAGCGGCTCGATGGCAACATCGTGAGCTGGATTTATGATCAAAGCCGCAGCCAAATTGGATTTGAAGGAGTTCCGGGGCAACGGGGCCCCTGGTCACTTTGGGCCAGTCTAATGCCCCGCCCCATCCCCAAAACTCTGTTTCAAACCCTCTCTCTCGAACAATCCGTCACCGAGTGGGCATCCCAGCAAACCACGCTAGATATATCCGACTGGATTGAACTCTTGATTACTCTCCGATATTTGCAACAGGGGCTAATCAACTGGTTTGATCGGCAAGTCTATGACTCGAAAGTGGGCGCAAAGCTCTCGATTTCCAGCTATCTAGCGTTTTCGGTGATTTGGTCACAATTGGCAACCGGGTTTAGCCAGCTCAGCATTAGCCCCGCTCGGCGCGACCTGTTTACTCAAGGATGTTTTCAAATTACACTCCAGATTTTGCGGCTGTTTGCTCAGCGGGACTATTTTCCGCTCTATGGCGGAATTTTCGCCTCATTTTCGGGCGGCTACATTCGCAATGCGCTGAGCTATCTTGACGAACCGCTCCAGCAAGCAGAGGGCACCCAAGAAAAAGCTCGAATCTTAACGCTGCTGGGCTATTCAGCTCAAGCCCTTGGGCAAACCGATCGGGCTAACGCATTTCACGATCAGGCGCTAAGAATTGCTAGAGAGGCAGGCGATCGCCCCTGTGAAATCGCTAATCTCAACCACCTCAGCCGCTCCGCCATCGGTCAACAGGCCTATGCCGATGCGAATCGCTATAGCCAAGAGGCAATTATTCTCAGTCGGCAGGTGGGCGATCGCAAAGGAGAAGCCAATGCCCTGGCTAATCTCGGCTACAGTGAAGTCGTTCAACATCAGCAGCTCGAACGCATCGACCCGGATATCTATGAGATGGCAATCGAGCGGCTCGAGCAGGGCTTGCAGCTCGCAGAACGACTGGGCGATCGCCAAAGCCAAGCCCTCTGCCTCAGCAGCCTCGGAATGGCAGAGCTCGCACTCAACCAGCCCGAAAAAGCAATTTCCTATCTCGAAGGCGGCATTCAAGCGGCTCAATTTTCAGGCGATCTGTATTTACAGGGCATCAATCTTGCCAACCTGGCAGAAGCCCATCACCGGCTTGAAAATGCCCAGCAAACGGTCTATACCGCGAGTCTAGGCATGTATCTGCTCAACCAAATCGGGGCTAGCAGTTGGCGGCAGCCTGCCGGTTTGCTGGTCATTCTGCGAGGTCGACTCGGAGATGATGAGTTTCAAACGTTACTTAAGGAAGGGCGATCGCACATTATTCGAGTCATCGGGGTTGACGGGTACGACCATCTGCCAACATTGCTAGACGATTATCAGCAGCAATGATTCTGTAAGGGACTCTGTAAGGGACTCTGTAAGGGCAAACGGCTGTCTGTCCCTACCCAACGGCAATTCACCATCGGTAGATAAGTAGTGGATTAAAGTAGATACTGTTTAGGCGTGTCAAAACACTACATTTGATTCCGCCCACCTACTTATCACGGTCAATATAATCGGATTTGGTATCAAACTCGATTTGATATGAATCAAACTTGATTTGATATGAATCAAACTTAATTCAGCGCGGATCAAATCAAATACAGCTTATACAAAATCAATGTATGCTTTAGCAAAACTTATATTTCAGGTCCTTGAAAGCTTTTCGACTCGTCCATTCATAATAAACGCTTAAGTTGAATAAATATTTGCTAAAGCATTTATTATGAATGAACCGATCAAACTCGATTCAGCACTGTTCAAATCGAGTTCGACTCAATGCAAACTAGCTACCGGGATCAGATCTGTGTCGCCTTGGTGACTAAAATTCTCTTAACAGAGACGCTTTCCTTTGGAACGCGATGCGAATGCAGGTTACATGAACAAAACCTCCGGAGGCAGGTTTCAAATTCTTAGTTTCGCCTGATTGACTGACAATCTTCTCGGATCATTATTCATATAGGAGCGTCATTCATATAGGCGCGTCTTCTAGCCGTCAGCATTCAGAGTTTTGTAAATCAATCGATGAGTTTCTCCGCAGAATACACCCCGTATTCCTCATCTTGATAGAGTTCCACCAGTCTGCGACACCGCGATTTAAAATTTTCCTTGGGCAACACCACATGGGTAATGCCATAGTCTGAGAATTCGTTGCGCAGCATTCGGCAGCTTCGGCGGCGCTTGACCGTGTAAAAGTCCTTGCCCAGCTCTAGGCGATTATTCCACTCAATCACTTCGATATCCTGATAGGGATGAGTTTTGCGGTTCACCAAAATGGGAGCGCCCGTATACAGCCGAAACTTGCGCAGTTCCTTAGAATCTGGCGGAATCAGATACGTTTGCTCTGCTTGAAGATGGGCGCGCACAAATTTCATCATTGGGAACGTCTCATCCTCGGCTTGCAACACCTGCACCTGGTGATAGCCACCAATGATCGACAGTGTGAGAATTACCGCGATACTGGCGCGGGCGATGAAACTCTGATGCTGTAGCGCTGTTCGGTGAAATTTGCGAAACAGCCAAGAGACAAATTGACCCAGAATAATGCCCGTTGCAACAGGGACTAGGAATACCGAAATTCTCCACGGCGCAATGAAGGCGAGCGTATCGCTGTCGGTCAGCATCTGCACCCCAGTCAGAGAAACGGCGATCGCATAGGGGATGAGCAGAATGGTCGCCAATGGGGTGTGGCGCACTAGGCCAATGGCGATCGCCACCCAGATTGTCTGAAAATAGGCTCCTTCACCATCCAGCCACACCGCCGGAATCGAGTGGTGGGGAATTCGTTCATTCACGATGATGTCGGTTGCGCGTTGGGCGAGTTCGGGATTGGTGTCGGCAAAGGCGAAGTACATGTAGCTGAACACGGGCAAAATCAGCAGCCCCGAAACGATGCCAACCGCCAGCGCTTTTTTCCAGTTTCTGTCGTCCTTAAGAATAACCGCCATGTACGCCAGCGTCAGCGCTCCTACACTGGGGAAATAGGCAGGATGCAGCGTTCCAGCTAGCGCGAGCAACACAACCGCGAGAAATGGCCGGCGCTGCAAAAACACCCAAATCGACAGCAGAATGAATGCCCCAAAATTGCATGGCTGAAACACTGGCCCTAAAATATACTGCTGCGCGACACCGGCCTGAAGCACCCAATCGGTATTGACATCAAAAATTTCGATTTCAACCGAGTGCGTAAGAATCAGCAGCGCTAGGAATACCAGGCATTTTGCCCGTGATTGATTGAATTTAAATACGTAGGACACAATCCCAAGCAGGCTGTAGGCATAGACGGCAAAGATGAGAAAGTAATACCCATAAAACGCATACTCGGGATGAATGAATTGGTAGGTAACCTGCACGAGTGCCGTGAACGCGGGCAGCGGATCGAGGGTGTTAGCCGTCCAATCATTGCTGAGAAACCCGTGTCCGGCATGGGCTAAGCCCTGCAAATATTTGGTGTTTTGATTTTCGGGCGAGTGATAAATCGGATCTTGGACATAGGCCAACCCGAAGAGAACGCCGACGGCCAAAAACTGGGCGATCGCCACCAATGGCTTCGCAACTGGAACAGATCGAAGCTGCTTACGAAGATCCATAACTCCCACAGGAGACTCCTCACCGCACTGAGCAATCCCGATCCTACCGAATAAATGCCAACACAATGTTGCGCGATGAGTCCAGCACACGTGCAAATCACAATAGATTTTCTCAGACTGGATTACCTGATACAGTTAAAATTCAGATTTCCTTTGACCTAGGTGTTCCTGTACTCTTCTAGGTGGCGTTTGGTCAGAAAACGGTACAGGCACACATCCGGTCGCCTCGATCGGGAAGACGGGTGCAGTGTTCCGCTGGTTGCCTCTACTGTTGAATCATTATTTAAGACGCGAATTCGCTCAATTTTTGTCTCGTCTGGCATCAACCAATGCTGCCTAAATCGCAATCGGCCCATCCTATGTGGTTACGCAACTTCGTCTTAATCCTGATTGTGTTAGGAATTTTCTTCCGGTTTTACAACATCGACCGGAAGGTGTATTGGTATGACGAAACGATGACCTCACTGCGGGTTTCGGGGCACGTCCAAGACGAACTCGTGACGGATATATTTGACGGGCGGGTCATGAGCGTGGAGGCGTTACTCTCGACCTACCAGGCTCCTACTCAAGAGACGCTGAATGACACCATGCGGGCGCTAGCAGAGCACCCTGAGCACTCCCCGCTTTACTATTTGCTGGCTCGATTCTGGATGCAGCTATTTGGAAGTTCGGCAACAAGCATTCGATTGTTGTCTGTACTGGTGAGTTTGCTGGCCATTCCGCTCGCCTATTGGCTGTGTGTCGAGCTGTTTGCGTCTCCATCTGTGGGATGGATGACTGCCGCACTCGTGGCAATTTCGCCGTTTCACGTGCTATATGCCCAAGAAGCACGAGAATATGCGCTGTGGACGGTGACCATTTTGCTGTCGAGCGCAACGCTGCTGTGGGCAATGCGCCGCGAGAAGCCCCTGCATTGGATCACCTACGGAGTGACTGCGGCGTTGGGGCTGTATGTGCACCCGTTTTCAGGCTTTGTCTCCATCAGTCACGGCATTTATGTCCTCGTGCTTGAGAAGTTTCGGCTCAGCAAACGACTGGTTGGCTATGGGCTGGCATCAGCGTTGAGTGTTGTGCTGTTTGCCCCGTGGCTGGTGGTGGTGGTGCTTCGATTCGATCAATTCGTTGGCAATACGGCCTCGGTGAATGCCGATCGCTCTGGATCAATGCCATTATTCTGGCTCTTGAACTTGAGCCGCGTCTTCTTTGACCTCAATCAAGGGCCGAGTGCAATTAATCCCATTCATTACTTTTTGGCGGGATTGGCGATCGCCTCGTTGATTTATCTCTGCCGGAAAGCACCCATCCGCGCCTGGGTCTTTGTTATCACTCTCATCGGCGTCACCGGGCTTGCCCTGCTGGGGCCAGATGTGATCTTGGGGGGGCGACGCTCTAGCATTACTCGCTATGCGATTCCCTGCTACCTTGGCATCGAGATTGCGATCGCCTACCTGCTCACCGCCAAAGTTACAGCCAAACCGTATAACATTCGCGCCAAGTTTCGGGCACGCAAACGATGGCGCTCCGTGGCGATCGCCCTTGCCGTGTTTGGCATTGTTTCCTGCGCGGTGAGTTCTCAAATTCCGGTCTGGTGGCACAAAAGCCATTCCAAAAGCCGACGCAACCCTGACGTCGCAGAGGTGGTCAACCAAGCCAACCAGCCGCTACTCGTGAGCGATATCTTACCGCCGGGGCGAATTCTGTCCTTGAGCCATTCGTTGAAGCCCAGCGTTGCGCTTCAGCTTGGCGAACGACCGGGCATGATCACAGTGCCTGACGAGTTTGAAACGGTTTACCTCTACCTGCCGTCGGATCGTCTGAAGCGACGCCTGGAACGCCGACAAGATTTTAACATCGAGCCTATTGAGCACGAGGGTGAGGTCTGGCTGTGGGAGGCGGTTAGGCAGTCTGGATCGGGATGAGGGGGGATTTTGGATTTTGGATTTTGGATGAGAGTGCGTTTGCCCTGGCAATGCGGAGCATTACGATTTGAGACATTATGGTGCTAGCTCGATTGCACAAATTTATTACAGCGTCGACTCGAAACCCGGCTGATCCGCGTGTCATCTTTTGGTTTAGCTTGAGTCTGGCGTTTGCTGCTCTATACAGCGGTCTGGCATTGGCGATCGCCTTTTCGGGCGACTACATTGTGCAAGACGATGCGCGGCAATATGTGTTTTGGATGCAGCGTTTTTTTGATCCGTCGCTGTTTCCCGATGATTTGATTGCTGACTATTTTCAGTCGGTGAGTCCACTGGGCTATGTGACGCTCTATCGAGGAGCGGCAGCCGTTGGCATTCATCCCTTTTTGTTGAATAAACTGTTGCCCCTTGGGTTGAGTCTGACCACGACGGCGTTTTGCTTTGCGCTGACGCTGCAAATACTTCCGTTGCCCTTCACGGGCTTCGTGGCGTCTCTACTGCTCAACCAAACCCTGTGGATGAAAGATGACCTGGTGTCAGCAAGTCCGAGGTCGTTTGTGTATCCGTTTTTTCTGGCGTTTTTGGGGTGTGTGTGCCGATATCAATCTCAACGTCATTCATCCAACTCCCACTCGACTCACTCCTGGCGACGATGGCTGATTCTCAGTCTGGGGGCGATCGCCCTATTGGGAAGCTTCTATCCTCAATATCTGCTCGTCTCTGCCGGAGTGCTGCTGCTATGCCTAGTGCGCTGGGAAAACGGGCGCTTGCGGTTCTCGTCGGTGCGTCGTGACTATTCGTTTGTGGCGATTCATCTAGGTGTTATTTTCAGCATGCTGCTGGTTTATGCGTTTAATACCTCCGACTTTGGCCCCGTGGTGACGGCAGAGCAGGCGCGCGCCATGCCGGAGTTTTGGCCCAAGGGGCGCAATTTCTTTTTCAATGAGAATCTCTGGTGGTTTTATGGCGTGGGCGATCGCAGCGGATATTTGCACGTGGGGCTGGTGCGTCCGGCAACGCTTGCGCTCAGCCTCTTTCTGCCCCTGTTGTTTGTGCGTCCGGCGTGGTTTCCAATTCTGCGCCAGATCACCTCAAACGGGTGGCTGCTGATTCGGCTTTGGATCACGGCGACCGTGTTGTTTGGGCTGGCGCACCTGCTGTTGTTTCGGCTCCATTTGCCCGCTCGCTACACCGACCACAGCCTGAGAATCATCACCGCGATCGCCGCTGCGATGTTTATGACGGCGGTGTTTGATGCCGTGATGCGCGCTAGTTGGCGATCGCCTGCCCCCAATCAATTGCCCCGTCTCCGGCGTCCTGTCTTGGCGTGGGGCACCACCCTATTCATGGCGCTGCTGCTGTTTATATATCCAGCATTTGTAGAAAACTTCCCGCTCACGAAATATAAAACGGGAAACACCCCCCAGATTTATGAATTCTTCCAGCAGCAGCCACCGGATACGCTCATTGCCTCCGTTGACGAGGAAGTCAACAACCTACCTGTGTTTTCGCAAAAATCAATTCTCATCGGTCGAGAATTTGGCATTCCCTATCACTTGGGGTACTACAACGAGTTCGAAGACCGGGCGTTGGAGATGATTCGCGCCCAATACACTCCTAATTTAGAGGAATTGCAAGCCTTTATTCGCGCTTATACTGTGGATTTTTGGCTGGTCGATCGCGACGCCTTTAGCGCCGAATACGTCACCGACATTTGGATTCGGCAATATCAAACCGATTTGACAGAGACGCTCGCCCAATTGCAGGCGGGCGAGGTGCCGATGCTTAAAAAGCTAATCAAGCCTTGTTCTGTGCTCACCGAAAATCGTCTAGTAGTCATCGACGCCACCTGCATTCTCGCCAAATGAGGCTCAATGTTCTCGCTCTGGTTGACTGACAAATCTTTAGTGTGTGGCGGTTAAAACCGCTGCTACACAAGCAAAACCCACCTGCGAGGGTTTCTGTAGTCGGCGAAGGCCGACGTTGTAAATGTAGGCGCGGCTTTAGCCGCCAGCATTCAGAGTTTTGTCAGTCAATTAGGTTCTCGCTTAAAGCAGGATAGTTCTCCCATATGATTTGCAGTTACAGAACTGGGCGGTCTAGCTGCGATCGCCCCCTGTGTCTTATGAGTGCGATCGCCCTCCAAAACCGAAGCAATGACTCGAAAAACTGAAGGAACACCTTAACAAACTGAAGAAAATTAAGTTCAGAGGAAAAGTTTGCCTCAGCGTTTGGATGAATCAGCGCAGCGAACGAAAGGAACGATTGCTCAAACTAAAGAAAATGAGTCTCAAACTAAAGGAAACGAGGCTCAAACTAAAGGAAACGAGGCTCAAACTAAAGGAAATGAGTCTCAAACTAAAGGAAACGAGGCTCAAACTAAAGGAAACGAGGCTCAAACTAAAGAAAACGAGGCTCAAACTAAAGGAAACGAGGCTCAAACTAAAGGAAACGAGGCTCAAACTAAAGGAAATGAGGCTCGAACTAACGCATGATAGCCGTATCAGCTCCCAAGGGTGGCGAAACATCTCTGGGAGCTGCGTGCCGAGTCTATTCCACCAAGCGATCGCGCTGGAGATATCGCAAGATGTCTCCTTGGTCGCGCTGAATCGTGATGCCGCCGTCAGGAATGGCGATCGCCTTCTGAGTCTTATCGGCGCGATCGCCCTCTAGGTTCTTGTCCGTGCGATCGCCCCTAACAGGATCATCTATGCCCGGATTGTTTGAAGTGAATCGTCGTGTCCCAGTAGGTTTAGCGATAGAGGAAATTACCTTGATTGCGGAGTGCAGTCTTGAGGGAGAATGGGAAGGACAAGTAAGATTTCTCCCTTTGAGATAGGCAATAGAAGTTGTCGCCACCTAACACTGCTGAGAGCTACTACTGCTAAGTTCGATTTGAGTACTGCTTTTCTTGGCAGTACCCTTTAATTGTTTCTGGAGACCTAGTGAAGCTCAAGACGATTGACTAGCCTCCGACTCAGATTTTGGTCAAACAGAAGTTTCAAGCAGCACTCACCGAGGCAACTAACCGATGCTCGCGATCAGCAGCGAACTCCAAACATGCCCTAATATCGGTTTCCGTCAGTTCTGGAAAGTCGTCAATGATCTCAGCGATAGACATGCCAACCGCTAACCAGCCCAAGACATCGTAGACCGTAATCCGCATCCGGCGGATGCAGGGCTTGCCACCACGTTTATCAGGCTCAATCGTAATGATGTCGCGATAACTCATGATAAGGACGTGCACTTGTATAGATCTATAGCGATCCTAAATCGCTTGTGAATTATGTGTGAGCGGTGGGGCGGGCGGCGTATGTATTTAGCGTAACGCCCTAGAGATCCCCCTAAATCCCCTTGAAAAGGGGGACTTCAACACCCTGTAAATAGATCCCTTTTTAAGGGGGCAGCGTCAGCGGGGGATCTCACACATGCGCTAAACGCATACCGGGCGGCGCCCGCCCCACCGCTCACAACCCATCCATTTGGGATTGCTATAAGTCTAGAGCAGGCTAACACCTCGCTGCAAAGGATGGGCCTTAGTGGGTCGGTCGAGTGCTAGAGGTTGCCTGCTACCGCTGCACTTCACCGTTAACAGGAGAGGACATTTGAATGTCATTGCGAACGCAGTGAAACAATCTCGAACGTCCCTCTTGCACTAAGACGCGCCGCGATCGCTTGCAGTGACTCAGAATCACTATCTCATCAGCCGAATTGAGCAGTGGCGACGCTCGATTCGGCTGTTTCACTTTTATAAATAAACCTGGTGAAATCATCTGAGGCGAGTATTCTTGAAAAATCCCCCCTCATCGACCTTGATTCACCTATGAAAACCAAACTTTTCCTCACTACGGCGATCGCCACGGCGTTAATAACGACGCTGGTGTTCGATTTACCCGCCCGCGCCGACGTCGGCTTTATTACAGGCAGCAGTCCTGACGTGATTGTCAATGTTCGTCAATATCCCACCACTAATGCCAACCGGGTCGGCGAAGCGCGAGTGGGCGATCGCGTCGAAACACTGGACAGCGTTGAAGCGGGTGACGGATTTCGCTGGTATCAAGTCCGGCTGTTTAGCACTGGGCAAACGGGCTGGGTACGCGGCGACCTCATTTGCTTTCAAAACTGCCCGGTTAATCCAGACTCATCAAACCCGTCAAATCCCAACACTGCGTTTCAAATTATTAGTCAAATTCGGGGCGACCGACTCCCCCAGGCTGAGAGCGTTCTGCGACAAAATAGCTATTCTCAAATCGGCAGCTCTCAAGCCGATGGCCAATATGTGGTGAAGCGATATCAAAATCCTCAAAACCGTACCATCATTCGCGTCGAATATCTCAATGGATTGGTTGCCAACGCCAGCGTTGAAAATCAGGGGCAAACCCCCGCTCCCAATCAGACAGTGGTTGACTTTGCGACTCGCACCTATGCCGTTCGTGTCTTTCGTAGAAATGGACAACTGCAAATGAACGTGTACAACAATCGAGCCAATCAGTTGGTCGTCAATGCTCAACCCGTTCAGCAGTCGAGTGCGTCATCTGGAACGCGATATGTCGCCAGCAGCGGCGATCTAATTTACGAAGTGCAGACGAACGGCAACAGCCGAGCACTAGTGATTCGGCGAGGCGGCGCAGTGTTAGCCGAAGAAGGCGCGACTCGATAGTTTGCTATATTCCGTCGAAGGGGCTGTCTAATACCAATTTTAGATTTTGGATTTATAGCCCTGAGGGCATGGCTTCGCTTTGCTCCACTAGAGATTTTGGATTGGACAAATATCGATGTTGAGACGATTCCAGACTTTGCATCTGTAGCACTCATTTAGAGAAATGGTACGAGATGCACGAATGGGTATCGTCCTGTGTAGGATGCGCTATATACGGGAATTGCATCCTGATGTTGCACAACATCCTCGACGGTTCTTGGTACTAAATCAGTGGTGGCCTCACTCATGTCTCATTCCCTTTCTCACGCTGACATGCCGCTGCTTGATGCGCTGCGAATGAGTGCTGCGCGATCGCACGCGCCCTTTTATGCACCCGGTCACAAGCGCGGGCAGGGTATTCCCACGCCCTTGGCAGAGCTACTCGGGATTTCCGTCTTTCGCGCAGATTTGCCCGAACTGCCTGAATTAGATACCTTGTTTGCTCCAGACGGGGTGATTCAGCAGGCTCAAGAGCTAGCGGCTGACGCATTTGGGAGCGATCGCACCTGGTTTTTAGCGAACGGTTCGACCTGCGGTATCGAGGCGGCTCTGTTAGCGACCTGCAATCCAGGCGATTCTATCATCGTGCCGCGCAATGCCCATCAGTCTGTGATTTCAGGATTGATTCTCTCGGGGGCAGTTCCCATTTTCGTGCAGCCGCAGTATGACCCCGACTGGGACATTGCCCACAGCGTGACTCCAGAGGCGATCGCCCGCGCCCTCGCTCAGCATCCTGACGCCAAAGCTGTGATGGTCGTCTATCCCACCTACTACGGAACCTGCGGCAACCTAGAGGCGATCGCCCAGATTACGCATGACTATGACATTCCATTACTCGTCGATGAAGCCCACGGTGCCCACTTCGCGTTCCATCCTGATTTGCCCACGCCCGCCCTGCAAGCCGGAGCCGATTTAACGGTGCAATCAACGCACAAGACCCTTGCGGCGATGACTCAAGCATCCATGCTGCATGTCAAGGGCGATCGCGTCTCAGTCCATCGCCTCAGCAACGCTCTGCGACTCGTGCAGTCTACCAGTCCGAGCTATCTGCTATTAGCATCACTCGATGCCGCTCGTTCTCAAATGGCGCTCCAGGGAGCCGCGCTGATGGCTCATACGCTAGATTTAGCTCAGCAAGCCCGCTCTCCACTTCATCAGCGTCCAGACCTGCGCGTGCTGGACTTAGACCATTCAAGTCCATTTGCAGCTCTTGATCCCACTCGCCTCACCGTCGATGTGACTGGGCTGGGGCTGACCGGATTCGAAGCGGACGACATGCTTCATCATCATTTAGCCGTCACTGCCGAACTCCCGACTCTCCGAACTCTGACATTCATCATTTCACTCGGGAATACCCAGCACGATATTCAGCAACTGGTTGAGGCGTTTCGAGGATTAGCGTGTCGGAAAAGAAGCGGTCGGTCGGTGTTCGGCAGCCAGCTTTCAGCTTTTAGCGATCAGCGGTCAGCGGTTAGCAATCAGCGATCGCTTTCTCCACGGGATGCTTTTTTTGCCGATACCCAATCTGTGGCGATCGCCCAGGCTGCCAATCAAATCAGTGCAGAGCTTGTGTGTCCCTACCCTCCTGGAATTCCTATTTTGTTTCCAGGTGAACTGATTTCTGAAGAAGCGATTCAGTCTCTTCAGCACGTCCTCGATGCGGGTGGCTTGATTACAGGCTGCGCTGATCCGACCTTGCAGACGTTGCAGATTATAGGAAAACACTAACGCATAAGTAAAGACGCATAAAAAATAAGAAAAGGGCACGAAAACCGCGCCCTCCGATACCTCGTTAACCGATGATAATCAACCAAAAATCAAACGCTGGCAAGCTCTTTTTCCATCTCAGGCGTATATTGCCCGACTCCTGCTGCGCCGTTGAGCTTTGCTCGATGAAGCAACAACTGCTGACACTTCTCGACGTTTTCAGCTTTTCCGCCCCAGTTGTCAAGTGCAGGACCTTGAATGGCACGAGCGTAGGAGAATGTGACACGCCACGGGCAAATCTCGCCGTAGGTTTGATTCATTGCGTTGAGATGCTGCGTCGCCTTCTCATTGCTCTGCCCACCCGACAAGAATGCAATTCCAGGCACTGAAGCCGGTACATTGTCTAGCAAACACTTAATAGTGTATTCAGCGACCTGATCAACGCTAGCTTGCTGAGGGCATTCCTTACCCGAAATGACCATGCTGGGCTTTAGGATCATCTGGTCGAAGGCAACATCTTGAGTGCGCAGCTGATCGAATACCGCACGCAGCGTTTTGCGGGTCACTGCATCACACTGTTCGATAGTATGATCGCCATTGATCAAGACTTCGGGTTCTACGATGGGAACGAGTCCACCCTCTTGACACAAGGCTGCGTACCGAGCCAGCGCATGGGCATTGCCTTCAATGCAGGCATCGGTCGGAATGCCATCCCCGATTGTGATCACAGCCCGCCACTTCGCGAACCGAGCGCCCATTTGATAATACTCAGCAATGCGATCGCGCAGTCCGTCTAATCCTTCCGTCACTTTCTCATTTGGATGACCCGCCAAATCTTTAGCCCCCGTGTCGACCTTGATGCCGATAATCATCCCTTTATCAGACATAACTTTAGTGAAGGGAGTGCCGTCTTGGGCAGACTGACGAATCGTCTCATCGTATAAGATCGCGCCGCTGATAAAATCACCCAACTTGGGAGTTGCAAGAATAAGCTCTCGATAGGCTCGCCGCATCTCCTCCGTCTGATCGACTCCTACCTTGGCAAGCCGCTTATTGCAGGTGCCATTACTTTCGTCCATTGCCAGAATGCCCTTTCCTTCGGTCACCATTGCTCTGGCAGTGGCTCGAAGCTCTTTTGCATAGTCACTCATGCGATACCTCCTAACGCTCTGCATCGCGACCTCCCTCAGACGGTAGAGAGCGATCGCACCTGCAACACTATTCTCAATAATGCAAATATCTTGTCAAATGTTTCGCTCTAACTTCCGTCCTAAGAACGAATTATCACGCCAAAGGCATACTCCTTTTGACAGATAAATTTTGCTCTAAAACATTTTGGTTAAATAAAAACAATTCTCAATTATTGAGTGATGTAAATAGTCGACTAAATCTGTCTTAGGTTCAAGAAAAGTTCTCAGCCAATCTCTATCCAAAGATCAACGATTTTTGACAGACAAGTGCTCCAAATTTCGGACATTTGCTAAGGCTGTTTCAGTTTTTTATCCGCAATATTATCCGCAATATGATGTCGATTTGTAGATATCTTACGCACTCTTAAAGCATCGAACTAGCGTTTAATTGGGCACCCAATCTAACATTCAGAGACTTGACGCAGGGGGCGATCGCCAGTTAAGACTGGTTAAGTATTTCTACTCACCTAGCCTGCATGCGCAATTCCTTGTAGACTGTAGATTATCTTAAGATTGTCCTTAGATTCTCGTTACAGAACGACTCGTTAACCGACTAACTATTAGGAGGAAACCTATGGCGCTCGTACCAATGCGGTTGCTGCTTGATCACGCCGCTGAGAATGGCTACGGCATCCCTGCTTACAACGTAAATAATATGGAGCAGATCCTGGCGATTATGCAGGCTGCTGTTGAAACCGATAGCCCTGTCATCTTGCAAGCATCTCGCGGTGCGCGTAAATATGCGGGTGAAAATTTCCTGCGTCACTTAGTGTTGGCTGCGGTTGAAACGTATCCCCATATTCCTATTGCCATGCACCAAGATCACGGCAATGGTCCAGCGACCTGCTATTCTGCAATCCGCAATGGGTTTACCAGCGTCATGATGGATGGCTCTTTGGAAGAAGATGCCAAGACACCTGCAAGCTTTGAGTACAACGTCGAAGTGACTCGCAAGGTTGTGGAAGTGGCTCACTCGATCGGCGTTAGCGTTGAGGGAGAACTCGGCTGTCTGGGCTCTCTCGAAACCATGAAGGGCGACAAGGAAGATGGTCATGGTGCTGAGGGAACCCTCACCCGCGAACAACTCCTGACCGACCCTGACGAAGCGGTTGAGTTTGTTGAGCGCACTCAGGTCGATGCTCTCGCAGTGGCGATCGGCACTAGCCACGGTGCTTATAAATTTACCCGTAAGCCCACAGGCGAAATTCTCGCCATCAGCCGCATTGAAGAGATTCATTCTCGCCTGCCCAATACCCACATCGTTATGCATGGGTCGTCGTCTGTCCCTCAAGAATGGTTGGACATGATCAACCAGTATGGCGGTCAGATTCCGGAAACCTACGGCGTACCCATCGAAGAGATTCAGAAGGGCATCAAGAGCGGTGTGCGTAAGGTCAATATCGACACTGACAACCGTCTTGCAATTACAGCGGCATTCCGTGAAGCAGCAGCAAAAGATCCATCCAATTTTGATCCTCGGCATTTCTTAAAGCCGTCGATCGAATACATGAAGCAGGTCTGTGCTAAGCGGTATGATGCTTTCGGTACAGCAGGGCATGCAAGCAAGATCAAGCAAGCAACTCTGGATGTCTATGCAATGAAGTATGCCAAGGGTGAGCTTGACGCGAAGACAAAAAAAGCAGTTGCTGTGTAATTGGCAATGCAATAATCGCGTAATTTAAGTTGGTTTGATAGTTGATAGGGACATGGCGATCGCCATGTCCCTATTTGTTTGAGGCTGCTTAGTAGTTTCAAAATTTAGCTTTTAGGCTAGCATCGCTCTGGGTTCAGGGTTCGCCAGCATATAGGTTGACGCCTGAGGAATTCTTGTTTTGAGGGAAAATTCTGCTCGCTTTGGAATTAGGCAGAAACCTGTATCCTCACGCTAGCCCGTTGCCTTGGGTTAAGCTCCCTTAGGACGAAACAGATGAGAATGCTCCGGATTATAAAGGCGCGATCGCCCCGTTTCTGCGCTCAGCGCTGGGCTAATTAAATACAGCGTCGTGCGAATCAGGTTTTCCTGGTGAGTGGTGGCGGCCATTTGATCAAGGGGCACCACCACAATTTTTTCATCTGGCCAACCCACGCGATAGCAAATCGCAACAGGTGTATCCGCTGGATAATGCAGCAGCAGGTTATCTTGAGCCTCTTCGATATGGCGAGCGCTGAGATAGAGGCAGAGGCTGGCTTTGTGCGCCGCTAATGATGACAGTTCTTCCGTCTCTGGAACTCGAGTCCGCCCGCTAATGCGCGTCAAAATAATGGTTTGCACCAATTCGGGAATGGTAAGCTCAACCCCTAGCTTAGCGGCGGCAGCCTGGAAGGCACTAATTCCTGGAATGACCTCAAACGGAATGTCTGCGGCAGCTAATGCCTGCATCTGTTCGTGGATAGCACTATATAGACTTGGATCACCTGAATGCAAACGCACAACTGATTGGTGCGATCGCACTCGATCAATCATGACAGGCAGGATATCTTCTAAGGTCTTATTGGCAGTGCGAATAATGTCGGCATCGGGACGCACCAACGCCAGTATTTCAGCCGGCACCAGCGAGTCGGCAACGAGAATCACGTCTGCCTGTGAAATCAGCCGCTGGGCTTTTACAGTGAGCAATTCAGGATCACCTGGCCCGGCTCCCACCATATACACTGCTGGAAACAAAGACGGGCGATCAGAGCGTTGAGAATCGGGTGCAGATACAATCATCGGGCAGTTCGAGTTCCAGGCAGAAAAAGAGCTTAATCAGAAATTTAAGCTTACCGCGAAAACTCATAAAGAACCTGTAAACTCCGCGATCGCATCCTGACTGACTATCTCGACTCAGTAGTAAGGAATGGTAGATGCACCCTGATTCACACCCCGGAGGACACCCTTCGGGGTTTTTCTTTGGAAATTTTGCTCGTTTGATAGCCGATATCAGAGACGACTGGTACTCCTGAATGATCACGCCGTGACCTTCTAAGATAGAAGTCTATGCACGCTAAATCATCCCACATTGTCCCCATGTCATCCACTGCTCAGTCACCACTCTCTAATTCCCAAACTGATATCAAACCAGCATCGATCACCCCGTGGGATGAATCCCAAGAGAACTCCCCACCTCAATCGGATCCTCTAGACAAGCCTCTTCTAGGTGCATCCCAAGCCGAGTTGACTGAATGGGTGACGGCGCAAGGGCAACCTGCGTATCGAGGGAAGCAGATTCACCAGTGGATTTATCAGCAGAGCGTGCGATCGCTCGACGATGTGACCGTGTTGCCCAAGCAGTGGCGAGCAGACATTGCAGATATTCCCATTGGGCGATCGCAGCTTCACTATCGCTCGGTCGCCCCTGATAAAACCGTCAAATATCTGCTGCGCTTAGAGGATAGGCAAATCATCGAAACAGTTGGGATTCCGACCTCAAAACGGTTGACGGTTTGCGTCTCGTCACAGGTGGGCTGTCCGATGGCGTGCGACTTTTGTGCGACCGGCAAAGGTGGCTTTACTCGCAACTTGCAGCGCCATGAAATTGTTGATCAGGTGTTGACGGTTCAGGAAGATTTTCAGCGGCGAGTCAGCAATGTTGTGTTTATGGGCATGGGAGAACCGTTACTGAATGTCGATCACGTCATTGCTGCCGTGCGATCGCTCAATGAAGATGTCGGCATCGGTCAGCGCTCCTTGACAGTATCGACCGTGGGCATTCCGGGGCGCATTCGTCGCTTAGCTCAGCATCAGCTTCAAGCCACTCTAGCCGTGAGTCTGCACGCATCCAATCAGCAACTGCGAGAGCAGCTCATTCCGAGCGCTCATCATTATCCTCTAGATGATCTGCTCGCAGAATGTCGAGAATACGTGCAGCTAACCGGGCGGCGAGTGACGTTTGAATATATTCTCTTGGCGGGACTCAACGATTGTCCTGAACACGCAGACGAACTTGCACACCATCTGCGTGGCTTTCAAAGCCATGTCAATTTGATTCCATACAATCCAATTCAGGAAGTGGATTTTCAAAGACCTAATCCCCAACGGATTCAGGCATTTGTCGATCGCCTCGAAGCCCATAAAATCGCGGTGAGCGTGCGTCAAACGCGAGGCTTGGCGGCAGACGCAGCGTGTGGTCAGCTACGCGCCTCTAACGCGTAGGTATAAACGCTACAGCGAAGTGCCCTGGGAGTGCAGTGCTCGTATGCTAATTGCCTCCACCCCGCGGAGGCGGGTTTTGCTTTTGTAACAGCAGTTTCAACTGCCGCTTACAAAAAGTATTGTCATTTAACGAGAAGCTATGACATACATCTCATTCATCTATTGATACACAGGAATTCCGGGAGCATATGCTTCCACAACCGAACCTGTTTTAGAACAGGTCACCATCAGATAGTCACATGCTGGGCATTGAGTCTGAGTTAGGTGACGGTCGGCAATATAACGGCGCTCAGCAAAACTCCCGCAATTAGGGCATCTAACCGCGATAGATGTCGAATTTTCTACAAGTTTCATTCTTAAACCTCTAATGCCAACATATTTGGCAAAACAACAGAAAAGAAATTTCAAAAATATAAGGTGCAATTAATGTGCACCTCAGGAAACACATCAATATCTACAAAATGTGCGTTGATTAATGAAGCTAAATAAAAAGGTAATGTTCAGCAATAATCATCAACATTTTGTTGCATGCTTGATCATTATGACAGTGTTAGAGAAAAACTGGCAACGTCATTCTTGCAAAAATTCGCATGTCGAAATCAAACGTTTAAGTTGATCCCCGCGCATAAATTAAGCCGATTTCATCATTGCTAGCGATCGCCACGTGTGCATAGGTTGATGAAAGAAATGAATGACTCGACTCAATTTATATTTTCCTTAGACTATTCAAACCAAGCCATACAGTAGCATTGACCGCTCTATACGTGTTAGACGTGACTGTGATTTATGTGCTAAAACACTTGGAAAAGCAGACGTATTTTGAACTACTAAAAATATTAAAAATTAATTAAATTTCTATGTTTTTGTATTTCTAAAAAATTGTGTAATCGTCGATACCACGTTGGTAATTGGCACACAAACCTAAGCCCGTAGGGCTATAACTTTCGGCTTTTGGCTTTTAGCGTTCAGCCTTTTGCCTTTGCTATATTTCCTGTTTGGAGATTTTTATGATTCCTCCGTTCATCACGCTCTTGACCCAAGATTTACTAGACGACGTTGCTCATCAATCTAGGCTGAGCCCGCGTCTCAGAAAAAACTATAATTTCCATGAGTTATCGGAACGGGTGCAACGGTTTATTAATGTGCTTCAACCTGGCAGCTACGTGCGGCCTCACCGACATATCCGTTCTGCTGATATGAATGGATTTGAGTTTTTCCTGGTGCTTCAGGGCGAAATTGGTATTCTGATTTTTGATGAATCTGGGCGTGTCGAGTACGCCGAACGATTGAGCGCTCAAGGGTCGGTTCGAGGAATTGAGCTTGCAGAAGGCACGTATCACACGCTAGTCACTCTGGCACCAGACACTGTGATGCTTGAGATGAAAGAAGGCCCCTATACCCCATCGACCGATAAAGAATTCTTAGCCGTGTTCCCCGAGGAAGGCAGCACTGAGGTCCATCAACTCGTCGAAAATTGGAAACGCCTATTCCAGGCGTAGAGCGTTGTCTTGCCTACGAGTCCATAACCCTACGAGTCCATCACTCGATAGACAAAGTTCATGCTTGCCCACGTATTCACATCTAACGCGTAGGAATCGGCAGGAATCTCAAGCTGGGGTCGATTGCGGATGCTGGCTCGGTGCAAATCTTGCAAAATCGTTTGCACAATCTTCAACGGATTAGCAAGAATACTAGGACGGCGTACGTTGCCGACAGGTCGGATTTCGTCGGCTAGGGCAGTCGCCGTCAGGGAAAGAGGAGAACGGCTGAACAAAATAAATGTTTCGGCCAATCCCTTTGAACCGTTAACGACCCACTCAGAGGCAGCAGATGCTTGCGGAACCAGCAAGATTTCTCCAGGTTCAATCACGCTGTCTCCCAGGTTCGCTGACGTATCAGATCCGCCTCCGCTATTTCCCAGGGCTGGATAGACTGCAATCGCATTGCCGTTGCTATCAAGCCCAATAAACGTGCAATAGATGGGGCGATCGCTGTAGTTTTGAAGTCGATACTGAATCCGGCTATTAACGGGCAGTGTGGGGACAGCTCCTTCACCGATAAACAGAGATGCGAGCCGACTTTCAGGTGGCTTCCACGGGGCTCGAATCGTCTCCCGCTGCATAATGATTCGTTCCTGAGGCGACACCATTTCTAGAGTCGCTCGAACTCCTAGTCGAGATGACCCTTCATTGGTCGTCAGCCGAAGTAACTTGCGGGCCAGAAGAGTTCGCAACTGAGGCGTTAACCGATTGATAGCGGTTTTAACGGCTTCTTCTGATTCGACTAATGTGTTGGGAATGGCAGCTCGACTTAAGTAGAACAGCCCATATTGTCCATCATTCTGAGATGAACTTTGGGTCTTCATAGTCTGAGACAATAAATTGCGCGGCAGCACGTCATCCGGAAACGATGCGGCTAACGTGGGAGTAATGGCTTGAATCTTTCCAAACAGACAGTCAGCGGGTTGTTCACCTGCCACAACAGACGATACCCGGGGAATGGCTGACAGAGCACTTGTCGCATCAACCCGTTCAATTCGCTCTAGGCTAGAATCTAGTGCCACAATCAAGCTGATATTACGCGGCAAGACTCTCATTGATTCTCGAACGAGCAGCCCCGCTTCAACAGATTTTGATGAATCTGTCGTGTCACCGCAGCATAAACGAGCTTTAATCAGCAGCCCTTCTCGTGACCGAATCTGTAGCGATCGCCCGTCTGGCCCATTGGCTGATTCAGCATCATCGGCGATCGCAGCACTTGACGGCGACTCATCCTCATCTGCGGATTCCGTCGTTGAAGACGATTCTGGAGACGATTCTGCGTTTGGCTTGATTTTAATTAGACCTACTTTATGGAGCGATAGAACAGAATTATTCCCATAGTTTTCAATCACAGACGCTGGAAGACCGCCCAACCAAAGCTGGAAGGTTTTACCATCAGATTCTACTGATCGAACGACGCCATCCGCTCCCATAGATGTGTTGGGGTCTAAAAAATAGGGAGGGAGAGACGGATCATCTGCCTTTAACCCCTCCAATCGAGGTTGCTGTTCATTCCCGACCAATTGTTCTACCATGCCGCCTGCCTGATTAAGGCTAAAGCGCAACGACGTCGCCGGAGTCGACCACCAGAGCTGCTGAGTCAGAGCATAGGTAAACAGCCCTGCACTAAACCCATTCCATTGAGCTTCCGCTGCGATCTGTCTCGGCCCAGTTGCCGTCATCAATAGCCCCGGCAACTGACCCGACTGTAGTTGGGCGTTGAGTTGTCCACGAGACGCATTAACGCGATTCAGCAACTGATCTTGGAATGCTTGTTCGGGTTGGATTGCTTGTTGACCACTCGGAGCATTAGGACGCGATCGCACCCGGAGATTACCCAGTAGAGTTTGCTGGGGTTCAACATAGCTGATGTCAAGAATCGTCGTGACTAAGCTGGTCTTAAGCGATCGCAGAAGTAACGCCAGAGTTTCTTCGAAGATGTCATGAATGAGCGGATCATCTTCGGTCGGAAGCACGCCATCAACAGGAACCAACGTGTTATGCACCGACTCCGTCGGTGAGCTGATTTTCACGCGGCTACCCAGCCCGCTAAAGTGAAATACGACAACATCTCCAGACCGAGCCTGCTCGACCAAATGAGACATAAATGCCGTTTCAATGGCCTGTCGAGTGGCTTGCTGGTCAGTTAGTACTAAAACATCATCAGGCTGAAACCCAAACCGATGAATCAATAACTCTTTTTGAAGCTCAATATCGGTGATACACCCGTTCAAAGCCGATCCCCGGTTTGGGACAAAATCACAGACCTCTTCTGGATACTGATTGATCCCAACCAACAACGCAAGCTTCCGGCGAGTGGGTTGAGCGAGAGCCTGCTGATATCGACTAGCAAATAAAGACAAAGATGCCTCACTGACTCCTAACGCAGTCAGCGCTAGAGCCGTCTGCTGCAAAAAGGCTCGTCGCTTCAATCCCACCGAATCGTTATGCCTCCACCGTGACCTTCATTGCTCTTGCGAGCTCTGCCGCCACTTCAGGACGAGAGAACTGTTGAGGAGGAAGTTCTCCTCGCCGCAACATTTCCCGCACCTTCGTACCAGACAGATGAATTCTTTCCTCAGGCGCGCTCGGACTCGTCTTGGTGGTCGCCATTGACTGAGTACGAGTGCAATAAAACGCATGCTCAAATCTCATCGGCATGATCCCAAGCGCATCAGGATCAAATTCATCAAAGATATGCTGAGCATCATACGTACCATAGTAATCCCCTACGCCAGCGTGATCGCGTCCCACAATAAAGTGGGTGCAGCCATAATTCTTACGGACTAGTGCATGAAAAATCGCCTCTCGCGGACCAGCGTAACGCATTGCGGCTGGGTTAATAGCTAGAATAACCCGGTCTTTCGGGAAATACTTATCTAACATAATCTCATAACAACGCATACGCACATCTGCGGGAATGTCGTCACTTTTTGTGGCTCCCACAAGCGGATGAAGAAATAAACCATCAACTGTTTCCAACGCACATTTCTGAATATATTCATGGGCGCGATGGATTGGGTTACGGGTCTGAAATCCTACGACCGTTTTCCACCCTTTCTGCCGAAACATCTCACGAGATTCAGCCGGATCAATCTGATAAGCCGGAAACTGAGGATGGGCGTGACGTTCCAATAACCAAACCGGACCGGCAAGATTGACAGCGCCTTGGTCAAAAATTACTTTTACGCCAGGGTGCTTGGCTTCGTCGGTGCGATAGACGTGGGTTGCTTCCTTTACTTTATCGTATTGGTATTTTTGAGTGAGTTCTAAAACTCCCACAAATTCACCGTTAGGATCATCCAGACGAATGCGATCGCCCTCTTTCAGCCCTTCTGCCTCTTCCTCAGTGACAGACAGCGTAATTGGAATTGACCACGGCAACCCGTTTGCCAAGGTCATTGTTGTGACAACAGATTCATAATCCGACTCTTCCATGAACCCCGTCAAGGGGCTAAACCCACCAATTGCGATCATGACCAAATCAGATGTGGTTCGCTTATCCATCTGTAGACGAGGGAGATCGGTTGCCATTGACAAGAGTTCCTGGCACTGCTCGGGTGTAGCAATCCGATTGATAAGCTGCCCACCATGGGGGGGAATTAAATCTGAATAATGACTCAAGGGTTTCTCTCCTAAACGTGAGCATCTATAGCAAAGCAAGCCAAGTGTTCATACTTAGTGACATGCGCTCTTATCCTAAAACGCCTATGGACAAGAGCGAAAGTTGTCAAGCAGTATTTACTATTTTTTTACGACTGGTTCACAGTGTCTAGAGTTTCAATGATCCCACCTCCTAGGAGAAGATCATCTTGATACCAAACAGCTGCTTGCCCTGGAGTCACGCTAAATTGAGGATCATCAAAAATCACCCGAACACGCGCGGCATCTCCTGACGCTTTGATTGGAATAACGGTTGCAGGAACAGCGGGTGATCGATATCGAATTTGTACATGGGCTCGAATCGGAGCGTCCGGCTCAGACATTGAAACCCAATTCACCCGTTGCACCGTGCATTCTGGATGATTTGCGCTCGTGCGATCGCCCACGACGACTCGGTTACGACCCGCATCAATAGCAATTACATAGAGGGGATTAGGAGCAGCAATGCCCAGCCCTTTTCGCTGTCCAATCGTGTAGTGATGAATGCCGTTGTGTTGACCCAGAACTTGACCCGACACATCGACAATATCTCCTTGTTTAGGTGCTAAGTATTGATCTAGAAACTCTCGCATCGAGCCATGGGATTCAATCAAGCACAAATCCTGGCTTTCGGGTTTCTCAGCAGTCAACAACCCAAATTGAGCGGCCAGGTGGCGGGTTTCCGCTTTGGTCTGCTCTCCTAGCGGAAACAGCACATGAGCTAACACATCTTGGTCTAAGTCATAAAGAAAATACGACTGATCCTTGCGCCCATCAACAGCTCGACGAAGCTGATAGCGATCGCGCTCTGCATCATAGCTCACACGAGCATAATGGCCTGTCGCAATCGTCTGAACACCCAGCTCATCAAAGGCATAGCGCAGCATTGGGCCAAACTTCACCGCCTTATTGCATTGTGAACATGGCAATGGCGTGATCCCAGCGCCATACCCGCCGACCAAATAATCGACAATCTGAGTCTGAAACAGCTCTCGACTATCAACAATGTGATGGGGAATATCAAGCTGTTCACAGATTGCGGCTGCATCTACCATGCCTTCAGAACAACATTGCCCTTTGCCTTTCATGAGCCAAAGGGTTAACCCGACAACGTCATATCCTTGATGGTGAAGGCTTGCTGCGGCAACTGAGCTATCAACTCCACCGGAAAGCCCAACGACAACCTTATGGTGCATGATCTGGAGACGTGAGTTCTAGAGACTTGAAATACGAGCGAATAACGCCACTCTAGGCACTCTGACTGCGTAAAGAGCCGTAACAAAACACGCAGGAGATTTACTAGATAGCTTTTCTAGGGTAACATCTACGGGCAAATACAGCAGTGCGTCCCGCTGATGCAGATCTTTGGGTTCAAGGCTTCCTCCGTTTTCTGGAATTTCTGGAACGAGCCTGTTAATGTAGTGGTTTAAGACAGTCTTCTCCGCTATGTGTAGCGTTTATCCTTTGATAAGGAACGCTTGATAATGAACGCCTTAATAAGGAACGTTTGCGCGTCTGCTCTCATGTCTTTTCGGTCTAACGTGTTCAGCACCCTATCACTATGATGGCTTACCGTTATTTTCGTTTAAATGCGTTGGCGTATCTAGGCTCTCTATCGTCACTGGCGATCGCAATGATAGTCTCCCCAATGGCGATTTCAACTGCGTCCGCCGAATCCACTCGTCGACCACTCCTCGCTCAAGATTTAGTCGATGGATTACCGCCTCCGCCCTCGTTCGGGGATGATCTGGGGTCATCACCTCAAACCGAACCGTTACAGGTTAATGATGCTGGAATACCCGATCAGCTCTATCTCGTCTATGTCAACGGAGATAGTCCCCTCTTGCTTGAACAGGTCAGGCAAGTTGAACCCAACGCGCTGTTACAGGAATATAATGGGCGTCGGGTAATCCTTGTCGGGCTATTTGAGCAAGCACCCGATGCCGAGCAAAAAGCCACAGAACTATTTAATCAGGGCATTGGCGCAGAAGTTGAACCCGTTTCAAGCGTTGCGTTTGCGCCAGCCGATGCGGCTCCCTCTCCCTCTAGTAGTGACTTTTCAACCATGCCAAGACTGCCGCCTGCTGACCTGGCACCTGTGGCGACCCAGGCTAGAGAATTAGAGTTTGAGCAAATTCCAAGTTTAAACGATCCCTATTCCAGCGCAGCCTCACAAGGACCCGGTATTCAAAATGCGGCTGAAATTCCAGACAATGCCTATTATCTCGTTATCCCGGGCGATCGCGATGATTTAACCCAGCTTCGAGAACAAGTGATTTTATTGGGCGCTCAGCAAAACGCCGTGCTGGAACGGGAGCGGCCACGGGGTCCGCATGTGTTGGTTGGGCCGTTTGTCGATCGCAGTGCCGCGTCTCGTTGGAATCGATTTTTAAGAGATTTTGGAATGAACTCCCGGGTCTACTACGAACGATAGTTGTAGAGATCAGCACAGACGCTAAGGTTAAACGTGTAACCCTTCGTTTACCTGTCTTATGAACGGTCTGAGTCTCCATGCCCGGCAAAACTATGCCCGGCAAAACTACGTTCAGCGCATCGTGGTTACTGCAAGCCAGATGGGCGATATCGAGTCTCGAATTTTTGATGCGGGCATGCCCGTTGCGGCACTGATGGAGAAGGTCGCAGGGTTGCTCGTGCAACGAATTCGGGAGAACTATCCAGTTTCACGATTTGCTCGGGTTGGTATCCTCATCGGCCCCGGACATAACGGTGGCGATGCGCTTGTTGTCGGTCGTGAACTCCATCTCAACGGGTATCACGTTACGATTTATCGTCCCTTTTCAAAGCAGAAAGAACTCACCGGACATCATGCCCAATATGCAACATCGATGGGTATTCCTTGGGCGGATTCGGTCGAATCGCTTCAATCGTGTGACGTGCTCATTGATGGATTATTTGGTTTTGGCTTGACTCGCAACATCGAAGGTGCAGCAGCAGATGCGATCGCCCACATCAATCAATGGTCAATTCCAGTTGTCAGCATTGATATACCTTCCGGTTTGCACACCGATACTGGTGAGGTATTGGGGGCGGCGATTCGAGCCAACCAAACATTGTGCTTAGGGCTCTGGAAACTCGCCTTCTTGCAAGACCATTCGCTAGCCTACATCGGCACGTCGGAGCTGGTTGATTACGGTATTCCGATTCACGATATTCAAGCGGTGCTAGGTGATTCACCATCGTTGCAGCGCATTACTCCCGATCGCGCGATCGCCACGCTCCCTCTGCATCGGCATCCAGCAACTCACAAATATAGACAGGGACATTTGCTGATTGTGTGCGGTTCGCGTCAATATATGGGGGCATCAATTTTGACGTCGCTGGCTGCGCGAGCGAGCGGGGTTGGCATGTTATCAATTGCAGTTCCTGACTATTTGAAACCCATCGTGGTGGCTCAAGTCCCGGATGCTCTAGTCATTGGCTGCCCCGAACGCGACAATGGAGCCATTGATCAATTCCCTGATGATGTCAATCTAGAATCTTATAGCGCGATCGCCTGTGGGCCAGGGCTAACTCCCACGGCTATCTCTGTCGTTAAACACGTTTTGGAGAGCGATCGCCCCCTCGTGTTAGATGCAGATGGTCTTAATATTCTGTCTCAGCTCGATACGGTGTCTACCTTATCAACCCGCACAGCTCCAACCGTTTTGACCCCTCATCCGGGCGAGTTCAAGCGCCTGTTTCCTAAGATCGCTGAGAATACAAGCGATCGCACCGATTCGGTTCGCTCAGCAGCTCAACAAAGCAAGGCAATCGTGCTACTGAAAGGCGCAAAAGTGGCGATCGCCAATGACCAAGGTACTGTTTGGTTTAATCCCGACAGCACACCCGCACTAGCGCGTGGCGGCAGTGGAGATGTCCTGACCGGCTTACTGGGCGGGCTTCTGGCTCAAGCAACCTCGCACGACATCCCCACCGAGTCAATGGTGCAATCTGCAACGTGGTGGCATGCTCAGGCAGGACTACTCGCTGCACAACACCGCACCGAATTAGGGGTTGACGCGCATACACTCGTCCAGTTTCTGATTCCTGCACTGCATGCGACTCAGTCTTAGGCTGAGAGCAGTCAAAAACCAGAGATTTAGAGCAATTCCATCGCTCTCTGAATACCGTCTCGAACCACTTGAGCAGACTGGTGAAGACTCGCACGCTCAACGTCAGTCAAATTCAATTCTAGGATGTCTTCAATCCCTGTCCATCCTAAGCGAGCGGGCACGCCAATAAACAGGTCGTTTAGCCCATATTCTCCTTGTAAATATGACGCAATCGGCAACAGCCTCGATTGATCTAGCAGAATCGCCTCGACCATCTGACAAATTGACGAGGCGGGTGCATAATAAGCTCCTCCCGTCTTCATCAATTCAACAATTTCTGCGCCACCGTGCCGGGTACGTTCAACCAATCGTTCAATAGTCGCAGCATCCATTAAATCGGTAATGGGAATGCCACTCACCGTCGAGTATCGAGGCAGGGGAACCATCAAATCTCCGTGGCTTCCCAACACCATGGCATTCACATCAGCACCAGACACCCCCAGTTCCATCGCGATGAATGTCTGAAACCGGGAGGAATCGAGAATACCTGCCATGCCCATGATTTGCTGAGTTGGTAGACCGCTGACTTTCCAAGAAACATAGGTCATGACGTCGAGGGGATTCGTCACGATGATGAAAATAGCGTTAGGCGATCGGGCGATCGCCTTTTGAGTCGTCTCAGCAACAATCTGGGCATTGGTCTGGAGCAAATCATCCCGGCTCATGCCTGGCTTACGCGCCAACCCAGCGGTGACAACCACAACATTTGAGTGGGCGGTATCTGCATAATCACCTGTGCCGATGATGTGGCGATCGTGACCCTCAATCCCACGCGCCTCCATCAGATCAAGGGCGACCCCTTGAGGACGACCGATGACGACATCTAAAAGAACGACGTCTGCTAAATTTTTCTCGGCAATTCGTTGAGCTAACGTGCTGCCAACCTGTCCAGCACCAATAACGGATACTTTTGGAGAATGGCGAGAAAATGGATGTTGGAAAGCAGTCATAAGACACGTTTGGCAGTTGGAGATGGAGCCTAGCTCTACTCATACTTCTCTAATTGATCAGCCCTTAGCCAAATCGCAGGGGTCGGAACCAACCCAAACTTGACCAACATATAATCTTCCCGGGTATCTAAAATCTCACCCTTCGATTCGAAGATATAGGGAGGAAATCGAGAATCGCTAGCTTGAGCTTCTAAACTATTTTCTAGCTTTTCACGGACAACTCGAACAATATCGCCTTTTTTGACAGCCATAAAATTAAAATTAGGTCCAATTTCAATGCATCTTTGAGAATTGTAAGATGTTTCGTCCAGCGATAGGACATTACAAGACTACTCCAATCAGGTTATCTGCTCGAGGAAAGGAAGGGCTACATCCTCTCCTGTTGACGTTAAAGTGGGGGGCTCAATCCTCTTATTAGGTATAAATACAGTGACATTTAACGGCTATTGTAAAATCTTGTCGAAACGGATGTAGTCCCTTTAAAGTTTGTGGGCTAAATAAATAAGGAGTAATAGGATTAACGCTGGGGCGTTTTATATAGTGAGGCAACATTTATGCCAAGTCCTCTCATGTCTGCCATTATTTGCACTCATAATCGTGATACTTACCTTGGCAAAGCAATTGATAGTCTGCTCGACCAAGAGTTTGAGAATGAGTTTGAGATAATTGTGGTAGACAACGCATCGACCGATCGCACTCGTAATGTTGTTGAGTCTCGTCTGCCCCACCCTCGTCTTCGCTACATCTACGAACCTGTGACGGGGCTTTCGGTGGCTCGCAATACAGGTGCGCGGGATGCCCGAGGAGAAATTTTGGCATATCTCGATGACGATGCGATCGCCAGTCCCGGTTGGCTACAGTCTCTATATGCTGCCTATCAAACTCACGACCAGTTGGCGATCGCAGGAGGACGGGTCACGCTAATTTGGTCGCCTGAGATCACACCTCCCCCATGGCTGTCATCTGGGTTGGCAGGCAATTTAGGACTGTATGACCTAGGAGAATCGGTGGTTTATATCGATCGTCCGGGCATGACGCCTCGGGGGCTTAACTATTCGATTCGTAAAGTATTTCTAGATGAGGTCGGTGGGTTTGATGTCAACCTAGGACGCGTTGGCAAAAATCTCCTCTCAAATGAAGAATTGCGGATGACAGAACTTGCACTCGGGATGGGTTGGCAAGTCGCCTATCTTCCTGACGCTCACGTTGCTCACCATGTTGCACCTGAGCGTTTGCAGCGGTCGTGGTTTCTCAATCGAAGCTGGTGGCAGGGCATCAGCGAATGTTATCGAGAACAGCTCGCCGGACAAGCAGGGTCGAGACAGATTGTTCGGGGTGGAGAGCGGTTACTTCGCGGGCTATATCACTCGGTTAAATGTATTCGAGATCCGGCTCAACGCTTTGACAACTTCGTCTATGCTTATGGTCAAATCGGCTATTTAAGAGCTGCATTGCGGGGCATGATTCGCCCAGACGTGGCGTCTCCAACATCATTACAACACTCTTAACTTGTTCGTCTTGTCCTCGTTCTACCCAACTGATATGAATTCTGCATCGTCCAAAATCCCAGTCTCAGTCCTGATTCCTGCAAAAAACGAAGAACAGAATCTACCTGCCTGTTTAGAAAGTGTGTCGAGAGCAGACGAAATTTTTGTCGTAGACTCTCAAAGCAGCGATCGCTCAGGCGAAATTGCTGTGCATTATGGAGCGCAGGTCGTCCAGTTTCACTTCAACGGTCGCTGGCCTAAGAAGAAAAACTGGTCGCTAGAGCATCTGCCGCTTCGGAATGAATGGGTGCTGATTGTCGATTGCGATGAGCGCATTCCCCCCGAACTCTGGGATGAAATCGCAACAGCCATTCAGAACCCCGACTATAACGGCTACTATCTCAACCGGCGCGTGTTTTTCTTGGGCAAATGGATTCGGTATGGCGGCAAATATCCTGACTGGAACCTAAGATTATTTCGCCACGCTAAGGGACGCTACGAAAACCTCAGCACTGAAGAAATTCCCAATACGGGCGACAATGAGGTGCATGAACATGTCGTTTTGAAAGGACAGGTCGGGTATCTCAAAAATGACATGCTCCACGAAGATTTTCGTGACCTTTTTCATTGGATTGAACGACATAATCGCTACTCAAATTGGGAAGCCAGAGTCTATCACAATTTGCTCACGGGGATGGGCGATGACGGCACGATTGGAGCCAATTTATTCGGAGATTCAGTCCAGCGGAAACGGTTTCTCAAGAAACTTTGGGTACGCTTGCCATTCAAGCCTTTGCTGCGGTTTATCTTGTCGTATGGGATTCGCCTTGGTTTCTTAGATGGTCGAGCAGGGTATATCTATGCACGGCTGCTCAGCCAATATGAATATCAAATTGGAGTCAAACTTTACGAATTGCGGCAGTTTGGTGGGCAATTGAATACTCGCTCTGACTCCACTCCCCTATCTGATATACAACCTCCTGACACCGTCCCTCAAACGGATGCTCAGACATAGCCAATTGCCATATACCAATCATCCAGGACGCCGCGGTGTCACCCCTGAGGATGAAGATCTAGTTTCAGAGCAATTCTGCAAATTAGAGGGATAGATGCAAACTCTGAAAGCCACTCAGCTTTCGCCGACCAATCAAAAATCAAAAATCAAAAATTGATATCACCCCAGTTTGCATATCAGCATAGAGTTTAGACTACGCCATGTCTCATGTAGAGCCATCTAAGACCGCTGATCAGGTCGCATCGTCAAAGGCATCTGTAGAATTACCCGATATCGATGCGGCGTCTCTAATAGATTTGAGTCGCTATGACCAATCCTGGTTTGATCGGGGGCGTTCAGGGTGGATTGTTTTACTGTGGTGGCTTGTGCAGGCGATCGCCTTTCCCCTCACTCCTCACCCCTCTAATGGGCTGCGAATTGCTCTGCTGAGGTTATTTGGTGCCCAGATCGGTGATCACGTAATCATTCGCCCCACTGCTCGCTTCACGTTTCCTTGGAAGATTAAAATCGGCGATCATAGCTGGATTGGGGATGATGTTGTGTTCTATAGTCTTGACCAGATTCAGATCGGGCAGCATTCTGTGATTTCGCAGAAGTGCTACCTTTGCACCGGAAGTCACGATATTCACGATGCGGCATTTAACCTCAAAGTCGCTCCGATCAAAATTGGAAATGGCGTGTGGATAGCAACGGACTGTTTCATCGGAGCGGGCGTTTACATTGGGTCGAATGCGGTGATTGGTGCTCGCAGCAGCGTATTTGGCTCCATGCCTTCTCGATACGTGTGTTGGGGAAGCCCATGTCGGTCTCGATATCAACGAACGGTGCGATCGCCTGACATTCCTGACATTATTTAAACGCTAATCCCTTATCTTGTAGCTATAGATTGCTCGTTGCTTCTGCAATCTGGGACGAAACGAAAGGGAGAATAGCTTCGTTTTGGCTATGCTCTTTGCCTTCTGTAAACACGACTAACAAATAGGGCTGCTGATTTTCTAACTCCACATAAGCGGCATCATGTCGAACTTTGCTAGTCAGCCCTGCTTTTGACCATATGTTTGCGGCTTGAGGCAAAGCTGCTCCCAAAAATCCAACAATCTGATTCTCAGGATCGAGTGCCAGTGCCGACGGATTGAGGCTACGCCGCATTAAATTCATCATGGCTTGCGATCGCTCGGCAGACACAGCAACTCCCCCAACGATACTGTGCATTAGCCGTGCAGTCGCGTCGGTAGTCAGCATATTTCGATTTTCCATCACATCCCCTAAGAATGTCCGTTCTCGACCATACGCACCCTCACACCAGGTCTTTTGGTTGATATTGACTGTTTCTAGCTCAGGCCAATCTAAGGATTGATAATATCGATTGACAAGATTACGCTGATGCTGCCATGTCTCAAACGGACCGGGCGGCAGATCTGGACCACTCGTTGTGCCCGTTAAGATATCCACGACCAGGCTCGTAGCATCGTTGCTAGAGTCTGCAATCATGTCCCGAACTGCGCGTTCAAGCTCAGCAGAGGTGGGAATCATTCCCGTGTCGAGCCATTCATAGACTGCTACCAAATAAAATAGTTTGACAACACTGGCCGGATAAATGCGCTCTAATCCTCGATATGAAAATCCGCGAACAGTCTGTCTCCAAAACTCGTCTGGGCTGAGTGCGCCGCCCGTATTGACGATAACCGGCTGATCATAGACGATCCATGTCAAAGCAATCTGATTTCGGGCTAAGCCAGGAAACTCACTCCATGTTGCGTCTAAAATTTGATTGCCCAGACGATTCAGATGTTCATCGTGCTGGAAAAATGGCATATGGTTTCAATTTCAGAATTACACGCGTCGTTATCAATTGATCCGACCACCGAATATCAGTGCTACGGAACTATTGACTTATTTGACTCTCCTGAATTAGAGAGACTTGCTACCCAAGCAGTTGCGGGGCGTCAATTGCGTATCTTATCACTCCCCCTAACCATTGGTGGAACAATTGGCGATCGCGCGATCTTGATTAGTCTATGCGAAGACGGTTATCCCGCTTGGATGCCGCTCGAATGCGTTGACCTGATTGAGGTGAGTGAATTGCCCTACCGAGCAGTAACGCTGAGCGAATCCCAACTTCGCGATCGCCTGCTGGGTGCGATCGCCTATGCCATGGCTGCCATGAAACATCCTAACCGTTATCTTTGGGGAGGAACAGTGGGTCCAAATTACGATTGTTCTGGGTTAGTGCAAACAGCCTTTGCCTCCGCAGGAGTTTGGCTTCCGCGAGACTCTTATCAGCAAGAAGCGTTCACCTCACCCATATCTCAACACGACCTGCAACCTGGAGATTTAGTCTTCTTTGGGACTCCGCAACGAACAACCCATGTAGGCATCCATTTAGGCGAACAACGATACATCCACAGCTCGGGCCGCGATCAAGGACGCAATGGCATCGCTATTGATATCCTATCCGAGCATGCTGACACCGTAAGCGCAGCATATTATCGGCAATTCCGCAGGGGAGGGCGAATTTTGAAAAGCTATCACCCTCAACCGTGCCAATATTCAAACAAATTATAGCGGTATGCGCTTGGATTAAGTCCGGTGGTGTAGGACACGGCGCGCCCCACACCACCGTTTCTGTGCTTGACGCAATTGCACATTGCTATAATCAAAAACTTTGAGAATTTGCCTTACAGGTCGCCAAGATTTGATGATCAGTATCACTTAGCTCTTGAATCTGATGATAACCAACCAGCTCAATCGGCGGAGGCGCCGTTCCTTCAACGCTGGCGACGCCGACGTTATCTTGCAGCATTATTGCATAGGGATGAATGGCCTGATCATAGCTATCTCTAACCCTCAACCGAAGCTGACTAGCACTTAGTTCACCTCGGAAACAATCGAACGATGAGTGGGGCATATAAAAAGCACCCACTGCTTCACTGTTATTAATCTCAAATACGGCGTAGGCAACTCCAACCTGAGAGGGCTCCGACGATTGCCCATATAAATAAACACCGTCTATCGCCTCAGAGGTAGAATCAACTGCTTGCTTGTGCAGTGGAGATGCAGAAACGTCAACGCTATAAGCAGCCCCAGACCATACTCCCATTATGATCAAACCCAATACTAACCAAGATCCCGTAAGCGATCGCTGTAGACTATGTTGAAGAACGCGTCTCACGGTAGCCGATTGAGTAGTATTGGACATTGTTGAATTCTCCCGAAGGGCTGGTAAACAAATATCAGAGAACAGACTTAATGATTCAAAACTAGAACGAGATTAGAACATATCCGTCTAGATGCGCTTCATTCAGCAGACTCACCTGAATAGGTGACATTTATGCAGCTATTAGAATTAGCTTCAGAGCTGAACTCATCGCCACAATCAAAGACGTTAATATCGAACAACTCAGTTAAGGATTAACTGAGAACTGATTGAAACCTATAGCGGTATGCGCTTGGGTTAGGTACGGTGGTGTGGGGCGCGGCGCGCCCCACACCACCGTTTCTGTACTTGACGCAATTGCAAATTGCTATAGATGAATGAATCACGATGCGTGATTGCTAATGAAAACAAGTATTCAATGTTCAGCCGCATCACTCAGTGATTCACTTCGTAGTTTTCATGTGATCTTTCTCGACTTAAGGTATGACTCAGATCCCATTAATTTGTGATAAAAATCATTAGTGTTATTGATCTAGATCACAAAATGACTTTAAAGCCTTTCATTCATCACAGTATGCGTCGAATTAGCTCTCGCGTTAGGACGTCAAACGTGTGGTGAGCCCCCGCGCCGCGGGAGCTCACCACACAAACCTAAGCCCATAGGGCTATATCACCACAATTGGCTTGTTGCTTAAAATCACATGGATGTTGATTCTATCCATCCCCTCGACCTGACTTGGCCTTCGCCTTTGCGCGAGATGCACTCTTCTTAAGAGCTTGCAAACGAGCCTCATAGCGCTTACGTAGTCGCTTTTTAGGAGTCTGCTCGATCAGCACTTTCAACGCACTCCCCAAGCTCTTATACGCATTGGGCAAACTGTATCCAAACCGAGTTGCGAGAGCGATCGCTCGCTCATCCGCATCGACCGAATCAGTCAAAGTCTTAGCACCATTATTTCGTTTATAGAGTCGATATCCCGATACAGCACAAAGGGATAGCGCCAACAAGAGTAAAAGCCCGTCTTGTACCCATAGCTCACCGACGGCTCCTCCCAAACCAATTGCCAACGCCGCCATTTCCCAGCCATCTCGCGGAATCGTGTCATTTTGAATTCGAGCAACTTCATGCCAGAACAGAAGATTTCGCTGATCAAGCGCCAGTTGCTCCCATTTCACCAAGTCAATCTGAATCTCTACCTGATCCTTTCCAATCTCTTCGCAGGTAACCAAAGGCGGATCGATTGATGTTGCGCCCTCAATCGTGACCCAGCTCTTTAATTCAGGAGGCAAGAGGGTCTTTAGACGACGAAGTTCACTCAAATCCGCTCTAACAGTCGATGTGGCAAATGAGGTCATGAATCCAGCCCTAAGCAATTCTAAAAAACAGAATAACCTTTATTTAATGCGCCTTACTGGAGTATAGCGATTCTATCCGTTGAATCCTAGGGCATTCAGCCCTAGAATCGCTGCTCCATCGCAAACTTTAAACGTCTGCTACACCATATGAAATATTGATTGAGTTATTCCGAGCATTTAACTCCATCCTAACTTCTCAACCTCCGCTCGGTTAATATTTCTAAATATCCTATCGGTGATGGGCGTAGTTTGAACAGCCAGTATCAGAGTTTTATCGGTCAACCGGCTAATCTTTAGTCTTTAGGATTGAGTTGATGATGAAAGCAGAAATTCTTCAATAGCAGGGATGCGGAGCATCGAGGAGGCTTTGCAAGTTCATCTCACGAGAGCCCAATTTTTTGCCAAGAAGCGACACTGCGATTTTTCAAAGATTTAATTTTTTTAGGATATCAAAGAGTTTGAGCAATTAATTATAGCGGTATGCAATTTGCTAGTCTTTATCCGTGGCTATATCGAGTCTTGAGCCCTATGTTTCCTGATTGCCTTTGGTCAGGAAGTAATGCACTCCCCAGAATCGCATTAACCTTTGATGATGGACCTCATTCAGACTACACACCTCAGGTTTTAGATAGTCTCGATCAGTATCAGATTAAAGCAAGTTTCTTTTTGTTGGGACGCTGCGTCGAGCGATCGCCCCACATTGCTCAAGACATTTATCGGAGAGGTCATTGGATTGGGTTACATGGCTATCACCATCGCTCATTTCCAAGGTTATCTTCGGATGAGCTAAAGCAAAGTTTGACCATGACGCAAACGGCGATCGCCAACGCATGTCAACTCACGCCTGAGTATGTTCAGGCTAAGGTGCGCGACGTTCGTCCCCCCAATGGACTGTTTACGCCCACGATACTCACGCAGCTTCACCAGTGGGGATATCGATCTGTGATGTGGAGTGTTGTCCCAGAAGATTGGGTTAGACCCGGTATTGCGATCGCCACACGGCGCATTGAGCAACAGACCCGAAATGGTTCGCTAATTGTTTTGCATGACGGATACCACGGCGGAGCCGATGCGGCGGCGACGGTTCGTCAGATTATTCCCACATTATTGAATCGCGGATATCAGTTTGTCACGATTGACCAACTGTGGCAGCATCATCCATTAAGGCAGGGCGATCGATGTGATTGGGTATAGCAGCGCGATCAACATTTAGAGAATTTGCTTAGGCGCACACACCTATGGATGTGTTAAAACTGGCTAATTCCAGGACTCTGTCAGCTAATTACACACGAGTGATAGGCGTTATTGTGTTACCCCCCGTAATCGACGAAGACAGTATTTTTCCCTTTAAGTTTTGGTTCGAGCACACAATTCAAGATGGGATGTATTACCGAAATGAATTGTTTTATCGGCTGCATACGGTTCCGATCCCGATTCGAGCGCGCCTCTATCACTATGCATGCAAGCTAGCACAGCAAGACACCGTGATCGTAACTTCTTCTGACTCTATGTGTAGTGTTTGGGTGAGGTTGTGTAACCCAAGCATCACGGTGAAACGATTACGAAAACGAGAGTTACCCTCCTTCTTACATACCGAATTAAACGAGTCGCGTCATTACCCCAATCATTGAGCCCCCAACCATTGAGCCCCCAACCATTGAGCCCAAACCATTGAGCCCCCAACCATTGAGCATTGTCAGGAGAAATTCACACTTAAAGCAATGCAGTGCAGATTTCACGCATAGCAATTTGTAATTGCGTTATGGACAGAAATGGTGCCGCGCCGCGCTCTACACCACTTTGCTCAACTCAAGCGCATACGCTATACCCTCTCGCAATCTCTATGGCTAGATAAAAGTCCAAGCGTTAAGGGGAATCGCAATCAATAATCCCAGTCCCAATGCGGTCAGTGCGAGAGACACGCCGAGCAATTTGAGTCGGCTGCACCATAATTGAGGAAATATAGACGAGTCGCCGTTCCGAGCTTGCTTTGAGGATGGGGCAAGCCAAAGTATTAAGCTTCCGAGCGTCATCAAACTTCCTAAAATAGTCGCAGTTCCACCAATCCAAACTATTATCAACCAGGCGATGTGCTCCATTACAATCGAGACATTGATAGCAATAAGAACTCTAAGCGATCGCGATCGCCCGCTTCAAAATGATTAGCTCTGAGACTCGGCTTTCACTCGACGAATCGGTAAGTTTGCAATCAGAGCAGTCACCCGTTGGTCATTCTCAAGCGAAAATTCGGATTCATCTGGGTCGATTTCAACATATCGAGAAACGACCTCTAAAATCTCTTTCCGCATTTTCTCAAGCGTGGCAGGGGGTAAGTCGGCCCGATCATGAGCTAACACAATCTGCAAGCGACGCTTGACATCCTCACGGCTGCTGCTGTCAGGATTGCGATGAAAGAGTCGGTCAAGGAGTTCGATTATCATGAAGCTTATTACGGAATTGAGCTAAGAGAAATATCACGATTCAACACTTGAATCAGCCATGAGCGACTATCGAGACACAATGAACAGAATTAAGAACTAACGAGAGCTATTGCGAAACATGCGGCGAATCCGGGAGAATAAGTCGTCATGGGCAGCCATTAGGTCGAGGAGGGGAACGTTTTCACCCTCTAAACGACGCGCAATATTATTAAATGCAATGCCTGCCAGCGAAATTCCTTTCGCTAACACGAGTGGCTCACCCCGATTTGTGGACACGATTACACGTTCATCATCAGGAATCACCCCAACCAGTGGAATGGCAAGGATTTCTTGCACATCCTGAACCGACATCATCATATCTTCCTGCACCATTTCAGGCTTCAGGCGATTGACGATGAGCTTTATTTTTTTTACGTCATTTGCCTCAAGCAGACCAATGACCCGGTCTGCATCCCGTACTGCTGAAATCTCAGGTGTGGTCACAATGAGCGCTTCTTGGGCTCCTGCGGTAGCGTTTTTGAAACCCATTTCAATTCCAGCGGGGCTATCAATCAAAACGTAGTCATAGTTTTCCGACAGCGCACCTATCAGTTCTTTCATCTGCTCTGGGGTTACGGCTTCTTTGGTGCGATTTTGCGCAGCGGGCAGAAGGGCTAGATTAGGCTGTCGTTTATCTTTGACGAGGGCTTGATCGAGACGACATTCTCCAGCAATGACTTCGATTGCTGTATAAACAATTCGGTTTTCTAACCCTAACAGTAGGTCTAAGTTTCTTAGACCAAAATCTGCATCAACGACCGCTACAGAACGATTATGTTGGGCGATCGCCATACCTAAATTAGCAGTACAGGTAGTTTTACCCACCCCACCTTTACCCGATGTGATAACAATGACGCGACTCATGAGTCTCAGAAATTATAGTTCGTAGTCGTTGACAACCAATGAATAAACCCCGATCCGTTGTCTTGCACCCCAACTTTACAGCAAATTTTTGTCACGATAGTAGCCGCATTTTAGAAAATTCAGTGGCCCGTGCGATACGAATTCCATTCGGAGTCACGTAGGCAATTTCAGGATGGTATTGCGAAGGTGGGGTTTCGGGGGGGCGTGCGACTAAGTTGGCGATTCGAATTTGGGTGGGCTCCATCCGGAGTGCCATGATGACGCAACGAGTATTGCCCATCGCACCTGCCTGGGCAAGCCCGCGCAATGTTCCCCAAACGAGCACATCTCCATCCGCGATGACCATTCCACCCGGATTGACATCGCCTAAAACAATCACATGCCCAGGATGGCGAATCTCTATGCCTGACCGAACGGTGGTTTGGATATAGAGCGGCTCGGCTAAAGGCTGCCCTGTTTCACCCGTCGGCTGGTTGAGATGAGCCACAGGAGAATGCTGTTCAACCGAATAACCTACGGTCGCTGCAGCAACGGCGGTCTGGCGACGGCTGGTATACACTCGCTTAAGCTGGAGCTGCGCGTCTGATAAAACATCTGCGATCGCCTGAAGCTGGCGAACGTCGAGGAGGCGATCGCGCGCAATCAGATGAACAGGAGTCTCATCTTGCCAAAATCGCTCTCCAGCATCGAGGCGATGTTTAAGCTGTTGCCACAAATCTGCCCAAGCAGATGGATTATTCGTTTCGATTTCAGGAGGCAGAAGCAACAATAGCCGTCCCCCTTCACTCTTAAAGCGAACTTGGGGATTAGAGATTGCGTCTAACGTAGATTGAGGAATCGCGGAAACGGCTGCTGGCGCAGATGAATCGGAAGTCATGTATTACAGACCAGTCAATGTGAACCAGAGGTTAAGTTAACTATCTATCTTAGTCGTCAGAATGTCCATCATTGAAGAATCAATTAAAAAAATACAAGTAGTGTTGGTGAATCAATTGTCTATCCAATGACTGAATTCGTCACGAGTGTCAGACAGAAATGCTCCCTGAATCACCTACTATTGTTTGCTATAGCAATCCTAGATGGGGTGTGAGCGGTGGGGCGGTCGGCGATCGCCCCACCGCTCACACACAATTTACAAGCGATTTAGGATCGCCATAGTAGGCAGAATAACGTCAATCATGGTTCTCCGATCGCAACCAGGTTCTCCGATCGCAACCAGTGTATAGACTACTCAACTTTCTCGAATAATACTGCTTGACTATCCTTGAGCTCAAACGCACGCCAATCCTCTGGGGTACTGCCAATGTCTAATCCTGGTGAGGCGATCGCCACTGACCACTCACTCCAATCGATTTGCAGCCAGTCGCCCAATGTGACATTCATCGGTTCTCCTCCCATATTGGCAACCATTGCGATGTGCTTTAACGGGCGATCGCCGTCCTCGCCAGGCTCGCTGCGGAGTCCATAAAAAATAGTTGTATCGTCGTCGCTTACCCGATTAAAGCGATCGAGTCCCGACAAATTTGCCATTAACCAAGCGTTGACCTGACGAAAGCGGCGAAGCCGAAGATTATAAGCCGTTTGTTCAGGATTCAGCTTGGTTTCATGTCTCCAAACATTGGCAATGTCATGGGCATCTTCCATAAAGTTGTGGGCAATTTCCTTTAATTTGCCGACGTCTAATTCAGTTAAGACTTGAGACTTATCTGGCACATTAAGCTTTTGGAGCTTTGCGGCTGAGCGACGCTGCTTAGCTTCCTCTTTCACCGATTCTGTCTCGACATCCGATCCCAAGTTCCTCTGGCAAATTCGGGCAACTTCTTCTAGGTCATAATTTGTTTCCTCGATTGCATCATAAAGACCTTCCATGAACTGGCGGAGTTCACCCAATTTGGTAAATCCAATCGCTTTTAGGCGTGGAAACACGTCTGCCATTTTGTAGATATCCGGAGTGATTTGCCAATCCAAGAAACCACCTGCTTCCTCGGCAACAACTTTAACCCCATATCGATCGTCGGTATTTCTTAAAAATCCCCACGGAGCTCGCATAGTGCAATTGATAAAGTCCATCGGCAGTCCAGGACTAAATCCATAGACCCAGAGCATAATCGCTGGATTGTCATAGGCGTTATGCAACACACCAGGCAGCGTTTCACCTAGGTTCCAGTTAATAGGGAGCGATGTATCGACTTGGGTTCCGCGTCTCAGGGTGTCATGGTTGCCGCAACCCGTAATCCAGTTTTCACCGATCTGCATGACCTCACAAACCCGCTTCCATTTTTTGTCCCAGAATTTTTTAATGCTCGGCGTATTGTGAGCAAAAATCAGCGGCCCCCATTGGAAACAGTCGGGCTTGAAAGCGATGATATCGCGATAGGTCGAAATTTCTTCCCAACCTTCAGCGGGCCAAGGACGACCATCTTCGAAGATTGAAAACAGCCGACGCTTGTGTTCTCCAATTTCTTGAATGACTTCTGCCATCTCACTTAAGTATTGGTCGTCGTATTCCACACGACCTGAGAACGGGTTGAAGAACTTGAAGTCTTGTGCTCCATCTACGCGAATCCCATCGATTCCTGTATTGCTTTTGCGTCGTTGCATTTCAAGCAAAATGGCGCGCACCGTCGGATTTTGATGATTAACATCTTGCCCATACATATTGGGACCTTTCAGGAAACGTCCGTTCAACAAATCAATCGCTTGGTTATCGGCATGCCCGTAAACAATGTCATAGATGACCTGAATTGGGCCTGTTGAGATGCTATGGAGCGTTGAAATGAATTCGATTAACTCATCCGGGCGAAGAGTCTCTAAAACTGCTGGATTGGTTGCAGATGAACTAAAAATAACGATGTCGTAGCCCCAGTTTTGGGTATTCGGCTTTTTCAGTGTGACTCGAATATCGCCCTCTTCGTGGTCGACGCCTTCCGTATCAGGGTCCATGCTATTTAAGTCGTTATCGCTGATATTAAAAAAACCTTGCCCAATATCGTGGTCAGCTCGATATTCGACTATGGGTTCGATTGGTAAAAGCTGCACTGCGTCATATCCAATGAAACTTTCTTCTGCGGGTGTTAATGACTCCTGAGCGGCTAGCTTGTCAGAAATTCGCTGATATATTCGAGTGAGCCCTGCCAATGTTCCATCTGGAGAGGCAGTATTGATATGCAGTTGGAGAATGTTGCGAGGCGGATGTACTTGAATGACACCAGCTTCGTTGGCTTCGCCTTGCCCAAAATAGTGGCGATCGCCCCGACGATGTTGCAGACCATCCATGTCATAGAGTTCAGCAGGCGCATACACTCCGTAAGGCAGAGAATATGCAAGACAGTCCCCAATGATTCGCACCTCATTGGTATTCATGTCTAAATACTGCAACCAATAGAAAGAGCCTAGCTGATCGCGAGTCCCAGGACGCATCCCGGCAATCACGCCCCAAAAGTATTCACCTTGCTTTTCAAGCTGGACATAGTCTTTTCGAAATCGGGCGGTCTGGAGAGGTAAGCGGGAATCAATCTGACTTTTAGGCGTGAGAATCTCTAAATAAATATTTTTAGGTTGAATCATATCAGCGCCCAATTCTGGCGCCCAAAACCCGATTTGAGTTAGCCCATCAGATCGATAATGAGCGCCTAGACGAGTCGCTAAGGTTTGTGCTTTGTGAAATATCGTTTCGTCCGACTGTTGCACCTGCGCTGCCCAATCTAGCAGCGCTTGAGTTTCATCCTCTACAAGAAAAATCTGGGAACGCGTTGTTGCAATCACAGTCACTTATACCTTTACAATCCGACAAGTTAATCTACGGCAGACCCGAGTTGAGCCCTTATTCAAACAAACGAAGTGATTATAAATCCGTCCATAGAGAACGCCTGTCTGTCTTGAGGCGGTATTCAGTTGCCAAACAGACGAAATTTGAGGCGCACCGAATGTGTCACACAATTTAGCACAGCCTAAAGAATAAGAACTAACCTGTAAATAAGTTGAACTTTCCCAGATTTTGGGAAGTCTGAGACCATAATTCCAAAATCCACTCCGCGATGAATATTCATGAATCTGGAAGAGAGTGTGGAGGATCATTTCATATCTCAGATCTGCGCCAATGTTCTTGTGATTGGCGATCGCTCCAGTCAAGATTGTAAGCTGTGTGAGTTGCTGGCTTCAGCAGGTTATCTCGTTAAACGAGCCGCTACTGACACAACGGCATTGGATGATGTGCTGATATCCAAACCTGACTTGATTATGTTGGATGTTCAGCTTTCAACCATCGCGGGCTACGATTTGTGTTGTCAGTTTAAGTCCAGCGCAGAGACAAAAGATGTTCCGGTCATTTTTCTAGGGCAGTCAGATGATGCTCTCGACAAGACCAAAGCATTTTCAGTAGGCGGAGCAGACTACATTACTAAACCGTTTCACGCAGAAGAAGTCTTGGCACGAGCGCGGAGCCAACTGATGCTTTATCGGCAGCAGCAGCAGCTCAGGCATCAAAATGTGCTGCTCCAGCAAGAAATCTACGAACGTCAACATGCCGAACTTGCCCTACGACAGGCTGAGATGAAATATCGCAGCATTTTTGAAAATGCCAATGAAGGCATTTTTCAATCATCGCCAGAGGGTCGATTTCTCAGCGTGAATCCAGCGCTCTCTCAGATTTACGGGTACGACTCTCCGGAAGAGTTAATCAACCACATTACCAATATTGATCAACAGCTCTATGTGCAACCCAAACGCCGAGATGAATTGAATGCTTATCTACGCGTATACGGACGGATTTCTGAAGCCGAATCGCACGTCTATCGAAAAAACGGTACGACGATTTGGATTAGCGAGAATATTTGGGTTGTTTATGATGGCGACGGACAAATTTTGCATTATGAGGGAACGGTACAAGACATCAGCGATCGCCATCAAATGGAAACCGAACTGCGCTATCACCGTCGTCAATCTGAACGCCTGCTCATCAACATCTTGCCCTACCAGATTGCCCAGCGGCTAAAATCTCACCCAAACACCATCGCCGATAGCTTTGATAACATAACCGTTCTATTTGCTGATCTAGTGAACTTCACCGCAGCGTCTAGGCAGATTCCCCCCAAGGAGTTGGTCAACTTGCTAAACGACATTTTTTCGACCTTCGATCACCTCGCCGAACGATACGGTCTTGAAAAGATTAAAACCATTGGAGACGCGTATATGGCAGCATCTGGCTTGCCCATTCCTCGGCGGGATCACGCAACGGCAGCCGCGCAAATGGCGCTAGATATGCAGAGGGAAATTACTCGATTTGTCCGCAGCGATAACCAACCCTTTCAGCTTCGCATCGGCATCAATACAGGGTCTGTCGTCGCGGGAGTGATTGGCATTAAAAAATTTAGCTATGACCTATGGGGCGACACCGTCAATATCGCAAATCGCATGGAGTCAACGGGCGAACCCGGACGTGTTCAGGTCACACCCAGTACCTATGAATGCCTCAAGGCTAACTTCAATTTAGAGCCACGGGGATCGATCCCCATCAAGGGACGAGGCGAAATGCTTACCTACTGGCTAATTGATTCAAAGTAAGCCCGACTCAGACCTACAGGCGATCGCTTGCCAGCCAGGATACTCACTCGATCCAACAAAAATCATCCATTTTGATTACACGATTCGATTAGCGGCTAAGCAGTCGCTCAGATGAAGCCCACACAGGAGTGTGCTTTAGAAAAGAGCGTGCTTCTGGGCTCGCCAAAACTTGACCATCTTCAGTCAAGATAAAGTGCTGGCCTGGATAATATCCCGCTAATACGAGTCGGAGAACCAGCTCTCCTATTTCTGATTTAGTAAGGGCACGTTTCATAGTGGTTTCCTCTACAACTCAGAGCCAACATTAGATCCACAATCTTGTTATATATTTCCCAATCTATAGGTTTAATCTGCTAATCACTGGAGGCGATAGGTCACCTCCTGAATTGGCTGATGACTCCTTTTACCTTAGGTAGATTTACAGGCTGCAACTTCACCAAAAAGAGGGACTCCAGTCGTCTAGTCGAGTTCCTCTGATCGGGGGATATCATCCTCCTACTATCGGGGTATCCAATCGGGGCGATCGCGCTAATTTCATCCAAAATTTACGCTCAGCATCGTTGAAAGTCGAGTTGGTGAGGGTACTCTAAAGTGTGTCGACAATGCCTCAGAACGTTTGCCAGCATGGACGCGTCTGAGGTCAAATCTTGCTGTCTGGCGCTGTAGCACTTTTATTACTCGGCCTATCGATATCCTTATACGTGCAAATATGTCTTATGAATTCCTTACGGACTTATCTCAAAGCATGGACTCTTAAATATCTGCCGCTTTTGCCTCAATTTAGACGACAACAGCAAGTCGAGCATCTAGAGCGGTGTCTCAAGCGGTGCAACTTCCGCGAACCGAGCGTATAGAATCACATCCATCCACTCTGGCGGGCAGCGGTGGGTAAAACTCACACTATTGAAGGGTGATCAGAATCTTGCCGATGTTACGATTGGCTTCCATATATCGATGTGCATCAGCAATATCATTCAGGCTAAAGCTGCAATCGATAATGGGAATGAGACGTCCGCTGCCAAACAAAGGTAAGAGCTGATTGATAAACTGCTGAGTCAGCACTATTTTTTGTTCGATTGGGCGGCTGCGGAGGGTTGTTCCTTCAAGTCGAAGACGTTTACCCATCAGCGTTCTGAGATTTATTTCGGCTATCGAGCCGCTGAGTGTGGCAATTTGAATGATCCGCCCTTCAAGCGCCGCAGCGTTCAAGTTTTGACTCAGGTAATTAGCGCCTACAAAATCTAGAATGACATCAGCTCCGCGATCGCCTGTTATGGCTAGCACAGCCTGGTCAAACTCTTCGTCAGACGTATTAATAACAGAGTCGGCTCCCAATTCCAGACATTTTTCAAGCTTCCAGGCAGTTCGACTGGTCACCAATACATTGTGAGCTCCCATCAGCTTAGCGAGTTGGGTTGCTGCAATGCCCACACCACTAGCGCCAGCATGGATCAAAACCCGTTCGCCTGCCTGAATATTGGCTTTGCAAAGAGCATCATAGGCGGTGAAAAACACCTCAGGAATAGCTGCCGCTACTTCGACGCTGAGATTCTCAGGGATCGTCATCAGCATTCGCTCCGGCACAATCACTTGTTCGGCGTAGCCACCTCCGCTCAACAACCCAAAGACGCGATCGCCACGTTGCCAACCCGTGACCCCTGTTCCCACAGAGTCAATGGTGCCTGAAAATTCCAGCCCAGGAATTTCATAGGCTGATGGCTGAGGCGATGGGTACATTCCTCGACGTTGAAGGATATCAGCCCGATTGAGCGCTGATGCCATCACTCGAACACGCACCTCTCCCGGCCCCGCTTCTAACTCAGGAATCTCGCAAACCTTGAGGACCTCTGGCCCGCCATATTCGTTAAGGACAACTGCTCGCATACGGGATCATGCGTTGACGGTAGTTTTAGCTTATAGGCTAGTTTCAGACCATTCGCCCCTTGTAATTCATTTCAAGAGCTAGCTAATTGTTGAACTACTTGCGAGGAAAGGTCGGCAAATCCACCGCTGCTAATGAGGCACGTTTTTTAAGCGGGCGAGCTGGATACACTAATGGAGACGGACACGTTACGCGATTAAGCGCAGGGGCAGCCTGCTCTGATGAATTTGAGTTTTTCTGCTGTTGAGTATCTGGAGCGGAAGTCTCAGACGAAGAACTATCGTGAGCGGGAATGGATGGCGAACCAGTTAACGGAACTGACTTTGAGTGATTTGGATCAGGCAAATCGATAGACCGACTCGAACTCAATGGGGGGGATTGACTTTCTTGCGGCGATGGAGAACCCGCAGATTGATCCTCAGATTGTGAAGACCTCGACAGGGGATGCCCCGGTTTAGAGAAAATGGAGGGAGGTACGTCTGTGCCAGAAAACGTCTCAAAATCTTGAGCCGATTGAGCTTTGAGAACGTCGTCTGCCGATGCATCAACCAACTTAGCTAGATCGCGCCATAGGGCATCATCATCTGTCGATGACGATGAGTCGACGATGTCCGATTTTTGGAGCGCATGCATCGCGGTTTCTAAATCAGTAGTTAAACCGACCGTCTCGGATGCAGTCGCCGAGTCAGCGATATGTGAGCTGTCAGGAGATTCTGATATAGGAGGCTGATGAGGAGGCGACCCGACAGACTGCATTGGAGAATGCGTTGGAGGAGAGGATGGAGTTGAAGGCTCAGATGGAATAGCCGATGAAGGAGCGATCGCCTCATTTGGGGGGTCGACTGACGCGCGCGCCAACTCCGACAGCGTTGCTTGAAATCGTGCTTGGGCTTGGGAGAGACGAGGGGCGGCTGTGAATGAGAGGGGAGATGAATGGGTCGCCTCACGTGTAGAGGCATCGCCAATCTCGACGGGAGCAGTTAGGTCTGGATTTTGCTCTGACGAAATTGATTGGGGCTCATCTGCTGCTGCTCTAGAATCGGACTGGGTCGACCAAGGCTTGATGTGATGAACTTTGGGCAAGAAGGGTTGAGTAAGTACTGTGCCCTGTAGATTGGATAATATTGGATCAACGTGACTCTGCTCTTGTACCTGACCTTGGCTTGATTCATAGCTAGGCGGTGGAACTTCGAGACATTTTTCTAACGCCACCTTGAACTGCATCGTATAGCGTTGCTGACGTTGAAGGCGCATCTGCAAATCTCGGCATAGATGCTCAGACTGCTTTAGTTCACGAGATTGCTCAGCATGGCTCTTTTGGAGCCGTGCATAGTCTTGCTCAATCTGAACCACCCTCTCTTGACTGGCTTGAAGCTGATGGTTCAAGGTTTCAATCAAAATTTCTTGGCGCTGATGGGTTTGCTGGGCATACTCTAGCTGATTTAATAAATAGTCGACTTGCCCCTGCGCCGCAGAGCTGCCTGAAGATGCCAAGCGAGTTGATTCAGCCTCTTGCGATCGCACCACTTCAGATTGCAACGCTTGTTGACCTTGCTCAAGCTCATGTTCAAGGCGGGTAATCCGTTCCATCAGGGCGTGGTTGCACTGATTCAACTCCTGAATGAGCTGAACCAACTCAGCATTGTTGAGTTGACTCATATCCTCATTGGGTGAATTTGGATGACCGTCGGGGGGATTAGACTGCATAATTTCTTGAGTATATAGAGACTGTCGATGGATCGCATCTATGCTGATTGCCTGTGGAAAGTCGACGGTTTGCCAATCGTCTAATCTGGGTGATGAAGCAGATGATTCACCAAAGGTACTTTCATTATCAGGATTCGGGTCTCCCAAATTGAAGGGCAATCCCAAACTGGCAAAATCTGCGAATTGGGAAAAATCTGAATGGTTATTTGGCTTATTTTCCTCAGTCATGGCTCTGTTGGAATGATGGCTAAGACGGAGCACGAAGCGGGCGATCGCATTCCCAATTTATACAAATAGTCAAAAGAGATAGTCAAACTGTTTTTAATTAAAGATGCAATCTGACGTGCAACGATACACGGAGATTGAACTTAAAAAACTAAAATAACTGTAATCTCTGTGCGAAATAATGATTGTGCAATCACTACATGTAGTAAAACAAAACTCTCATTTATTGACAACTTAGTCGAGTGATTTTAGAGAAAATATACGGGAACATGTCACCTTTGCAAATTTGCCCTCATCCCCCAACCCCTTCTCCCAAGCAGGGAGAAGGGGAGCCGGATTGAAGTCCCTCTCCCGCTTTGGGAGAGGGATTTAGGGTGAGGGCTACAAAAGTGACATGCGCCCAAATATACCAATCCCAGATGGGTTGTGAGTGGTGGGGGGCAGGCCCGCCCCACCACCCACAATTTACGAGCGATTTAAGATCGCTATATTTTAATTTGGCGATGTTGAATGGAGAAAAAAGGATATCTCGTTTGAAGAAGTTGAGATATGAATCCTCTCAAAAT
>JBNPEG010000045.1:0-5160 GCA_051117555.1 Elainellaceae cyanobacterium | reverse complement strand
TTACAGGTTTGCCTATAGGCCACCACAAGACAGCCTATGATCCACTACAGGCGTGCCTATGATTTTCACAGGTGAAGCTATCTCCGAGACAGGTGAAGCTATCTCCAAGACAAGCGAAGCGATCGCCTGCTAGAGGCACTGCCATGATTTTGATGGGCGAGCCGATGGGCGGGATGGGTCAGCCCCTGTCTCAGAGAGCGTACGGCTATAAATCTGGAGAACTGTAAAAATCTATTCATTCTTCAGATAAATGTAAGATATGATTGCTGAAGTCATGAACGAATTGGCATGAAATGTTTTGCACCGCCTGTATATGACGATGGAACGTTAACATATCTACAATCATGACGATTTTTTGCATTCCTAGAGAAATCTTCTGTGCCTAAACAACCGACATCATAGATGCAGCAATTGGCCAATAAAAGTAGATATTGGTTTGTTCCGCGAAAAGAGTTATTTGCCCCTCGTGGAATAGACAACTATGAGGGAGTAGCATTACGGGGCGCTGACTCCCCTATTGACCATAACTTAGACCAAATCGTTGAGAATGGTAATTCATTTACCATTTTGCTTAAGAGCTTTTACGTCACCGAAAAGCGAGATGAAGGTGACAATGACCTTCTAGTACGATCGTGGACAAAATATGGTAGCGATCCTCCAGTTGAGGTCGCGCATTTTTTTAGGAAAAATGTTCCGGTTCCTTATTTTTGCAAGCATGATGTGATTGCTGAGCACGTCTTTACGCTACAAGAACACTTAGATGAAAATCTAGTTTGGGTAAAATTGCAAATTCTTGAAATCGATGGAAAAAGGGTTAAAACCCTTGAGCAAATTGTGGAAGACAGTCTTCCAGACATTGTGGATACCGTTGGGGCTGTGTTCCCTAAAGCTCTGCCGTTTATGAGCAGCATTACCGATCAAGCATTTGAACTGTTTAGTAGTCTTAAAGAATTAGTTAAAAACAAAGATGATGTGATATTCGAAAAGTCTCTAGATTTTTGCAGCATTGATAGTGGAGAAACACCATTTCGTTACGGAGTTTATATATTTCTAGAGGATGAAATCGAGGGCGATCGCTACAAATTAAGAGAATATAGGCTAGAGCCGTCAAGCTCGGCAAAAGAGTCTCAAATTCCCGAATATGTAGTGATTGAAGTCGTGCCTGAGGTGACAAATCCGTTTAAGGGAGATGATGTTTTAATTAATCAATATTTGGCGACGGGTTTAAGCGCACCAGATGATGAGAGCCAAAATCCTAGCCAGCGAGATAAACGATTTCAATATCTTCAACGGCTCATCAAAAAAGCTCGACAGTTTGATGATTTGTTGGAATATCTAGAACTTAAACGCATCCAAAATAGCAATACATCCCTCACCGAACATCAAGAACAGCGTCTCCAGCAACTTTTGATTGAGCTCAGTGACTATATAAAATCTCTCGATGAAATCCTTGATCGCTAGGAATCAGTTTGTACTGTGAATTAATAATTCCATCTTACTCTGGGTTTACCGGGTCTATATCCGATGTGGACAAATCCTTTCTTTGCTCCATAGCCAACACTATAGGGATAGTGCTTATCACACCACCCTTGAACATCGTGAATGCTGATTCCTTTGATATAAAAGTCTACTGCACCCTTTTCAGGATGGTCATATAGATGTTCAGATTTACGAGCACCGATGCTAGAATTGATAGCCGGAGGACGATATCCTGATGTAATTACGAGGGGATGTCCACCAAAATGTTCACGACATTTTTCTAAAAACAAACATAATTCGTAGGCAGTTACACATTGATAGTTGTGTTTAAACCGGCGAGCTTCTTGATATTTAGCTAATTCTCCGTAGGTGATATGAGGAGTAATCAAGGTATTAAAGGACATCTCTCTTTTTAGACCCGCTCCGACAGGTTTTTTGTTTGAAGTATCGACAACTACATCGGAAACAGGACTTTCATTGCTGAGTTCTGCCGTCTCGTCATGATCGTTCTCCCAGGTTGTATCCCAGTGATTTCCATCAAGGGTCACCCTTGAATCAAAGATATACCATTCACCTCCGCCATAGGCTAGTTTGACCCAATAATGCCCCTTCTCAGCTTCTTGAAAGCTTTCTACTTCATATATTTTCCCAGGGTGACAACGTACCTTTTGATTTGAGGGAAGTTTGTCAGCTCGATCGGTCGATTTTTTTAGCCACGTCTCTTGAACGGCTTGTATCCAATGGTTTTTGGATTTATCTGCCCGATCAGTCAAGGTCAGAGTTTGATGAGATGGGCGATCGCCATTGGTTGCGTCACGACCCTCTATCTCATCGAAATAGGGTGCATAAAACTGCGCCCGCGCAATCACATCAGAGCCATAATCATCGCCTGTAGTGCCATCATCGATGCCATCTTTGGTACGCACGTTGGAAACCCCAAAGTTATAGGCAGCAACTGCCCCCTTGAGAATATATGCATCCTCCCAATCAGGATGTCTGGCTTGTACCCGTCTTAGGTTATCTGCGATGATTTCTGCGGCCTGGTCGATATGCGCTTGACTGGCTGGATCTCCACCAATGCCTGCCGGAGTGTGGTGTCGCTTGTCGATTTGCATGATGCCAAAGGCATTGCCGTAGTCGCCATAGCCATGAATATCGAGGGCATTGCCACAGCGAGATTCACGACTGGCGATCGCGGCTAAGATTGCTGCGGGAATTTCATATTTCCGAGAGGCTCGACTAAACCGATTGAGCAGTTTTTGAATGCGAGACAAGTCTTGCCGAGCCATCTGGTGAGACGCAAGAACATCAGTAAAGCCAATTCCAGCCCCCCACGCCGTTGCGATCGCCCCGGTCGTTGGCACGTTCGGAAGCACCCCGCACCAGCGATCGCGAGGACTGTATTTCTCCTCGGGTTGAGTATCTAGCTGAGCCTGAGTTGGTTCAGGTTTCCCATGTGCATTCTCACCTAGCTGCGTTTCATCACGCTCGGCTTGGTCTGGGGATTGAACGCCTCCATTACCGCTTGCTTTCTTTTCAATGTCAATCTCACCCTCAACCTCACTCTCGTCAATGGGCTCGCTGCTTTTCTCTGCCTGATCTAATGCTTCAAGAAAGAGCTGAACGCTACCGGGGCCAATCAGATGAGGCGCAGACTGATGCATGCTGCGCTTAAAGCGCCCCCACGCTGATTGCAATGCATCAATATCACCTGAATGCTCCAAAAATTTCAGCCTAATCAACCCCGATTGGAGCGCTCGACGCAGATCAGATGAGCCATCCGTGATCGGAATTGTATCAATTACCTCAGTGTGCAAAATAGATCGAATCTCGTCTTTGGTAAAAGCTGGAGTTGTGTCGCTATCAGTGTTTCGAACGTCAACGGCTCCATCCGTATCTGTCTCTGGCAGATCAGTCGGTGTGGATGCTGGAGTGCCAGAGTCTTTGGACAATGTGCCGGAGTCATCGAGGGGAGAAACGGGCGGTGTTTCAGGTTGCCTAGAGGCCCCATTAGTGGGTTGACTTAGAGCTGGATCAATCGGCGGAAGTTTCGTCTCGACGGGCGACTCTTTCGGGGGTTGAGATGGGGTGAGTCGAGCATCATCTAATAGATCTTGTATGCTGGCGAAGAGTTCTTTCGTGTCGTCTCGTTGGCTAAGCCAGGTCTGATTGCTGATCATCCACTCAACGATGGGAGTGGGGATATGATTGTCTCTTGCATTCTGCAAAATGGTGTCTAGACTGTGGGCATCCGTGATGGTCAGTAGGTCTTGAATGATTTTTTCTCGGGCGATCGCATCTGATCGAAAATGTCCGGTTTCATCAAACCCAATCTGAATCCGAACGATGGCTCGATTTAATTCGTATTTCCAGGTCAGGGCTTTGTCTTGGTAGTCACGCAAACTGATGGCTTGATCTAAGTGAGACAAGGCTTGATTTGGGTTGGGCTGAGCCGCGTCTTTATAGGCAAAGGCAAGCTGAGCATGATAGCCATGATTTCCGGGGTCACTGTTGACGAGGGCTTCAAACACAGGGATTGTGCGTTGAGTTCGAGTTCGCAACACGTCGACGCGACTGCTCATGCTGCGAAACTCTTTCGCAATTTGAAACACCTGTTCCCTCGTTTGAGGAGGGGCTTGCTGAATGCTTTGTTTGAGTTCGATGAGTTCTGAGTCAGAGACGCCCTCATTAATATGGTTGTTGAGCCGATCAAATAGGTGACGGCCTTCGAGCAACTGTTGTTTAAGCTGGCCGACTTCTCTTTCGGCAGCTTCTTTTTCTTCTTTAACAGCCTCAAATCGACTCAAGAACTTGTTGAGGGCTAGATTCATGAGCGCTTTGCTGCCATATCCACCGATAATGCCTTTGGCAGCGTAGGTAATGTAAGACACCTCCTCCTCTGGTTGCCGGGCTGAGGTGAGAAACTCAATGATGAATGCGCCAGCAATGCCGAGTAAGAGATCTCCTAAAAGACCTGCTTCAAACCCAGTTTCATCCTCTTTGAAACGAGGCAACTCCACAACCCCATCTACAACAATGGTGTATAAGACACCCCCTAAAATCCCAGAGAATATCAGCACTAAGACTCGTTGTTCGACGATATCGAGCCACGTCGGAATCGGGAAGTCGGCGGCTTTGTCGCTGACAATAACGGCAAAGAATAAACCGATGAGAATTCCGATGATGAAGATGCGATATACTCTGAATCGTTTGAGCATGGGGGGAAGGTCTTAAACAAGTAGTCAGGATGCGCGAGTCAGGTTCAGATGGAGAGTCCCCGCTGAGCCGATAAATAATGTCTATTATGCAGATGTCCGGTATGTAAAGGATCGGAGTAGTAGGGGCGATCGCTACCCGACTCCTAACTCCTAAGATTTGATCGGTATCCAAACTTTAACAGCGGCGAATCGGCTTTCCCAAATTCTTTAAGTTAATTTCCTTTAAGTGATAAATTTCCGTTACAGAGACGATTCTGCGCGTGTCTCTCTCTTATCTCATCCGCATCAAAATTACGGTTTGCCTCTTTGAGAAGCAGCGAATTTGTCATAAAGAATAAGGGCGTTGCATAATCAAGGTATGAATTAGGGGTGATCTACAATGCAATGTCCCGAGTGTGGTGGTACTCATATCCGTAAGAACGGCAAGAAAAAAGGTAAGCAAAATCACATCTGCGTCCACTGT
>JBNPEG010000165.1:0-5224 GCA_051117555.1 Elainellaceae cyanobacterium | reverse complement strand
GTTTACATAAGAGTTTCACCCATTAGATTTATAAATTTCAATTTGTTGGAGCGACCATGATTCCGCTCGAACGCGTCATCCAACCTTGCTCGTTGATTGTTCCTGTTGAAACGCCGATACAACAGGTTATTCAAAGCATGAACATCGAGCAGCTTAGCTATGTTCTGGTAACGAACCGTGAGCAAATCAGCGGCATATTTACCGATCGAGATTTGGTGAGAGTCGTTGCAAAGGGCTATTCAAGCGATCGCCCCATTGGTGAGGTGGCGACGCCTACACTGGTCACTCTAACCCTTGAGTCAGATGAATCGAGTGACATTGACCCGTCATGCATTCTTCAGCGAATGCACAACAACCACGTTCAGCATGTGCTGGTGCTCAATGCCGATCATGAAATTCAGGGAATCATCACTGAGCTAGACCTGCGGCGATCGCTCAATCCCCTTGAAATGCAAATTGCGGTAGAAAGATTGCATCAGAAGCTCGATGAGAGCACGGCTCAACTCAAACGAGAGATCGCTCAGCGGCTCGCTGCCGAACAAAAGTATGCCAAGATTTTTCAGGCGAGTCCCGATGCCATCTCGATTGTGCGAGAGTCAGATCGCCGGTATTTGGAAGTTAATGATAGCCATCTCGCCATCACTGGATATGGTGCTGAGGATATCGTGGGTCACACGATAGAAGATCTCAACATTGGTATTGACCCGGCTGAAGTTGATCAGATTCGCCATCAGTTTGAAGAAACAGGGACTCTAAAAAATCAAGAAATCTGTTGGCGAACCAGGACGGGAGAAATAAAAACGCTACTCTTTTCATCGGAGCGCATTGAAATTGATGGCGAACCCTGTGTTTTGTCAATCAGCAAAGATATCAGCGATCGCAAACGCATCGAAGCTGAACACCAACACGCAAACCAACACAATCGGTTTCAAGCGCATCTGCTGTCTCAGGTAAATGATGCCATCATTGCGGTCGATCGCACGCATCGAGTGATGTATTGGAATCATGCCGCAGAGCAGCTCTACGGCATTGCGGCAGATGATGCCATGGGCAAACCCTTATCAGACTGCTACGAGTATAGTTGGTTCAGTGACAGTGACCACCAGGCTGCGTCTGAAGCGCTTGACCAGACAGGCTCGTGGCATGGGGAAAACATTCATCGAATGCGAAACGGGCACGAGGTATTTGTTGAATCATCCGTCAATGTTTTACACGATGAAAATCGCAACCCCACAGGCTTTGTAGCGGTGATTCGAGATGTGACGCGTCGCAAACGAGTCGAAGCGGCTCTGCACGAAAGTGAAGCCCGATTTCTGCAAATTGCTGAGAATATTCATGACTCCTTCTTTCTCAAGGCAATCGGCACGGGCGAAATGATCTATATCAATTCAGCGATTGAGGAAACCTATCAATCGTCTCGTCAATGGCTGTATGACAACCCGTATAACTGGCTAGAGTTTGTCCATCCGGGCGATCGCAGTCGCGTTTTGACTGCCTTTCAAAAACAGATTAATGGCGAAGAATTTGGCGATTTAGAATACCGCGTGATTCAACCAGGAGGGTTACTTCGCTGGATTTGGTGCAGAACGTTTCCCATTTTCAACGAGGCAGGAGAAATCTACCGATTTGCAGGCGTGAATCGCGACATTACCGATCGCAAACAGACTGAAATAGAGTTGCAGTCAATGCGCGATCGCCTCTATTTTCTCCTCACTACTACGCCTGCCGTGATTTATAGTGCTCAAGCGGATAGCACCTATACAACGACCTCAATTAGTGAAAATATCAAAGCCTTGACGGGCTACGATGCCCATCTGTTTATCGAAACTCCGTCTTTTTGGATTGACCATCTCCATCCAGATGATGCAAAACGCTTTTCCACGCAGTTATCAGAGGCGTTTGAAGACGATGTATCGACTGTGTATGAATATCGCTTTCGCTGCGCTGACGGCACCTATATTTGGATGCAAGATTCATTTCGCCTCATTCGAGATAGTGAAGGGAATCCGGTCGAACTGGTGGGCTACTTCATTGACGTTACGGCGCATAAACAACTTGAACTCGCTCTAGAAGCATCGGAGGCAAAGCTCCAAGATATTCTCAATAGCGCGACGGCGTTGATTAATCGATTTCGCGTGTTGCCGGATGGCACGTGGACTTGTGAATATGTTTCAGCCGGAGTTGAGATAGTATTTGGCTACACCGTTGAGGAATTTGAGGCAAATCCATATCTCTGGCGATCGCTCGTGGTGTCAGATGATTTGTCGTCTCTGTTTTTACTCGAAAATGTTGATCGAGAACTTGTTGTGGAGCGAGAATATCGGTTCTATCACAAAGATGGTCGCCTCCGCTGGGCAACTAATTATTTCAGGTCTCGCCGAGACGAATCATCTGGAGGATGGATCGTCACGATTGTCGATATTGACATTACCGATCGCAAACAGGCAGAGCTAGCATTGCAGACTAGCGAAAAGCGCTGGCGTGCATTTCTCAATACAATTCCCGATTTAATCACGCTGGTTAACGATCAAGGAATTCATGTCGAATCAATTAGCCATAATCCAAACATGGATATTGTGCCGAGTGACGTGGTTAAAAAGGGCAAGCATCTTACCGAATTGCTTCCTCCGGAAATCGCAGAAAAGCGAATAGACGCGATTCGCGAGGCTCTACGAACGAGAGAGGTTCAAATCTATGAGCAGCAACTCTGGAACCGTAGACGATTGCAATATGAAGAGATCAGAGTGGCGCCCGTGGATGACCATACAGTCTTATGCATCATGCGAGACGTGACCGAGCGACGACTTACAGAAATTGCTTTGCAGGAGAGTGAAGAGCGTTTCCGCGCATTGGTTGAAAACTCAAGCGACATTATTTGGGAAGAAGATGAACACTTCATCTTTACTTACGTTTGCCCAAATGTTCAGACGGTTTTAGGCTACACCGCCGACGAGATTATCGGACGGAGCGCTATCGACTTTCTATTACCGAGTGAAATTGCGCGAATCATCGTAGAAGACTCAGAACATCAGCCGGTTCGACTTAGAGAAGTTGTGTTTTTGCATAAAGAGGGGCACCCCGTCGTTATTGAAACCAGCGCAATTCCCTTTTTCGATGCAGATGGGCAGTTTAAGGGGTATCGCGGCATCGACCGAGACATCACAGTACGCAAGCAAACTGAAGCCGCTCTCCGCGACAGCGAAGCCAGAAATCGAGCTATTGTGTCTGCCATTCCTGACCTGATGTTCCGAGTCAGCGCAGAGGGGGTTTATCTCGGTTATGTACGCTCGTCTCAGGTACATGACTTAATCGCAGATGATATCAATCCAGTCGGTCAATCCATCGCAAATCTGGTGCCCCAAGACATCTTACAACAGCACGAATATTACAGACAGCGGGCGCTAGAGATGGGAGAGCTGCAAACCTATGAGCAGAAAGTGCAAATTCATGGATCGTTCTACTACGAAGAAGTGCGGATGGTTGCTAGCGGGCGTGATGAAGTCTTATGCATAATTCGCGATATCAGCGATCGCAAACATGCTGAAAAAGCATTGCGAGAAGGCGAACTACTGTTTCGCTCGTTATTTGAACAAGCCGCTGTGGGGATTGTCTTCTGCACGCCTACCGGCTATTTGATTCGGTGTAATGAAAAGTATTGCCAAATCACTGGCTATCCAGAAGCAGAGCTATTTACCAAACGATTTCAAGATTTGACAGCACCCGAATTCTTAGATAAAAACTTGGGCTATCTTGAGCAACTGCTGGAAAATAAAGTCCCCTCAGTTGAGTTTGAAAAACAGTATCTTCGCAAAGACGGCACTCGAATCTGGGTCAATATCACCATGACGTTGATTCATGATTTTCTAAATGTTCCAGAACTGGTTGCAGCCGTTGTTCAAGATATTAGCGATCGCAAGCTAATGGAACTAACAATCCGCGAAAATGAAGCCCGCAATCGCGCATTTCTCGCTACCATTCCCGATTTGATCGTATTAATCGACTTCGACGGCATTTTTCTTGAAGAGATCAGCAAGCATCCAGGGGATGTGGTGCCTCGTCATGTGCCCAAGGTCGGTCGTCATCTTTCAGAGCTATTGCCCGCCGACATGGCAGCTCGGCAATTCCGAGCCGTTCGTAATGCAATTACCACCCAGCAAGTCCAAGTCTATGAGCAGGAAGTCTGGAACAATCATCGCTTGCAGTATGAAGAGGTGCGAGTGGCTGCGGTCAACGGACATACGGCGATGGTGATTATTCAAGATATTACCTCAAATAAACTGGCTGAAATTGCTCTCCGGGAAAGTGAGGAACGCTTCCGTCGAACCTTTGAAGATGCCGCAGTCGGGATGGCAATGGTGGGGCTTGATGGACGGATGCTGCGAGTCAATCAAGCAATCTGTGATTTCCTGGGGTATTCGCAATCAGACCTGCTTTGTAAAGTCGTTGAAAACTTCACCCATCCTGATGATATTGGCATTGAGTATGATTCGCTCAATCAGCTTCTAGACGGCAGTATTCCCTACTATCACATCGAGAAACGCTACATTCACGAACAGGGGCATACCATTTGGGGATTGCTGAGCGTGTCGCTGATTCGGGATACCTATGGACAACCCGCTTATGTGGTTGGCATCGTTCAAGATATTAGCGATCGCAAAGCAATTGATCGCATCAAAGAAGAATTTATCTCAGTCGTGAGTCACGAACTTCGCACCCCGCTTACTGCCATTCATGGATCATTAGGACTGTTAAACACGGGGATTTATGACAATAATCCCGTCAAGAAAAAACACATGATAGACATTGCAGCTCTGGATACCGAACGACTGGTGCGCTTAGTCAATGACATTCTCGATCTAGAACGGCTCGGATCAGGGCAAACAGAATTCGTAGTACAGCCATGTGCGATCGCAGATCTGCTCTGGCAGGCGGTTGAGTCAATGCAGCTCCTCGCCGATCAAGCAAATATCCAGCTTGTCGTACAGCCAGTTTCAGCTACGGTTTGGGTAGACTCTGATGCAATCCTGCAAACATTGACCAACTTAATCAGCAATGCCATTAAATTCTCACCGCCTCAGTCTGTCGTGACTGTTTCGGCAGAGAAGCTAGAAACATCTATTCAAGTACAAGTGAGCGATCGCGGGCGAGGCATCCCAGCAGATAAGTTAGAAAGCATTTTTGGGCGGTTTCAACAGGTCGATGCGTCAGATTCTCGGCGGCGAGG
>JBNPEG010000171.1:0-5244 GCA_051117555.1 Elainellaceae cyanobacterium | reverse complement strand
TAAGGTTCTTCACATGGCACTTCAACAACCATGCGAGCTGGAGCGTCATAGCGTTTAAACCAATCCAGGGGAAGAGTTACCTTCTTTTCGCTTAGTTCTTCGTTGTGAACCTTAAGTTTTGATTTCTCAATGTATCGATTACTTCCACCCTCTACAAAGTAGAGTGCTTCTTCCGTTAGCTTTAAGTAAGTCATATGCAAATTTTTCCTTAAAACTGACATAAATGAAGCGGGCACGACCCGCTGTGACTCACTAGTAATCAAAATTTACTAGCAGTCATAATTTAATCCCAATGCATCTCTTCCTACTTCTTACAAATGGGATAAATTTTTCGCCACAAATTTCTGCACTTAGAACATCGCTAAATGTCAGCAAATCTTATATGTTTCCTTATGCTCCGTCCCCATTCCAGAAATTAGTAACGGGTGCAGCATTCTAGCCAAACTGGCCACTGACGTAGTTGCGGGTTGCTTCTTCTTGAGGATTGCTAAAGATGTGTTTTGTGGGGCCATATTCCACGAGATAGCCACTGCGCTTTCCTTCCTCAGTTGCCTGAGCATTGAAGAATGCCGTGATATCAGACACACGAGTGGCTTGCTGCATGTTGTGAGTCACAATTACGATGGTATATTCCTGAGCCAAATCGCGGATTAAGTCTTCAATCTTAAGTGTCGATATTGGGTCAAGCGAGGAACACGGCTCATCCATCAATACCACATCAGGCTCGATGGAAATTGCCCGCGCAATACAAAGTCGTTGCTGTTGCCCACCTGACAACGACAACCCATTTTCGCTTAGCTTATCTTTTACTTCATCCCAAAGCGCTGCCCGTTTCAGCGATCGCTCGACCAGCTCATCGAGATCGACATCTTTTTTGCCTGTCACCCTCGCACCATAGGCCACGTTGTTATAAATAGATTTGGGAAACGGGTTTGGCTGCTGAAAGACCATGCCAATGCGGCGACGCACCTCAACCGGATCAACGTCATCGGAATATAAATCCTGATCGTGGTAAAACATCTTGCCCGTTAGGCTGAAGCTACCGATCAGATCATTTAAGCGATTTAGACAGCGAATGAGCGTGCTTTTACCACAGCCAGACGGACCAATAAATGCCGTTACTTTTCGTGCTGAGATTTCCATATTGACATCTCGCACTGCTAGAAAATCACCGTAGTAGACATTTAGATTTTCTGCCCGAAAGACGGTTTCTGTCGGATTAGAATAATCGGCAGGATAATTGGCAGGATCTTCGGCTGGTTGCTGGCTAATAGACTGCTCAGTAAATTTTTCGGAAGTCATGGCTGCCCTTGAAGTACGTTGGTGATTAGGAGGTCCGTTAATTATAGAAACGTGAGCAAGTACGTGAAAAAAGTACGTGAACGAAACAGGTGTTAATAGATTCGTTTGCGGGTTGCCCAGCGAGAAATAACACTAGTTAGTAGCACGATCGCCACTAAAATAAGCGATCCTGCCCAGGCAAGTTCTTGTTGGTTGTCGTAGGGCACTGCCGCAAAGTTATAGACCAACACTGACAATGAAGCGGTTGGATTGAACAGGGAAGCTAACGGATTGGAGGGATTAAACGACCAGTATTGAGCAAATAGAGCAGTAAAGATAAGCGGTGCCGTCTCTCCTGCCGCCCGAGCAACTGCCAGAGTCAGTCCAGTGGCGATCGCCGGCAATGCCGCAGGCAGCACCACCCGCAAGACCGTTGCGTAACGAGATGCCCCCAGCCCAACGGATGCCCAGCGCACCTGTTGGGGCACAATCTGCAACGACTCATCAGTGGTGCGAACAATGATAGGCAGCATCAATACTGCCAATGCTGTTCCTCCTGCGATCGCCGAATACCCGGTCACGTTGGTTAGCACGAGCAAGCCATAAATAAATACGCCAATTAAAATAGATGGCACCCCGCTCAGCACATTGGTCGCAAAGCGAATCCACTTGGCGATGCGCCCCTTGCTAAATTCAGAAAGGTAGATGGCCGCTAACACCCCAAACGGCACACTAATGAGCGCGCCAATAAACACCATTACCAAGGTTCCAACCAGCGCGTTTGCGAATCCACCCCCTTCGTCAGATAAGGGCGGAGGAGGCAACTCGGTAAACGCCGCCACATCCAAGCGATTAATCCCTTTGATCAGCACATACACAATTACGAGAATGAGCGGTATCAAAGCAACCACTACGCAAAGTCCCGAAATGACAGTCCAAACTATTTCGCTAATAGACTGACGCGACCCGCGCTTCTTTTTAATTCCAGTTGGATCGATATTAGGCGATCGCGTCTGACTGAGGGGATTCTCTGAAGACATAATGCTAACTCAATGTGGACATCACTAGTAGGGGGCAAACGTAATAGCAGGCATCCTATCCTAAATACGGTAAGAGTGGGAGTTAGTAGGGCTTGACTTGACGAATAATAAGCTCGGCGATTATGTTTACGACGAGGGTCAAAAAGAACAACACTAGACCTGCATACATAAGCGCTGCTACTTGCATCCCACTCGCCTCAGCAAATTGGTTTGCTAAAAGCGAAGCAATTGTATTTCCGGGCGCAAGCAACGAAATATTCAGATTGTTTGAATTACCAACTAGCAAGGTGACTGCCATCGTCTCGCCCATCGCTCGCCCTAGACCTAGCATGGCACCCCCGATAATGCCAGAAAAAGCGGCTGGAACCAAGACTCGAAAAATCGTTGTCCAACGGGTTGCCCCTAATCCCATAGAGGCTTGTCGCAGGCTGGGCGGTAATGATGCTAGCGAGTCACGGGAGATTGCTGTGATAATCGGCAAAATCATCACAATCAAAATGATAGATGCTGGAAACAGGCCCGGCCCAATGTATTCGCTCCGAAAAAGAGGAAACCAGCCCAAGTTTTCGTGAAGCCAGGCACCAATCGGTCTCAGAAAAGGGATGAGAATGAAGATACCCCAAAGTCCATATACTACGCTCGGAATAGCAGCCAGCAACTCTACCATAAATGTCAACGGCGTCTCAATTGCCTTGGGTAGAAACCCTTCGCTGAGGAAGATGGCAATGCCCACGCCCAACGGCAGCGCAAATAGGAGAGCGATGATCGAAGTCAGCAGCGTCCCATAAATCATCGGTAACGCGCCATACTCCTCATCCACTGGGTCCCAAGCACTCGTCCAGATAAAGCTCAACCCATACTCCCGCATGGCGGGGATCGCGTCGATACCAACCAGAATCGCAATAAACACCAGCAAGGCTGCAACGGCGATCGCCAGAATCCGCGTCACCATTGTAAAGCCCTGATCTAATACTTTCTCTTTATCCGATCTAGGGGAAATACCAGGTGGGCTACTGGTTTGAAGTTGATTGAATCGAGCCTGGGATGTCATTGTTTTCACTAGGGAATGACGGCATGGGCAAAATCAAAGATTCCGTACACCAATAGGTGTATCAGATCCACCCAAATATATAACGAAATATACGACGAGTTAATGAGATTAAAACGCTCCGTAAATATTTAAGCAGGACATTTCAGAAACTAGGTAAAGAGAACGTTAAACCGAGTTAATTTCTATCTTCGGATATAGCTATCGATTAAATGTTTGTCTCCTTAAGAAGTCGGCATACCTATGAATCCATAGACCATTCGGAGTAGATATTTAGCAAGTGCCAAACAATGCTTTCGCGATTCTTTCTTTGTAAAGGAAAATGCTCGGAAAATTCATACGCATTGATACAGCTAATTCGTCAACATCTGAATTGAATAATGTTAATCACTTTTCCGCGTTTTCTTTAAGTACATAATTCTTAACATAGGAGCAACCAATCATTCCAAAAATCGATTCGCTAAATCGCGAATCCACTAATTCTGCTTGTATAGTGCATATCGGAACATTGCTAACTCTCAATTTTTTTATATCTTTTGACTGAGTCTCATGAGCCACATTTAAGAGTCCAAAGGATTATTTTTGGGATGTGCAACAACTAAAGATAGAGAATTCGGTAGGGAAACATTTGTCTTTATAAATATCAATCTTTAATGTCCAAATGCGTTAACTAAACGTTTACCTAATCTCTTTAACTTTAGAGGTGAAGACTGTAACGAGACGGAGAAATTTAAACTAATGACAGTACGTTTACGACCTAATCCATCCCTATTCTTAGCTGCGATCGCAGCTCTTTCATTGGGTGTCGGTGCGTGTGCGCCTCAGGAGACAACTCAAGAAACTGAAGGCACTGACGAAACAGAAATGGCCGCAGCCGGTGATCAAGCTAATTTTGACCTCACCTTGAATGGTGCCGGTGCATCATTCCCGGCTCCCCTCTATCAGACCTGGTTTTCTGAAATCCAAAGCGAATATCCTGGACTTCAAATCAACTACCAGTCTGTGGGTAGTGGAGCTGGAATTGAGCAGTACCTCTCCGGTACTGTTGACTTTGGGGCGACTGACGCACCCTTGACCGATGAAGAGCGTCAGACGTTTATGGATCAGTACGGCAGTGAACCCATCCAGGTGCCTATGACGGGTGGACTGGTGACATTTGCCTATAACTTGCCTGAGATTGAAGGAGGAGAACTTCAACTCACCCAAGAGGCTTACTGCGGTATTGTCACGGGAGAAATCACGCAGTGGGATGCTGAGCCCATTGCTTCGGAAAATCCCGACCTGCAACTGCCTAGCGAAAGCATCAACTTCGTTCACCGATCGGATGGCAGTGGTACTACCTTCCTATTCACCAACCACATCAGCACAGTATGTCCCAACTGGACTGCTGGCGCAGCGAAGACGGTAGATTGGCCTGTGGGTGTAGGTGCAAAAGGTAATGAAGGAATTGCTGCTCAAGTTCAGCAGACCGAAGGCTCTGTCGGGTATGTTGAGTACACCTATGCGGCGGAAAATGATATTCCGGTAGCGACACTCGAAAACTCATCAGGCAACTTTATTCAGCCGTCTCCTGATGCAGCTGCTCGCGCGTTTGAAGGGGTTGAAGTACCTGAAGACTTTGCACTGCTGGTTCCCGATCCGAGTGGTGAAGAAGCGTATCCCATTGCAGGTCTGACCTGGATGCTTCTCTATCCTGAGTATGATGATCCTCAGAAAGCAGAAGCCCTCGAAGCCATGATTGACTGGGCACAAACGGAAGGCTCCCAGTATGCCACTGAGTTGGGCTATATTCCTCTACCCGAAGAGGTTGCAACTCGCGTGCAGGATACGGTTGAGCAACAGGTTGCTTCTAACTAGCTTTTATAGCCTTACGCT
>JBNPEG010000213.1:0-5257 GCA_051117555.1 Elainellaceae cyanobacterium | reverse complement strand
ATCTGTTCATTACTTCTTGCTCTCATCGGCCTGACAAGAAAACAAACGGGCGATCGCTTCATTCGTCATTGGTTTTGTTTATCCTTACTATTTCTCTATATCTCTGTCGATGAGGTGGCGACATTTCGTGAGACGTTAGGACAAGCTGCCCGGTCAATAGTTGAGACGGACGGCATCTTTTACTATAACTGGGTCATTGTGGCAATTCCGGCTGTCATAGTATTGGCATTAACCTATTTAAAGTTCCTCGCCTATTTGCCCAATCCAATCCGCCGTTTACTTATACTATCGGGCAGTCTTTTTGTGACCGGAGCAGTTGGGTTTGAGATGATTTCTTCTCTGATTCATAGTCGCTATGGCGTACAGAACATGATGTATGCATCAGCAACAACGATTGAAGAATTTTTGGAAATGTTTAGCGTTACTATTTTTCTCTACGCCCTTCTAGTTTACGTAGAGTCACAACAAATTAAAGGCGTTCAGATTTGTGTTAAAGCAGGCAAGGATCGCTCACCATCTCAGTCACAAACGTGAGCTGCAATTTGTACCTTGAAGTAGTTCTAATCCCTATCAAATTCTTACCAGAAGTCCATCGCAGGAACGAGACACGCGGTGCTCTTTCTACAACTCTAGATGGACGATATTCGGCACGCTTTTAGCTTGAATAGTGATGAATGTGCAATAAAATTCAGGCTCAGTTTCTTTGATTCAACTCATCTAGCCGATCTATATTCTGTCGACATTCGTTAGGTAAATCTAGCTATTTCTCTTTGAATTATGTTTCCTGAAGATAAAGGACAAATTGCTTTCATTTCAGTGCATGGTGATCCATCAATTGAAATCGGTAAAGAAGAAGCTGGCGGGCAAAATGTATATGTTAGGCAAGTCGGTGAAGCACTTGCCAAACAAGGTTGGCAGGTCGATATGTTTACTCGACGTACTCAACCCGATCAAGATACGATTGTTGAGCACGCTCCGGGATGTCGAACTATTCGGCTGACTGCTGGCCCAGAAGCGTTTGTCGGACGCGATGAACTATTTGACTATTTGCCCGATTTTGTAGAATCGTTTCTCAAATTTCAACATCAGACCGAAACGATTTATCCGCTGCTGCATACAAACTATTGGCTATCTGGCTGGGTCGGTTTGCGGGTGCGAGAGCATCAACCCTGCAAATTGGTTCATACCTATCATTCGCTAGGCGCAGTCAAGTATCATGAGGTTTCTAACATTCCTCCCATTGCTACGACTCGACTTGACATCGAAAAAGATTGTCTCGAAAACGTTGACTGTGTCGTGTCAACTAGCCCTCAAGAAAGGGATGACATGCGATCGCTCGTTTCGCAACACGGCACGATTGAGATCATTCCATGTGGCACTGACATTGAGCGGTTTGGCAGAATCGAACAAACTGCTGCCCGGGAGAAGTTAGGTCTAGATCCTCAGGCCGATGTGATTGTCTACGTTGGCCGATTTGATCCTCGCAAGGGGATTGAAACGCTTGTGCGAGCAATGGCGCACCCTGACATGCAGCAGCATCCAGAGGCGCAGCTATTTATTATCGGCGGCAGTCGTCCCGGTCACAAAGATGGTGAAGAGCGCGATCGCATCGAGGGCATCGTGCAAGAGCTAGGATTGGGCGATCGCATCACATTTACCGGACGCGTTAAACACGACGACCTCCCAGCCTACTATGCCGCTGCAAACGTGTGTGTGCTCCCGAGCCACTATGAACCGTTTGGACTTGTCGCCATCGAATCAATGGCGAGCGGCACGCCAGTCGTTGCCAGTGAAGTCGGCGGCTTAAAATTTACGGTTGTTTCTGAAGAAACAGGACTCGTCGTGCCTGCGAAAGATGTAGCGGCATTTGCGAATTCGATGCATCGAATTTTGGTAAATCCGGCTTGGCAAGCTGAGTTGGGGCAAGCAGGTCGAACTCGCGTCGAATCTGATTTTAGCTGGGATGGTGTTGCTACTCAGCTCGATGAGCTATATCTCAGCCATCTGGCTGAGCTTTGGGACAGCTTTGCGTCTCCAAGCGTTGTCAATTAAACCCAATCTAAGAGCGTCATACACGTGAGGAGGCATGTCGCCTTTCCTGAATCATTCGAGGAGAAGCGACGAATGTCTTCTCTTTTTTAAAATTATCTTTTCTGAAATTAAATCGTTAGGAGACTGAATCATGAGTATCAATCGAATCTTAGTTGCGGTAGATCAGTCGGATAGCCAAACGAAAATAGTTGATCAGGCAGTTGATTTGGCCCAAAACCTACACGCTGATATGTTGTTTATTCATTGCATGACCATGCCGCCTGCTGTCGCCTCTCCGCCTGCTGGTGGGGTAGCCCCCATTGGAAGTGGGCCATATCCCGCGGTTGGCATGAGTCCTAACCCAGCAGTGATGGGAAGTGTAGATATCAACCATCAACATTGGGATGAAGAAGTCAAACAGACTCAATCATGGCTGCGGGGATACTGCGAAACGGCGATCGCCCAAGGCGTCAACGCAGAATTTGACTGTCGAGTGGGCGACCCTAACGAGCAAATTTGCGCATCGGCTGATACGTGGGATGCCGATCTGATCGTGATCGGACGCAAAGGTAAATCGGGACTGGCTGAAATTTTTTTAGGGAGCGTGAGTAATCATGTTGTCCACCATGCCCCCTGTTCTGTGCTCGTCGTACAGAATTCGAAGTAGTCTTGTTAACCGTCAGCCGTTAGCCAGTACAAGACGGCGGAGGTTGCATAACCATAGTGTGAGCGTCTCGCTCACGTCGCAGGCAAGATGCCTGCACTTATTAACCGATAGCCAACGTCTGTCTTCTGCCCTCCCCCTCTGCCCTCCCCCAACATGTAGCAGTATGCACTTGGGTAAGTAAGTGGGTATGGGGGCGGCGCGCCCCACACCACCGTTTCTGTACTTGACGCAATTGCACATTGCTATAAAAAGGCTTAGCCAAATAGCTAAGCCTTTATAGATTCAACCTAACGGAGTACTAAACGCAATTCAACGTAAATTTGCCTAATTAGGAAATATATTTCCGTTTACTAGCTTCCAGCACAGGGGTCAGCTGCACAAGGGTCAGCAGAGGCACAGGGATCAGCTGCGGCACAGGGATCAGCTGCGGCACAGGGATCAGCTGCGGCACAGGGATCAACCTCGGTGGTTTCTGAATCAGCGGGTGCATCGGTAGCTGGGCCGCTGCATGAAATCAAACCAAAACTTAGAATTGACGCGGTCGCGAGAGCAGCTAAATATTTAGCTTGCATGAATACCTCCACATGACTAGAGAAAATTTGCTGTCAGGACTTTACCATTTCATAACCTTCTTTATCGCTCTACCGCAAGGTAGATTCCATGATCTGCGTTATTTTGTAACAGACTTGACATTCGCAGATTCATAGAGTGCATCAACGGGACGCCGACAAATTGGCTTGCTCTATTTAGTCTCGCAAAGCTGAGATTCAAATGAGAATTTCATGGGAACAGAATAAGAATTAACGACAGGTTGTGCCTTGAGGCAAATTATTCTTGAATGAGTTGAGCTTTTGCTTGTTGCCAGAGAGCCTCCAGCTCATCAGGAGAATAGTCAGAGAGCGATCGCCCAGCAACAGCTTCTACTTGAGAAAATCGCCGGATAAATCTCTGGTTTGTCTCCTGCAACGCCTCAAAAGGGTCAAGGTCGTGCCAGCGAGCGACATTAATCAGGGTAAACAGCAGATCACCCAGTTCAGATTCTTGTCGTTCCTTGCTTTCGTGGGCGATCGCATCTTTTAACTCTGCTAACTCTTCCTCAAATTTTTCCCAGACGCCGTCTACGGTTTCCCATTCAAAACCGGCTTGGGCAGCCTTTTTAGAAATCTTCATGCCCGCCATCAACGGCGGCAGCGATCGCGCGTAGCGCTGAAGTCGAGGCGAGAGAGTATGAGAAGAAAGCGAATCATCAGGACGTGCTGTGGAGCTTGAACGCCTTGTCTGTTCTTCAGCCGCTTTGATGCGTTCCCAATTTTCGTGAACCTCGTCTGTGTTTTTAACCACCACTGTTCCAAACACATGTGGATGACGGCGAATAAGCTTGGCAGTAATCAGTTCAGCAATGGTTTTCAAGTCAAACTGTCCTGATTCGCTGGCAATTTGAGCATGAAGGACAACTTGTAGGAGGAGATCTCCCAGTTCGTCAGCGATCGCCTCTGAATCGCCCTGCCGAATTGCATCGACGACCTCATAGGCTTCTTCAAGCACGTAGGGCATTAGCGTTTGCGGAGTTTGTGCCAGATCCCACGGACAGCCTCCATCGGGCGATCGCAGCTTGGCCACTACTGTAATCAACTCATTTAGGGCATTCAGGGTCGGGTCAGTTCCAAGGGGAGAATCAGCCTGAAAATGGGTCATGAACACCAGCCTATTTCTAGATCAACCAGCACATCCCTTACTTTAAGACCGATTTTTGCAGATGAGACGATTTACGAGAGGATTTCTTTGCTGATTTAGGACGCGATCGCGTTGATGTCCGGCGTTTCGATTTGCGCACTGGTTTCGATTTGGGTAACGACTCTGCCAACCCTTTCCACCCTTTTCGCTTGCATCGTCGATAGGTTGACACACTCCAATCAGCCACGTAATGGCTCATCGCGCCTAGTTCTAACCCAATGAGTAGCGCAATCCAGCCCAGACTATTCTGAACAATGGATTGATCAATATGATGCCCAATATCATGCCACGTCCAGCCGATATCAAACGCTTCATTAAACAACGCCAGTGTTAAGAATGAAGCCAATAAAACCCACGCCAGCAGGTAGATAATTCGCAGGACGGTGCCAGTGATCGGGCTATGAGACAGAGGCGATCGGTGGCGCATGCTGCCTCGATAGGGAATCCAAATCCATCGGAGCCAACCCCAGCGGCGATAGTGAATTGAACGAATATCTAGGTCAGGCCCCAGCATCAATCCTCCGAATAAAAACCCGGCTGCCACCACACTAGTGAGGCTGATATTGCGCGTCTGGACTAGTGCAAATCCAGCCACGAGCGGCAAACACCACCAGGTAATGCAATCGTGAGTCCGTCCGGAGGGCATGAATAGAAGCGTTCGAATATTAACGTTAGGAAAATCGTAACAAGGTCTGGTCCTATCTGTTACAATAAATAGCTGTGCCGTCTAACGCAAGATGGCAGCTCAGCGGGCGGTTAGCTCAGCGGTAGAGCGCCTGCCTTACAAGCAGGATGTCACTGGTTCGAATCCAGTACTGCCCATAT
>JBNPEG010000023.1:0-50783 GCA_051117555.1 Elainellaceae cyanobacterium | reverse complement strand
TTGTCAGCATTCATATCGGCACTGAGAATGGGTGGTTCTTTTCTCAGCATGCCAGGAGCAGTCATTCTATTTCTATGGCTGCTCCTTCTGAACTGCTCTTTGCTGTGCTTAGTCTAAACTCCAGTTAAGAAGGCTGACAGGTTGTGCTGCGCAAATAGCTCACTTTGGCAGATCAGGATTTGCCCTAAAAACCCCAATTTTTGCGTTGCGTCCCCTTGACGATAAACATAATCGCTTTCGGGGTAGTGGGGTAGTGAACACTTGGGGCTCCGCTACGGGGATTACTGCTTCGCTGGTTTCAGTCCCCTTTCGGGGTAATAGGGTAGTGAACTCCTATCACACCAAGGAAGAGAACATGGAAAAGATTCTGTCAACGGGAACCGTACTTAGAGATATCGCTACCGATGACCTGGATTAGTCAGGAACTCCGCAAGGTTCCTAGTCTACTCTTCGAACAAATTCATTCGCTTCTCCCGCATAAGTGAACATAAGTGCCTGTAGCTACTAGAGGCTGGATATTTACTCAGGAGTAACTCTTAATAACAAAGAGCCATTCAGCCAATGATGTTGAATGGCTCTTTACACAAAGTATCCCCTTGCGGGGAAGAAGTAGGTTGCTGTCTATTCATCTAACAGTAAACCCACTTAAGAAGCGTTTGCCTCCGTCTCCTTGCGAAGATGTTGCACGAATTTTAGCACACATAGTGCCAAATCAGATAGTTGGAGGCTAAAATTCAAATGGCGTCTACCAAACCAAATCGGAACGATGAAAATAATTAAGGAGTAACAAATGTTACAAAGTAATTCGTCATCCTCGTCGTATGAGGTCTATTCAGCTAACAGTCAGCTACTCAAGAACGGAGTTTCCCTCAGTCAAGTTTCAAGCATTACACCGCCTCTATTAATTTGGTGTGACTCCTCTAAGATTGCTGAGGGAAGCTGTGTGAGAGTAGCTGATAATAAGCCTTCCCTTGAGACGATAGCAGTTGAGGAGGAACAGTATGTCGCAACACCATTAATTTCTGTAGAAGACCAAACCTCGCCGCCGTTAACCGGGCAGAGTACTGTATTCGGCATGGTTCTTATATTAGGTTTCCTTGTCTGTTTCACAGCGGTACTTAGAGATAAAAACGTTTCACTTGCGGCAAAATTGGGGCCATTCCACGCTATAAGGCTTGATATTAAAGATAATAAGAATCCTTAATTGAGACTGCAGCTCCTGGATCGCAAATTTCTCAGCTTAATCCAGGAGCTGTTTTGTGGTGGCTGCAATATTTTTGAACTCCCCTCTTCAATCCATATTGCATAATGAGTCATTCTTGTGAGTGTAGTTAATGCAGCAAAGCTAAAACATAAAAAAGATTGCACATTAGATTAGGTGATGGATAAAAATAAACTGTCAATCATAGTTTCGATCGCATGGTGTCTTGCCTGGGGCGACAGTCTGCAACCTCAAGTGGATTTTAGAATTCTGCAGCAGATGCGGCAGGCGATGTTAGAGAGGGCGGATGTGCCGGAAGTGGTGCGATCGCACGTTGAGCAAGCAAACCAGCTCAATGAGTTATCTTATCCGGAAACACTGGACGCATTAAAAGCTCTAGCTGAAACGTATACTAAACTTTGGGATTCAAAAATTGGTTTGGTTTACGGCGGGGCAACCAAGATCAAGCAGTATGTTTTTGAAGCCTCAAAACTTCAAGATATTCGCGGTGCGTCCGCTCTACTTGATCGCATTAACCTCATTGATCTACCAGCATTCTTTCATGGTGAGGACTCGGAGCGCTTTGAGCAGTGCCAGCGATCTCCAGATTATTGTCAATGGGTTCGCGATCGCTGGTTAGCAAGACAGGAAAACTTTCCAAATCTTTCTCAAGCTCTGATTCCAGAGCTGATCGTCTACTCTACAGGAGGCAACATCCTAGCCTTCTGTCCGACAGCCCACGTGGATGATCTGGCAAATGCCATTGAAAAGCGGTACACCGAGGAGACGTTAACTGCTAACTCCTGTGCTGTAGGTGATACTTTTCGATTGCTAGAGCTACAGTGTGGACTCTTGAAAGATCCCATTGAGGAAACGAAGTGGCTGGAGTGGTATCAGAGTCATCGAAATAGTCATTTGGTTGAAGCCTATTATGGTAAGCCAGAGGAGCAGGCTATCGACCAATTTAAATCCCGCAAAAGTTTTAACGAATTGGTCGCCAAATTAGCAAGTCACTTTAATCAGCGACGCAGTGGTCAAGACATTCCTGGGAAAAATTGCCCTAGTCGCGCCTATCCGCCCATGTTTGAAACTCATCCGTACATTCGCCGGGATGAGACAGAAAAGCGCTCTGCTGTTCGGCAAAGCAAGCAATTACCTAGCAAACCTTGGTTCTCAGATACGTTAGCTCGCAAGCGCATCGCAGGACAAAAGTCTAAGCGAGATCAGCAAAATTCATCTTGGTATCAATCCAGACAATGGTTGAATTGGGAACCTGGAGAGTTTGAAAGTTGGGTCACTCGATTTGATCAATTTTTAGATGGAGCGCAAAACTCTAGATATCGGAACCATCCTCATTATCAAAATCTTGAACTGTCTCATAAAGAAGCGCGATCGCTCCGAGAGATTGGCAATGCCAGCAAAGGGTTCATAGCGTACATCTATGCCGACGGCAACAACATGGGAGGGTACATTCAAAAGGAAATCGGAACGGCGGAACAGTATCAGCGTTTTAGTGAAACGGTTTCCAGAGCAACTGAGGAATGTGTGTATAGAGCACTCGAAGAACATCTTGAACCTCATCAGCTTTCAGGAATTGATGATGGTGAAATCAAAGGTCGAGATGGCAAATGGATTCATCCCTTTGAGATTCTAACGATTGGTGGGGATGATGTGATGCTGGTTGTTCCAGCCAATAAAGCACTGGCGATCGCCAAAACCATCAGCGAGGAGTTTGAACGGATTTTGCTAGATTTAGATGAGTCTCTAGCAGTATCACCTAAAAATTCAGAACTACCGCAGAAATCTATTCATCGCTATCGATCGAGTCAGGCTGAAGGATCGCAGTGTCAATTGAGTATGTCTGCTGGAGTACTGATTACAGCAGAAAACACTCCCATTTACTATGCCGAAAATCTCACGAATCAGTTACTCAAATCTGCTAAGAAGAAGGCCAAGCAGCTAAAGCAAGATTTCCACTACCACGGTGGCACTATCGATTTCTTAGTGATGAAATCAGTTACGATGCTGTCGTCAAAAGTGGCAGAATTCCGTGAGTCAGGTTTAGTTGTCGATGGCAAGCCCAAGCTTAAGCTGTATGCTGCACCCTATACCTTATATGAAATTGACGGATTAATAGAGACAGCAAAGGCATTAAAGAAAGCTGATTTTCCGCGATCGCAACTTTATCAAATCCGCAGTTTACTAGAGCGGGGTAAAAACACTGCCATGCTCAACTACCGCTACTTCCGAGTGCGGTTGGCTAAAGACAAACAAACCTTGCTCGAAAAAAACTTTGAGGAAGCTTGGTGCCAGCCCAAAGATCCAAACAATAATGGTAATCTGGCTCCTTGGATGTCGCTGAAGGATAACTCCAGCACCATCTACGAGACTATCTGGCGAGAACTCATAGACCTCTATCCCTTTATTGAAGAACAAGAACAGACCTCTACCATGACTGCATCCATCAATCGGGAGGTACGATAATGGTACGACTGCTTGATTTACTGCAAATCTCCCACCAGTCAATATCGCTAACAGCATTCATTGATAGTGCTCTTTGTGTCGGGGCAGGTGGTTCGTCTGGTTCTCTGGCTGACAAACCCATCATTCGAGCTGCCGACGATCGCTTGCTGATTCCCGGTTCTCAATTGAAAGGAAGGCTACGCCACGAGTGCGAAAAACTCGCGCGGGGCCTACAATGGCCCATTTGTGAATCTCCAGTTCCAGAAACCATGTGCCCCCAGATTGGGTTATCTAACCCAGCCTTTCAGCGAGAAAACTATATTGTCGAAAACAAGATATTTTTAGATGGTCGCCCTCAGCATCACTGCTTGATTTGTCAGATATTTGGCAATCCGGCTTTGCTATCACGCATTGTTGTAGACGATCTGATCTGTCAGATATCGCCCGACAATCTACCAGAGGTTCTGCGTCCCGGTGTTACGATGAACCGTCGCCGCCGTACAGCGGAAGACCAAAAGTTATACTTCCTGGAAACCTCTCCGGTCAATGTGCAACTGCCATTTGAAGGTCACATTCACCTAGAACCAGGCTGCCCCAACTACGCCAAAGCCTTAATCTTGGCTGCGCTAAATCATATTCATGCCTTAGGAGGCAGCAAGTCATCAGGTCTGGGTTGGCTGCGTTGGCAAATATCTAATGAAACCGTTGAAGACGCGGCTTGGGAAATGCTCAAGAAGGGGAATGCTTCATGAAAGAGATTCAATTAATCATTAAAGCTCTTTCGCCGTTAGCGATTGGGCGACATAAGCCAGGAGGCTCAATTAGCGAAGCACGAAACTACATTTCAGGGTCAGTGGTTCGGGGTGCTGTCGCGTCTCAACTCCTGCGTCAATCTCCCGATAGTGGTGAACACCCCGGTGGCGATTTTCAGAGTCTCTTTGTAGATGAAGGAGCGGCTATTTTTTGCAATGCTTATCCTACGGTTGAAGGGCGGCGATCGCTAGTACTGCCTGCTACTGCCGTTAGCGCAAAAACGTCCCCTGGCTTCAAGTCAGAGAAAGACGAAAACGGTGGTGTGTTTGACACATTAATCGATCGCTTCTGTGCAGATTGCTATGGACATTTATACGACCCAAACTGTCCACAAGATGGTGGGAGAGTAGAGCCCTTTGGCGGATTTTACAGTGTAGAAGGCAAAACGTACCGTTTCCATTCCGTTGAAACCCGTTTGTTGACTAGAGTTGGTATCAACCGCAGACGGGCGACGGCTCAAGAGCAAGTGCTTTATAGCATTCAGGTGATTAATGAAACTCAGAAGAAGGGACGCGAAGACTCTCTCTTCAGTAGCACCATTTACCTTGGGGATGCTGATTTAGCTCAGACCTTATCTGAATATCTCATGTCGAGCAATCTGCGTCTGGGTGGCTCGACATCGCGGGGATTGGGCAAAGTCGAGATTAGAGCTACCGTTAATGATTATCGATCTGAAACGACTAGGAGGGTCGAAGAGTTTAATGCAGCCTTGCGGAAACGCTGGCAAACTTGGGGAAACATCTTCGGCACTCCTGAAAAAGCCTTGCCTGAAAACCATGAATTCTTTACCCTGGATTTACAGTCAGACGCAATTCTCTCAGAACAGTGGCAGCGCACGACAGTAGTTTCTCCAGCAATGCTTTGCCAAATGGCAGGAGTTGAAGATCCTGACTTGGCGCTTCATGCAACCTATAGCAGCTACGACTATTGGTCAGGTTGGAATGCTGCGTGGGGACTCATGAAAGATGTCGAGCTGGTTACTAATAAAGGATCGGTCTACCTCTTTAGCTCTCCCAAGCTTAAGCAGTGGCTTCCCGCTTTAGAAGAATTAGAGCAGAGGGGAGTTGGAGAGCGTACCCCAGAAGGATTTGGTCAAATACAGGTCTGTAGCGAATTTCATCACGTATTTCGGGAGGATGCAGCGTGAGTTTTAGTACCCCTCAACAAGTTGAACTTAAGGTTCAAAAAGGTATTCGACAGTCTGAAGATAAGCTTGTCCTTTGGATCCAAGATGCTCTCGATAATTCAAAGTACAAAAAACCTGATAACACCTCTAAGAAAAGCAAAGACAAGCTTGAGGAGTCTCAGTTCCGAAATCTAGTTCGTGTCTCCGACACTACAGAGAGTCCAGAAGTAGTAAAAAATTTCCTTCGCTATCAAGTCGGACGAGACGATAAATGGGGGCGTGGTTCTGGCTCATTGGCTGAGCGCATTATCACAGACATTGATGGCAATCTGAAGACTAGGGCTCAAGCCATTACTAGGGATGCTAATGGTGGCAACGCTAGCGAAATTCATATTGAACTAATTCGCCGTTACCTTGGCTATGGTGCTCGCTATTTGAAGTACCTGAATTCTCTGACTGAGCAAAGCTGATTCCTCAACACAATAGATGTCCTATGTTTGATGTATTTAAGAACCGTTTAGAACTCAACGGCATTTTGACTACTGTTACGGCCCTACGTATTTCTCAAGGCCGCTCCACGGAACCTATTGGTTCTGATTTACCAGTAGTTAAAGATTCCCTAGGGCATCCCCTAATTCCGGGTTCTAGCTTTAAAGGAGCATTGCGATCGCGCTTAGAAAGCTTTCTTCGAGGAATTAATACTCGGTTTGCTGTTGATCCTAGTGAGCTGACTGATCCGAATTGGACGAGATGGCTAAAGGAGCAGAAGCAGGCACATGAAAATAATGATGCTGCATTGACAGAAGCATTAATGCAGCAAACTGATCTTGTTTCCCGTGTCTTTGGCTCTCCCTGGGCAGCCGGAAAATTTCAGGTAAGAGATTTAACAGTTTTCTCTGACACCTGGTTCGGCCAGTACCAGGAGCGAGATGGTGTTTCCATCGATCGCGATACCGAAACTGCTGCTGAGGGAAAACTCTACGATTTTCAGGTTGTGCCCGCAGGCACTCCCTTTGAATTTAAAGCCGTGGTTGAAAATGCGCAAGATTGGGAATTGGGACTACTAATGATTGGCTTACATCAATTTGAAACTGAGCAAATTCCATTAGGTGGTGGTCGTTCGAGAGGATTAGGCGTCGTCCGGCTTGAGATCTCTGATACATGGTGGATTGATTACCCAGATGACCAGCCCGAAGAACTGTTAACCTACCTTAAACGTCTGGTTGCTGGAGAGAAAGATACCCACTACAAGCTATCCCAAGAGACGTTTCAGTCATATAAACAGGACTGGACTGAGTGTCTAATTAACTATTTAACTTCCCAGATGTCTTCCACAAGCCAGGTTGCACAGTAAGGAGAGACTTATGCACAAGCGATTTGTAAATCATTGCACCATCGATCTCACTATTTCTCCCTGTGGCTCGGTACTAATCAAATCTAGTAAAGAGGGAGCTGATCCAACTAAACCCGATATGGAGTTTGTTGAGACATATCATGCTGGAGGACGCTCCATTTTTCTTCCAGGCAGTTCCCTCAAGGGTGCTATTCGTGCCCATGCTGAGCGTATTGTAAGAACGGTGAGTGATACCAATGAGCGCCCAAGTAATTCTGATAAACTCTGGGCTAGTGATCCTTTAAGCAAGGATAAGAAAAATAATCCCAACTTCTACTTAGAAGACTGGAAAAGTAATAACAAGTCCAATCCTTATCCTGGAGCTACTTTATATAAAGAGTCTTGTTTTACTTCTCAAATGTTTGGAAGTACCTCTGTTGCCTCCCGTATAAGGGTTGAAGATGCTTATCCATTGGACGTGAAACAACTCAAAGTCGAAGAGCGTAATGGAGTAGCTATTGACAGAGTCTTTGGCTCTGCTGTTCCGGGTGCTCTTTTCAACTATCAGGTCTGCACCTCAGGTGAATTTCACACCAAAATCCATCTCAAGAATTTCACCTTAGCCCAGTTAGGGTTAATCGGCTTAGTCTTACGTGATCTAAATGATGGCTGGTTTGGGCTCGGCTTTGCGAAGTCTCGGGGTATGGGGCTAGTCGAGACAAAGCTTAACTCCGCTATTGTTCAATATCCTGGCTGTGTCCTTGATGGGGATTCCATCAAAGCCATTGGAACAGGTCAGCAGTGGCGCAAAACAGTGTTGCTGGGAGTTGGTGAGTTTTTGGATGAGACTGAAGCGGGTAGATATGGGTTTCCCAAACCTGACCAACAAGATACTCCTGTAGCAGGTGCTGAAATGCCTCTCGGCTTTGGTGTACAGCTAACTTGGTCTGGTGCCGAACAGGTTAAAGATTTATTTATGCGATCAGTAAAGTCTTGGAGTCAAGTACTGGGGGTGGCCGCATGAGTGCATTTGTCGGAACCCGAACAGTGAATTCAGTAGAAGAACTGCGATCGCTCATCCAGCAATTTGAAAGTGAAAAATCCTGCTTCTTCCTCAGATGGCCTCACAAAGTTAGTGGCTTTTGTAAGGAACTACCCTCAGAATTCCCTAGCCCTGAAGGTCAGATGTTCGACAATCAGAAGGAACTGCGCTGGAAGCAACAGGGCAAGAGCTACAGCGTTTTGCTGCTCAGCGCTAGCGGAGGAAATCCTAATTTTGAATCTGTTGGCGAAGCGTGGGGTGCCCACAGTGTACAAGACGCCCATCCTTATCCCAAAACTGAGACTCGCTTTCCTCAAGGGCTTGACTATAAAGAAGAAGACTTTAATCTCGGTCAACGTTACTTTTTTGATCCGAAGACTGCCATCGTCCATTTTGTTGCTCTTACCGTAAGCTAGTTCTATGACTGCAAATCGACCCAAGCCGAAACCTCGGCATAGTGAGAATACCGAAAATAGTAATGTTGTTGATAAGCCCTATGCATTGGTGCCATTCCCTAGTAGCAGACCTCAGTTAAAGCGTCCGATCGGCCATGACCGTTATCGCAGCGATCGCCTACACGGCAAATTGGGGCTTAAACTAACCGTCAAAACTGCTGTTCACGTTTCCACTGGTATAGTAGCGATGGGAAGTGATGTAGGGGAGCGCATTCCTCTGATCAAAACGATGGCTCAGGGAGAACAGAAGAGATTAACGATTCCAGGTAGCTCCCTCAAAGGCGTTGTTCGCTCGGTCTATGAAGCCATCACAAATAGCACTTTGGCTGTTGTTAGCAGCAAATACAAAGGGAAGATGCCCAAAGATAGGCTACCCTGTCGCAAAAAAGATCAGCTTTGTCCTGCCAGTCTTGTCTTTGGTGCGATGGATTGGCAGGGGCTGATCCATTTCACAGATGCCACTTGTGAAGCGGCAAAGCCAGCTACGGGATTTATGCCTCCTCTATTTCGCCCACGTCCTGATCAGCGGCAAGCTTATTTTCAAAGTGGCCAAGCTGTCGGGCGAAAGTTCTACTTCAATGCGATGAAGGCGGTTAGTGGTGGCGATCGCGGCATTCCGGTTCAGCAGGCTGGTACTGAATATGTCTTTAAGACCAATCTTCAGTTTATAAATTTGTCTCAAGCAGAGTTAGGGACACTCCTCATCATTCTTGGGCAGGATGCAAAATACCCAATGGCTCTCAAAGTCGGGGGTGGCAAACCTATCGGTATGGGTACTATGACTGTCGAAGTAGAAGCACTAGAAACATTCCCGAGCTTGAAGGAGCGCTATACCAGCTACACGCTCTCTGATGCTAGTTACCTAACTGGTAATGCTTTGAAATCCTTGATGGATGACAGCGTTGCTGCTGCTCACAAGAGTTTAATTGAGAAGCCGCAACTCGAAGCACTAGCCGAAATTCTTAAATGGCCGACCGATATAACTGCACCGGAGGGCATGTACTGATGCAAGCAACAGGAGACTTAACCAGTACCCAATGGCAGGTAGCGGATGCGATCGCTCGTCAACTTGTTCTTGCTGACATTGATGCTAATGAACTCCGCAAGAGCATTTCCTATCTTCGATCCTATTCTGATCGTGAGGAAGCTGGGAAAAAGTTCTTCGACTATCTCAATACTCTTGCTCGTAATGGCGATCGCATCGGCCATAGCAAACGCACTCAAGGCTACCTAGAGAACATTTCCCAAATCTGCCGTCAGTATCTCGGCGATTATAAAGACGATGTACAAACTATGCTGCAAGTTTTGGGTTGGGCATCTCGGTTAATGCGGTACTACAAAGAATCTGGTCCCATTGGTGAGATCTCTGAGCCTGAGATTCAGTCAGAACGTGAAGCCGAGATTCAAGAAGTTACCAAGCAGCAAAACTTCCATGAAGGACAATGCTTGGAAGCCAAAGTTCTGAAGGTTGATGGCGTAAAAGTCACCTATGAACTGTTAGGAACTATCAAGCTTACAGAAAAAGAGCACAAGAAAGCTAATTTGTTGTCGGAAAATCAAATTGTCAAAGTGAAAATTGTGAGCCTTCGAGATGACGGCACAATTAAGAAGGTGAAATACGACGGTTAACTCTATTACAGACTTATGCCTACTATTCTTTTCATCACCGTTGGCGGTTCCCCTGCCCCGATTGTCACTGCCATTAATAGCCTTCGGCCTGATCGCGTTATCTTTATTTGCTCTGCAGGACCACGGGGTAGCTTATCCCAAATTGTGGGAGAAGGGACTCCCTGTGAAGTTCGTAAAGGAACAGAGGTCATCGATCGCCTGCCCAATATTCCAAATCAAGTAAATCTGGGCGATCGCTTCAACGCTGACCAAGATATTGTATTACTTGACGATCCTGACGATCTTTCTGAAGGATATCAGCACATCACCTACAAAATTCGCGAGATTAAGCAGAATACTCCTGACGCGCGGCTCTATGCCGACTATACAGGCGGCACAAAGACGATGTCGTTGGCTCTAGGAGCAGCTGCACTTGACCAAGGCATAACCTTGTATCTCACTACTAGTGCCGTGCGAGAGAACCTGTTTCGCGTTGAACGTGGAGAGTCTACAGGGCGAGCTTCTACAACGCTTGTGACCGTCGAACGCACGCTGAATCAAGAACTACCTCGATTTCTGGAGCAATACAACTATGCAGGGGCGATCGCCGCTCTCACGACCCTGCTGGCTAATTATGAACTTTCTACTGAGCAGCGTCGTCGAGTGCAAGCTTTACGAGATATTTGTTCTGGATTTGATGCTTGGGATCGATTCAATCATCTAGAAGCATGGAATCTTCTCAGCTTGAAAATGAAACAAGTACAGGATCACGGTCTGGGATTAAAGCGGGTTCTCAGCAGCCGTGAGGCAATCGACCCAGATTTTGTTGCGCCTGAGTCGATTCCTGGCAGTGGCTATGAGATTGTGGAGGACTTGCTGCTTAATGCTGAACGTCGTGCCCACCAACAAAGCTTCGATGATGCGGTTGGACGGCTTTATCGGGCGTTAGAACTACTGGCTCAGGTACGATTGAAACATGGTTATAGAATTCAGTCAGGGGACGTAGATCTGACTCAACTCCCTGAGGCTCTGCGAGAACATTATGAAAAAGAACGCAATCCACGAAATGGTAAAATACAGCTTGCCCTTTGGAAAAGTTACATCCTTCTCAGTCAGTTTCCCTCCGATCCGTTAGGGAAGCTATTTGAGCAGGAAAGCAAACATTTACTCAATGCTCTTGAAGTTCGCAATCATTCTCTCTTTGCCCACGGCTTCAAGCCCATTACCGAAAGTGACTATCTAGCATCGGGTGCTGTAATCAAGGATTTCATTAAAGCAGGACTTGCAGCGATCGCCCCTCAAAAATATTCTCCTCTTCCTCAATTTCCCACTACTCTAAAGTAGAAAAAATGACTGGCGATCGCCCCGGACACATACCTTAATGGGCGATCGCCTTTGATATCCACCTCAACGCACGATCGCCTTTGTCACACATCTCAATGGGCGATCGCCTTTGACACAAACATGAATGGGCGATCGCCTTAGACACACACCTCAACGAGCGATCGCCTTAGACACACACCTCAACGAGCGATCGCCTTTGATACCCATCTCAACGAGCGATCGCCCCGGACACATACCTCAACGAGCGATCGCCTTGGACACAAACTTGAATGGGCGATCGCCTTAGACACATACCTCAACGAGCGATCGCCTTGGACACAAACTTGAATGGGCGATCGCCTTTCACACACACCTCAATAAGCGATCGCCTCGGACACACACCTCAATAAGCGATCGCCTCGGACACATACCTCAATAAGCGATCGCCTCGGACACATACCTCAACGAGCGATCGCCTTGGACACAAACATGAATGGGCGATCGCCTTAGACACAAACATGAATGGGCGATCGCCTTTCACACACACCTCAACGAGCGATCGCCTTTGATACCCATCTCAACGAGCGATCGCCCTGGACACATACCTCAATAAGCGATCGCCTTTGATATCCACCTCAACGCACGATCGCCTTTCACACACGCCTCAATAAGCGATCGCCTTTCACACACACCTCAATAAGCGATCGCCTCGGACACACACCTCAATAAGTGATCGCCTCGGACACATACCTCAATAGGCGATCGCCTTAGACACAAACTTGAATGGGCGATCGCCTTTGTCACACATCTCAACGAGCGATCGCCTTGGACACAAACATGAATGGGCGATCGCCTTTGATATCCACCTCAACGCACGATCGCCTTTCACACATACCTCAATAAGCGATCGCCTCGGACACATACCTCAATAGGCGATCGCCTTAGACACACACCTCAACGAGCGATCGCCTTGGACACAAACTTGAATGGGCGATCGCCCTGGACACACACCTCAACGTGCGATCGCCTCGGACACATACCTCAATAAGCGATCGCCTTTCACACACACCTCAATAGGCGATCGCCTTAGACACAAACTTGAATGGGCGATCGCCTTTGTCACACATCTCAATGGGCGATCGCCTTTGTCACACATCTCAATGGGCGATCGCCTTGGACACAAACTTGAATGGGCGATCGCCTTTCACACACACCTCAATAAGCGATCGCCTTAGACACAAACTTGAATGGGCGATCGCCTTTGTCACACATCTCAATGGGCGATCGCCCTGGACACACACCCCAATAAGCGATCGCCTTAGACACACACCTCAATAAGCGATCGCCTTCGACACACCCCCCAATGAGCGATCGCCTTTGATATCCACCTCAACGCACGATCGCCTTTCACACACGCCTCACTAAGCGATCTCCTTAGACACATACCTCAACGAGCGATCGCCCCGGACACATACCTTAATGGGCGATCGCCTTTCACACACGCCTCACTAAGCGATCGCCTTTCACACACACCTCACTGAGCGATCGCTTGAACTTCGCACATATTCCCCTTTTCTGCCTTCTGCCTTTGCTACGCAACGCTTCGCGAACACCATTCTGCCTTGATTAAAGTTTCCGTCCCCTTGCGGGGTAAGTGAGATGAAACCCCGTGCTGGTGTTGCATCCCCCCCGCTGGACAAAACTTCCGTTTCCGTCCCCTTGCGGGGTAAGTGAGATGAAACAGTTTATTTGGTAGAGATGAGGAAGGAACGTTATCACTGGTTTCCGTCCCCTTGCGGGGTAAGTGAGATGAAACCTTAAACTATAATCACTCGTCTGTTCATAACCAGTAATAGGTTTCCGTCCCCTTGCGGGGTAAGTGAGATGAAACACATCTACTACGATACCCCCGCTAAAAAGAAACTGGTTTACCGTTTCCGTCCCCTTGCGGGGTAAGTGAGATGAAACTGATGCTGGGATTGCAGGCACCAACGGTCTCTAGCTCTCCGAACAGTTTCCGTCCCCTTGCGGGGTAAGTGAGATGAAACAGAGCCAGCAATACTAAAGTAGTAGTCACTGGCGGTGACAAGCTACGGTTTCCGTCCCCTTGCGGGGTAAGTGAGATGAAACTCGGAAGCTGGCCAACGCTCTGTGAGCCTGTGGGCTAAAGTTTCCGTCCCCTTGCGGGGTAAGTGAGATGAAACTAGAGCAAGAATTGTGACGGTTAACTCAAACTTTGACAGTTTCCGTCCCCTTGCGGGGTAAGTGAGATGAAACCCCCTGGCATGACGATATTCTCGTGGTGGGGTTTTCAGGTAGGTTTCCGTCCCCTTGCGGGGTAAGTGAGATGAAACTAGGGTCAAAAAGCTTAGACATTCCCGGCCGTACTTTGCCTGGTTTCCGTCCCCTTGCGGGGTAAGTGAGATGAAACCCTCCTAGGTGCCTCTGTGTGGCTATAGTTAATGAATGAAGTTTCCGTCCCCTTGCGGGGTAAGTGAGATGAAACGGCGATCGCTCGTGCTAACTACCGCAAGTTCGCCCAAGCGGGTATCCGCGTTTCCGTCCCCTTGCGGGGTAAGTGAGATGAAACTTGTTACGTTTGAAGCTATTTGAAGCCACAACCCTGCTAACTGGTTTCCGTCCCCTTGCGGGGTAAGTGAGATGAAACTATTTTCTTAGATGCCTTTTACGAGACAGATTCAGGGGAGTTTCCGTCCCCTTGCGGGGTAAGTGAGATGAAACTAGGGGGATGGAAAGTGCCAATTATTCCATATAACGGTTTCCGTCCCCTTGCGGGGTAAGTGAGATGAAACTTGCTGAACCACTTGAAGGACTACCAGTCTCTATTGAGATTCTGTTTCCGTCCCCTTGCGGGGTAAGTGAGATGAAACCCCTCGCTCAGCAGCGTGCGCTGGCTCAGCGTTTCAGCCTTTAAAACCACGGAGGTCAAATTGATTGTCAATAACGGCCTCTGTAGTGTCAATAACGGGAAACTTAAACGCCTGAAATCGTTACATATCAGGCGATCCACGGAGGTCAACGAAACTATGCGGTTTTCAAGGTTCGGCTGACCTGCGTGGGTCAAAATTTCTTAACTGCCTCACACTCTAACGACAAAATCCATCATCGTCTAGAGCAAACCCATTAAATTATGTTATGCGTAGCGTTTTTACTAATGTAACGAAACATTAAGGATTGCAGAAAATCTTGGTTAATCAGAGTGACAGATTATGTAGAGGTTCACCTGATGACAATTCTCGATTTTGGATTTTAGATTTTGGATTTTAGATTTTGGATTTCAGGAGCCTGATAAAGCAACGATTTCTATCAAAGACTGGTGGCCATCAATCCAAAATCGCAAATCCAAAATCCAAAATAAGAATCAAGGGTATTGAATCAATGATGGAAGAACATAAGCATCAATCCAAAATCGCAAATCCAAAATCTAAAATGGTACACCGTCTGGACACACAGAGATGATCTGCAATGAATTCATCCCCTTTAGATGAGCAGCTTAAGCACTATGCGATCGATGCTCAGCAGCATCCGCCGCAGTCTCAAGGACGACAAATTGCCTTGAGAAAACTCGTCAACGGAATTTTGACCTCGGGTCGGCTGTGTCGTCCCCAAGCCGGTCAATATCGAGGGAGGTATGAGGATATTTATAGTGAAGCACTCCAAGAACTGATGCTGTTTATCTGTGAGAATATTGACAAATATTCACCAGAGCGGGGGGCGGTGTTGGTCTGGGTGAATATGCTTCTGAGGCGGCGGTTTTTCAACGAAGCGATTCCCAAGGTGCTCGATAAACCGGGTGTCGTGCGGATGAGCTTGCACGATATCGAACATTTGGATCTCGCCCCGTCAGACCCTCCAAAAACCCTGACAGAGCTTTTGGAAGAATGTGTGGATGCTGACCCAGACAATCTATTCAAAACCGCACATCTTGCAGGGCAGCCCCAAGCAACCTTTCAAGTCATTATGAAGCGACGGTTGGTGGGCAGCTCGTGGGACGACATTTCAGCCGAATTTAATACGAATCTATCCACCATTAGTAGCTTTTATTATCGAGGATTGGCTCGATTTTCATCGGTCTTACGAGACTACTGCCTCGGCGCGATTCCACCCTCTAATCTAGTACCCGACACTCATCATGATCACTAGTTCATCCGATTCGCTAACCCTTACTGTCCCGATTAGCTTAGCGGCTCATCAGCAGGCACAATATCTCTGTAGCCGACAGCGCGATCGCCAGAAAGCTCAGCAGATTTATCTCAATACCTTGGCGGTGTCTGCTGTAGATCTATACTTGCGATGCATGGCCGTGCAAACAAACCCAGACACCAGCCAGAGTGCTGATCCGATCCTGGTCACGGCACTGGATACGGCTGCTCTTGAGATTGTCAATCACGGACTGTTGGAATGCCGTCCGGTGCTGCCCAATCAACCATCTGTCTACGTTCCGCCAGAGGTTTGGATCGACCGACTGGGATATGTCGCCGTGCAGTTGGATGATAGCCTCAGCACCGCGACGCTCGTGGGGTTTATCAAAACCGTGAACGCCCAGGACATTCCGCTGGATCAGCTCAGCCCTCTAGATGACTTGCTAGAGCATCTTCAGCAGAGCCAACCGGCTCCCACGGCAAAGCCTCGCACGCACCTCAGTCAATGGCTAGACAATCTAGTGGATGGCGGATGGCGATCGCTAGAATCACTGCTGGGTGATCATCAGACCCAACTAGCCTTTGGTTTTAGAAGCCATACGCCTCTCACCGACACGATGGTCAAGCGGGCAAAACTGCTCGATTTGGGGTTGCAGCTCAACCATCAATCCTTGGCGCTGCTGGTTGCAATTACTCCCCATGTCCAGACGCTGTCGTCAGACGCGCAGGATAGGTTAGACATTTTAGTTCAACTGCATCCGAGCCACGGAGCGACCCATCTCCCTTCTGATGTTCATATTAGTCTGCACTCTGAATCGGGGGATGTGTTACAAGAGGTGCGATCGCGCCAATATGATAACTATATTCAGCTCAAACGATTCCGAGGCACGCCTGGAGAGTGTTTTGATATCCAGGTTTCCCTAGGCCAGACGAATATCGTTGAAACATTCGTGATTTAATGCGTAGGGTGCTGTTAGGCATCGCCGTAACGCACCAAAGCCTTTGTTAGCGGTGCGTTGCGCTGGCGCTAACAGCACCCTACAGCCTAATCAATTCGTGTCCGATGAATGAGCTGTTTTGAGCTGCAATGAGTGGTAATGAAGCGTTATGGATAGGGTTGTTGTGTTGAGCTTTGGAGCCGGAAATTTTGCCAGCGGCTTTCCTGCCGTAACGGCTCAGCTATGGGATCGATCAACCCCCCATCCGGTCAAATTTACGGCGTCATTGCCTGCGGCTCCTCATGTTCCTGAATTCTACCGAAAGTGGCGACTTCTGTATGTGTCTCTGCATCAGCGGCTCGACCTCTGTTTTCGCATCGACATTGAAGCCGCCGATGTGACCAATGTCTCTGAGCGTGAGTTTAGTGAGTTGTGTCAACAACTATCCAACGCGATTAACGAGTGGTTGAATGACAACTCGTTTTGCAGGGTAGTTCAACAACTCCGGACGCATCTCGATACGGACGATGATATTCGATTTATTTTTGAATCTGACGATCGAGTGTTGCAGCGATTACCCTGGCACCTATGGCACTTTTTTGACGACTATTCTAAGGCAGAAGTAGCACTAAGTACGCCCACCTATCAGCGATCGCAGCCCCAAATCGTTCCATCCACACCTTCCTCAAAGGCAAAGATTCTCGCCATTCTGGGCAACAGCCAAGGTATTGACACCGCTGAAGATCGCGCCTATTTAGAGCAGCTATCCAATCATGCCGATATCACATTTCTGGTAGAGCCGTCCCGCGAAGCCCTCAATCAAGCGCTGTGGCAATCTTGGCACATGGTATTTTTTGCCGGACACAGTATGAGTCAAGACACGGGTGTCCTTCAGCTCAACCCCACCGATTCGTTGACGCTTGAGCAGCTTCGCTATGCTTTGAGATATGCGATCGCCCAAGGACTGAAGCTGGCGATTTTTAATTCATGTGATGGGCTTGGTCTAGCGCAATCTCTAGCTGATCTCCACATTCCGCAGGTGATTGTGATGCGAGAGCCGGTTCCCGATCAGGTCGCCCAGCAATTTTTGCGATACGTCTTGACTGCCTTCTCAAGCGGGCAATCCCTCTACTGCTCGGTGCGTGAGGCACGAGAACGGCTGCAAGGCATGGAGGATACCTATCCCTGTGCGACGTGGTTGCCCGTGATCTTTCAAAACCCGGCAGAAGAACCTCCCCGCTGGCACGATTGGTATACTGCCGAGCCAGGTTCAGTCGAGTCAGCGGCCATGCGTCCTGCACCAGCGCACCCGTCTCAGTTGAAGGCAAGCTTGGTATGGATGCGAACGATTCTTCTTGCAGGCACTGCGATCGCCTTGATGATGATGGGAGTTCGGTATGGGGGGCTTTTGCAACGCTGGGAGCTGCAAGCCTTTGATCAACTGATGCGATCGCGCCCCAGTGAACCTCCTGATGACCGTTTGCTGATCGTGGCAATTACAGAAGATGACTTTCAACTCCCCGAACAGCAGCAGCGCATGGGTTCACTCTCCGATCAGGCGTTTGCTCAGCTTTTAGAAACCCTCCAATCCTTGCAGCCGAGAGCCATTGGTTTAGATATCTATCGTGACTTTCCAGTCCAAACTGTTTCAGGTGATCAGATTGCTCAAATCCGAGCCAGCGATCGCCTCTTTGCGACTTGCAAAATTCGCGATCGCGACATAAATCATCCCGGCATTGCCCCACCTCCTGAAGTTCCCATTGAGCGTCAAGGCTTCAGCGACATTGTGAAAGACCGAGATGATGTGTTGCGTCGGCATTTGCTTGCGCTGAATCCTCATCCAACCTCGCCCTGTAAAACCCCCTATGCGCTCAGCACTCAGCTTGCGTTCCACTATTTGGCAGCCGAGGGGATCTCTGCCCGCTATACCGAAACCGATCAGTTGATGGTAGGAGATACGCTCATCAAACGATTGCAGCCTCATCGGGGTGGCTATCATGCCGCTGACCTGTCGGGCTATCAAATTCTATTAAACTATCGAGTTTCTCAGTCGCTGACAAAAATCGCTCCGACGGTGACATTGGCAGACGTCTTGTCAGGGCAACTGAGCCAGGATGATGTGAAAGACCGGATCGTTTTGATCGGCGTGACGGCTACAAGTGCGGGCGATTATTTAGCCATCCCCTATAGCTCAGGGTTTCAGTCTTATGAAGAAGTACCCGGTGTGGTTGTGCAAGCTCAGATGGTGAGTCAGATTTTAAGCACGGTTCAAGATGGACGCCCTTTGATAACAGCCTTGCCCATGTGGGGGGACGGGCTGTGGGTCTGGGGATGGGCGGTTGTGGGAGGTCTCGTGGTTGTCTATGAGCGATCGCCCGCTCGATTCGTCAAGTCTTCCTCGGTATCGATTATTCTCCTAGGCGGCACAACGGTAGGGGCAATCTATTTGGCCTGCCTCGTGATGCTCATTCAAGGCTATTGGCTGCCATTCATACCCGCCGTACTTGCCTTTATGCTAACCGGAAGTGCGATCGCCCGTCTGTCGTCAGCTCGTCACGTTTAATTCATCCGTTTAATGCGCGAGGTTCCTATGACACAATCCATTCAAATCAAGAAATTTTCAGGTGCGTCCCGTTCGATTGCGCGGAGATTACCGAAACGCCTTGCGTCTACCATAATGCTAACGGTTTTCGGTTCGACAGTTTTAGGACTGCAACTACTACCCGCATATGCCCAATCGTCTCCTTCATCGCCTTCATCGGCATCGATTGTGTTTTCAGCCCCGCCTCCCCCCTCTGATTTGGGAGAACCCGGTGGACGGAGCGAAGCCGCCAGTCGGGGATGCGGCATTAATGGAGAATTGACTGGAGAATCGATTCCATCTGATCAAGTAGGGCTAACGGCACTGGCATCTATCGTAAATACTGGCGAATTTGATGCCGTCTGGGGGCTAACGACAGCCGATCGCCCGACGTTTTTGTTTTACGTTCCCCAATCGCTAATGTCGGGGACGGGAAAATTTATCATCGAAGATGAGACCACCCAATGGACGTATTCGGTCACGTTAGCCGAGCAAGCCGGTGCGCAATCCGGGGGACAATCAGGCATTGTTCGAATTTCACTCCCCGAATCAGCCCCATCGTTAGCGCTAGATACAGACTATCACTGGTACTTCAACATCTACTGCCAACCCGAACAGCCACCTCGATTTGTGCACGGCTGGATTCGCAAGACAGACGTAGATCCTACCCTTGAAGCGGAACTGGCTCAGGCATCGCCCGCTCAGCAAGTCGAACTCTATGCCGAACATGGAATTTGGTATGACGCATTGGCGATCGCCGCCGATCTCTATTCAACGAATTCCACTGATTCAACGTCCACTGATTCAACTTGGGCACGTCTTTTGCAAAGCGTGGGCTTAGAGACTGTAGCTGAGAAACCTTTGATAGACTGCTGTCAGCTTGCATCCGATCAAAGCCAATTGCCAATCAGCACATACGACGACCAATACATAGGACGCCAGTAAGTGCTATCATTCACCAACTCCAACTGGGCTTGGCGGAGCGCTTCTGCCTTGGGCACTCCTGCCTTCAAGCTTTGATAGAAAGAACTCATCAGACGAGCCGTTGATTCGTCGTTTACGTTCCACAACGAGGCCAGCGTACTGCGGGCACCCGCGCGAATCGCAACCCCCGCTAGACCCAGCGCGGCACGGCGATCGCCCTCCGCAGTCTGACAGGCGCTTAAGACCAGGAGTTCAATGGCATCCGTTTGGGCCGTCGTGCGTGCGTGCAGGACTCGCTGCATTTCGTTGACATAAATGCGCTGATCCCACGCCACGATAAAGGTTTCATTCGCTTGAGAGCTAAATTGCCCGTGGGTTGCCAGATGCACAACCGGAAACGGGCGCGTTTGAACCTGGTCTTGCAAGGCAGAGCTTGTAAATTCGTCGTTTAGCAAGATTTGACTCGGTATTTCTGACTGAATTGTCTGAAGCTCGACGGGCACATTAGGCAGCGCTGAAAACCCCGGACGAGGTTCACTCACGCCTGCGGCAATCACTCGTAGGTCAACCTGTTCGAGGGGCTTGGGTGCAATCAACTGTAAGCTGGGCGTCAGGGCAATGCTGTAGGTTTCAATCAGGTAGCGATCGCCATCATACAAAGCCGCCATTGGCACATTACGAAGTTCACCATCTAAAACAAACACCAGCGTCTCAATGTGGGCTTGAGCCAACTCTACGTCAGCCGGTCGAATCAGCCAATCATAGACCTGTTGGGAAGTTTCTTGGGCTTGCCGATATCGCTGGGGTTCCACCAAATCTTGACGGAGCTGAGCCAATGTTTTCTCAACGGTGTCTTGGCTCACGTGGGTGGTGTAAACCTGCAACGGCTGCTGCGGAAGCGTGAGAATCACCGTGAGTTGGTTCGGCAGAATGATGGGATAGATGACGGCGGCTGTTTGATCCTGCTGTTCGACGACTTGATCGAGGATTTGCTGGGCATCTAGACAGGCTTCTCTCAAGAAGTTATTTAACTCCGCAATCTGCAACGACTCAATCACTCGTCGGGCTTTTTCAAGATTCGTCTGACTTGGCTCTGCATCATCCGGCTGCACGAGGAGTTCGACAAACTGACGGTATACGGGTTCTACTTCATCTCGAAAGGAGAATTGAACATCTGGATTGACCGCTACCAAGTCATACCGCAGGGATTGGAGCGCCTCAATCGCGGCATCATAGGCGGCGATCGCGCCGTTTCGATCTCCCTTTTGTGTTAACAAGCGCCCGAGTTGCCACTGCCACTGATAGGTTAGCTCCGATGCATTGATAGATTGAGAAAGAAGGAGTGCCTGTCGGGTCAAATCTTCTGCATCAGATCGCTGGTGATGGTGCTCATAGATTCGTCCCAACGTTCCCAGTGCATCGGCTTCGGCGCGTGGATCGTTGAGGGTTCGTGCGTGCTGAACGGCGATCGCCACTCGATTTGCCAATTGACTGTAGGAGATACCCAGAATATCCGGCTCACCATCATCGGAATGACGTGCGTTTAGGAAACTTCGAGCCAAGTCAATCTGTATATAAATGGCTCGGCGGCTCAGCGGCAATTCCTCAACTTGAGACATTATTTGCAGGAGTTGGCGCTGTGCTGTGTCCCAGTCTTGCTGGGAGAGTTGAAGTTTTAGCTGCTGTAAACGTGCCGAAATTTGGGTGGTAGACGTAGAGGCGATCGCCGCTGCCTGCTCATAGTAGGCCAATGCGGCCTCCAACTCCTGCTGTTCGGAGGCGGTATTGCCCAAGCTCAACAGGACTTCTGCGATCGCATTAGAATCTGACACCGACTGCGCGATCGCCAAACTTTGCTCTAGTAGTTGCCGAGACGTATCTAAATCACCAATCACGCGCAAGACGTTACCCAAGTTGCGTAAACCATTGGCTTTTAATCGTGAATCGGGCTGGTCTTGGAGGCGTTGCGTCGCCTCTGTGAGTTGATCATAGGCTTGGCGATACAGACCGAGCGATCGCAGTGCTTGCGCCTGATTGATCTGATTGCGAGTGAGGAGCATCTGCTCGTCAGTCTGGTTATCAAGCTGGTCATAGATTTCAAACGCCTGCTGCCAACTCGAAAGCGCTGCCTCTGCTTGACCCTGGGATAGTTGCAAATGCCCGTGAACATCGAGCACCTGTGCCAAAACGGGCGATCGCTCATGCGAATCTACCGTTTCTAGAACGGTGCGTGCGTGTTGAATTGCGTTGTTTGCGTCACGCCACTGCCCAAGCTGATGATAGGCCAATGCTAAATTACTGAGAATCGTTGCATGCTGAATGGGAGGAGTGTCTGTGGCGATCGCCGCTTGCCACGATTGAATTGCATCAGCAAACCGTCCCGCTTCATAGAATTGTCTGCCTTGCTGGTCAAGCGTCTGGGCTTGGGATATGGCTTGAGAGTGTTGAGACTTTTCTAATACGGTATGCGCTACCGTTGGCAATGCCGCTGTCCCCAAAAACAGCATGATACAGAGCATCAACGTCATCAGAGGTCGCCGTCTCATTGGAAACCGAATGGCTACCTGTGGAATAATCTGGAAGATTCCAACGATGCTCGTTTGGCGTCGTATTGCTATGTCTTATCTTCCCTGTCGTATTGGCTCTCTATAAAGAGTCAGGCTGACTAGACTCATTTTCCGCAACTGTGAAAGTTTGTTTACATTGACTCGAAGGATCGGGTTGATTGACACAATCTCTGCAAGCCTCATTCTGCCGTAGTGGCGTGGCACAGCTAAAGCGATAGCGTAGCCCAACACCCGCTAGAAACGTTTGTCAGTCAATCAGCTCGAATTATAGTCCTGCGGGCTTTAGTTGCTGAGAAAAAATGGACAGATGTTGAATTTGGCAATCGAATTTAATGATTTTTCTGGATTAGAGAATTAATTTTTAACAATCCGATTTTCAAGAATGTTTGGTGGTATTTTAAGCAGAGTGTTCATTCAATCTGTTCTAATTCAGGTCAAAACAAAGATTCAGAAATAGCATCTTTTTAACTCCAACCTGCCGCCTTTTTTGACTAAAAACTATCATTGGCTAATCATCAATCGGGTGTTTTAGCCAATGCAAGTGCTGCTTAATATTTCACATTCAAGGTGCGATCATGCCGTGGAATTTGGTTGATGCATTGAGCCAACCTAACCAACGTCGAGAGTTTTTTCTGCCCATAGCAAGCATTCCAATTGGGCGAAATGCGGTTCGGTTTGTCGACCCCAATCTATTTGATATTTCAGAAACTTACACCAATACGGCGGATGAGACTGCCGATGTTGCCCTGGATATTCAAATCACTCCACCCCCCGGCGGATTTGTCCCCGAAGACGGATTACCCGATCCGGCCATTCGCTTGCATGCGGTGGATCGAGGCTTAGTACGGTTTCAGCCGGGTGCTGGTGGGGCGGGCGATCGCCTGCTGCTTCAGCTTCCTCGATTCTCATTGCCGATTCCTCACGTGAGATGGTGGCAACGGTGGATCGAAGGTGAGTGTATTCCTACGACGCTAATTTATGAAAATATCGATCGCGCCAATTTAACCGCACGCCTCCAAGCTATGACGCCCGGACAGGTCAGCGCAGACGGGCTAGATTTTCCATCTCAGGTGACGAATGCGAATAAGCAAGACTTTATCAATCAGTTTCTAGCAGGCGTGCCACCCGATACATCAGGCGCTACGTTTTTGGTGGCAAAGGCGGGGGCGTATTTGGGAGTCGCGGGGCTTGCCATTTCGAGCCCTGATCCGGCTGCTCCATCTGACCCCACACTGCCGAGGTTACTAACGCTGCGGGCTCGCTATCACAACCACACCACTGCCGATCCGCATCCTATGAATCCGCGAGAGCTGTTTCATTTGCTGTTCGGCAATGACTCTCAAGAAGCCCAGTTTCATCCCCTGATGCAAAAGATTGATGTCACCGGAGAAGGGCAAACCACTGAGCCCGAAACTCGGCGGATGCGGCTGCGTCCTCCCCTGCGGACGTGGAAGCGGGTCGAGTGGGAAGCCGATTTAGAAATTAACAACCATTCAGCAAACTGGGAACCTGCCGGGAACCTAGGGCGCGATCGCCTGTTTAATAGCCATTCACGCGACGGGCGCAACTATAACCGAGGTGGCTACGCGGGCGGCAATAAGTGCAATCTATTTGTAGACGATATTTGTTTGAGAGCCGGGTTTCGAGTGGGTGTGCATCCCGTTGGCGCAAATTTATGGCATTACATTGACGCTAATTCCCATACCAATCTTGTTCATGATCAGGCGGGTGTCACCGATCGCGTCGCTATCCAGGGCAGCAACGAGGATCGAAACGTAACCTGGGCCTGGAAGTTTGAAAACTGGCTACGGGCACAGCCTGCGGGCGATCGCCAGCGACTCTTGAACGAAGCCATGACTGAAGAAGGGCGGTGTTTCATTGTGGCGGGTGCCCGTGCCCGGCGATTCGTTCCCCGAACTCTACCAGGTGATGTTCGAGGTGTTGCCGTCTGCGGAAATTCGCTGCGGCGAAACGGCATCGGGCATATCGTCATTGTCAAAGAGGTGTTGGCTCAGCCTAATCTAGTGGCCAATCGAGGCGAAGGGTTGCAGCGCATTCGCGTGATGACGATGGAAGCCAGCGGCAACGGGGCGGTGAATCGCGACCTGGATGCTCAACTAGGCGGTGCTGCTGGGGCTGCGGCAGGCAATAACGGATTTATTCGCTTGCATCTGTTTGAGCTGCATCCCGGACAAGACCCCGACACCTTGCAAGGTCTGCGGAGCCTCAATATTCGCAATCGCAATCTCAACCTGCTCGGCACCGCTAGTGAACGGGCGGCCAATCGACGCTTAGACCGCAACCCAGACGGCACGCCTCGCAACGACAATCAGTGCTGTCACGACAATCACCCTCCGAGGGGTGCTGCTCCGACTCAAGTCCCCTGCTAGCGAGTACGATGTATGACGACTCAGTTTTCTGCTCCGATCACCGATCTGCTGAATCTCCCTAGCTCTCTCAGCGGGATCAGTACCGAATTAAATGATATTTTTGCGCGAGTCGGCTTGTCCGATATCTCGGTGGCAGTCGATCCTCCTGATTTTGACCCTGGAGACATTAGCTCCGATCCTCCGCTAAGCGATGATGAAGCGGATGCGATTCAGGAATGGTTTGAAGGGGAGTTGGAGGAGCTTCCGCCCGATGTTTCGATCCCTCAGAATGTCGTCTCAGCCGTTGCGGTGGATTCAGGACGCCGAATCGTTACGCTACAACTGCAAGCGCTGAGCGAAATTGAAGTGGATCTATCAAGCTCAGCAGGCATTAGCTTTGTCCTCAATCCGGGGAGCTTTGCTGCCGATGTGACGATTACGCCAGACGGGGTATCCGTTGCATTCGGACTGATGTTGGTGGCTCGATTTAAACCGAATCTGCTCCAGCCGATGCGGAAGGTAGCCGGGAATGGACAGCCCCAGTTTGAGCCTGATCTGACTCGACCGTTTACCCAAGTGGGCTTGGGTGAAATCAACGTCGTGGTTAATTCTGCTGGAAACGTAGAATTTGATAGCCAATTGGTGATTCAACTGGATGACCCGGTGAAACTGGTGAGCGCCAATTTGGTGATCGAGTCGGCTCGCCTGCTGCTCGATTTTCGGGGCGATCGCAAGGGGTTGGTATTCCAATGGCAAGAGTCTAATCTCAGCGCCTGGTTGAGCCAGGTAGCTCCCAATTTCAAGGAGCAGGGTAATCAGAGCACAACGACCATCACCCTGCGCGTGGTGTTAGGCGACCCCATTGAAGAAGTACGGCTCGATTGGCAGGCGTCGGGCAATCCGCGTGATTATCTGCTGCCGGGGTTGAAAGTAACGACGCCCAGCGATACGCAGTTTAGTCTACTGCTGCGATCGCGCGATGGAGGTGACCGTCTCAACCAGCTCACGCTGATTTTGACGCAGGATGCAAACCAGTCTATCAGCGCATCGAGTAACTTTGCGTGGAGTCGAGAGGGCGATCGCGAACTGCAAAATGACGACAACCAGCCTCCAGATGCCGATCCGCTGATTAAAGTCGAGTTTGAAACTCTGACACGCGTCAGTTTAGTGCTGCTCGACATGAAGCTGGATACGCTAGAACTGCCGACTTTCTTCAAGCAGCTTGAGACACCCCTAGCGGCTCTCGATTTTAACACGCCCGATTCGCTGCTCCAAACTCAACCATTCAAGTTTCAATCTCTTCAACCCGATGCGTGGACCATCGAGTCAGACTTCAATACAGAAGACTTTAACTTCCCCTTCCTGCGCAATGAGAGTGCTGGTCAGCAAATCACTATCAACCTCGGTAACCCCGATGTGGATATTGCTGAAACGCAAATTGGGCTCTCAGTAGGCGCGATGGTTCGCATTGGCGATATCGAATTGGGGACAGAATTTGACATCACCTTCAATTGGGAAACCTTCGCCTTTGACATTGACCATGATAAAGGCATTCACTTCCTGTCAGGTGAACTGCCCGAACAAACCTATCTGGGGCTGACGTGGCGCTTTCAGGGGAAGAAAGTCGGAGACAACACGTACCACCATTTCACCCTGGTGACGAAAGACTTCAACTATCAGTTGATTCAGCCAGAAGGGGCATCCATTGAGCTAGATTACACCCGCGCCAGTGATGAACCGATTACCTTCATCGTCAGCAATTTTGCCATTACCGACAAGGGCATCAATCTCAGCGCTGAAGTGAGCGATCGCCCTGCGAGGCTTAACGGCGTCGATACGCGCTTCCGGTTTCACGGCAGCCGCTTAGATATTGTCGAAAATCAGATCAAAGACTTCACCCTAGCCGGTTCCGGTCCCCTACCGCCCGATTTGGTAGGCGATGCGATGGTGGATATTGCTCTGCAATTTAGCCAGCAAGACGGAGCGCTGACCCTCGTGGCGGGGGGAGCCACCCTGAAAGCTGAAAAACTGCTTAGCTGCCAGGGCACGCGCTTTGAATTTTCGGTGGACGCAATTGGGCTAAAGTTTGTCAATGATGGTAAGTTTCACCTCTACTTCACCCTCACCGGGACGGCGCAGTTTAATCCCTTGTCGACGGATGACAGCAACGGGCCGTTAGCGTTGCTCAAGGGCATCAAAATTCAAATGGTAGAATGCCCGCTCACGGGGGACATCAGCGTCATTGGCAAGCACGTTAATTTTCTGATTGAGCTTCCCGAAGCGGTGTCTTTCAGCTTCCTGGGCTGCTTCACGATGGAACTCCGCTCGATTGGCTTTGTGCCTCAGTTTGAGCGGTTTGGTGGCGATGCCGCGATGGAACTGGGCGGGCAGATGAAGTTTGCTCAGGGCACGGGCGATGTCAATACGGTTCAGATAGACTTCCACAACTTGTTTGTTGGGCTGCCCGCTAAGGGGAGCTTTGTGCCTCGTCTCTACTTGCAAGAACTGGAAGTCAACATCAGCCTAGGCGAGGCATTCAAGCTCAACGGGGTGGTGGAATTCCGGGATGACGCAGATGAGAAGGGCTTCTTGGGCGAAGGCGTTTTAGAAATTCCAGGAATGCCTGTCTTTGCAGCCAGCTTTGCCTTCTTGCGCGTGCGTCGGGATGACGAGTCGCCGTGGGTGCGGGCTTGGTTTATTTACCTCGAAGTTCGTCAGATCAGCTTCTACATTCCCTATGTGGAGTTCTACATTCGGGAAGTGGGGCTGGGCTTTGGCTATCGCTACACGATCGCCAGCATCAAAGCGGCAGATGAAGCAGGTGATTTGAAAACGCTGATTGGTGAACTGCGCACCCTGTCTCGCACCCAAGGAGATTTGTCGAAGCGCGATCGCTGGGCTGTCGATCTAGAAGGGCCAGGGGAGGATTTGCGCTGGACGATTGTGCTGCGGGCATTGATTTCTCAAACCTCAGCCACTCCCGGCTCGATTTCTTTGAAGTGGCTTGAGCAAGCCGAACAGGTTTTACCCTGCCTGTTCTTGTTTGATGCTGTGATTGCGTTCCGCAGCGACCTGACCTTCTTCATGGCGGTTCGCGCTTGGATTAATTCCAACTACTACGACTACGTCAATGACGTGAATGAAATCCGAGAACGCCCCTTGTTCTCTGGGTTTGTGTTGCTGTCAGTGCGGCAGAAGCGGTTCCTCGCACAGATTTCTTCAAATCCTGAGGGGAGTTTGGGCACCCGTCCGCCGCTGCCTGCCTTCGTTGAGCAAGCCGTGCGTAACGGACAGTTTGCCGCCACCATTTTGGTCGAGCCTGGCTTACTGCATGCCGAACTGGGCTGGCCTAACATGCTGCGCTGGGGGCAGAAACTCGGACCGCTGGAGGCCGAAATTTCGGGCGGCATGATTTTCCGCGTCACGAAGCACTATCTCGTATTGGGCATCAGCTTCAAAGCCCGCGCGAGTCTCAGCTTCGAAGCCGGGCTCGATTTGAAAGTGGTGGGCGTGCGGGTGAGTGCCCATGCCAGCGTCGCCTATGGAGCGAGGTTTATTGGCCTGATTGACTTTGCAAATCCGGAGGAGAATTCTGCCCTTTATGCAGGAATTGGCTTAGAAATCCGCATTAAGGTTTCGATCGCCCTCTGGATTAATCTGCTGTTTTTCAAGAAAACCTTCCGCCTCAGCCTAGAAATTGGCTTCACGGCAGGGCTGGAGCTAGGCATCGACGGGCTCACCAATCCGGGGCTGCGCGGGTCAGGGACGCTGTTGATTGCAGCGATGGGGCGGCGGCTTCAGGTGAGCGTGAAGCTCGGAGCTAATGAGTCAGCCGTCCAAACGGCGCTTAACCGCACGGCTCCCTTCTTAGATTTGGGATTGGAAGCCACGGATGTCGATCGCAGCATTCCGGGGGTCAGTTCTGCACCCGATACTCCGGCTGCCCCCCTTATGGCATCTCGCACTCGCCCAGTTGCAGCATTAGGACGCAGACCCCCGACTGTCTTAGCGAGTCGATCTGTGATTGCCGCCCGCACGACGATTCTGTTCCGGGCGATTGAAGAACCCTCCGAGGCATTCCGATCGCCCCATTATGATATTTTCGTGATTCGCCAAGCCGATGATGATGGCTGGGGCTACTTTGTTTTGCTACCGCGCGGAGAAGCCACTGACGATGATGATAGCGACGATAACACGGTTGAAGAACTAGGATTCTTGCCTGCACCCCCGAATCCAAATGTAGACGTAACGAGCGACTTCGATTTTGACATTCCAGCCGATCGCCCCGATGATTTTGTCCTCGAACACTTTCGACCGTTAAGCGATGTTTGGGAACCTTTCTCTTCGGATGCACCAAATTGGCGAGTGGATTGGGATGCGGTGATTGAAGAAGCCACTCAATTTGATGAGGAAGGCAACACCCTCTCAAATCCGACGATTCGCCTGAGCAAATACCTGCGCTATGCCTTCAGGACGCAGGTCGTGGTCGATGATGACAATAATCCAGTACTCGATGAGGATAGAACCCCAATTGAACTTCCGGTGGGCGATCCCGATGCGATCGCCCCTAGAGACAACGTTCTCGAAGATGAGCGAGTGCAAAATCCGTCAGAAGAATCCTATGAGGCTGCGGTGCGGGGTGCATTGGAGCAGTTCCGCAGTTCACCCTTCTTTAAGCGTGATCCCAATTCGGTGTATGAGCAGACGCTTGAAGTAGCCTTCCGAGATGGCACCAGCATTTACACCGCCACGGGCGAAGCGGCATCCGGGGAAACGGGAGATATTCAAGACGATGAGTTGCTCAACGAAGAACAGGAAAACCAGCAAGCGCACCAGCTTCGCGGCTTGATTATCCAAGATTTGATTGCCGATGTGCGCGACTATGCGGCTGCGCCAAGCGACAGCGCCGCAGGCAATAACCAGCCGAAACCCACGGCTGGAGTCGACCGGGCGATCGCCTTCCAGATGGGACTAGTCTTCCGATTTAAAGGCACGTTGCCCGACTGGCTGCAGGTGGCGAATCCGGCTGAGGCTCCCCGACTGTCTCAGCGGCTCGGTCCAGACAAAGACCAGGCCGGAAACACCGACGAAGATTTCAAGACGGTGCGCACCTTCAACGTCGCCCGTGCCGATTTTGCTCAAAACCCACCCCAGTTTGAGCAGGTGCAGCCCCTCACTGATGCCAACACGATCGCGATCGCCTGGAATTTGACCTGGGCAACTCCGCCTGAGGAAGGCTGTAGCCCGTGTCAGAGCGAACCTGAACATCACCTGCTCCACTATCAGGTGCGTCGTCGAGCCTTGGATGGCCAGGAGCGAGAAGTTGTTTACACGCTCAAGAGTGCTGAAGCGGCTCACTTTGAAGCGACGTTCGAGGTGACCCCCGACGTGCTAGATGTGTTGCGATCGCAGGGTGATGATCTCGTTGGGAACATCACTCCGCTCCAGGCGCTGTTGGGACAATCCTTTGAGAGCAGTCAGGTGTTCCTGGCCGCGATTCGGAATATCCTTACTAGCGTTGGCGTTGATGAAGCACAACTGACTCCCTACAAGTCTCGAATTCTGCAAGCGGCTCTCCAGCGCGACAGCGGTGTTCTCAAACGGCTCCGCCCTCGATTCCAAGTGGTCGATCACTTCTCGGAAGAAACGTTGGAAGACCAGGCATCTCTGCCCGCCACGGGACGCAGCTACCTCTATACAATCACTCCCATCGACTTTGCGGGCAATTCAGGACGACCACTGACCCTGGTGACGACCCGCTATCCTAATGAGCCGCCCAGGGTGCCAGTAGACGGGCAGTTTATGGTGAGCTATCGCTTAGCGGATGGAGACGTGAGGCTAGATTCTGATCCGGATCACCCCGTCGTGCCCACGGTGCTGGTTCCAGAGCGGATTCAACTGCGCTGGAGCGAACCCACCGGACTGCGGGAGGGGCCACGGGTTGCGACCGCTCGCTATCGGCTGATTTTCCGTAAGGATGAGACGCTACCGATTGGCAGCTATGGGCTCGACAGCAGCACGCAAGGTCCCCGCGCCAAGTCGCTACCGACGAGCAATGCCCGTCCCCTGCCGACGGATATCAAGATTGATGTCCAAGCGAGTGGGCTGCCGCAAGAGCGACGAGCAGAGATTGCCCTAATTGAACGTCCCAATGCAGAACCGGAGGAGATACCCTTAATAAACGCTCTGCAACGCTTCGGTGTCCTGCCCTCTGAGGCCGAGGAGCGACGGTGGCGACCGGAATCATGGCGAGTATTCATCCAGACGATTTCGGTGAATGGAGTACCGTCGGCGCTGGCTCCGGTGCAGTTGATTCTACATTTTGAATCGTTCCAATCCGTTGGCACTGGAGACATCGAAGAGAGACAGCCCGCTCAACTGGAATGGGTGCCTCATCCGATTACGTTTCCAATGCTGCCGCCTGAGGATGAACGGGCGATCGCCGGAGTGACCCATGTGCCAATGCCTAAGCTAGACGACGGCCACGCTCCTCAATTCACCGGCGATTTAGACGCGGTTCACTACGATCGCCATCCCGCTAATCTGCGTCTTGTCCGGTTTCGCTGGAATCAAGGCCCCAGTGACCAACCCAACTATCCGATCAGTTTAAATGCGGGCTATACCCTGCTGGAGCTTGATGTGGATGCCCACACGACGCAAACGTTTGGCGATCGCGCTCGGTTGGCTGAGGCATTGCGAACGATTCAAGAGGTGCAGTTGCTGCCTGCCGATGACCTCTGGCTGACGCCGAAAGATACGCTGGCTGCAAACCAGTGGGAAGCCTGGTATCCCAGTCGGCTCCTCCGCAGTCGATCGCTGCGATCGTCAACCAGCAACGGCTCGCAGGTTGACGGTTCACAGACCGACTTAGGCCCGTGGTATTCCTGGCGAGAATCATTTTTAGAATGGCCTGAATGGCCTGGACTGACTGATCCTGACAGCCGCACCGAAGCTCTACATCCGCTGCTGCAAACCCTGCTAGATACGCTAGACGAAAATCCTGCCGGATATCTCGATGTCAACAGGCAGCCGCTCCGCACCTATAACGTAGACGTGCAGTATGGGCCGCCGCGTCAGCCAGGAGACTTTGCGACGTTTCGTATGACAACGGCTCCCAAATCTGATCCCTATGGGTGGAGCATTCTCCAACAGTTGGGGCTGAGTATGGGCATGACTCTAAGGGATGAAACGAGTCATGAATTAGTCACCGGACGAGACCTGCTGGATGCGCTGCGAGATGCCCTCGATGCCATTCGCAACGATGAGGGATTGCGAGAGACATTTGCGGACTTAGATATCCTCTATCAGCAGTTGTATGTTGAACTGCTGTTCCAGCCGAGTCGCAGTTTTGAACCCGCTTCCAGAGAAGATGCCGATGCTGATAGTTTGCTGGCGATCGCCCAGTTGAGTCTGCGTCCGTTGGTGCAACCCTATCTCACCTATGGGTCAGTCTTGATTCAGGGCCCTGCCCGCACGGCAGTGAATCTGCTGCTGACATTGGAACAAACGGAAAGTTGCAGCCTGATTGATCAGTCCAATTCGGCAGCAGGTCAACAAGAGCTGCAAGCGTCTGATAAGCCGGTGCGGCAGACGGTGCGATTGCCCCTTAATGGGCAGACAAGACTGCTGTTGCGGTACAAGACCCGACCCGCGATCGCCATCGAACTCACTAGCCCTCTGAATTTCTCATCTGATGATGAATTACCTGCTAGGTTTAAGGACTATTTCGAGTATGATGCCTCAGTGCCGCAGCTCAAGGTTCTGCAATCTTTATATGAGTTGCCCAATGACCAGCAATCCGACTTTCGCACTACATTCCGCAGTATCTTGGCGGAACCGGATCGGGCGATCGCCGACATTACGCTGACTCTCCTGACCGACTTTTCGCCCCTCGATGAGCGGTCCACCTATTTCACCGTGCCACCGACCCTGGCGGATGAATTCGGCAAGCCATCAACATCTGCAGGAAAGCAGTGGCGGCGGCTGAAGCTATTCCTGGAATCGATCAACTCCAACGACCCCACCCAGCCCCGCATCCAGCTTCCGACCAGCAAAGCCGATTTAGAATCCCTTTTGCCCGATTTCTTGAGCTGGTCACAGCGCTTCTTTGATGCCAGCGACGACGTGGTGGCTCGGCTCGACGACGAGATTGACGTTGAGCCCTGGCTCGTTACGGCATATCCCCGCATCAGTACCCCAGCCTATGCCACTCCCGATGCGAGCGGGCGGCTGAAATATGACCATCTCCTAGAAGATCGCTGGGCACACAACTACCGCTATTATGTGCGTCCCTATAGCCGCTATGAGCTGCTGTGGCAGAGCCTGCTCCAGTCGCCGCGCCTCTTCCCGCGAGACAATGGCGCTCCGGCGATCGCCCGGCGCTTTGAGTCTGTGGTGGTGTCAGAGCGATCCATTGGATTGCTAGAAAACAAGGTGCCTGCTGACGTTCTCGCAAATCTGAGATCTCTGACGGACACGGTGTTCCAGGGACGAGAGCATCTGGCTCAGTCTCTTCAGCAAATTTTATCGGGCGATCGCCAGACTGAATTGACAACTTTAATCGTCGAGGCGGCGGAATCTTTTTCTGAGTCCTTGCCTGATCCCCAAGGCGGCGGGCTCGATATTACCCTAGAGCGGACTCAGCCCGTGGATAAGCCGCTGATTCTCAGGTCTGCTCGTCTGGATGCTCCTAGCGCACCCAGCAGTCCGGCTCCTCCCGGAACCACCTGGGAAGTGATCATTGCTCAGCATCCTGAACAGTCTCTCAGCGAGCGCAATCAAACCCTGGTGCGGCGATTAGCGTTCCGGCAGGTGGCGTTTAGCCTGCTGCGACGATTTGCTTACCCCGACTGGATTGGGCAACTCGAACAGGCTAGCACGCCCAGTCATTCTCTAAGCCCGCAGTGGGTTGAAAACCAGTTTCCCCAAAGTCCAGAAAGCTACCCAGATGAGCCGGATCACATTGATTTCAGCGAAGACCTCGATCCGGCTGTGGCGCGCAGTTTAGAGTTGCCCGTGCGGATTGGCAACTTCCAGCAGGGGGCGCTAGTGCTGCAATGGGAGGCGCTGCCCTTCTTCTATGAACATCGGCTGCTGGTAATTGCTCAAACCGCGAGCACCGTATCGCCGGTGAATGAAACCACGCAGCGCGACTTTGAGTATCAATCGCCCAATCCAACGGCGATCGCCGAAAGCATTCAAGCCGATTGGAACCCCGTTGCTCCCTTCACCGGATCGGCGATTAATTTACGGACTCGGCGGGTGCAGATCCCCTTGCAGCGGTTCTGGGATGCGCTGCCTGATACCGCTCAAGCTCAGTGGCAGAGCGAAGCCCCCGATGCCAAAGATGCCGACGAACCCCGGCGTAAGCTCTCGTCTCTGCCCGATCCAGAGGCGATTTACCAGATTGTCGAGCTGTTTAGCGGCAATGTAGAGGTGCAGGTTGAATATTTCTTTGATCCTGAAATAAAACGCTTTGCCCTGCGGCAGTTAGGGAAACGGTTCTTGGGTGAACTGCTGCACCTGATTCCGCCTCCCGCTGGGACGGCTCAAGCCGACTATGTGCTGGATACCACCCTCCAGCAAATCACTGAAATTCAACTGAAGCGAACGGGCTACGCAGTTCCGTTGCCGACTCGCCGCAAGATTGCAATTCAAGCTCCATCGGTGTTTGTGGTCAGCGTGCTGACGCAGGGCGATCGCCACAATCTGCTGCTCAATTCGGTGTCTGACCTCAATACTCTGTCGGTGCATCCGGGTGGAGATGCATCTCGCGCTGAGGCATTTCTAGACGAATGGTATACAACTCGCCCCTTTGCGTCCGCGCCGACCCAGGCTCCTGATTTGACGCAGCTTCCAGAATCGTTACTTGCCAAGCTGGATTATCCCGAATTGCCCAATTCAGCAGGGATTCCAGTGTCTCTGATTCGGCAGTTTCACATTGCGCGCGATCGCGTCACCTGGCAGGGGATCATGCTGCCCCATCAGCGCGAAGCGTTGCGCACCTATCGCTCTAACGTGCCCGACCATCAGCAACCTGTGAAAGATGCGATCCAACGCCTGGTTGATTCTATGCAAACGGAACAAATCAGCGTCGTGGCAGATTACAACGTCCCGTCTCGCCCTCGTCCAGACGATGATTTTCCAGGCACGTACCGAATTGTGGTTAACTATCCTTCTGATACTCCAGAAAATACCAACTGGGTGCTGCGCTGGACAGGGCCGATGAGTGATAGTGACGCAGAGAATTTGCGTCCACGACAGGGAGATGATGCCGTCTATCGCAACGGGGTCAATGACTTGATTGACCAGGTGCAGCAGCAAGAGTTTTCGCAGGAAATCTCGCGGCCTGACCCTAACGCAGAGAATTTCCCGACTAACTTTGATTTCAGCAGTGGCAAGTTCTCAGTGGAAACGACTGCTACAGGGCGTGCCCTGCGCTGGACAGGTTCAATCACGCCTAATGAGGCAGATACCCTGCGTCGATTAGAGGGAGATCAAGCCTTCAGGGATGGGGTGCAAACTCTGATTCAGGAGATTCAAGAGTTCTACGACGGGCGCACGTTTAGCGAAACGATTTCCTTTGCGTGGCCTCGTGTCAATAAAGCTCGGCTTGCCAGCCAAATTCAAAATGATTTAGCCGGGTTAGAATTTCCGCCGTTGCCAGCGGATGATAGCCAGCCGATTCGCAGCGGTCCGATTCGCTGGCGCGGAGCGGATAATCTCGGCATTCCCATCGAGGATTTGATTCGTCGAGTGCGAGCAGCTTTGCGGAATGATGATCCCTTCCTGGACGCATTTAGAACGCTGATTCGCCAGCTCAATCAGGAATTTACGGCGTCGTTCGACTTGAAATTGCTGCGGTGTCGGCAAAATCTGACGCAGCCAGAACGGGATGCCCTGCAAGCACTATTTCCGAATGCGCCTAATGTCTTTAGCGATCTATTTGACGACCTCGGCGATCGCCAGGTGATTGATCGTCTCTATGACGACTGGTTTAGCCAAGAGCCAATTTCTCGCGCCCTTGACGAATTACCGGACGATTTGGATGCCTCTCCGATCGATTTTCCAGAGCCAACTGACTGCACTCTGGTCTGGACGGGTGCGCTTTCACCAGATGAACGAACGGCAGTTCTCAATCTTGCTGGGGACGCTGGATTTCAGCAGGCTCTCGATCAGCTCACCCGGATACGCCCCTCCCACGATGCCCTGCCTGACAGCCTTCGCAATCAGCTTCTCATTGAGCGCGATCGCCTGATTTGGTTAGCTCCTGGTCCCACCGATGAGCAGCGTCGAGACTTGCGAACTCTCAATGGCGACGAAGATTTCGTGAACTCGGTGCGACGGCTGATCAATGCCCTGCAAGCAGTTCCTCAATCGGAGGAAGCGGGCGATCGCACGGAGGTGCCGCTGGTGCCGCTAACAAATTTGCGCTCCTCTCCAGATACCTTGCCTGAGAGCCTTCGCAGTCAGCTTCAAATCGAGCCCGATCGCCTGATTTGGACTGCGCCTGCCCCCACTGATGAACAGCGTCAAGACTTGCAAAATCTTGATGGCGATGAGGAGTTCTTGAGCGCGGTGCAACGCTTGATCAATGCTCTTGACGCCGGGGAAGGAACCGATCGCACCGAAGTGCCGCTGTTGCCGCTGTTATTGCTTCGTGCGTTTGCCCCGCTTGGTCTGGATCAGGTTCCTCCGAGCCTCGCATCTCAGATCGGTTTCTCAATCGATGCAGGTCACTATACCCAACTGCGGTGGACGGGGGCGCTGATCGATGATGATGAACAGCGGCTGCAACGATGGGCACAAATTCCGGCATTTCAAACGGCGGTGGAGCAACTGGTTGAGACGTTGGACGGGCAAGCTTCGATGTCTCACCCCTTGCCTGACGAAATCCCGGCTGTGCTGCAAAATCGGTTCCAAATTAACCCCAATCAGCTTGCCTGGGTCGGGAATGCACCCGATGCCGAGCAGCGAGCCGCATTGGAGGGCTTGCAAACTGATGAACGACGCGATCAAGTATTACGAGACGCGATCGGACGGCTGCTCACCGCGATTGATCGCAATGCGGGCGATCGCCCCGTAGTCGCTGTGTCTGCCAATGATATTCCGCGCCGCCCTACTCAGGCAGACATCCCGACTGCCATCCGCAATCAGTTAAGCATGACGCCCACGCAAGTCACCTGGCAAGGGCGAGTGCGCAGTGCTAGCCAGCTAGAGGCTCTGCAAGCCCTTGGCGGAGATGCCCCCGTTAGAGAGGCGATCGCCACTCTGCTGACTACGCTCACCCAGTCTGTGACCGAAATCCCGTTTGCAGACCCGATTCCCCTACGCCCACAGCCCGCTGACTTGCCAGACCCGTTGCGAGCTAAGCTGCTGATCGGTCGGTCGGTGATTCGCTATCACGGATTGATGACAGTTCAAGAGGGGCGAGACTTGCAGGCCGCCTATGACGCAATCCAGCCGGATCGCGATGCCATTCAGCGACTGTATGATGCGTCAATCAACCGAGGGATGCAGGGTCGAGAGTTGCGAATTCGCACCCGCCGAGGCAGTGCGGCTCCTAGCAGCCTCAATCCGCTCACACCCGAAACGCTCTAATTTCCGACTCATGTCCAGACTTGCTCACCGAATGCCCCAGGAGTAGCCCTATGCCGCCCATTCCCCCATCCGCGATGAATCGCGTCCAAATTCAAGGTCCGTTTTGGTCGGCAGACATGAAGGTGCTTGAGTTTGCAGATCCTCGAAAAAACTGGGCATTCCGCAATTTGTTTCTTGACAACATGCCCCGCGCTGCGCTGGGAGCAAATTCCATGTATTTGCCCGGAACGCTGATTCTGATGGGCTTTATTCGTCAGGTTGAAATTCGTCCCGATGATTCTGATGATGATTCTGATGATGATAACGAGACCGGCACGGTCTATTCCTGGGGGCGAGGCCGCCAAGAAAACCCGCCGCCCGTGGAGACTCCAGAACAAATTCAAACGGCGCTGAGACTGGGGCAAATTTCCCTGCTGCTGGTGCAGGCCGACCCGACGACATGGGATGAAACCTTTCCCGATGGGCGGAGCGATCGCTTTTTCCGCACCCTGACCTGCCTTGCGGGCGAGATTCATCTCGACGGATTTATTCAATCTCAAGACGATGCTACGACTCGTCTTTATCGAGATCTGTCCTTGACTCCTGTATCATCATCTGGGCGAGAGGGAGCGGCTCATCTGCTCAGTGCCGTTACGGTTCACAGCAGCGGGTTGTCTATCTACGGCAGCATGGGAGTTCCTTGGCAGAATGAGACAATGGCGTCTCCGTTTCAAGTAGCGAAGGAGCTGCCCGAACCATCCGATGATCATCGTGCCTTTCGCATGACGATTGAGCGCGATCGCCTCACCAAAAACGAACGCCAGCAGTGGCGTACCGCCTGGAATCGCCTCAGCCGCTATCTCAATCCGCTGAATCCCCAAAACGGTGGCCTCATCCCTGCTGAAGCCAATACGCCCAACTGGGTGACGCTCGAGCTCACCGATCCCGATGCGGTTCCTAATCTGTATTGGCAAATCCAGCCCTGGACACGTTCTGAAGGTCCGACGCTGCATCTATCTCCCGATGATTTAAATATTCTGCTGAGCGACCAATCGCCCTATGATCTCGACAATCCACCCACTTCACTCGCTCGGATTCGCCCCAGCCGGATTTCTGTAGGTCTGTTGGAAGAACGGCTGGTGATGCAGGTGAACGCTCAAAAATCTGCACCGGCAGATTCCAGCGAGACACCCGAAGAGACGCTTCAATATCTCTATGCGGAGGTGTCGGGCGAGCTGCAAGAAACCATCACGCTGGAACATTTGAATCTTGCCTTCGACCCGGTCGAAACGCCGCGATTTCTGCGCGATCGCCAACGATTACCTGCACCGACGCGAGAAGACGACTCTGTTCCCATTGAGCCTGCGGTGCTATGGGGGTTTATGCCCCTCGAAGCAGGCTGGGCTCAGTTACCCATCCCGAACTTGACCGAGCAGACCTATTTAGACAGCGGTTTGGCTCAACTGCCTCAGCCAGACCCTGAGGTTCAGCCTGCAATTGCGCTCCTGCAAGGGGCTGTTTCTTTAGGCAATGACCTGCTCGATTTGCCGCAGACTCAGTATGCCAACGAACAGCCGTGGAATATAGTGCTGACGGATGCTCAACGCATCGAGGGCACATGGGTGCTGGAACCCATTATTGATAATGGTCAGGGCTATCGGCTTATCCAGGTTGACCTGACGATGACAGGCCCCCAAACAACTGTTAACGGGCTGTTTTGGCTAAGTACCGATCGCCCTACGGTAGACGATGCCCTGCCTGATTTTGACAACTGGGTGTCGGGCGTGCGATCGCTCCCGCTGCGAGTCGTCAATGCTCAGACCGATGTATTCCCAGCCCCGGTGGTGCTCCAGTTAGAAACTCTAACCCTATCCGCGCGATCGCCCGATGATGCGACGACCCAGCCTGTTTCAGCTCACCTGGGAGCCTGGACATTTGCATATACCGTGGATGCTGCCGTCTTCAATCAGATGATTGAGGAAAACGTTCTGCCGTCCAACACGTTTAGCCAGCATTTGCCTTGGGTCTGGCAGCGTCATGGCGTTCTGCCGATGGTGCAGGCTCTGCCGCTCACCCAAAATCAGCTCCCACCCAGCTATCCGAGCGCAAGTCGGCAATTGGTGCCGTTTGAACTATCTGTTATCCCGGCTGACACTGGACAGGCAGACGTGCCCGATAATTGGCGATTTGGTATCCCGGCAGTTAATGACGGAGTGGCCGCGAGTGGGGCAGCCAATGGTGCGGCTCAGTGGGCTCAGCCAATTTGGGAGGCTCCCGTTCCTGCTCGCGAATGGCGATCGCTCGTTGACCTGCCCTTGGTTTCCTTGTCATTGCCAGGGTTAGTCCTTGATCCCCAAATCAGCACCGATGCGACCGGGTTAGCTGCCGATACGACCACTCAGCTTCTGCCGCAGTATCGTTTTGATCTGCCCTACGCCGATGAGCTAAACGCCCTAGCGCAGCTTCCCGAACCGCCCCAAGATCCAGAAGCGGTGTCTCCCCTACCCGACTCGCCACCGCCCCAACCGCCTGCCCCCCTTACCCGCGACACATTTGTTGACTATTGGCAAACCCTGACCACACAAGCCAGCCTCGCCAGCGCCGACGCCGTCACAGGATTGGTTGCCACGCCAGCAAACGGTCAGCCCTCCCAAATTATTCTTCAGAATTTAATCGAACCGCTGAACTGGGGGGTGCAGCCCACGCTTGATGTAACCACCTACCCCGGACAGCTCACTCTCGAAAACAGCGTGTCACCCGCCGGATCGCTGACGGCAGGCTCATCTATCGTGTTGTCTGGACTGTCTGCGCTGGAAGGCATTTCAGGAAAATTTGCCGCTGGAGAACAAACCTATACGCTTACCGCGGGCAGCATGGCGGCTCATCCAGAAACGGCGGGATTTCGAGATCAGCGAGGCTTGGTTCGGACGGCTAGCACCGTCACAGCGCAGTGGATGAGAACGCCGATCACCTTTCATCGCACGGCCAATGAGTCTCAATCTTATGTCCTCACGTCGCTGCGCCAGTCGGTTTCACTGCCGGTGGGCGATCGCCAATGGCAACTTTGGGTTCGAGACGTGCCCATCCAACGCGAGACCCAGACATTTACCCGTCAAGACGTCCTCTCAGCCGCCGCCGATGATGTCAACGATCCGGAGGCAATGTCTCGCAATCACAATGTTCTCCAAGGCTACGAATGGCGATTAGCCGATCCGAACAGCACGGATGAGGAGAATGGAGAACATGATCCAATACATGATCCAACATCAGAGGCGTTACCCTTCTTTCACCTGCATTTCTATCCGCTGACGCTAGAACGACTTGAGCTAAATGGCGATCGCATCGCGACTCTAGACCTCATCGGTCGACTCCAGCTTCCGCTATCGGAGCACGGTGAAGAACTGGAGGAACTAAGCAATGCCGTGCGCCTCACCTGGACGGAAAATGAATCTGGCGAATTCATTCTAGATGCGATCGCGCTCGTGTCTGATCAGGCGCAATTTCCGCTGGCATTAGCCGATGGGGAAACGACGCAAGCCCCCCAACTGATTTGGCAGACTCCTCAACTCATCTCCCAACCGGATGGCACCCAAACCTTTGAAATCACCGATGCGCGGCTCCAGTTTTTCCTGTTTGGCGCAAAATGGTCGCTGGCGCTGAATCCACTCGTCTTCCCGCAGCAGTTGCCATCAGATGACAAAGCGATTACTGCAATTCACGAGTTTTCTCAACCACCAGCGGCCTTGGTGCCGCAAGAAGCAATTCTCAATCTGGATTTCGATCAGTTCAGTCATCAGGCATTCCTAAGACTGCACGTGATTTTGGGGCGCACGCCGCTCACCGCTGAGGATATGGCGCGATCGCCCTTTATGGCAGTGGTGCGCTTTCCGCTGCTGGATACTCCTGATGCTCTGGTTTGGGAATCTGCCGAGTTGTTTGACGACCTGCCCTTGGCGATCGCGCCTGAGAAGGCGATGTTTACCTCGAATGCGCTCCAGTTTGAGTGGATAGAGTACACGCCACAAGACCCAGAGCCAATGCTCCAGTTTCTTCCGGGGATGCATCTCAAATCGGGCGATCGCCAAACGCCTGGTTTTGCCGCATTGACCTTCGAGACGATTGCGGATGAATCGAGCGAATTTCCGCAGCTTGCCCTGAAAACAGCGTTTCTAGAAACCCTGCTGCTCTGCCAGTGGAGTCAGTTTCTGCAAACCCGTTCACCGACCCAGCCGACCGTATCCCAAGTTTTTGACTCGTCGGCGGGCGATTTAGTCGTGGGCTACACCAGCCAGTGGCAAGCATCCGACTCCACTTGGCAAGAGTCGCTGCTGCTGAATGGCGTTTTAGAACTCAAAAACCTAATTTCGTTTCCCAAGGACATGGCGATCGCCACGAGTTCTAATCGCACGACCCTCACCTTGCCCGCGTTGCCGTCCCCGTCTGCCCAAGGCATCCGTCCGCTGAGCCATATTCGACACACGATTCGAATTTTGCTGAATCAGCATCAGATTCCCGTGGAATTGCTCACCGTCGGGCAGGGTGATTTGTTGTTTCAGTTCAAGGGCGATCGCCCGTGGCAAGTCTTGGCCGTGGTTGAGCATCAGTTGATTGAGGTGATATCAAGCCCAGATCAAGTCGCGGCAGACCTTCAGAACGATCATCGCTGGACGGTGGTGCAGGAAATTCGGTTTGCCCCGCCGAGTGTGTTCAAGCGGTTTCTCACCCAACTTGCAGCAGATGATAGTCGAACCATTGACCCCGTCGATGGAGTGGTGCCGTTGGGCGAGGCTAATCAGGGCTATGGGGCCTCTAAATTGCAGGCGCTGCTCAACGAGGATGCACCTAATCTAGATCAGGTGGCTGAAACGACGCTGATCGTCGAAGCGAGCGCTCCTCAGTGGATTAATCAAACCCCCGTGACGACGCCTAGCGAAACGACGCTTCAGTTTTTGCCAAATGGGAGTCAGCTTGGCATTCTCAGCAATCCGCAAGATTATGCGCCATCTGACCCGCGATCGCCCCAGTGGCTGCTGCTAACGATGCCGTTCTTAGGACGATTGCAGACTGATCGCAACGATGCTCTTAGTTCATCCGCCCATCCGCTTTTGCGCGACCCGGTGCTTCTTCTAGCCACTCAATCTCTCGACAATCCCACCCTAGCGCTGGCTTTGACCTCCTGGGCAGAGGGTGTGTCTATTCGCATAGGCATATCAGGCTTTGATTCGGCAGCGGGGCGGACGTGGGCGCGGCTCGATCCGCTCTCGTTAGAAGAAGGCTGGTTCCGGGTGCAAAATCCTCGACCCGAATCTTTCTCGACGGGCTTACAAAGCATTTTGGCAGCATTTCCAAACACGCCTGCTCGCTTGAGTCGTTCGGTGGCGCTGCGGGTGGCGTTTGACCCGGCTCGCTCCTCCTATCCGCCCTCGATTGATCCTGCCCAGGCATTGCCTGATCCCGTTTCTAGCGAGGACTTGGTTTGGCGACCCCAAAGCCTATTAGCCCAGTCTGGAGTTGTAGGGTCTGCTCGACCCGATTTTATCGGCAGCGATCGCGGGCTTGAGGCGCTTTATACCTTTGTGCCAGGGGACAACCGCACGATCGTGTACGACGTGTCAGGCGCGAACCCCAATCCCCTCAATTTGCAAATTGACAACGCCGATACCACCACCACCTGGCTACCCGATGGGGGGCTGCGGGTCAATCAACGCACCCTAATTCATTCGCTGCGATCGCCCACTCGGTTGATGCGGGCCTGTCAAACCAGCCAAGAACTCACGATAGAAGCCTGGATTCGACCTAAGAATACCGATCAGGACGGTCCCGCTCGCATTGTTTCCCTGGCGAAGAACCCAGGAAATCGCAATTTCACCTTGGCACAAGGACCCGGCGACGATAATCGACCCTCGACGGGGTATAACCTGCGGTTGCGAACGACCGGTGATCGCAACGCCAGCACCTACCTGTTTACTGCCAACGGCACCGTGACGACCGAATTGACCCACCTAGTCTACACGCGCGATCGCTCCGGCAATGCCACCTTATATATCAACGGGCAGCCGCAGGCAACTGGACGCATCGACGGCAATTTTTCGAATTGGGATCTCGATTATCGGCTTGCCCTCGCCAATGAATTGGCAGGGGAGCAAGACTTTTGGCTAGGTGACTATCATCTCATGGCGATCTATAGCCAAGCCTTGGGTGCAGAGCAGGTTCAGCAGCATTTTCAAGACCAGCTAAACCGCCGCCGAACCGCCCGCTCAGTGCCTTACTGCTGGTCTGTCGTGGGTGCACAGATTGCCAGTAGTCAGATTTTGACCCATCGCACGTCTGCGGCGTCTGACCACCATGCAGCCGCAACGCAGCTTCCGGCAAGGCTGACAATCAACGGGCAATCCAATCCTGTACCCATGAGCATTGCCGTTAGTCCCTATCTAGGCATCGACTTTCGCCCTGCAGGTGAGCGATCGCCCGACCGAGATCCTCAACTGGTTTCAACCGAGCTGCTCTGCCTTGATGAGGCGTCAGGGCAGTTGCTTCCGGTTGCGAGTCGGCTTTGGGAAGAGACGCAAGAACTCGACCCGCGCAGTCAATTTTGGGCCACCGAAACCCATCGACGGTTGGCACCTGAGTCGGCGATCGCCATTATTCGTCGTCGTGAAATTATCGCTAATCTCAATGCTCAAGCCGAGGGAACTGCGGCTGCAATCGTCACGTATCGGTTTCAAATTGTCGCGATTCAGCCTGTCCGATCCTTGGCAACGCGAGTATTTTCGCTGCGATCGCCCGTCGAGCAGCTCCGCTTTCGAGAAGGTCAGTTTGGAGGCTATCATCTGCCCGAAGCGATTCACGAGTTTGAGCTTGCTCCGCCGCAAACAACAGGCGTTCAACCCCTCTATTTGTCTGACGCGGACATTATGCCTGGATGGCCGTGGGGCTTGAGTGCCTTGCGGCTGAGCGTGCAGTATACCCAAGACCAGCGGGCGGTGATTGGCTCAGTCGGCTCAGAGGACGAACCTCCCACTACCCAAACTCTTTGGTGGCAAGCGCCGCAGTACGGCGTGCAGTACCGCTCATCTGCCACTAGTTCTGCGGATGACGATCTGCCAACGGCTGGGCTTCCTCCCGTCTTTCGTCCCGGCGCCATCAAGACGTTACTCCCCGTTTTACCCAATCCTCCCGTGCCAGTCGTCGACATGAACGTGCAGTTTAATCGCTCTGCGCCCCCCGTTGAGCGCTGGCAGTCGATACTTCCCGGAACCTTTCGCTATCTACTGACCGGCGATCGCCCCGGTGTGATGATTGCCGTTCGCAATCAGATTCTTCGACAGCAGATGACCCAATCCGGCGAGGATGGAAATGCAGGAACAAACACCGTATTGGTGTCAGGAAGTATCCCCGTTCAGCATCGGGTGCCTCGCCCAGTGCCGCTGCCTGAGAATCATGATCCCAACTATGCGCTACAAACCTGGGCTAGTTACTTTGAGCCGTCCCAACTCCTTCTAGCAACGCTTGCACCTGCCGATGAAGCATTTTTTGCGGCGTGCTACGTTCGCAAGGACGACCAACTCCAACTCGTTCATCCGGCGCAACGACTGCGGCTCGTTCTCCAACAGCCGATTTATGGAAAGATTACACCCCAATGGACAGGTGAACTAACCGTCGAGGCGATCGCCACCATCGAACCTCCAGACCCAGATTTTACTGTGGATGATTGGGATATTCAGCTCACGTTGGTAGACGGCAATCAAAGCCTTTCCTACCAAAGACTGGCCACCCCAAGCGGGCTAAAATTCGGAGTGCCAGACGACCAACTTGAGACACTCGAACGGATTCTCGCTCGGAAAGCTTCGGGTGATGAAATCCAGATCAAGGCTGAGGTAAAACCAACGGCAATCACCAACAACTTTAGCCAAACGCTATCATTCTCATTGCGAATCACAGACCCAGACCTGCTTCCTCTGCCCCTCAGACCTACCTTCATCCAGTTTGAAGACCCCGAATATAACCGTCAGCTTGCGTCGTCATCTGCCCATGCAACGGGCAATTTGTTAGTAGAAGACGGTGAAGATTCAGTACTTCATGAGGTCAAACTATCGAGCGATCGCCGTGAATATAATCCCGACAGTATGCTGTTTTTGCGCTACGACTGGGATGATAATCGCGCCAGCACAGGGACGTTAGCCCTATCGCGTATTAGGGGGGCAGGCGTTGTGACTCCCTTAACGCTTCCTGCGGCTGGAGCCATAACGGCTGGAACGCTCCAATCGTTTTCCCTTGCTAACCTTCAGTCTCTGAACTTGTTGACATTCGTTCAGGGCGATGTAGTTCAGATTAAGCTAACGGTCTTAGGAACTGACATCATCCTTCAGGTCAACATCATTGCCGATCCGGTGATGCCCTCTACTCAAGCTGCCTATGCCCTATTACGTCCGTCTCAGAATGCAACGACAAATGCGCCTATTGTCGAATGCGTTCGCTTTGCCTGGAGCCCCATGCCGTCCCGGGTAGACCTGGTGTGTGCAGAAGATTTGAGAACAGAAGTCGTGCGCCGACGCGCCGTGTTTCAATGGCGTGATTCAGTGCGTCCCAATGCTCAGGGAGCAGTAGAGAGCTATGCTATTCAAAAGATTACGCAAACGGGATCAACCCATTTCCCAGTGTTTTAATTCAATCGTTGCTGATGCAAGGAGAGCCTGGGGCGATCGCACTCAGTTGAGTTGAATAATGCCGTCTTGAGCAGGGTCTTGTCGCGCGTCGCGGTAGCTTTGCACCCACAGCATCGCCGTCACTAACAGGATCGAAAACAATCCCAGGTTTAAAACTTTTAGCCAGAGAGGAGACGGAGGGGGCGATCGCCGGACGGGAGGAGCTGATAATCCTGATTTCAACGGATGTAGGACAAAGGCAGCATTGGGCGGACGCTGCCAAAACAAGGGTTCCATTAGATAATCCAGCCAATCTGCTAAAGGCTTGGGAACGTGCTGGGCGTCCTCTCTCCACAGGAGCGCGCCCGTCTTGTCGCTAGCATCCAAATCAAGCGGATGTTCGCCCGTCAGTAGAAAAACAAAGGTACGCCCTAACGCGTACAAATCAGACTGGGGAACGGTTCTACCGGTCACCTGCTCAGGAGCCGTATAGCCCGGCGAGAAAATGCCCATTCCAGTTACATCTTTGCCCATCAGTCGCTCAATCACGGTATGGGAGACTTCGCGCACGGTGCCAAAATCAATTAAGACAAGCTGCCCGTCTGGCTTCAGCATAATGTTAGACGGCTTGATATCCCGATGCAGATAGCGATGCTGGTGGAGGTGATCGAGCACGTCGAGGAGTTGCACGAGCCAAGCAAGGGCGTCATGGGGGTCAAGAGGACCCTGCTTTTCGATTAAGGTTTGCAAATTTTCTCCCGGCACTTTCTCCATCACAAGACAGTGCAGTGGCTTTTTGCGGTGAGGCAATGAGATAGAAAAATAACCATCCTCAGGCTTTATTGTTGGTAATCCTGGATGACGCAGCGTTTTTAATGCCTCTGCTTCTTGTTGCAGTAGCCGCACCGATGCAGAGTGATTCTTTTTGGAAATTTTTAGAACTTTGTAGCGCTGGATTGCCGACGTGGAGTCTGCACTACCTTGGTTTGAGGTACACCATAAATCGTCTACTTCAAAGATTTCAGCATTTCCCGGTTCGTCCAAAGATCGCAGCGGCGCAATCAGCCGATAGCGATCGCCAATTCGCAAGGGTGCCTGACATCCCGCACAGATCTCCGCGGAATCAGTATTTTTTCGCTGCTTGCATTTAGGGTTGATGCAATAGGCCACGGTTCACGAATCAATGGTTTGGGAGATGACATTCATCACAGTGGGCGGCAGATTAAATCGCCCGTCTGATGTTTCGAGGAGCGATCGCTGTTTGAGAGACTGCAACGCCTGAATTAAATCTTGCGGCGATGACGTTGGCAAGGTGTTCATCAACTCGTCCATTGACATGGACTGCTGTTTTTGAGCAATTTGATGCAAAATTTCGTCCTCCACGTCTGACACCCGTTCTAGAATGTCTTCGATGTAGTCACTGATGTCGTGGGTAAACAACGTTGTTTTCAAGAATGCAGTGACATTGCCGTCGAAAACCTCTCGAATCGTTGTCGCCACCATCTTGAGCATAAAAGGATTGCCTCGATAGCCCCTAATCAAGTCTGTCCATTTTTGGGTGTCTCCTGTCAAGCCTTTTTCGGTGAGCAGGTGTTTGGCATCCGATTCGCTGAGCCCTTCAATTTTGAGCGATCGCACGGGAGACGTTTCGCCTTCGAGTAGAGCAATTTCTGACGGTTTTTCTTGACTGGTGACCATTACGCAGCTTTGATGGGGCTCTTGCCCGACTCGCTTAAACAATTCCCCGTAGTCGCTGTAGCCATCGCGATAGACTCCCGCAAGCCGACCACTTTGCAGAATTGACTCGGCTCCATCCAACACCACGAGACAGCGATGACTGCGGAAATACTGAATGAGAGCTGACATTTGAAATTCTAAAGATTCTGACGGCGACTTACCGTTATGTGAGGCGAACGGAATACCTGTGAGAATTTGAGTGATCTGATTCAGCAAATCACGTAGTGAGGGAGCATGACGCAGCGATAGCCATATGACAGAGTCAAATTCGTCTTGAATCTGACGAGCCAGCTTCACCGCGAGTGCCGTCTTGCCAATCCCCGCCATCCCCAACACGGTTACCAATCGGCAGCGGTCTTGAATCAGCCACTGTTGAAGCTGGGAAAGCTCTGCTTCTCGACCGTAAAATACTGAACTGTCGGGGGCTTCCCCCCAATCGTAAACCGGAGCCGATTGAATAGATTCGGGCGCGGGTGAGATTACTGGATCGATAGAAGACTGCTCTGGAACCGACGCGGGTGGTTGATTTCGATTTTGATACAGCGTTTGATAGCGAGATACCAGCAGTTGTTGCAGTTTCGTGAGCTTGACCGGCCCTCGACCGCTGATGTGAAACTTTTGGTAGACCTCACTCAATCGCTTTCGCACCGCGTCACCGCTGATACCCAACTCTTGGGCGATCGCCACGGTGGGCTTTCCATCCATTGCGCGAGACAGCACCTCTTGTTCAGCGCTAGAGAGGTGATGGTCGTGGGCGATCGCCTCTAAAAAGTCGTGTGGGATCACAGCATTTCTCACATGAGTTCCAAAAGTTGTTTTGATCCTAACTCATCTTTGTGAGAAACGGCAATCCTATGGAGCCAGGATCAGTTTAGCGTGGGGTGGGCACTGCCCACCCTACTGTTTTGACACGCCTAAAATAGTAGGTTGGGTTAGCGATAGCGTAACCCAACGAAAGGGTTTCTAATGTTGGGTTTTGCAACCTCAACCCAACCTACTTTAATCCACCAAATTAGCTGTGTCACGCCACTACTGGCTGAAAAATCATTCGGGAAATCATCTATGTGAGTTGACAGCCTCACATAAAGAGAATATAACTGGTAGTAACTCACATAAGTGATGTTTTGGTGATGAGGGGAGTAATCATTTATCGAGGGTTTGAATCATGATGCGTGTATTAAAGTCTCAGCCGATTGAGGCATTTCCAAATTCAGAACCGGCGATCGTTGAGGACGCCATTACGCCGAATCACGCGGGTCGGGTTCACTTTCAAGCGACCTCTTGGCCCGCTCGACTCTATCCCAGCACTATCTATACTGTTCTGCTGCCTGGTGAATCTGTTGCGGTAGTCGATCGAGATGGCATCACGTTGCTCGTGACTCCGCTGCAATCGGTCTTGCCCACTGGGTTTCCGGTGACAGCCCCCATGCTGATTCAACAGTCTTAATGCAAAGACGCGGGCGAAACGCCCGCACCAATAATCAAATAGGTGAAACTCACATGAATATTCACATGAATACTCGCATGAATTCTTTAAAATCCCATCAGCCTTGTCAGATCGCGCGTATTTGCTGGGCTGGATTGCTCAGCGGCGCGATCGCCAGCTTGCCATTACCCAGTGTCGCTATTCCGGTTGAAGCCGTCACCAATCCTCGCGAAGCCTATGGAGGATGGGTCAGTGATGAAGCCGATCTGCTTAGCGACTCAGCCGAAGCGGAGCTAAATCGACGGATTTCAGACTTGGAAATAGACACCGGCAGTGAAATAGCGGTGGTCACGGTGCCAGATACGGCTCCATCGAGTACACCAAAAGCCTTTGCCACGGCATTATTCAACCATTGGGGCATTGGTAAAGCCGATGAGGATAATGGCATTTTGTTTCTGATTTCTGAGGGCGATCGCCGTGTTGAAATTGAGACTGGATATGGGATTGAGCCAATCCTGCCCGACGCGCAAGTCGGTGAAATTCTCGACACCTACATTCTGCCTCAATTGAAAGACGGCAACTTTGATCAGGGCACATTGGCAGGGACAATTGCCTTAATTGACGTTATCCGCGATGCGGCACCGGTTCCATCCGCGTCTACTTCGTCTATCAATGCAACGACCGACTCGGCAGCCGTTTCATCACTGTCTAACTCTTCTACGTCAGTTGCAGAGGAGGGTGCATCTGATCAGCCAGAATTTCGCCCGTTCGCACAGCATCAGCCCTGGATTCAAGTCTTGATGAACACTCCTTGGCATGTTCGGTTTGCGATTGGTGGGCTGAGTGTTTCATTGCTGATGGTCTATTGGATGCGGAAAGCGGCACGCGAAGCCATTGTGCTCAAGCCCGGTGCGTCATCGCGGTATCGAACCGTGCAAAATCTAGACAAAAAGCCCCATTGGTTTGGATATTTGGGAGCATCGGGACTGATCGTTTCAGGGTTTGTGTTAGTTGCAGGGGCAGGGGCGACCTCACCCGCGATCGCAATTTCATCTGGACTATTTTTTGGACTACTGCTCGGCACACCCATTTCTCATCTTTCAGTACGACAACTTTCACTCTATAAAAGCGGGCAGTTGATTCGCCCTCGCCAATGCAAGACTTGCCACCATTCTCTCAACTATCTGGGGGAGACAGACCTGAAGAAACACCTCAGCAAGCCTCAGCTAACCGCACAGAAACTCGGCACAGTCAAGTATGAAGGGTGGCATTGCCCTCAGTGTGAAAAGGCAGGAAAGCCCCACGTCCATATTATTGAGACGGTGATAAATTCAAGGTGTTATTACCATTGCCCGACATGCCAAGAACTGACCATGACTCGCGTCTACGAGATGACGCAAGCTCCAACCATGTCTAGTTGTGGCATACAGACGGTGACGGAGCACTGTCAAAGCTGTGGTCGTGAAAAGAAAAAAGAATCAACTCTGCCC
>JBNPEG010000128.1:0-50971 GCA_051117555.1 Elainellaceae cyanobacterium | reverse complement strand
CATCCGAATCATATACGGTGTCTTGTCTTCAGGGGAAAAATTTGACTCGGCTAAATTAGTCCCACACAACACTTGACCTACAGTGGCCTAAACAGTATCTACTATTTTAGGCGTGTCAAAACACTACTTTAATCCAACCGTGAAGTTGTTTCTTTACGGCCCCTATGCAGATGCATAGTCTTGAACGGCAGACACCAGATACTGCATCCAGTGCTGCACCAGCTCAGTGGTTTCTGCTTCAACCATGACGCGAATAACGGGTTCTGTACCTGATGCCCGAACGAGAACTCGACCGCGATCGCCCATCTCTGCTTCAGCACGGAGAATGGCGCGTTGTAAGGTATCTGACTCGTTCCATCCCAAACGGCGATCGCCATCCTCAACACGTACATTTTGTAAGAGTTGCGGATAGGTTTTAAAGCTCTGCTCTCTTAAATCCGCCAATGACATGCCTGACCGGTTGACTAACGCGGCAAGATGCAGCGCCGTGAGCATCCCATCTCCTGAAATTCCGTAATGGCGACACAGAATATGCCCGGACTGTTCGCCGCCCAAGACAGATCCTCGACGTAGCATTTCGGCATGAACATGCTGATCACCAACCGCAGTACGAACGAGCGTTCCGCCTTGAGCTTGCCACGCGCGCTCAAAACCAAGGTTTGCCATTACCGTTGAGACAATGGTGTTGCCGGGGAGCTGATTTGCCTCACGCAGCGATTGGCCCCACAGGTAGAGAATATAATCTCCATCCACCACGCGACCTTGAGCATCAACAGCCACCACGCGATCCGCATCTCCATCAAAGGCAAAGCCCAAATCAGCACCTTGGTTTTTCACCGCCGCTGTTAAGGACTCAAGATGAGTTGAACCACAGTTGACATTGATGCGATCGCCATCCGGCTGGTCATGAATGCAAATCACCTCCGCTCCCGTCGCTTGAAACGCGATCGGAGCCAGGCAGGTAGCTGCACCCCACGCGAGATCTAGCACAATTTTCATGCCCCGGAGATCGATCGGTAGATGAAATGACTGATGGAGAGAATGGAGATACCGCTCTAGCAAGTCTGAACGGTTCGTATACCGATTCCAGTGAGGTGTTGAATGCTCAGCGCTATGGCTGATTGGCTGAGTGGCCTGCCCTCGAAGAGACGCTTCGATGTGTGCCTGCAAATCAGGTGACAGCTTGGTGCCATTCGCGCCAAAAAATTTGATGCCGTTGTCTTCTGGGGGGTTATGGCTCGCCGATACCATCACACCGCCACTCGCAGAAGTCGCATTCGTCAAATAGGCAACTGCGGGTGTTGGGCACAAACCCAGATTCCAAACCTCTAGCCCCGCTGCCGTCAATCCAGCAGAAAGTGATAGAGATAGCATGTCACTCGAATTTCGAGAATCTTGCCCCACGATAATGGCGCCCGTCTGCCCGCTGAGCTGAAGAATTCGACCTGCCCAAAACCCAATCTGCATCGCTAACGAGGCGGTTAGCAGCTTCCCGGCATGTCCTCGAATTCCGTCTGTCCCAAACAAACGCCCCGTTGGAAGCACTAACGGTTGCCACGTTCCAATCTCAACAGGGTGAATATCAGGTGCACATTGTGAACTAGAACGGAACCCTCCGTGGGACGATACAGCAGATAAAACCATGCTCAAACACTCCACACACATCACACTCACAGTGGAGCATAGCACCTCTGTGAAAAATTCTTAAATCTTATCCTAAACTCCGACCTGATCTAGCAAGGGCTGTATGGTTTCCCAGGTCAGTCCCTGTTCGATGTAGCGCGGTTCCGATGGATTGTAGGGCCCCTCTAAGCGATCAATTGCGATAACGTCAGCGTCATCTGGCAACACTGGAGTATCCGGATCAAATGCCGTTGGACGCATTAGAGAACTCGAAAAGCCTCGGAAAATGGCAACCTGATCGTCTTCGTCGCCAATCTTAGCCGTCACCATCAACACTTCTTGAGGACGCTTGATGGTGTATTGTTCTAGCCGATAACCGATAGAGCTCACGATTGCATTCACCCGTTGGTTGACTCTCGGTGTTAACGTCCACCCGTGTCTAGTGCTCGATTGCAGACCGACCCCGTTTACCCAATCGAATTAAGACAAAATATCCAAAATATGCGACATAGATAATCAAGCCTACAATACCGAAAAAGCCTAAGAAGGGTTGGGTTAGCTCAGAGTGAAAGTATTCCCGAAAGAGCAGCGGTGCTTCACGCCAAACCTGGCAGAACGGCGTATCAAAGGTGGCAGTGGAAATCGCACACTGAAGGAATGGAATCGTGGCGATCGCCCCCAACAGGCAATAGGCACTCGTCGCCCACCGCCACGACGTAAATGTCAGCTTTAGCGGCGTGCGTTGCTGATCGTCAATTTCTTCATTGAGGTCAACCCAAAACCACAGACCGATAGGAATCAAGATTCGAGCTAAAAAACTCACCCCAAAACTAAACGGAAAATTGCCAATCATCAAATAGACGGTGATTGCCAGCAAACTCGATACCCGCCAATAAATGATGAGCAATCGCTGCATTGCTTCAGCTTTGCGGACAAACGCCCACACCATCAATACCAAGGGAAGCGTCACCGTAACGATCAGCGCTAAGCGGTAATCCATCCAAACGAGCGATCGCAGCAACTCTTGAGACATAAGCTCACTCTTCAAAAATTCTACAGACCCGACATCCGTCTTTAAGACTAACATCTGGCTGTTTTAAAGACCTCACCGCCTGCTATACCACCGAAACAAAATCCCTGCCAAACGATTTGAATCATGTCGAACTAGATTCGAGTGAGGGTCTTCATGCATGACATTAGCGATGACAATGCGTCGCCCTGATTGCAGCACGCCCTCGCGGTCAAAGAAAACCGGATGAGAACCTTCTTGGGCATAGCGAATCAGAGCTTGAGCGGATGGCGTCTTTTTATGGATTAAGACGGCATCGAATAGCTTGCGCCCACAGGCTTGATCAATCATGCGAATGTGGTCAGACACCGCATAGCCTTGGGTTTCTCCAGGCTGGGTCATAATATTGCAGACATAAATGCGCGGCACGTCTCGTTCGGCGATCGCCTCTGCAATTTCGGGCACTAGCAAATTAGGGATAACGCTGGTATATAAACTGCCTGGACCAATCACAATAAAGTCGGCTTCGCGAATGGCTTGTGCTGCGCGCGGCAGCGCGGGAGGATTAGACGGTGTACAGCCAATTCTGACAATCGTGCCATTCGCCTCAGTGATGCTCGATTCTCCTTCGATGCGGCGTCCGTCAGAAAGCTCTGCCCAGAGGCGCATGTCGATGAGTGTGGCAGGTAGGACCTGGCCGCGTACGGCTAATACCTTAGAACTTGCTGCGATTGCCCGTTCCAAATCCCCCGTAACCTCGCTCATCGCCGTTAAAAATAAATTGCCAAAGCTATGCCCGACTAATCCATTTCCAGCCCGAAATCGATACTGAAACAATTCGGTCAGCAGTTTTTCTTCGTCGGCGAGGGCCGCAATACAGTTGCGAATATCGCCTGGGGGCAGCACCCCAATTTCTCGCCTGAGTCGTCCGGATGAACCGCCATCATCGGCGACCGTCACAATGGCTGTAATATTGGCGCTATATTTCTTTAACCCTCGCAACAGGGTTGATAACCCGGTTCCGCCACCAATCACAACAATCTTAGGCCCTCGATTTAGGCGACGATAGGTGGTTAGCACGTCAATCAGTTCTTCTTCGCCTTCGGGCATCAATACCTCAGTGATGGCGTTGAGCGTGCGCGACTGCCCAAGTACCAGCAACAGCAACCCAACGGCTAACACAATCGGACCGCTCACATAGTTCGGCACAAGTTCGGTGACAAATCGCAGCGATCGCGCAATGAATTGCCCCAAATAAAAAACCGGTGTGCGGTTTGCCCAAATCGCCAACCCCAACCCGAGTAATACAACCCCAAGTGCACTGATGAATAGCCAACGCTTAACAAACAAACCAGGAGCTAGCCACTTAAACCATTGATTGACGCGGCTGGGAGCACGGTAACTGGATTCGTGTTTGAGATACTTTAGCGTTCGTTTTAATAACTTATTTTGCATGACTGACTTCGACAGGGGTGACCCAGGGTCACCCGACACACTATTGAACGTAGTATTGGGCTGGAATACTTAGGAGACAAGTATTGTTCTAGATATCTGAATATTTCTGAATATCGGGTATTGAATGAACAGCTTAATTCAAACATTGAAATTTGAAACCTAAGTCCTGGAACTTAGAGCCTAAAACTTGAGACTTGAACCCTAATACTCATTCGCTTTAGGTTGGATGAAGGATCGTGCTCATAGCATCTGATTGATTGTCCGTCTAGTTACGTTCTCTATCCGCATAAAACCACTAAAACTAGACACAAGACTCAAGTTTACGGTTAATTTATTGAATTTTAAGGAGACCATACATCTAGAACGACACCTAGAACGACACCGATGTCAAACGCTCCAGACCAAATCGTCATAATGTAGATTTATGGGTTGCTGAGTCATTTATAAAATTAAGTGATCCTCAATTTTACTCTCAGTCGGGCTTAATCATTACCTCTCACCATAACTAATTGATTATGTATTGCTGACTTCAGTCATTATCAAATCATGGGAAACCCACAGTTCATTAATCAAAATGCTAACTACCGCAATCAGGCTCGATAGTAGCCAAGACTGCTTGAGTGACGATAACGGGATACAAACGCGTTACTATGGGTGTTCGATGGCATCGCAGTATTGCTGCTGTATCTCACAGCAATACTGCGAGTTCAGATACTCCGAGTATGGAAGCCCTCTTTAGACGGTGTGCATCTTACCCCCAATGGCGATCGCTTTTGCCCGATCGGTGGATGTCGACTCGCCCATTACAAGATCTAAACTATGGAACAAAGATTCTATTTGTATGTGTTCACTTTTGATGATGTATGAACGAACCGCTGATTGAGCTTAGAGGCGTCAGTAAACGATTTGGGTCGAACACGGTTTTAGATGACGTCGATCTAACCATCCATCGAGGAGAAGCTGTTGCCATCATTGGTCCGTCTGGGACAGGTAAATCCACAATTTTGAGAATTATTGCGGGGTTGCTCCTTCCTGATTCGGGCGAAATTTATATCCAGGGGAAAAAGCGAGCCGGGCTGGTTGAAGATTCGCCTGACTCAATCGGGATCGGAATGGTCTTCCAACAGGCTGCCCTGTTTGATTCGCTGACCGTTGACGAAAATGTTGGATTCCTTCTATACGAGCACTCCAATCTGCCCGCCCGCCGAATTCACGAACTAGTCGAAGATTCTCTAGAAATGGTCGGGCTCTCTGGAATCTCGTCCCAGTATCCGGCTTCGTTGTCGGGAGGGATGCGGAAACGGGTTAGTTTTGCTCGTGCGATTATTGCCAATCCTGACAGCCCGTCTGATAGCCCTGAGGTCCTGTTGTATGACGAACCAACGGCTGGACTTGACCCCATCGCCTCCACTGTGATTGAAGACTTGATTCGAGATATCCAATGCCATAAGAGTGGGTGTGGAACCTATGTGATTGTGACTCACCAACATAGCACCATTCAACGCACGGCTGACCGAATCATATTTATGTATCGAGGAAAAATCCAGTGGCAAGGGTCAGTTAAAGACGCTAACACCACCGATCATCCCCTGATTCGACAGTTCTTTAGTGGTAGCTTGGAAGGACCGATTCAAGTCTTAGCGTAGGGTTTGCAGTCATTCGTCGATACCGACATATTCCTGCAACTGGTGTAGTAAAACGACCGTTGCAACCCCCAACTGTTGTGAGGAAAAATCATGCAATCGCGAACGATTCGAGAGGGCTCTGTTGGCTTGCTCATCATCATCGGGTTAGCAGCCCTGGGCGGACTAATTCTTTGGATTCGGGGGCTCAATCTTGGCAGTCGCAGTTACGAAGCCATTGTAGAATTTGAATCGGTTGCTGGCATGCAGCCTGGGGCTCCTGTGCGCTATCGAGGAGTCAATGTAGGCAGAATTCGCTCAGTACGCCCTCAAGCCAATGTGGCTGAAGTCTTAATCGAGATTGCCCGGTCTCGGTTTGTGATTCCTAGCGATGTCATCGTTGAAGCCAACCAAGTTGGGCTTGTAGGAGAAACCTCGATTGATATCGTACCGCTCAGCGAGTTGCCTCCCGAAGCAACTGATATGAGCCCGCTATCTGAAAATTGCGATCGCAGCTTAATTATTTGTGACGGGGCAGTTTTACAAGGTCGGGTGGGGGTCAGCTACGACACGCTGATTCGCACAACTGCTCGCCTTGCGGAGAGATTTGATGATCCAGAGATTGTCAACGAAATTAAAGCACTGGTCAGCAACACGTCCGATGCAGCAGAGGGAGTAGCCGTTCTCACCGACGAAATCGTCAGTCTCAGCGAATCTCTTGAGGGAGAACTCACGGCGCTCTCCCGATCCGCGTCTAATACAGCAGATTCTGTGAGTCAGGCGGTCGATCAGTTTGGAATCACCGCCTCTCAAATCAACACCCTTCTCGCTGAAAACCGGACTGCTCTGGTTGATATTCTGAATCAGCTCGATCTGGCGAGTAGCGGCGTCCAACGCATTGTCAACTCGATCGCCCCGGTGATTGAAGAGGGAGAATTGCTGAACAACCTGGAACTGCTGGCTGCCAATGCGGCATCGGCATCTGAGAATTTAGAAAATTTGTCTCAATCGGTTCTCAGTCCTGACAATATGGTGCTAATTCAGCAGACCTTGGATTCTGCCAGCGCAACCTTTCAAAATGCTCAGAAGATTACGGCAGATCTTGATCAGCTAACGGGCGATCCCGCCTTTCGGCGGAATGTCCGAGATTTGATAGATGGGCTCAGCAATTTGTTGTCATCAACGCAGCAACTCCAGCAACAGGTACAAATTGCTCAGATTTTAAACTACGCCTCATATCAGCAAGCGGCTGTACCCTCGTCATCTCAAAGCATCCCGGCGATGCCTGTGCCGAATGAGGAACGGTATCGTATTCTGAATTCGACGCGGAGTCCCAGAATGCAGCGATTTGAAAGCCCAGGTGATTCAGACGAGCAACAGCCGGAATAATCCATCGAGCGAGTCAGTTAATCGTTCTGATATAGCCATTTCTGTAAATAAGCACTACAACTGCAAAAGCTGGAATCATTTCAGCCTTTTCAGCATGGATGTCCGTAAGTCCAAAATCCAAAATCCAAAATTGGTATTAAATCGATGCGTGTTTGACGGCTGATGCTGCGATCGCCCGCTCCAGCTTTTGTAGGAGTTCACGCTTTAGAGCCTCAAAATAGCGGACGGTTTCAGACAAATCCGAGGCTTTGGCATAGCGGATCAGGGGTTCGATGAGCCAGCCTTCGGTAGGAGTAATTTCAGCCTTAAGCCGCCCTTGTCGCAGATTTGTCTCAACCCATTGCAGGCTCGACGGAACATGATCGGCATGCGCTTCACAGACCTGCATGAGGTGGTGATAGATCGTGTCAAATTCTTCACTCGTCGAATAGGCGTTTACATGCTGCCCAACGGTAAAAACATGATGAGCCAGTTCTCGGATGCGATCCCGATGAGACGAAATCGCAATGTCACCCACGGTTAGCGATCGAAAGTGTCCGGTATTGTCAATGGCGTAAATCTGTCCTAAGAGATTACAGGCAAGATTCACCAGCGCTTTGTCAAACTCAAGCCGGGTGGGAGTGCGATCGCCCCCCTGTTCAAACCAACCGCCCTTCTCAGTAAGCAGGTGGCAGCATCGTCGCTGAGTGGCGTCGTTTCCTCCAGCAACGCGCGTCAGACCGCGCGGCCCCGGACGGTATATAGTATGTTCTCCACTCCCATCTCGCACCCCGGTTTGAATCGTCACGCCCCGCAAAAATCGGCTGACGAGGCTAGGCATAGTACCTGACCACAAGTCAGGTAAACGCCCGAATAAGGTAGCTTCTTCGAGCTTTTCGATAAAAATCTGCCGAAATCGCTGAAAATAAATGCCATTTGAGCAAAAAACAAGAGTTGGAAACGGGAGCGGGTCTTGAAAAAGCTGGTCGGCTTCATGCAGTCGAATCACGAGTTCAATACTGGTTGTGATGACGCCGAGAAGCTGATCGGGATTCGGACAAATGAGAATAACCTCAGGCACCTCTCTAGACTCATAACACCTAATCAAGTCAGGTTTGAGCACCATATCCGTCGGGATCGAGGCAATGCCGTTAGGTGTGGCAATTGAGAGAGTGCCGCTTTCTCGGAGAGCTTGGGCGCTTAACGATCCTCGGCGTTCGATAAAAACCACATCATTCGTCATCCGGGTCAACTGATCCGTTAAGTGATAGAAAAATCCGACCCCCAGTGCTCCTGACGGTAGAATGCCAAACATCCCTGGAATTATCGGCGCCACGGCTTAACTCCTCTCCGTGGTTAAGCGTGCAATCAGTTCAAAGGCTCGCTGAATATCAGAGACTTTGAACACAATCCGGGTGGTATCGCCAGGACGCGCTACGCTGCCATAGGCATAGTCAATATTGATTTTGGCATCGGCCAACGTTTGGCTGACTAGAGCAAGCTGACCTAAGTCATCTTGGAGATCAACGACTAACACATCGGCTTCGATGGTGTAGAATCCCTGGTCTGTTAGCAATGATTTGCAAACAGCCGGATCGCTGGTTAACAGCCGAATGACTCCCTGCTCAATATTGTCAATGAGGGTGAGGGCTTCGATATTGATGCCCTGTTTTGCCATCAGGCTTGAAATGGCCGCTAAGCGTCCTGGATAGTTTTCAAGAGCAATTGTGATTTGGCGTCGAATGGTACAGTTCATGTGTCAGAATGCATAATCTGATTCATTATGGATCGACTGGCGTGTTACAGGTTCTTTGAACACCGGGTGTGAGCAGCCTATGGAATCATTTAGCTGGATTCAGTTATTGGCGATCGCCGGAATCTCACTTACACTGACCGTTGCCGTTTTTGTTGGGCTCGTCGTGCGCGATCGCCTCTCATCCAAATCTGACAACTAAATCTCATCACCGGCAACATTAATCTGCACTGTCGAGATTACAGGCTTTATTATTTTGGGTGATTGTTATAGCCTTACGGGCTGTAAAACGTCGCAGCTAACGATACAGATAGTGAATTCACAGGAGAGTACGTTGGTTATCAATCTAGAATTTTGTAATAAGCCCTAACTCTCAACTCGTGCAACCATGAGAAAGAAACCCCTCTCCTTCTATTTTCTTGCCATCTTCTTTGGGCTATTTGTCTTGTTCCTCTACGGGCCGATGATCGGAATTTTCATCTTGTCGTTGCAGGGCCCCGAAGGAAATCTCACCTTTCCGATGCGAGGATTTAGCTTTTATTGGCTAGGGCAAGTATTTCAAGAACAGCGAGTCGGGAATTTTGTGGATGCCTTTCAGCGATCGCTCATTTTAGGGCTGGTTGTCACGCTGCTATCAATCACGGTCAGCGTCCTCGCGGGTTTGGCGTTTCGCAAACGCTTTAAGGGAGCAAGCATTATTTTCTATTTGACGATTGCTAGTTTGATTGTGCCGAGCATCCTGATCTCATTAGGAATTGGGGTCACCTTTCAAGTACTTGGCATTCAAACCAACTGGTTTTCGTCAGGGCTTGGAGCCCATATGACGTGGACGGTGCCGTTTGCATTTCTAATTATGATTGGGGTCTTCAATCGATTCGACCCATCCTATGAAGAAGCCTCCCGAGATTTGGGCGCGGGTGATGTCAAGACGTTTTGGGAAATCGTCTTTCCCCTAATTCTGCCTGCACTCATTGGCGTGGGTATTTTAGGCTTTACCCTGTCATATGACGAGTTCACGCGCACGTCCTTAGTGTCAGGTCAAGATAATACTCTCCCGCTCGAAATCTTCGGGATGACCACCAATGTCACATCGCCTGCCCTATATGCGTTAGGGACACTGACGACGGTATTTTCCTTTTGCATGATTGCGATCGCCTTCACCGCTTACAACACCTTTTCGCAACGACAAAAGATGTAGACCATAAAAGACATAAACTGCTGGGATCAGCGGACGCATGCATTGTTTGCCCAGTTAATGCCTAAAAAAAGGTGGGCAGTTGCCCACCCCTTTATGGATATGGATATAGCGGTATGCACTTGGGTTAAGTACGGTGGTGTGGGGCGCGGCGTGCCCTACACCACCGTTTCTGTACTTGACGCAATTGCACTTCGTAATAATCTTCAGGAAGAAATTCCGCTGTCTGCTCACACGCCTAGACGGTCTACCACGAAAGCGTCAGGCTACGTAATATCGATCAAAGCTGCTTCACTTCGGCTAAAAGCTTTGAGATGACATCTTTTGCGCTGCCAAACATCATCATCGTTTTGTCCTTAAAGAACAGTTCGTTTTCGATACCTGCAAACCCAGTGCTCATGCCTCGCTTGATGACAATCGTATGCTGAGCCTTATCCACTTCGAGAATCGGCATTCCGTAAATCGGACTGCCCTCGCTATCTCGTGCAGCAGGGTTTACCACATCATTCGCACCAATGACGAGAGCTACGTCCGTCCGCTCAAACTCTGGATTAATGTCATCCATATCATAGAGCTGAGTATAAGGAACATTAGCTTCTGCCAGCAATACATTCATATGTCCAGGCATCCGTCCAGCAACGGGATGAATTGCATATCGGACTTCTACCCCCAATCGATCTAACTGATCGACGAGTTCTCGAATAGTGTGCTGAGCTTGGGCAACCGCCATGCCATACCCCGGAACAATGACAACTGATCGAGCGTAGCCCAACATCATCGCGCCTTCTTCAGCTTCCAATGTCCGTACAACTTTGTCACCCTGTCCACCTGAGGTTGAGCTTCCAGTTGATGCGCCACCGCCAGTGCCAAACGCACTAAATAGCACGTTAGCAATAGAGCGGTTCATTGCCTTACACATAATCTGGGTAAGAATGATGCCCGATGCACCTACTAGCGCGCCCGCAATAATCAGCATGTTATTCATCAAGATGAAGCCTGCGGCGCTAGCGGCCAATCCGGAATAAGAGTTCAGCAGCGAAACCACGACGGGCATGTCTGCGCCGCCGATCGGAATGACAAATAAAACACCTAAGACTAGGGAAACACCGACTAATCCGAGAAACAGAGCCGGATTATCGGGGGAAAAGAGCAAATAGCCACCGCCTACCAAAAATCCTGCCAGTAGCGCGAAATTAATGGGTTGCTGGAGCGGAAAAGTAAGGGGAGATCCTGTAATCAAACCTTGCAGCTTAGCAAAGGCAATGAAGCTGCCCGTAAGAGTCACGCCACCAATCAGAACGCCCAAAATAGCGACTAAGGTAGCGTCCCACGTCACAGTGCCGGCTGCTAGCATGCGCCAGAATTCGGCGACAGCAACCAAGGCGGATGCCGCACCCCCCAAGCCATTAAAAATACCCACCATCTGGGGCATGGCTGTCATGGCAACTTTTTGAGCGGCGATCGCTCCAATCAGCGACCCGACGATGATCCCAATCAGAATCATTTGATAATTCAACACCGATTGATTCAGCAGCGTTGCGACCACTGCAATCAGCATTCCAACCGCAGCCACGATATTTCCTTGACGGGCTGACGCCGGAGAACCTAATTTTTTCAGGCCGACAATAAACAAGGAGGCAGCAACGAGATAGGCAAGTTCAATTCCTGTGGGTAAATACGTGCTCATGCCTTAACCTCCTTCTTCTTAAACATTTGCAGCATTCGGTCGGTCACGAGGAAGCCACCCACCACGTTGACGGTCGCCAAAATAACGGCAATCAAACCGAGAATGACCGTAAGATTCCAATCTTGAGGGCCTGCTACCAAGAGGGCTCCAATGAGCGCAATTCCTGAGATTGCGTTCGCTCCAGACATAAGCGGAGTGTGTAACGTCGGAGGAACTTTGTTAATCACTTCAAAGCCCACAAATGACGCCAGTACAAATACAAATAAACCTGCAAGCAGTCCTGCTGCCATAATGATGAATTCTCCTTGGAATTGACGTTAGTTCTTGAGTTTGGGGAAGAGTTAGCGAATGGAGTCAGGCATTAGCGCCGCTTAGGCATTCACCGCTAATCCCATTGCTTCTAGAGCAGCTAAGACACGAGGGTTGCGAATTTCTCCGTTGTGGGTCACGCATGCCGCACTGGTGATGTCGTCGTCAAAATTAAGCTGAAGTTCTCCATCTTTGACGAGATGTTGTACGACAGTTTGTAGATTCTTGGAATACATCTGGCTGGCATGAACCGGCATCGACGAAGGCAAATTGATTGGTCCAATGATGGTGACACCGTGATGAACCACATCCTTTCCAGGTTCGGTAAACGCACAATTGCCGCCCTGTTCAGCCGCTAAATCCACAATCACAGAACCGGGTCGCATTTGAGCCACCATTTCCTCAGTGACCAAAAGAGGCGCTTTCTTGCCGGGAACCTGAGCAGTCGTAATGACCACGTCTGCTTGCTTGATGTGTTCAGTGACCACTTCGCGCGATCGCTGCTTAGCGGCTTCTGAAACATCTTTGGCATAGCCCCCTTCTGCAACCGTATCTTCATCGAGCGTGACATCGACAAACTTCGCGCCCAAGCTTTGCACTTCTTCCTTAACGGCTGGACGAATGTCAAAAGCTTCAACGACCGCACCCAAACGACGAGCCGTGGCGATCGCCTGTAATCCAGCCACTCCAGCGCCCATAATAAACACTTTGGCAGGACGGATAGTGCCCGCCGCAGTCGTCAGCATCGGGAAAAACTTGGGTAGAGTCGCAGCCGCAATTAGGGTCGCCTTGTAACCGGCGAGCGACGCTTGAGACGACAAAGCATCCATGCTTTGAGCGCGCGAGGTGCGGGGAACCATCTCAATGCTAAATGCAGTGATGTTTCGCTCGGCTAACTTTTGAATCAGTTCAGGATTCCCTAACGGATTGAGAAACCCAATCAGCATCGAGCCAGGACGAAGCATGTCAATTTCTAGATGTCCGTCTTCGCGCTCTTGCGGCGGAGCAACCTTGAGAAGAATGTCTGCATTTCCCCACAGTTGAGCCGCATCTGAAACGACTTCGGCTCCAACTTCTTCATAGGCAGCATCGGAGAAATACGTCCTCTCACCCGCTCCGGCTTCGACTGAAATACTCAACCCTTGTTTAGCGAGTCGGGCAACTGTATCTGGAATTAGGGCAACTCGGCGTTCCCCCACTTCAATTTCTCTGGCGATCGCTAGTTTCATGAACTTTCCTTATATCCTCATAGAACGTGTTGATACATCTCAACCCACGATTCAGATTTTGTGTAAACCTATCGTAGAGTCATCGACCCTGAAGGGGGGCAAACTTCCAGTTGCCATACCCATCGATACCGAATGGGTTGGGTACCCATCTTGATGACTCACCCTCAAGAATTTAAGAATTAGACCATCGAGAATATCCACCCCGATTAAATCCTTGAGTAACCCAAATCCCCTAAGTTTTCAAAATATCTCGACCTGCGACGCAACATTGCTTAGCCCAATACATGTCTTCGGCTTCACAACTCGCCAATCCATCAACCATCATTGGCTGCAAACGTGCCCCCATCAAAAGCAGAAATCCAAATCCACTACACAGATACCCCAAAACCTGCCGCCAAACAATGGTAATCGTTCTTGCACGATAGCATCTCCAATGGACGGTAGCTCACCATACGTTAAATCCTAAATTGATCCCTGATAGGAAAGTGAAGATCTTCACTTTCTTTTTATAGATCTTATCGGTGTAGCCGTACGCTCTCGCGTTAGGACGTGGAACGTGGGTGAGCCCCTGCGGCGCGGGGGCTCACCCCACAAAAAGCCTGTAGGGCTATACTGATACCTCAGCCTCTCAATTCCAGTCCAATCTCACGATTGCTATGCCGAACTCACACAATTGCTATGCTGGTGGTTAGCCTACGAGCCGATGAGATTGCCGATTGCCATTGCTAGAGAAAGCCGCAACTTTTGGCTAGATACTCTATGTTGGGTTAAAAGCAAGCAACTTTCCCGCTTGAGGTGCGTCATTAATCTGGCGTGTCCTCTGGCTCGCCTGGTAAATTCATCATTTAGCTACAATTCTTAATTCACTCGTGAGGAGTGTTGTTGGAGGTATTCAGGAAATGTCAAGACCAGTCGCTCACCGCATTATTTCAGCAGCCGCGATCGCCGGCTGTCTGGTTACGGGGTGGTCAGCCGCCGTACTTGCCCAAGGATTGCCCGGATTAACCATTTTTAGCGGCGTCGATCGCGAATATGAACTTGGTTATCGCCTCGACTATGATGGCATCCCGACCCGAAACGACCGCTATCGTCTGCGAATCTCGGCTGAAAAATTGCCGCTAGCAACCGACCAGCTTGTCATTACGTACCCAGATACGTACGATGGCGATTTTGAAGAAGACGAAATGGAGATTCGGATTGATGGCGACAGCATTCCGCTTGATGAAGTGAATTGGGACGCAGAAAACCGCTTTATCGAAATTTTCCCATCCCAGCCGGTTCCGGCACGCACAGACATCGAAGTTGTCTTATCTGACGTTCGCAATCCCCGGCGTCCAGGCACTCATTATTTCAACGCTCTCGTCCGGGCACCCGGAGAAGTGCTGGCTCCTCAATACGTCGGCACCTGGATTATTACGATTGGCGGACGCTAATTCTGTTTCTAAGCACTATAGCTACCAACGCATGTCCAACTAAAAACTGCCGAATGCTTGAAGGCACTCAAAGGCATCGGAATTTTTCCCGGTGCTTTAGTGCTTTTCTTAATTGTGATAGCATAGTAAATCTGTGGCTTTTTTTGCTATTAAGAGTCGTCGCTTGAGAAATACTTATGACTAAACGTACACTAGGGGGAACATCCCGTAAGAGAAAGCGGGTATCCGGGTTTCGGGTTCGGATGAGAACTAAGAATGGGCGTCGCATTGTTGCAGCAAGGCGACGACGGGGGCGGGCACGTCTTGCTGTCTAGGGGCAGAGTTTGTCTCACACGAAGCTGATGATGGCATCTCACGGCATCTTAGCGAGAGGGTGCCTGCGCTAGCTGAAGAATGCTGGCTAGATTTGGATTTGCGAGGTAGGTAGAGTAGTAGCAAGTGTAACGTTACCGACGTGGCTTTACCAAAAACGTATCGCCTGCGACACCGACGGGAGTTTACCCGAGTCTACCGGGACGGCATTCGGCACTCGACGCCTCATTTGATTTTGAGGGCATTACGGCTTCCAAACTCGTCGGATAACGTCACAGATGATAGCGTTACTGAGCGATCGCCACGCATTGGAGTTTCCATCAGCCAGAAGGTCAGCAAGAAAGCTGTCACTCGTAATCGCATCAAACGCCAGATTCAATCTGCGATGCAGCGACTATTGCCAAGAATGTCTAAGAATTGGCAGGTTGTAGTCGTAGTCCGTCCTAGAGCGATGCAGTGCGATTATTCACAATTTCTGCAAGAATTAGAGCAGTTATTGACAGAGGCTGAAATTATTAATGGGCATTAGAGAAGACGTTTACTTCGAAGGTGGTCCCCATATCGGTGACTTAATTATCAACCTATTGTTGGGCTTTACAGTTATTTGCCTACCCCTCACTGTCGGGGCCATTGTTCGGGCACTCTGGTTGCGGTATCGAATCACCGATCGCCGCATTTCAATTACAGGGGGTTGGATGGGGCGCGATCGCTCTGACGTAATCTATTCTGAAATTGCTAAGATTGTGACAGTGCCTAGAGGATTAGGGCTTTGGGGAGACATGGTAATCACTCTAAGAGACGGTAGTCGATTGGAATTACGAGCTGTTCCCAAATTTCGTGAGATCTACGATTTTATCAACAGTAAGCTCACGTCCAAAGCTAAACAGGTGAGCGGACCGATCGGTAACTCAGGCAGCTAGCCAGAGCTTAAGGCTCATAACGAGGTTAGATCGTCGATTCAGATTGAGACGCTCGAAGAGCAGTTTGTCTTTGGATTCACAAAATGCTCTTAAATGACGTTGATTGAAGGCATCAAGATTTGACCATTTGGGTGTGCTAGCTTGCTGACGGAGTTATCATTGTTCCGATAGATTAGACGTAGAAAGATTTAGAATCAGCATTTCAGAGCATACACTAGGTTGACATAGAGCAGATGGATTTTGGTATCGGGTTTCTCTCCAACAACGTAATGTTGCCAATCCTGGATTTCTTCTACGGGATTGTGCCTAGCTATGGTCTAGCCATTGTGGCTCTGACATTAGTAATACGATTTGCGCTCTATCCCCTTAGCGCAGGTTCCATTCGAAGCATGAGACGGATGAAGGTTGCAAACCCCGCCATGCAAAAGCGAGTGAAAGAGGTTCAAGAGCGCTACAAAGAAGAGCCTTCTAAGCAACAGGAGGAAATGAGCAAGATCTACAAAGAGTTTGGCAACCCTCTAGCGGGGTGCTTTCCAGTTCTTTTGCAGATGCCGATCTTGTTTGCTTTATTCGCAACTCTGCGAGGATCACCCTTCGCTGATGTCACCTACACGGTCAATCTTCACATCGTGCCTCAAGAGCAAATCGAACAGATTCAGCCTCAAGCGTTTGTGACGAAACCTAAAAATATTTATGTGGCAGATGGCGTTCATGTTCAGGCGTCTGCGCTAGTCCCAGGGGGCGATCGCCTAGCGGTTGGAGAAAAAACCAAAGTTGATTTTCAAACGATAGAAGGTCGTCCCTTAAAGTCCCTCATCGAAGAGCATCCAGAAACCGATATTCAGCCCGAATGGACAGTAACGTCGGGGGAAGATCTTGTCCGCGTTAGTGACGATGGGGTGATTCAAGGGCTTGCTCCTGGCGATGTTACGCTTCAAGGCACAGTGCCAGGTTTGGCATCCAACAAAGGATTTCTGTTCATCAAAGCACTCGGGCGAGTCGGTGCATTTGGCGATGATGGCTCAATCAATTGGGACATTGTGGGCATGGTTCTCTTCTTTGGTTTGAGCCTCTATGTCAACCAGCTGCTTTCGGGGCAAGGGCCTAGCGGCAATCCTCAGCAAGACACCGTTAATAAAGTGACGCCGGTCTTATTTTCGGGCATGTTTCTGTTTTTCCCGTTGCCCGCTGGGGTTTTGATGTATATGGTGATTGCCAACATCTTTCAAACGATGCAAACCTTCATTCTGTCGAGAGAACCGCTTCCTGAAAATCTGCAAAAGATTGTGGAAGCTGAACAAAAGAAGGCAGAATCTGATAAGCGTGAAGAGCTTCCATTTGAGCCCGGTCGCGCCAAGAAGGATTCCGAACGCGATGCCAAAGAATCAAGCCGGTCGAAAAAGAAAAAGAAAGGGTAGAGGGGCAGTCTAAGTCACACTATGAATACCCAGCATCAGCTACAACGAGGTCAAGACTGGTTAGAGCAACTTCTCAAGTTGTCTGCTTTGCCCTGTGCTGTTCAGTTAGATGAAACTCGGCTTGATGCCGAGGGCAGTTGTTGGCTGATTGTCGATTCAACGCCGTTGACACCTGAGAAAATTCAAACGCTGACCGGCGACCATGGTTCAGTTCTCGACGCGATTCAGTACTTAGCCAATACGACGTTAAATTTAGGTCAACCGGCAGAACAGCAGCAAGCATATACGGTTGAGCTTGACGGATATCGAGCTCGTCGGCAGGTTGAGCTTCAATCAATGGCCGAAGAGGCGGCTCGTCAGGTCAGAGAGATGGGCGACGACGAGTATGAGCTTGCTTCATTGTCTGCTGCCGAACGGCGGCAAGTGCATACATTTCTTAAGGCGTTTGAGGACTTAGAAACCTACAGCCGTGGCAAAGAGCCTGACCGTCGCTTAGTGGTTCGTCGGCGACAAGACGGATCGACAGAAAACGGTGAACCCGTCAGTTAAAAAGATGTTCTAGTTGTCTTGGAGGCGTTGAGCATTAGACTGGACATACGATTTCGTTAAAGATCACCTCCTCAGGCGAATGTTGGCATTCGTTTCTGGGTTGAGCAGACCGATTAGATTAGGGAGTTGAGAGGCTAACACCTCATGGAAGCAATCTATATTCCACAACTTGTTTACCTGCCCGAACAAACGCGAAACCTTATCGTGCGAGAATATGTGTCTGATCTGGAGACATTGACTCCGGTTCAGGGCACTATTCAGATTACGCATCATGGAAAGTATTTAGAAGTGGCTGTTGTTGCAGAAGCAATTGTCACATTAACGTGCGATCGCTGTCTTCAGCAGTATAATCATCGACTCACGGTAGATGTGTCTGAGCTTATTTGGCTGCAAGATACGGATGCAGATGTCGAATCGGATGGAGCTGAGCGAGAAATACTCTTAGATGAATTGGTGGATACGCTACCGCCAAATGGGTATTTTCACCCTGGAGAATGGCTGTACGAGCAGCTTTGCCTAGCGATTCCTCAACGGCAATTGTGTGATCAAGACTGTCCCGGAATTTCGGTCGAATCGGAGCCAACTGAATCACTCATCGATCGCCGTTGGGCGTCATTGGCGGCATTGAAAGGGCAGTTTCTAAATAATTAATGCGATACCTAGTGTAATGAGTTTTAGTGACGAATTCGAGTTGCTGCTGAGGGCTCGCTATCCTCTGATTTATGTGCCAACGCTAGAGGAGGAGCGCATCGAGTCTATTATTTCTGACATCGCCAAACGTCAGGGAAACCGAGGCGTGTATACCTGGGACTTTGTTGACGGGTATCAGGGTAACCCTAGTGATGCTGGGTTTGGGCGGCGAAATCCTTTACAAGCGTTAGAGCTGGTCGAAAAAGTGCCTGCATCAGCGCCTGCGATTTTTATCCTACGAGATTTCCATAGGTTTCTTGACGACATAGCGATCGCCCGAAAACTAAGGAACTTAACGCGTCTGCTCAAGTCTCAACCCAAAAATATTGTCATCATCTCGCCCCAGATTCAGATTCCGGATGATCTTAGCGAAGCGATCACGGTGCTTGATTTTCCCTTGCCATCCACCGACGACATTCATGCCGAGATCACCCGCTTGATGGCCAGCATGGGTCAATCGCTAGATGGAAAATCCTTGGATGAACTCGTGCGCTCGTGCCAAGGATTATCAGTTGAACGGATTCGGCGCGTTTTGGCACGGGCGATCGCCACCCATGGAGAATTTCGCTCCGATGATATCGAACTGATCCTCGACGAAAAGCGGCAAACAATTCGGCAAACTCAAATTCTAGACTTTTATCCTGCTCAAGAGAAAATATCCGACATCGGTGGTCTTGATAATCTCAAAGATTGGTTACTGCGTCGGGGAGGGGCGTTTTCTGAGCGGGCGCGGCAGTATGGGTTGCCTCATCCCAGGGGGTTGTTGCTGGTTGGTATCCAGGGGACTGGAAAATCTCTGACAGCCAAGGCGATCGCCCATCACTGGCACCTCCCGTTGCTGCGGCTTGACGTCGGGCGCCTATTTGCCGGACTGGTAGGAGAATCAGAATCTCGGACTCGCCAAATGATTAAGTTAGCAGAAGCTCTAGCTCCCTGTGTCCTATGGATTGATGAAATCGACAAAGCTTTCGCAGGCATCGATGGCCGAGGTGACTCCGGTACGACAAGTCGCGTGTTTGGCACCTTTATTACCTGGCTTGCCGAAAAAACGTCTCCCGTATTTGTGGTCGCTACAGCCAACAACATTCAAGCCTTGCCCCCTGAAATGCTTCGTCGGGGGCGATTTGACGAAATCTTCTTCGTCGGACTGCCCACTCAAGATGAACGGCGAGCAATTTTTTCAGTCCATCTGAATCGGTTACGACCACATAATGTGAAAAGCTACGATTTAGATCGTCTGGCATACGAAACGCCCGATTTTTCAGGAGCCGAAATTGAGCAGATGCTAATTGAGGCCATGCACACGTCGTTTAGCCAAAATCGAGATTTCACTACAGAAGATATTCTAGAAGCGGCTAGCCAAATTATTCCGCTAGCTCGAACCGCACAGGAGCAAATTCAGCTTCTCCAAAACTGGGCCGCATCGGGGCGAGCGCGTCTGGCTTCGAGACATGGAAGTTTAAGTACTCGAATTCAACAACAGTCTCTGCAATGACTCTAGGTGGAATCCTTAAATTTATAACTGGCTTTGGAGTGGCGATCGCCCTGCTCGTAGGAGGCGGGATCGCCACAACCCGCTACCTGATTACTCGGTTTACGGCTCCTCCCCCTCGTCCTGTTTTCTCAGAAGAACTTCCAGAGCAAACGATTGCGACATCGAGTGAACCCGCATCGAGCGAACCTGAAGTTAGTCCATCATCCGAACAACCCGCTGCTAGTTCCCCAGCCGACCCCTCTCCTACCCCCTCAGCCGAACCGTCTGCTAGCCCGTCTCCGGAGCTCGATCCTAATGCATACGAAGCTCGCGTTGTTCAACCGATTGGGCTCGTGCTGAGGCAGGGGCCTAGTACAGACACGACACGCATTGGTGGAGTCGGCTTTAATGAACAAATTATTGTATTGAGCGAAAGCTCAGATGGAGCATGGCTTAATGTTCGGTTGCCGGGGAGCGGAGTAGAGGGTTGGATAAAAGCTGGAAACACCGAGCAAATTAATTGAAGGATGAAATGGGTTTAACAGCAGGTTGACCGACAACCATCGGCAAATTCATTAAGAAAAATAACGAAAATTAGAACTTTGATTACAACATCGAGCCTGTTTATCGGAGTCATTCCTCAAGGTGATAGCTTAAATTGAACAACAGCTTATAAATGCAGTTTGTTCAATTCTGAGACCATCACAAATGTACAATAAGAATTCTCAACACGATTGGCTAACAGCTGGCGTGACAGCAGCCTTAGGGGCTGGAATTGTGACTACATTCGCAGTCAGTCAAGGGCAAAATCCGTTTCTGGGTTTAGGGATTACCGTCTTTGCAGCGGGCGCAGCACTTGCAGTTGATCAACTTCTTCGCCGTTTCCCCTAATTCGACAATCAGAAACTATTTGACAGGTTAGCGCACACAATCAATACCTATAATTTGAAGAGCCAGTTTCCTGATAAGGAGCTGGCTCTTCAGTATATTAAAGCTATTAGAAACAGCATTCAATTATGCGGCAGTCTTATCATTTTTCAGTAGGAACCGATTCAGAGGATGTTTTAAAAGTCCTATTTTTTGTTGCCTTAGCGACTAAAGTTCTCTTGACAGAGACGCTTTCCTTCGGAACGCTACGCGAACGCGTTACATGTCGCTTGCGAAACGCAGGCTACACGGACAAAAAACCATTGGTTTTGCTGGAGTCCGCCGCGGCGGACTTTGTTTATATAGGCGCGGTTTACTCTTCGAGAAGCCGCAAGCGGCTATAACCGCCGGCCCTTTAAAACATCAACTGCCGGCCCCTTTAAAACATCCTCTCAGATATATGCGAGTCGAAGCTATTGGGTTAACGACTATAATGCCTTGGCTGTTAGATATTGCCCCTGATTGACCTACTGTTTTATTAGCACTATTCTCCCTAAAGGACAGTCGTGAACTATTTGTAAATCCATCAAGCCAAATAGAGCAAAATAGATTAGAATAATTCACCAAATGCAACCGCTGTTTCCAAAGCTGCGTTTTTGTCGTTTAGTTTTCCGTTTTTACTATTCCGTTTTCGATGTTGGATCGAGCAGTCGCTACTTAATCGATATTATGGAATCCTTTGCATTCTTAAATCATGCTTGTGTCCATGAAGCTACAGTGCAGAATTCAATAAATTCTGGCAACTTCGATTTGTTAGATGATGTCCAGATATCGTCTCAACGGACAGGAAATCGACACGTCAGGCGAATACTATCACTGGCGGTTGGAGTCACAGTTGTCGGTGCAGCAAGTGCAGCCGTTGCGGTTCCTCAAAATCAGTCCGTCTCGCAGAACAAAGTCGCCCAACACGAACAGACGGCATCTGAAACGGCATCTGAACAGGAGCTAGGGCAGGCAGGGGCGATCGCCAATCCAACCAATCAATCTGCTCCAGCCAACACCTCCCCAAATGCGTCTCAAGCCGATGTATCTGAGACATCCCAAGCGGAGGATTCTCAAGCAGATACTAATAATGTGCTCCTCAGCCAAATTACGGCAGACGTAACGTTACAGCTAGAGTCAACCGGAGAGGCTGTCACCGCGCTTCAACAGCGTCTTACCGATTTAGGCTACTACGACGGACCCATTACAGGTTATTTTGGCCCATTGACAGAAGACGCTGTGATGCGCTTTCAGGCAGCGAATGGGCTGACCGCCGATGGCATTGTCGGTGCGTCAACCACTGACGCACTGCGTGGATCCAGCCAATCTGCCTCTAGCGCTGCCGATGGGTTGCTTCAACTCGATTCTACTGGAGAGGCAGTGACAGCACTCCAAACCCAGCTACAGAATCTCGGATATTATAACGGTCCTGTATCAGGTTATTTTGGGCCGCTCACCCAAGCCGCTGTCATTGACTTTCAGCAGGCTAATGGCCTAGTCGCTGACGGCATTGTCGGCTCATCTACCGAAACAGCGCTCCAGCAGTCTGCTCAGCCAACGACTGCATCAACATCTGCGCCTCGTGATGAGGATGGGCTGTTGGAAGTAGGGGAAGTTGGGACACAGGTTATCAATATCCAACGGCGGTTGACAGAGCTTGGTTATTATGACGGGGCGATTGACGGAGATTATGGGGTTTTGACAGAGCAGGCAGTAACCGAATTTCAGCGATCGCAAGGATTGACAGCCGATGGGGTAGTGGGCCCTAATACGATTGCTGCTCTCGAAAATCCAGACATTCAGTCGACTTCGGCACGCCAATCGGCTGACGCTGTTCAGCCCCAATCTGAGCCGACAGCTAGACCCTCGCCTCAATCTCAGACTCAGCCCAATGCCTCGTCAAGCCCCTCGCCTGGGTCAGTCAGCGCCGCCCCCTCAGTTTCACCAGCACCCTTCCCTGCACCAAACACATCCACGTCTGCACAACCGATCATTGCGCCCGCTCCCACAGCCGGTCGTGAAGCCGTGATGGACGTGCAGCGACGTCTTCAAGCCCGAGGATTTTACTCAGGGCCGATTGACGGGGTGATGGGGCCTGAAACTCGCCAAGCCATTGAAGCAGCCCATCAAGCGTATGAGGTTGATAATGCGGACATTGGCACCGATATCTAGGCGCTATATTGAGGTGCGATATTGAGGCGCGATCGCCAACTATCTTTCCCAACTATCTAATCTAAGCTGGAATTGAGGTTCGCTGACATGTCGGGCAAACCGCATGGATCGTCAGTTGGCAATCCAAGAGATGATAGCCTTCTTTTTTAGCCGTTTTCGCCCCTGTCTTGAGGATTGAGTCATTTTTAAACTCAATTGTTTTATTGCACCGCACACAGATGAGGTGGTGATGGTGATGGGGAGACGGCTGATTAATCTCGTAGTGCTTGTGTCCTTCGGCGAGCTCGAGCTCTCTCAAAATGCCCATACGAGCCATTAATTTGAGAGTCCGGTAAATGGTCGATAGGCTAATCTCGTGATTGTCTCCTTTCAGAAGAATATAAAGATCTTCAGCACTCAAATGTTCGCCTTTAGGAAGGTTTTGAAACACCTGTAAAATCGTTTCTCGTTGAGGTGTAAGCCGCCATCCCCGTTCATGGAGTTCAGCCTTGAGGGAGGTTGCTGAATAAATTGCCATAGTCCTCTTCTCAAGAGTATTGTCTTAATGAGAATCATACACAACTGTCTGTTCATTTTCAAGAACCTCTTACTGTTGAGAATATAACGGGTTCCTCAGAATCTTCTATCCATTGCATAACAAGCCTCTAAAGGATTTCACCCGGGCGATCGCCCGTAATCTCGCTTATTCGAAACTAAATGATGGATCTAGCCGTTATTTGGGCAATCTAGTTCTCATTAAGACGACTTGCGTCTCGATACTCTAAATCGTCATTCATTTATTGGAACTAGGATATCCACCGTGAAACGGAGTGCATCGATTCAATCAGCGACATGGCTCATTAAAGCCGGATGTTTGGCAATCATCCCATTGGCGTTTAATGTCAATCCGGCTCGTGCAGATATTAGACGGGCTCAGTTTTCAAATGGCGATCGCCATCTCACCCTTGAAACTCTCGATGACGACCTTATGCATCTTGAGGTCTACACCGATCAAACCAACATCGATACAGACGCGCCCATCTACACCAGTCCGATGATTGCCAAAACCGACTATGACGGTCCCCAACGGTATATCCAAATGGGCAATCTTATTGAAACGTCTGAAATACGCGCGCAGATTAGCCCTCAGACACTTTGTGTTTCATTCACCGACACCATTAGGAACGCTCGTTTAACTACTATTTGCCCATTCGACTCACAGGGCGACCCCAATGGACTGACCATTCGCCAAAACCAGATACAACACGTCTACGGGTTAGGGCAACAATTTCGTCAACTTGGCACCGCTGATGGAGACTGGCTAAGCCATCAAATTCGATATGGTCATCCCCCCGGGCAGCAACAAGCCCATGGAAATGGCTTCATGCCGTTTGGTTCGGCTGGGCTTGTGGGAAATATTCAAATTCCAATTATGTATGCCGTGGGCGACGAGAAATTAAATTATGCGCTGCTGCTAGATAACGTTTATCAACAAGAATGGGCATTTGACCACGATCCGTGGACCGTGCAGATGGAAGGGGATGCAATCCGGTATTACGTGATGACGGGCGAAGATCTGCTCGATTTGCGGCAAGACTATCTAGAACTCACAGGTCATCCTCCCATTCCGCCGCGTAAGGCATTTGGGCTGTGGGTTTCTGAATTTGGCTATCACGATTGGGAACAGGTAAACAGGCTTCGAACCGAACTGAGGCAACATCGGTTTCCTCTCGACGGCTTTGTTCTCGATTTGCAATGGTTTGGCGGCATTCTTCGCTATGATCCCGATAGCCCGATGGGGCGTCTAGATTGGGATGAGCACCCCAATGATGGAAATGCCTATCTGTTCGATGACCCAGCAACGCACGTGGCCGAATTTTTAGCCGATGGAATTGGCTTCGTGACCATTGAGGAATCTTACATCAGCGAAAATACGGCTACCTTCGCAGACATGCACGCCTTGCCCGAAAACAGTTTCCTGGCCTATCAGCGGACTGATGGAGAATGCGACACGAACGAATATACCCCAACGATCCTCAATGAATGGTTTGGTCAAGGCGGAATGGTCGATTGGTCTGACCCGGCAGCCGGAGAGTGGGTTCATACGCATCGACGGTTTCCCAATCTGGTGTCTACCGGTATCTTGGGACATTGGACGGATTTGGGTGAACCTGAAAAGTACGATGAACAGGCGTGCTACAACGGCGTAGAACCTACCGCAACAGGGATGAAAAATAACCATGATGACATTCATAACCTCTATAATCTGCTCTGGAATCAGTCGCTCTACGAGGGATATATTCGCCATCACAGCGAGGTCAATCGCCGCCCGTTTATCTTGAGTCGTTCCGGTGCACCTGGCTCACAACGCTATGGAGTAGCCATGTGGTCAGGTGACATTGGCGCCGATTTGCAACTGCTCGCAACCCACCTCAATGCCCAAATGCACATGTCATTGTCTGGAATTGATTACTATGGTTCGGATATCGGGGGGTTTCGGCGGGAGGGAATGCCGTACAACGCCAATCATGCAGGTAATCGGCACTATGAAGATGAACTCTATACCCAATGGTTTGCGAATGGGGCATGGTTTGATACGCCTATCCGTCCTCATACTGACAACAGCTTCCAAACATCTCTGCGCTATGAAACATCTCCTCACTTAGTGGGAGATATAGAATCAAACTTAGCCAACCTTCGCCAACGCTATGAATTGATTCCGTATTACTATTCGTTAGCGTATCGAGCCTATTTATTTGGTGAGCCCCTGATGCCTCCCCCGTTGTTCTACTACCAAGACGACATGGCGCTTCGGCAGGTTGGCAATCAAAAGCTGATTGGACGCGACTTGCTGGTTGCAGCAGTCGCTCGCCATGGAGAGTATCAGCGGGATGTCTATTTGCCTCAAGGAACGTGGATCAACTATCACACCCATGACTGGTTTACGAGCAATGGTGAAACCGTTGAGAATGTTCCGACTTATATTGACGGCATCTTGCGCTTGCCCACCTTTGCAAAAGCTGGGGCGATCGTGCCAATAATGGACGTGGATGACGAGACTAGAGACGCATTTGGCGATCGCCTCGATGGGACTCAACACGAGGACCTGATGGTACGAGTTTATGCATCCCCTGATGCCAGTGAATTTACGCTGTATGAAGATGACGGGCAGACCGTTGCTGCCTATGAGAATGAACGACCCATCTACGAAACTCGGACAACCCGAATCACCCAGCAGCAGACAGACATGACTACAAGGGTGGCGATCGCAGCCTCTAAGGGCACCTATTCAGGAGCGGTGGATCGACGTAATACTACCGTTCAACTGGTTGTTAGTAGTGCTGATTCGACCCAAGTGAGGCTAAACGGCAGAGAGTTACCCCAATTCACCAACAAAGCTGAATTTGATGCGGCAGACGCAGGTTGGTACAATGCCGGTAAAAATCTCATCTGGGCAAAATCAGGCATTCAGAGCGTAGATCTCAGCAAAACGTTTGATTTCATCACTCGATCCGTCGAGCCCACCACAACCGCCCATTTTGTCTGTGACAATGCCGTCACAAAACCGGGTGAAACGGTCTATGTAACGGGCAACATTCCTGAATTGGGCAATTGGGATGTCAATCGAGCCGTTGCGCTTGACCCCAATATCTACTGGGAATATATCTACAATCCTCCACCTAACCACACTGGTCCTGGGCCGAGTACGCCTAAATGGACGGGCGTTGTGCAGCAGTTGCCGTCTGAAACAACAGTGTCCTGGAAATGTCTAAAACGCACCAATTCTGGGGAGTGGCAATTTGAACCTGGTGAGAACAATCAGATCGAATTACCAGAATCAGGATTTGCTGGCAGTAGCATCGGAGAGTTTTAATTCAAGAGTTTTGGGTGAACGATTGATACATCATCGTAGGTCTTCATGAGCTTGACCAATCTATATGCCCTACCTCTACCTCTTGCGATATGATAACCTGGATACGATCAGTTAAAATTCGGGATGTAGCGCAGCTTGGTAGCGCACTTCGTTCGGGACGAAGGGGTCGCTGGTTCGAATCCAGTCATCCCGATTTGGACAGACGTTGTCCGATAAAGGGTAACTTGTCAGCCGCGCTAGGGCGTTGAACGTGTATGGACCTCTCGTAACGCGATGGGTCTGCTCACAGATCTGAACATGTAGAGTTATGTTCTACTAAAGTTGAACGTATTTACTTATTCTCAGCGACGGACAGCTAGTTCATAAATTTCCATCAGCCTTTGATAATTGGCAGGTGCCGTAAATTTTGTTTCAAATTCAGATCGAGCCGTTTTCCTCATCTCTGCAAGTTTAGATGGGTGTGATAAAAGCCAGTCTACTTTGGATGCTAGCGATTTAGCATCACCTGGATTAAATAAAAGCCCTGTATGACCATCTTGCACTAGCTCGGCGATCGCACCAACATTGGCAGCAATTACGGGAGTTCCTTTAGCAAATGCCTCGACTGCAACTCGTCCAAATGTCTCGTACCATTTCGACGGAAAAACTAAAAACGTTGCCTCTCCCATCAATGCATGAACGTCTGCCATAGGCTTCCGCCCCAACCATTCAATCTTCGGAAATTTTTCTGCGGCACGTTGAACATCAGGAGCTAATGGACCATCTCCGACGATTTTTAAGGGAAAAGGTATCTTAAGCTGTTCCCAAGCAGAAATGAGCGTATCTAGTCCTTTCTCCACTGACAAACGCCCTACATACAAGGCATAAGAACCTTGACCTTCTCCCACTCCTGGGTCTGGATACACAAAATTAGGTTTAACGACGATTTTCTCAGCTGGCAGACCTCCCTGAATGAATTTTTCGCGAGCAAAATGAGTCAGCGCGATATAAACATCCACCATGTTGGTCCAAGTTTGAATAGCGCGATGGGTGGTGATCATAGCAGCCGTAACACCACTGGCTGCTCGACTCCCCCGATAACACGCATGAATAACTCCAGGATAGGGAATCGGTTTGCCTAAGCAGTCTTCACATATTTCCCCGTCTCGAAAGAAGAGCGCATTAGGACAAAGAAGACGATAATTTCGCAATGTTTGAACAACAGGAACTCCTTCTGCCCTCGCAGCATAGTACACAGAAGGAGAAATCAGGGGAAAGAAGTTTTGTACATGTACGATGTTATACTTTGTCTGCTGCAATTTTTGTTGAACCTTTCGATATGATTCTGTAGACCATATCGTTTTAGAGGCGGTTTTGATAGCACCGAGAGTTGTAATCCGCTGATTACTGTCTATGTAAGAATCTACATGGTGACCCTTTTCCTGAAGCAGACGTTGCTCTAGTTCACAGGATTCATCCTCACCACCCCGGATTTGATACTCATTATGTATGGTTAGAATCTGCATTTCTTGATTCTTAAAGGTTCAAAAGAATATTCAATAAAATATCAATCTAATCTAGCGTATCTTTTAGAGTGAATGGTTGGAAATACGTTCTTAGAAGCAATATGGAAACAGAATGTTGCTACAGGCGTTGACCGGAGAATTAAACATATCTCTGTATGAAGCAGTCTGCTTAATATGTAACCGTGGTCATGAACATATATATCGTACGACTCTTTAATATCGACTGGCTGGATAGGCAGTAAGTCTACACTGAATATAGAATTTCTCCTTAAGATCAAGCTTTTTTAGTGTCTCTATCCGTATAGAGACGTGACTCTTAATTCCTCCTGAGTTACTTTAATTTATGCGGGCTTTTCATTAGTAGCACATGTGTAAGACCTTCATAAAAGCTCTTTATTTTAGAAAACTAGTTGCACTTAGTATCCATTTTGTCTTTTATGATGTTTTTGCCATCGCAAAGCTATGATAATAGCGATAAAAAGCATATATCCGGGTTCTTCCATTTGGGTAAAAATCAGACCATTCACAAAAACATTTAATAGTAAATATTGAGAAAAATTATCTAAGCAGACTCGCTTCCAGATAGTAGATGCTAAAAATAAGTAAGCGCCTAATCCTAAAAAACCTAAATCTCCCCAGATTCCTGCCCATCCCCAGAAGGGAGAAAACATGCTCGATTGATCTCCCAACCAACTTTTCCCCACGGCTGCCCACACTTCATTGACCGCAGGATGCGTTGTTGCACCGAGAGGATTTAACAGATCTGAATAGTCACGAATCATCCAACCTCCTAGTCGACCGACCGTATGACCTGGACCAAGACCTACTAGCCAATTGATTGGAGATTCAAAATAGGATGAGATAACACGAAGTGATGCTGACTTTAAAAGGGTGGCTTCGCCATCCGGTCCGTAGATTTCAGGTCTTGCCCAGGTGTTAAATGCACCAAATGCAGGTACATTTTGGGTACACCAAAGTAAAACAGCTCCTAATAAAATACCTCCAATCAGATACTTCAAGAGTTCAGAAATATTTTTCATTTTGGTAAAGAAGAATAATATTCCTGAAAACAAAAACACGAGCAAGACCTGCTTTGCATCGGCAAGAAGCATATGGCAGAAAGCGGCGAGTAAAACAGCCAATCTAAACCATAGAGGACGAGATTTTTCACTGATAAGATAATATACTCCAAATGTCATAGAGACAGAGGCACTGACAACATGTCCCCCACCAGAATGATAAAATACGCCCTGAATGTAGTCTGGATTGCCTGATTTTGGATGCAGTCCAAGGATCATGAATAACCCATATTGAGCAAAGGCAACCAGTAGATTCGCAAAACAAAATCGAAATAACCAGGTATGAAATCTCTCAAGTTTTAGCACCGACATCGGAATGCTAATCAGAGATAGCAGTAGTAGAAAAGGTTCTCCTAAGAGCAAAAAACTTAAAATTACATTAGCAATTCCAGCATCGTTCCAGATTGCACTCGTTAACATGGCAACGATTAACAAAAGCAAACCATAGGCAATTTCTCTAGAGATAGCTTTTTGTTTTCGTTCACGAGTTCGAGTCTTGGAGATTGCATACCAACATGCAACTGGGACAGCAAAGAAGTGCAAAAAATTAATAGCGGATGGAGCTCCTGCGCTATCTAACATGCGAGAGAAGAATGCACTGCTAAATGCAATTAGAATCAACGTTGAGTTATCAATGAAGCCTTTTGGCTTTTCTTGAGAGATTACTGTGCTCATTAAAAATTACTCGATTACATATCTCCTAAATCTTTTCACGGACTTCAAAAGGCATTTTGAGCGATCGCGTTCTTGATGTCTCTCGATCCATAGCTTCTCCAATTTACCCGACCTGACTGGCTAGAATAAACAAAATCATATAATTCTCAGTCTCACACAGAGTATGGGCAGATGTGCTCTGAATACTGGCGTGACGGCATCATCCTGGTGGATTTTACTTATGCAGGCGAATGATGATCAAATAGTTTTTCTGGTTTGATTGTGTAGCACCTCCGTAAATAGAGACAAATACTGTTTAGCCTGTAACTCTAAAGAGAAGGTTGTTATTGCCTTAAGGCGAGCGCTTTCCCTTAATTGTGCATGTCGTTGTTGGTTTTGCAATACCCACGTAATCCCGTTTGCCAAGTCTTTAATCTCATAGGGTTGCGCGAGATAGCCATTGGTCTGATGATCTACAATATCCTTCAGGCCAGTAGCATTGAAGGCAACAACAGGAGTCCCACATGCCAAGGCTTCCGAGGCTGTTTGTCCGAATGATTCTTGTAGGGATGGCACCACCATTACGTCGGCTGCAGAATAGACGATTGCTAAGGTAATATCATCTTGGAAAGAGCCTAGATAGTGTGCTTTGAAGCCTAATTCGGTCGGCTTTTCAGGTTGAGATGCTCCGAATACGACCAATTCAGTATTATCATGCAAATCCATCTGGCTGAGGTTTTGGAGGGCAGGCATCAGCAGATGATATCCCTTACGGGGGTCCGCAGTGGCAGACAGGGCCCCAAAAAGTATTAGATTCTTATCTTGTGGGAGCTTTAGAATATCCCGCGCTGTTTTTGTATCAATTGGTCTATAACGCTCTGTATCCAAACAAAAAGAAATTACTTCAACCCGGCGATCGCGAAATAGAGAGCTAGCACGCACACAATCTGCCATCCAAGAACTAGGGGTCACAATTGTCAGATTAAGATCTTTCCATGCCTTAAGCTTTCGTTGCCAAATTTGTCGGGAAAGATCGCGATCGCGTCCGCTCTTCAGTTGTGGGCAATTTCCACAAGACTGCATATAGCGATCGCATCCTTCGTTATAATGACAACCTCCCGTAAATGCCCACATGTCTTGCAGCGTCCAGAACAGAGGCTTATTAAACTTTACTAGGGTTTCAATCTTCAAAAATCCATTGCAGACCCAGTGCATGTTAACGACATCTGGATTGATTTCGGCTACTTTATTGGCGATCGCATCTGGAAACCACTGGGGAGAAAATAATTTTCGCTCACGCCTGGGATACCGCCGCATCGGTAGGTTGTTAAACTGTGGTCCCAGTTTAGTGAGTATAGATTTTTCGGCAATTACACGCTTGTTGCTGCCAAACTTTGCTCTGACCAGCATTTGAGAAGGAGTGCCAATCGCTTGAAACCCCTGATGCAACCTATAAGCCGCTCGAGCAGCTCCTCCCTCGATGTCAGACGTACTCAAAATTAGAGGTTTCATTTCATTCATTCTTGATAGTGCAAATTAGAATTTCGAAATACTCTCGATTTCTCGGAAGATAGTATTGAAATTTATATGATTAGAAACTAACCCTCTTCTCCTATGGGAGTGAAGGAGGTTTATTGTTTTGTAGGTCGGGCAGATTTCTTCAGAAAAGGTAACTTGAGCTGCATCAAAGGTTGCTCAATCAAGATGTATGTTGCTGAAGAAACGATCACTGTTATTACAAAAATTGCCAGAAACTTTAGGATGCTGGGCACTGCCAAATGAGCATTAAAATAACCGAGGATGGCAATATGCCATAGATAGATTCCAAAACTGATCATGCCGATATATCGCAAGGGTGTTCAACTGAGTAAACGACTCATTTGTCCCTTTCCATGTAAATGACTCACTAGAAAAGTTGCCCATAGTAAACCATGTAGAAGATAGAGCCAGTGATTGGACGGAAAACTTGGCATTTCAAGTCCAAGTAATAACTCCCAAAGAAAACAGGTTGGAACTGTTTTTAGAGTTAAAAGAATAGTTAAAATGGAGCCTATAGAAATTGCTTCCATACTAAATTTAATGTTGCAGTTTATCCTTTCAGATAGATTAACTAGATTTGTGTGAATAATTGCTGCCAGAGAACCAATCAAGAAGATTGGCAGATGAGGCAAGATTGATAAGCGCTCAGGGCTCCAAATGGTTAGCTCGAGAAACTTGCTGAGGACTGAAAAAACTGCAAGTAGAACGGTAACATGGACTATATTACGCTTTAAGGACTTGGTGAGTAGCCAGACGATTCCTGGCAGAATAAGATAATATTTAATTTCTACTGGAATTGTCCAGAAATGGTTTCCGGCTTTTTGCAAAATTAGGTGCTCAAAGACATCCTTCAAACTATATTGAAAGCTGGGAAATATTAGGTAGACTAGCAATATGAATAGATAGAGAGGATAAATACGGATTAACCTCTTAAATCCATAATTAACCCACAATTTAAAGTCCTTAAAATTAATATCTGGCTTAAGCAGTTGAATAGTTAATAAAAAACTACTAAGGACAAAAAATAAGTAAACGCCGGAACGACCCATTCCAGCATCTCCAAAGTTTAGGAAAGGACCAAAGAAGGCACCATTATCAGCTAAGTCGTCACGGAATACATTTCCTGTAATATGCTCTAACAATACGAGTAAAATAGCGATCGCGCGGAGTCCGTCCAGAGAAGGTAACCAGGTTTTTGATGCTGGTTTATTAGGGACTAGCCTCAGAAAATTTAGTTTTTGAAGGACTGAAGGATTAAGTTGCATTTGATTAGTAATCGTAAGATTATAGGAAGATTACCCCCTGTCTGTTTCAGAATTTGAATTTGCCTTATTGCGTCATTCAGAGAATTGAAGTTGCAAGTAATGGTCAAGAATGAAAGCTACCACTAGGTTGTCTGACAAATCTTCTTTTATGAGCTAGTTGAACAACACGCACCTTAATTCATTAGAAGGTTTGCCAGATCAACCAGTGGTTAGCCTATCCTGTGTAAGAATTAGGTGTTTAAGAACTTTGATAATCGATCCGCAATTCTCATCTAAGCAAGATATACATCTGTTGAAAACCATTGATGATGACCTCAGTGAACAGCCAATTCTGAAAATGATGCCACGCACCAAGGATAAATTTTCCTGAGCCAATTGCCATTTGGCTTGCAATGAGCCCAGCATTCCCTCTTGCTTGGACATATACACCAAACGATTAGACAGTTTTCTATCAACTGATTCGAGTATGAATATGCTTTACATACTTGTCGCTGAAGTTTGGTGCGATCTGTCCGGCAAAATTGGAAAAGGGAATGGCCGGTTTCTCAAAGGTTCACTGCGGATCGTCCGACATGTAGCCATTTAGAATGTGGTTTACCTGCTACTAAATAGGGCGGAAAATGGCAAAATGGGAGACGATACTGCTTGAATAATGAATAGTTATACGCTGGCAAATCTTGCCTGCTCTGCTTCAACCATTTCCTTCAAAATGTCGGTCAGGCTACGAGTGATATCCCAATCAGGAAAGTGGGATTTCATCTTAGTGAGATCAGAAATATAGCAGATGTGATCTCCAATCCGGTTTTGGTCAACATAAGTCCAATTTATCTCGCGCCCTACCAGCTCACCTACCAAGTCAAAGGCTTCTAAGATAGAGACACTGTTTCCACGTCCACCACCTAGGTTATAAACCTCGCCAGGGCGTGGATTACGACGGAAGGCTTCAAATGCTTGAATAACGTCATAGCTATGAATATTATCTCGAACTTGTTTACCCTGATATCCAAACACTTTATAGGTGCCGCCATTGACTGCTACTTTAACTAGATATGACAAGAAACCATGAAGCTCTACACCAGAATGGGACGGACCAGTGAGACAACCACCTCGGAAAATACCAACATTCATACCAAAATAGCGACCATATTCTTGGGCAACTACATCGGCTGCGGCTTTAGAGGCACCAAAAAGGGAATGTAGGCATCGATCGATTCGGCACTCTTCCGAAATGCCGTTATAGTCTTCGGAGCGCTCATAATCATAGCGCTTTTCCAACTCGACTCGGAGTACTTCATTTGGAGCATCTCCATAAACTTTATTGGTGCTCATATGAACAAATACTGCCTCGGAACAGAATTGACGAGTCGCTTCTAGAAGATTGACAGTACCCAGCGCATTCACTTCAAAATCTAATAAAGGAATTTGACAAGCTTTGTCGTGGGAAGGTTGTGCGGCGCAGTGAATGATGAGATCGAAGGATTTTTCTTCAAATAACTTGAAGATTGCTGCGCGATCGCGAATGTCAATATTGCAATGCTCAAACCGTTGAGTAGTACCTTTCAATCGCCCCAAGTTCCACAGTGTATCTCCTTGAGAACCAAAGAATTCGGCGCGCATATTGTTATCTACGCCAACTACTTCATGTCCCTCACGATCATAGTATTCAACCGCTTCAGAACCAATCAATCCACTTGAACCAGTTACTAGAACTTTCATAATTTACTCCTAAAATTAACTTTACTGATTGTGAATAAAATCAAAGTTAGCTAACGCTATTAGCTAATGTTGTGCGCATCTTCCGACTACTCGCGAGAGACTGGAAGATTTCACCCAATCGTTCGGCTGAATGAAGTTTCCTGTAGCCCTCAAAGTCAAAACTAAGTCGAAGATTGTCGGATGTGGAAGGTTCGCAAAGCCGACGAATTGCCTTGACACACTCAGCAACATCACCTTCTGGAATTGCCAAACCAAACTGAAATCGTTGTACACGTCTAGCCATGCAAAATCCATCACTCACAATTACTGGCTTCTGGAAAACCGCTGCTTTCGTTAGGATATTACTGCTATAGGGAAAGTTCTCATAAGCCGCAAATAATATGTCAAAGGTATCAATAAAAGCATTAAATTGGGGACCATCTGGAATCGATTGGAGGTGAAAGAAGCAATTATCTGGTGGAGAGTGAAGAACATTTTGTAACCTTTGATATTCATCCGAAAGTCTTTGATCATACTCCTGGTGAAAGTTGGCTTGGTTGAGAGGACCAGCTAATACGAAAAACCAGTCTTCGTTCAATGATTTTTGGGCAACCTCAAGGAACGTCAAAAGTCCTTTTCGCTTACTAAGTGAACCAATAAGACCAATAATCTTTCTTGTTCCTGCCTTCTCTCGAATTTGTTTAACAATGTCAAGTTCGAGGCTAGGTGCCGCTTCATCGGTCAAGTCTGGAAATGGAATGATTGGCTTCTCTAACTTACCATCCATCGTTTGGGCAAAATCTTCATCTAGAAGTGTTAAACCCTGACATTTTGGCGATCGCGCGATCGCATAGTGAGGAATCAGAGCATTTTTTTTGAATCGTAAATCCCCAGGTCTAAAATAAATTCCAGACCATTTATAGGGAAATATTAAATCGACCAAATGATGAGTCAAGAAATAACTAAAATAGTTATCTAGCCAATTAAAGAAAACTAAATCAGGTTCAAATCCAACTTGCCTTACAGCTTTTCGGATGATTTTAGCAGTATATTGCCAACGTGCTAATACGATTATGGGTTGCAAATTGGAAGGTATTTTCGTGATCAAGGGAACTTTACGATGCTCGTACTCACTGATCTCAAAAACATAGAAATTATCTAAATATTGGGAGCAACTAGATTGCAACCAATTTGTTACGGCATCTGGATCTGGATAGAATGCCATGACCCGATATCCCAACTCTAGTAAGGTTTTACAGAAAAACCTCATATAGGTCAGATGATGTCCCCGACCATGGTTAACATCAATAAGAGCAATTGTTTTCATAGGCTCCCTTCAGTCATTTAGGAGATACATCAAAATTTCATTAACAGCCCTGTTTGTTGAATTTCCATCTAACGCATAGGTCAGCTCTTCTTCTATAAAGGAAGATTGTTGTGCTCGGTCAGAGGATTGCTCAAGCAGTATAGAAGAGATTGCTTGATTTAATTGGTTATTAGGCATTGCATATACGGTAGTGTAGCTACCGTACTCTTCTAAATGCTTATAGCTTTTTGATGGCCCCTCTGATAACAAGTCAAATGAGATTACCTTTTTTCTCATGAGTAAAGCTTCTTCAGCGACAGTCGAGGCTCGAGTTATCAAAAGTTCAGAAAGCGCCAACAAGGAATAAATGTCTAATTCTGTAACGGTTGGTTCAATGATGATTATAGAGTCCTCACCCTGGTCGCTAGGAATGCCTTGTCGATAGAGATTGGGTTCTAATGTATCGAGAGGATGCATTTTAACTAAAAGTAAAATCTGGGAAAAGTCGATACTGTTATAGATATGGCGGATATAGTCTCGATACATCTGCATCTCATCGCCCATACCACGATACTCACTGTGAAGGCAAGACGCTAGTAATATGACGCGTTTTTGATCAAGTTGTGTGCTTGCTTCTGGATAACAATTGATAAATCGCTGGCGAATTTGAGTGTGCTCAAGCATTGCAAGACGATCGTGCAAGGGATTGCCGACCACTCGGAATCGTTGAGGATTGCCACCATATTTCTCTACAATCTCTCGATAAACTCGTTTGCCCCAAACCAAAACAATATCGGATGCAGCAGAGGCCAAATCCTCGACGCTGTCGGCACGCGTCCCACCATGCTGAATCGAGAGTGTTTTAACGCCAAATCGTTTAAGTGTGTCTACGGTATTAACTCCCCAGTGGTGGTAAATGTAAGGTTTACGATGATCCAAACAAAGTACCACCAATTTTTGCTGGGGCTGGTGACAGGCACGAATTAAACTGAAATAATCAGTTTGGATTTGGCATCCTAGCTTATGTAATTGCTGCAAATTATCGGACGAAAGCTGAAGGCGGTGAATGCCAAACAGAACAACGACATTGATTTGAATACCTCTCTCTTTTACCTCTGATTGATTTAGTAAATTGAGGATGAGTGGTACTAGTAAACGCTCACAGGCTTTGGAATATAGCAAAAAGGTAATTTCTGATTTGACATCTATAGATCGAGGATAGACTCGAAACCGCAAATCCTTCCAAATTAGATTTACTTTATCCGGATAGTTTAGACTCTTCTGCAATGGGAAGTAATCATTAGCCAAAATTGCTGCTTCCAACGGGTCTGTTGTTTTGCGGATCGTATCTTTGAGTTGTTTCAAGGCCATGTTCACCTCCCGATCGCACCTATGATCTTCAGCACTCAATTTCAAGCAGACAGATTCCAGGAATTGCAAGATAATTCACGACGTGATTGTTTCAATCAGTTGCGATCGCGCCCTATCTAAATCGTCAGGCGTATTAACCTCTACTACGGCTGCCTCTGTTTGACAGACACGAATGGAGTAACCGTTTTCTAACACGCGCAGTTGTTCCAATCCCTCGCATAACTCTAATGGGGTTGCCGTCAATTTGGCATAATCTTCCACTAAGAAATCTCTACGGAAAGCATAGAGACCTAGATGGTGATAGACCGGCGCAGTGCCAGGGTTACGAAAGTGAGGAATGGGCGATCGCGAGAAATAGATTGCATATTGATGGCGATCTAATAGGACCTTTACTGTATTCGGATCAGAATATCCTACTTCCAGGTTTAGGGGACATGCCAAAGTAGTCATATCAGGTAGTTCTCCATCTAGATAAGGAGAGACGAGTTGAGCTAAAACTTTGGCAGTAACAAAGGGCAAGTCTCCTTGCACATTAGCAATGATATCCATATCCTCATATCGGGCAGCCACTTCAGCAACACGATCGGTGCCACTGAGATGATCGCTGCGAGTCATCTCCACTCTGCCTCCAAATTCCCGAACACACTCAGCAACTTGCTCACTTTCAGTAGCAACAATCACCTCTCCAAAGATAGAGCAACTCTTAGCAGTTTCATAAACCCATTGCACCATCGGGCGATCGCCAATCATTGCCAGAGGCTTACCAGGAAGCCGTTGAGCAGCATATCGAGCTGGGATGACCGCTAAGATCTTCATTATGAATTCCTATCTACTAATACATCATCTAAGCGGAAAGAATTTCATGCTGACTGCTCGCATGGTAGTATTTGCTCCCAACACAACTCCGTGAAGTTGGTGATCGTCTGATCAGCAGAAGCAAGAGCATCGCTAGAAAATGAAGTCAAGACCCCAACACAAAACATTCCAGATGACTTAGCAGCAATCACTCCTGATTGGCTGTCTTCAAATACTATGCAATCCGAGGGCTGAACTCCCAACGCAGATGCTGAGCTTAGATACACTTCAGGATGAGGCTTAAGCTGTTGGACATCATCTCTAGTAACTAGCTGACTGAGGGCAGTCGTCAGCCCTAAATTTTCCAGTATAATTGTCGCTTCTTGACGGCTTGAACTGGTTGCCACGCCTCGCAATTTCTCTACCGACTGCAGCCAATGTACAAATTCAATAACTCCTGGCACTGCGGTAACTCGGCCTTGTTCTAGAAACAATTGGTAAGCAGCTCGCTTAGCTTGAATCAGCTTCTCTGGCTCACCCGTTAGTTGAAACTTGTCAAACCAATAGGCAATGACGGATTGCTCCTTCATACCCCGCCAAGTGATATCTTCAGCAGGTAGCTCAATCCCATAAGTTTCTCGAAACACCGCTTGATAAGCGGCAAATTTAAGAGGCTCCGTGTCAGCTATCACACCATCTAAGTCAAAAATTACCGCGTGGCATTGATGGAGGACAGAGTTCAGGGAATCACAACTCACGCAACCAGCCTCCGACCCACTGCAGTACAAATTGGATCCAGCACTGCCATCATTTGGCTAAATTGCTCAAATGATAGCGCCTGCTCCTTATCACTTTTAGCGTTTGCTGGGTCAGGATGAGTTTCAACTAGCAGCCCATCAACTCCTAATGCAGCAGCAGATTGTGCAACCAAGGGCACTTGAGCTGCGATACCCATAGCGTGAGAAGGATCAAGAACGAGAGGCAGGTGGCTCAACTCCTTCATCAGAGCAGCGGAGCAAACATCCAAGCAGAATCGAGTTTGTGGCTCAAAACTACGGATACCTCGTTCGCACATAATCACCTTAGGATTACCATTGCAGAGAATGAAGTCAGCCGCCTGTAAAAACTCCTTAATCGTAGTCATGAAGCCCCGCTTTAAGACAATTGGCTGCTTTAACTGACCACACATTGCCAGCAGTGAGAAGTTATACATAGACTTAGTACCAACTTGAATGATGTCAGCAACATCAGCGACCGCTGCTAATTGAGTGGTATCCTTTACTTCGGTAATAATCTTCATCCCAAAGGTATCACGTACCTTCTCCAAAATCCTCAGCCCCTCATCAGCTAATCCCTGAAAGCTGTAGGGTGAAGTACGAGGCTTGAAGGCACCTGCACGAAAAACCTTGATATCGAATTTGCTACGCAAGAATTCAGCAGTTCGCATGGCTTGCTCCTCTGATTCAACCGCGCAAGGTCCAGCCATCATTATAGTTAGACCACGACCGAAGACAACACCATCACCCAGGTCAATTACGGTATCTTGATCCTGAAACTGGCGAGTGCAAAGTTGGTACTCTGTTCCCATCTCGGTAACAGATTCAACACCCTCAATACTCCTAATATAGTCAGCATCTCCCTTCCATTTAGCAGAAGTAACTAACAAAACCTGGTTTTCCCAGTTGACTTTACGAGCTTCGACGTCCTGTTGAGCAAACCATTGCATTAGCTGGTCAAGTGTTGATTCTGCGGATGCTTGGCTAAGTTTGATAATCATAGTTTTACTACCTATAGAGTGACCCGAATGCTAGCAAAATAACGCTTGCTTTATAAAGCATGACTTGAAATGATATCCCGTAACCAGACCAACCCTACACATTGCTCAGACGTATCTACAACTGGGATAACATCAAACCCTGCATGTCTTTTATCGAGTTCTCGTAATAGACTGAGCAGGCGCATATCTGGAGTAATAGCGAAGGGTTGAACCGCCATTAAGTCTTTAGCTTTCAAAGTAGACAAATCGGGTTGAACAATTAGTCTCCTACGAACGTCTCCATCTGTAACTAATCCGAGGAGACGATTTTCATGATCTACAACGCATGTACAACCAACCTGTTTGGTGTTCATCTCTAAAACTGTTTGACAGATATCCGTATCTGGCGTAACACGAGGAACTTGATCCCGCACTCTCATAATGTCTGCTACTCGTAGATACAGATTCTTACCGAAGAGTTTAACTAACTGAACTAAATAATCTTCGTTTTTGAGAATATAAGAACCAGAAATCAAAACATCAACTTCTAATTCCCGCAGTAATGCAGCAGATAGATAGTTAACACCACCATCTACGTGAACTTTAACATTAGGAAATGCTCTGCGGAATGCCTTAATTTTGTTAACTACCTGGTCATTAAACTGTCCACCTGAAACGCCTGGTGTCGCCGACATGAACAGCACGTAGTCAAGAATCTGTGCCTTGTCGAATAAATCACTAACAGGAGTTTCAGTATTGATGGCTAACCCGAAATTACAGCCAACTTTATTTCTAACCTCCTCAAGTTGCGACCAACTCAGATTGTTCTCAACGTGGAGACAGAAGTAGTCCTCTGGCTTTAACTGGACATCCTGTAAATAAGGAATTGGATCTTCTACGCTCAGATGTACATCAAAGGGTAGACAAGTGTTACGACGGAGGTGTTCAATATCTTTGAAATGTAGCGTCTTAGCATTATCACTGACATCGTAGTGAATGATATCTACGCCTAAAACGTCTAGCTTTTTAAGAACATCGGGTAGAGTGATCTCTCCATCTACTGCTGCAAGTAGAGAACAGGAAATTTTGGGAATCTTGGTTAGCATGGGAATGCCTCTTAAATCTAACAGTCACTTATAAGAAACTTTCGTTTTATTGCTCTAGCTAAAAAGCTTGCATCAAGTATCACGTTTATCTTTACTATATGCCCTAATTATTTGGCTGAATTCATCAAAATTACATACCAGTTTCAATCATTGATGAAGCCTCAAAAAAGTCACGGAGGCAACAAATTCATCTAAGATCTAAAGCGTATGAATAATCAAGAACAGGCTGAAAAGCACCAAATTCGTTCTACTGAACTCAATCGATATCGATATTGCCTATTTGCTACAGTCTAGTCACCCAATTTTTTTGCGATCAGACTGGGCGACTAAACACCGAGAAGGTGCTTGACCTTTTCTAGGTCTTCTGGAGTATCTACGCCAACAGATTCGTATTGAACTGGACAGCACTGAATCTTAAATCCATTCTCTAAGATCCGGAGTTGTTCGAGAGACTCTGAAATCTCTAGGGGGGTCTGCGGCATCGTCACATATTCCTCTAGAAAGTATTTTCGATAACAATACAACCCAATATGTCTGTAGTATTTATTTCCCTTTATTGAGTTACGGAAGTAGGGAATCGGATATCGGGAAAAATAGAGCGCTTCAAGCTGCTGACTGAGTGCTACCTTAACTGTATGAGGAGAATTAATTTCTTCAAGATCATAAGACTCAACTACTGGAGTTGAACAGACTGCTTCTGGGGTATTCAACAGGGCCTGAATGCAAGCATCGATAACGGCTGGATCAATTAAGGGTTCGTCTCCCTGGATATTTACTACAATGTCGCAGTCATGATGTTTGATAGCTTCATAGCAGCGATCGCTTCCAGTAGCGATATCCGCCTTAGTCATGACAACCTTGCCACCGAAGGACGTAACATTGTCATAAATGCGCTGATCATCTGTAGCCACCATCACCTGGTCTAGAAGAGTGCTTCTTAGGCAATTCTCGTAGACCATTTGGATCATGGTTTTTCCACCGATAGCTGCGAGCGGTTTTCCTTCAAATCGGGTCGACTTATATCTGGCTGGAATTATGCCAGTTACCTTAGTCATATTATTGCTACCACCAATTACTCAAGCGTATGCATTGACAGAAATTTGGACTCCGCCTATTGGGATAAAATCATATGAACATCAATAGGCTTATCAAGCAGACACACCGAGTCATCCTATAAAAGGACATTAGATTATTTTTATACGTATTTCGAGGCTTCAGAGAGTGTCTTCATTAAAAAGATACAGTCCGTTGCCTTATATAAATTAATAATCAATACCAGGAAAGAGTAGATAGACATTAATAATAGCTTTATCAAAATCAGAGAAATGCTCCAGAGGTGCCCTTTCCGGATTTGGAATCAAGCATTTTTATTTGGGTGCTTCCCATACATCTTCTAATATCTCGAGGTGTCCCGAACAAGATAATCCTTTCAATCGCTCAACAATTTTAACTGCGACTTCTTCAGCGGAGATAGCACCTTGACGACCAATTGGAGTGTTAGTTTGACCAGTTAGTAATTTTGGGGGCCTCACTAGTAAGAAGTTTACTTGGGTATATTCTGCAACTGCTACTTTGGTGAGCCCTTCAATCGCATACTTAGCGCTAGTATAATGAGGCCAGTCACTAGGAGTGGAATGAGACACAACAGTTGAAGAGACCACAGTAACCGATCCCGAATATTCAGATATAAGATTGAGGAAAGTTGACATCGGCACACTCATTAAAGCCAGACTTTTACTCACATAGTCATTAACTCGGTCAATTGCTGTCGGTTCGATCCAAAGCGGCAAAATGGCAGGGCAGGCATTGCAAATTAAAAAATCTAGTTTTCCATATTTCTCGATAATCTCTTGCTTAGCCGAAAGGCACCAAGATAAGTCAGATGCATCTCCTTGCATTAAAACAATTTCACCCGATACCTTCCCTGCAGTTGTCCGAAGCTGCTCGGCTTCTGAGTAACTACGAAGGAAGTTAACCAATACAGTGCATCCTTGTAATGCCAAGGATTGGGCAATCGTTGCTCCTAGCCCTCGACTAGCCCCCGTCACAAGGGCAACTTTACCTTTTAATGCTTCCGATCCGGGCATCAGAGTTTCGATGGACTCTAATGTGGAGGTCGGTGGAGTGGGGCGAATAAATGACTGAATCTCTCCCACCGCTAGTGACATTCCATTGGCAGCTAGCTCAACCTTTGTTCGCAACAGATTGTATCGATCGTCTAACCGAATTACAGATGCAGCATAAGAAATCGGTGTGGTGAGATCTTCGGATGACCCATCGAAATTGAGAGAAAATTTAGAAAAAAGAGCCTGGCAGCCTGGTAGTTCCATGCCAACAAAGTAACTTGACCATAACAATGTCGCTGCCTCTACCTCACCAATGCCTTTTTCGAATAACCCCAAGCGGTCAGTTAAAACCCGGAGTGAACTGATATCAGGACAGTAAGTTTCCTTAACTTGATAGCCTCCGGCAAGATCTGATGGTGATAGTGCTAAGGGTTCAGTGCGAGCTGCTCGTGAAAGCATCGCTTTAAAGCGCATCGGATTTCCACTTTGAAAATGAGCAGTCACCTTGGAGAGTAATCGTCTGCCATCATAGATTCTTACTACTGCTTTTTCAAGAGAAGTTTCAACGATTTCAAGAGAATAAGGCACATCAACGAACAAAGGGCCTGAGAAATCTAGAACAATCTTCCCCAGTCGTAGTCCTGGTCGATCTTGCAGATGGCCTAAACCAAATAAACTACCCAAAACTCCAAATACTACGCGCTTAGCAAATGGAGTTTTGCGGGCATAGGAATCAGAAAGATGTAAAGGATTACTATCATGACTGGCCTTGCTAAACAACTCAAGATCGTCTGGAGAGAAACAAATTGAGACGTTACGCTGTATAGGTATCATGACTCTTGCTCAAGTAACAATTTAATAGTGCACGCTTAACTTGAAACGATAGGCTGCTAGCAATGCAGCTATTTAGTGCTAGAAAGTGTCATATGCCTCTCCAGATTGAGATCTTTTAGCCATCGGATAATATCAGGGTTCTCTTCTGCCCACTTTTGACACTGAGCTCTAACGTTTCGCAAATGACCATCTATGTTATCTGGTGTGAGATATACTCCGAATTCTTCTGGCACTCTATCAGCATCATAATTAAACATACGATTGAGAACTAAATCGCCTGTTTTATACGTGTAGTGGGACGGATCTTCAAAATAGTCCATTTCTTCGCTAACTGGTTCGATTGTGATACCGTTACAGCCTGAAAAATCCCACACTGGCTGAATGCTGACAATTTCATGTAACCAGTTCTCATAGGTTGTCCAATAATTATCTATCACTGCAGAATAAAATAGTGTTGCGTGTATTGGCGGTAAAAATAATTTGACGTCAATATCATCTTCACGAGCACTTTTAACTATCATCCGGAAATGGTTAATCTCTTCCTTTGATAATTTATAGTTCCAGTACATCTGCTCAGCTTCGCTGAAATCTTCGGTAAGCGACGCTTCAAACTGATATATTCGCTCCAAAGGAATCTGATGCTTGTAAGTACCGTTTTCGGCAAAATAATAGCCCCTCTTCTCAGGGTTTAGCGTCAGATCAAGAGAACTTAGAGATAGGTAAAGCCCTAAAAGATCTTTGGGGGTTAAATGTCCAGAGCTTAATCTCGCTTCCGAGAATCCAGGCCTTACGTCTCTAAAATGGTTAAACGCATAAAAGTCTAGCCCAACAACAATATGTTTGAGATCACTAGCAGCATTAGCGTATTCAAAATACCGCCGTATCTCGTAAATGTTTGCGCCGAGGAGAGACAAATTGTAGACTGAGTCACTGTTTGGTAGAGCCTCATGCGCGGGATCTAGTCCTCTGGCGACACCGGAGGACCCTAAGAAAACTACTCTAGGTTTAACTTGGTTAATTTTAACCGCTTTAACTAGGCGATCATTTGTTACGCGTCCACCACTTTCACGAATTCCGTAAGGGTCCGCCACTAAGTTAATGGAAAAAACGATAAGAAGATAAACTGTAACATAGCTACAAAAGCCCTTGATAAATCCACTAAATTGAGACATCATTTCAAAACTAATAATACATGTGAATGACATTAGAGGTAGATGGATATATTAATTTAGCGATCAGGAAGAGTGGTAATTATAATCGCCAAGATTTATTCGAGATACTATCGAGCGCTAACTAGCAAATATAGAACATCATAGATTTTATTCTTTACGATTCTTCATTCCTGCATAAAAGCCTATTACTACATATTTTGAACTGAAAGAACCAATTGCTGTCTTAAATCGAGACCTTCCAACCATTCTACAACTTCTGGATTTTCTTGAAGCCAAAGTTTGCACTGCTGGCGGACTCTCTGGAGATGACTGTCAACATTTTCAGACGTCACATACACGCCAAAATCTGACGGCAAAGAATCTACTTCAGAGGTATATACGCGCTCAATAATCCAATTTCCCAACTGAGGAGTAAAATGAAGGGGATCTTCATAAGATTTTTCACTAAAATTTATAGGTGTTGTCGTTATACTATTGCAGCCTGAAAAGTCCCACACGGGATGAATTTCTACAACTGCTCGAAGCCAACGCTGATAAACTGTCCAGTATGTAGTCATTCTTGATGGATAGAAAAGTGTGGCATGAGAGGGAGGTAGAAAAATTTGAATATCAATGTTGTTCTGTTGAGCAGTTGAGACAAGCTCAATAAAATCTTTAATTGCTTCTGTAGAAAGGGAATACCTTCTATACACTCCCTCTTCATCTGAAAAGTTTTGTCTTAGATGCTTAGCAAAAAGCTCTTCTCGATTTTTTGCATCGAAATTTTTGAGTTCTATTATTTTTCCATTAGGAGAAAAATAATTTGCTGCTTCGTTAGAATCCCTAATCAAAGTTAGGGCTTCTAATGACAGATATAACCTTAAAAAATCTTGGGGCTTCATTCGTCTTGATTGTAAACGAGTCTCTGAAAATCCAGACTTAATCTTACTGAATTGATTAAAGCCATAGAAATCCAAACCAATCAACGCTTTCTCAAGATTTTCACCAGAAGCTGCATGCTGAAAATAACGCTTTAATTCATAAAAGTTAGCCCCATAAATGCCTAAATTATAGACTGGCTCATAGTTTTTGAAGGCTTCATGTTCTGGATTGAGGCCAATTGCTACACTGGATGCACCGACAAAAACTTTCTTTGGATTAATTCGATTAATTAGAATTGCTTTAACAAGACGAGAATGACCAATTCTGCCACCATAAGTTCTCAAGCCGAAAGGATCTGCCCAAACATTAATCCAAAAGATGGACATCAAATAGACAGCCGAATAAGCTGTTAAAAAAATTAAGAACTGACGATATGGATGCATAGAACCCCCGAATTATTGAAATTACTGTTGCACCTAAGTAATTAGAACTGAAAGTAGATAAATTCGCTTACACCTGAAAGACCTAGGAAACTCGTTACAGCAATGCCAGCAGTAATCATTGCCCAAAACTGATTGGGTTGCCAACTCAGATATTCTTGAAGATGAATCACCCATCTAAACTTGTGTTTTTTCGAGACAGCAGGTTGATAACCTAAAGCAGGACTATATTTCGAGAACCACTCTTGAGTATTGGGGAAGAAAAACGCGATCGACATTACAACTATCAGACTTAGGAGACCAAGCTTTGCGTTGCTAAATAGCTGGTTCGGGAACAAAGCTCCATCAGCTATAGAAAATCCATTTTGACCAATCATCGAAGCAATTATTGTCGTTGCATCATCAATATCTGTTGCCCTAAAAAAGATCATTGCAACAACTACAGCTACAAATGTCACAACTTGTCCAAATCGTTGACCTAACCAACTCGTTGCCTTCAAGTTATAACCTCTGTATTTTAGAATCATGTGCCAACAGTGATTAATTGTGAGATAAAAGCCATGCAGAAAACCGAATGCAATATACTGCCAACCTGCACCATGCCATATACCCGCCAGTAACATCGTAATGATAGTTGGAAATGCAATTAATTCAATAAAAGCACTCGCACTACCTACTCCCCGCTTGATTAAGCTTTTACCTCGTTGAATTCGTCTCCTAGATATACTTAATGCAATTGGATTGTAAAGATACCGTGTGAGAAAGCGCGTCAATGTTATGTGCCAGCGTCCCCAAAAATCGATGATATTCAACGCTTTATAGGGGGAATTAAAGTTAATAGGAAGGCGAATGCCAAATAACCAAGCTGCACCGATTGCCATATCAGAGTAACCAGAAAAGTCGAAATAAATTTGCATGGTATACGCTAATGCCCCCATCCATGCCTCTACTGCACTAAGAGAGACATCCTGACTAGCAGCGTTAAAAACGGGAGTAGCATAGAGCGCGATTTGGTCAGCGAGAATCACCTTCTTAAACAATCCTATTGAGAAGATAGCTAAACCAATCGCTAGATTCTCCTGGCTCAACCCAACTTTTGACTGCTTGGAAAATTGTGGCATCATTTCCTGATGACTAACTATAGGTCCAGCAATCAACTGTGGAAAGAAAGTCACGAAAAGACAGTAATCGATGAATCGATAATGTCCTGTTTCTCCCTCTAGGCTATCGATTAAATAGGAAATTTGTTGAAAAGTATAAAATGAAATGCCTAAAGGCAAAACTATTTGAGCAACGTTAAATGTCGTGCCTGAGATGGCATTTACATTATCAATAAAAAAATTGAAGTATTTATAGTATCCAATAATCCCTAAGTTAAATGCAACGCCGAGGATTAAAAATGCCTTTCCTCTTACCCCATTCTCAGAAAGATGAGCCTGGCTAAGTATCTGCCCTAAAATATAATTCACTCCGATAGAAACTAGCAGTAATAGCAGGTAGGGAGGATTCCACCAGCCATAAAAGAAGAAAGAGGCTGCAACAAGCCAAAAAATCGGTAATCTTGAATTCCCTAATCTGCTGACTAGAGAAAAACCAAGAAATACAATTGGCAGGAAAAGCAAGATGAATTCGTATGAGTTGAAAAGCATCTTAGTAGTATGCGTTTAGAGAACAATTTCAAGCCTATCTAATTACTGATCTATTCAGACAATTCGCTCAGAAGTATCCAGAGTGTACTTTCAATATTTCGGCTAGTGAAAAGAACACGTGTATACTCAAACCTGACTTATAGGATGGATTAGATAGTTGGCGAGAAGCAGATCGATACCAAACATCTGCCCAGCTCTTCTGCTTCGATACGTCACGCGAGTTGTTTGCTAAGTTTAGTTTGAATCAGCTCAACAAATTCCCCGACATTATTGAGTTGAGCGACTTCAGATGTTTTAAACTTGATTCCAAATTCTTGCTCGACTCCCAATACTAAATTGATATGAGCCATAGAATCCCATCCGCTAATGTCTTTTGCGGATGTACTATTCTCTACTTTGATAGAATCATCATCAAACACATCTTGGAATACGATGTTGAGTTGATTGTAAATGTCTTCGCGATTCATATGTACCTCTTTTATAACAAAACAGTGGTTTTAATAGGAGTGCTGAACCCCTTAAACTGACCAAGATTTAATGTCCATAAGCTCCGAAACGCATTTTCTTCACATTTCTCATGCACTAGCTCAAAGCCGAGACGAGAGTAATGATCCTCTACCATTCCATTCTTAGCAGTTCGGATATATTCTCCATGAAGAAGGTAATAACCACGTTGCTGAGCCTGCTGAACCAGAATATTAAGTACTTCTTGCTCGAGTTGTCGTCCCAAGACTCGACAACTCATTAACCAGGTATCAATATGCAACGTTCTCTCAGAATCAATTAGAATAGGCTTTGCAATCAGAACGCTAATTAGCCCATTGTCCCCAAAGTCATCTTTGAGTCGAATTTGAAAACATAAAACTTCTGGATCTTCACTCATCTGTTTGACTTGCGCTTCAGTATAACGGCGAGTCGTTAAGTTGAATTGGTTGCTCTTATTGATGAGTTGAGTGGCACGCGGCAATGAGACTGGATCAATTGGAGCGATCGCCATTTCCATATGAAGGCTTTCCAGGAAGCTTTCTAAATTGTGAGATTTCTGCTTCAGTTCATTTCGGCGACTATTGGCAAGATACTGATCTGCTCGCTTAGCATCATCTCCAGAGAAGGAAACTGCTTCAAAGTACCCAGCATCAGACAAACAGCGGAGATATAACGCTGGATCTTCAGGAACCTCCGGCACTGCAACAGCAGGAACAAATTTCCGCACTATTGCCCGTTCAACTGGATTGTCATCAAAGAAGACTAGAGAATCCAAACCAATATTCAGCTGATCTGCAATGCGCCGAAGGTTTGTTGCCTTATCCTCCCAGTTAGCTACAAATGTAGCAATATCATTGCGTCGCAAAACCATCTCTGGATGATGCTCAAACGGCTCTAGGGCATTTATTTCTTCATTCTTTGAGCATACTGCCAGAATAATACCTCGTTCCTTTAACAACTTGACGTATGCTTGGAATGCTTGGAATGCTTCACCCACTGCGTCCCCTTGACCCAATGCAATTCCCCCTAGACCGTCATCACCAATCACTCCTCCCCACAGAGTATTGTCAAGGTCTAGCACTAAGCACTTATAAGACAGCCCTCGAATAGCGGCTAGCATTCGTCCTATATAATCTCCATAAATTGGGGCATAAATAGGAGAAACATCTTGCTTTGCATGATGCCATAGAGCAGCGTCACACCAAAGCTGCTTACCAACATTAGCCACCATCTCATCCGTATTTAGCAGTAAAACGTTGTACTCCGCAGCCTTAATCCGAAGAACTTCGTTAACTCGCAACAGGATGCTGGTGGGCGTTGCGGGCAATACTACATCATACTGTCCAAATAGTCTTTCCGAAGGAATAACTATTGTCTGCTGGATGACGACTGCTTTAAGTTGGGTATTAATAGTCTTCCAAAGTTGAACCCACTCTTCTATCCGTTGTTCTACAGCAGCTTGAACGTCATGTGCTCCGGACGTCCAAGGAAGGTTCAATCCAACATCTTTAGCATTGAGTGACAGAAGAACCACGTCAGGCGAAAATTGATATAAGCCAGAGGTAGGATCCAAAACTTCTTGACGATACTGACCATACGGAGCAATGTAGCATTCCGCAATCAAACCCCGGCGGAGCGCCGCCACTCGAATTGCGGGAGCTAAATGTTCGACAGTCGACGAAGAGAGAACGGCGATCCTAACAGACTGTAAGCCACTTACATCATCTAAATGATCTGCCAATACCTGCTGAAGGCGACGGTCAACTCTTACTGTTTGAGTAAAATCAAGATCATGCTTAGAAATTTCCCGAAGATGGCTAATCTGATTTTTGAATTCTTTGTGTTGCTTACAAGTGGCGATCGCCTCTCGGAAGTTGGGATGTTGAGGCAACCAATGTAAAAGTCCTTTCATTGCCTTTTTAGGAAATTATTGTACTTTTAAAACTAATTCATTAGAAATCTAAGCTTGTCTATGGTGAAGATACATCCTGCCTTGCGATGGAAGCAAGTAGATTCTCATAACCTTCAATGAAAGAATACATCTTTAGAAGTCTTGTAAAGTTACGCTGAATCTTTGGGAGCTCTTCTCTGAAGGTAGTATAAATAACGGTTGGCAACCTGAGATGACTTTGTCGTATGATAAAAAAACTTGAGTTCTCCTCTCACCATCGTATGGAAGTCGGATACGCCTGACTCAATTTTGCCAACCCCATGCCCCTCCCTAATGCCGATCGGACGACCGCCAAAATATTAGCAGCGGCCAAGGCCATACAAACACAAAATAAGTAATTGCTCAACTAGGTTGACCAAAGCAAGCCTCCAGCAGAAAATGGTAAGCTTTTGCCATGAAGGAACTGCCCCCTCTAGATAGACTAAGCCCCGCCGAAAAGGATGCCCTCATTGAAGGGCTGT
>JBNPEG010000148.1:0-5397 GCA_051117555.1 Elainellaceae cyanobacterium | reverse complement strand
TGCGAGAACAGTCAGAAACCGCCAAACAACAAGCCAACAGCATCACGACCTTATCTCAAGATGTTTCCAGGCTGGTTGGTGTTGTCGAGCGCCAGTCTATCTTGGTCGATCGCCTGCTAGGGGCTGACCGAGATTAAGCTCCTGATTTGAGAACAAACCGAATGGGGATGAGAACAATCAGAAGCCGGGAGCGATCGCCCATATGACGTTGGGCAGATCCCCGGGTGTCAACGACCTGCATCGGGTTAACCTTGACGGGTTAATGGATTAAGCGGATATTGAGGAAGCTGGGTCGGCAATGGTGAGTCGAACGCGATGATGAATGTGGCATTGGGGATGAGACGGCGAACGGTGGCGATATACATCTCGGCATTGCCACGACGACGGAAGCGAGCAATAGCGATCGCCCGACAATTAGGCAGTTACCCGATGATCTTATGCCGAATTGAGCGATCGCCCCTCGCGTTCTATTACCTGATTTCTAGCCGCATCTAATTCTATTTGTATATCAAGAAGATTTGGGTTGGGGCATTGCATGCAATGCCCCTGCGGTTAATGGGTGAATATCTCTTTGACTCAAACCGATTGCTCTGGTTTAGCCTCATCCTGCTTGGTTGTTGTGCGCGAGCGGCGGCGATCGCTGGGTCGGGTTCCCCCAGTGATCTCATACTCATCGCTCTCTTTGCCGTAGATCGATGCCACGCTCGACAAAAGTTGGCTTGAATAGATATTCAATTTTTTCTCAGCATCGACCAGTGCATTTTGAGCCACACTCGCCGTAGAGCGCGCAACGTTGTAGGCTGCCAATTTTTCCCGCACCTCATTCATGATCACTTCGTACTTTAGCTTTGCTAAGTAGGAGGGCTGAATTATTTGTAGGATGGGGTAGCGTCAGCGTAACCCATGCGGGCGTTGGGTTATTGCCTTCGGCAAGGCTGCGCCTTTCTTGAATGCCCCTTGGGCTATACGTTCCTCAACTGCAACCTACGTATGCTCACATTTGATTGTGTTCACCTACTTAGCTAAAAAGCTAAAGCTGAGTAGAGGAGTTGTTATTCTGACAAAAGAATAACGGGGTTAAATGGACGTACCCCCTTAATATCTGTTGCTATCATGACTTTTGAGTCGCCGTCTCCATCCCCAAATGTTTTTGAGGATATTTCGATAAACTTTCATCGATCGCCAGAGTAAGCAGAGCTAGACTAAAACGATATGTTGTCTAGTCTCCAGCAAATACGTCCTATGACCGACCCCATTACGGTTGCAACAATTGCCGGACTTGCGTTCACCAAGATCATAGAAACAGGTGCAGGTGAAGTCGCAAAGAAATATACAGGCGTGGCATTAGAGAAGATTGACCAGCTCTATCAAACCATTCGGACACGACTGGGGAAGAAGCCCGGTGCAAAAGCAGCCATTGAAGCCGTTGAACAAGGGCAGACACAAGATCTCAGCGCCGTGACGCAGCACCTGCAAGCCGAAATGGCCGATAATCCAGCATTTGCTGACCAGGTGCGGCAGTTGGCGCAGCAAATCATCAATATTGAGAAGATCGATGGGCAAAACGTTCAGACTAATGCACGGGATGGCTATCAGGCTTCGAATAACCAGCAGGTATTCCAAGGAAGTAATGTCACTATCTACAACACACCCCCCTCGAATTGACTGACCACGGCACCTGATGCCAGGGGAGTAGACCCACCGGAACTGAATCTCAGCGATGCGCGACCGAGCTTGAGTCACTGGCAAGGACGTACCAAAGAATGCGAACAGCTTCAAACTTGGCTGGCTGATCCATCCGTGGCGTTAGTTGGCGTTTTGGGCGTCGGTGGCTTCGGCAAATCGACGCTGGCGGCGCGGGTCCATGAAGACAGCACTGGGTTTGCCCACAGGTTTTGGGCTAATGTCAGCCAGCAGGCAAACTTTACTGAAGTAGCACGGCGAATCTTACGTCAGTGGGGACAGTCTGAAGCCCAAGTCAAAGCCATTCCTGAAGCAGATTTAGGCAATGCTCTCGTACGCTGGATGCAGCACCACCCCTGCCTGTTAATCATTGATAATCTCGAATCGCTGCTCGACCAGAATGGTCGCTGGCAAAGCGGATTTTATGAGCAGTTTTTTCAGCAGTGGCTAACTTATGGCGAGATCAGTACGCTGCTAGTGACCAGCCGAGAACAGCCTGTCTTGCCGGGATATAAGGTGCGGTGGTTTCCGCTTGAAACGGGACTCAGCGTAAACGAGGGAGCTGCATTATTGAAGCAGTTGGGCATTCGGGGCGATGATGCCGACCTGCAAGCCGCGGTGCAAACAGTCAGTGGCTTTCCCCTCTCGCTGACGCTGATTGCAGGGCAGCTATTAACCGAAGAACCCCAAAATCCTCATGTTCAGCAGCTTGAATATTACGGCGACCTGTTTGCGATTCAAGGACTGCATCGAGGAGAGGGGCAAGTCAGCATCGAAGCCATATTAGACTGGAGCTTTGATCGCCTTGTCCCTAAGCTACAAACTCTCTTGCTAAATGTCAGCGTCTACCGTGGCACGTTCAATATCTCAGCCGCCCAAGCCCAAATGCCCGATGATGAAATTTCAGAATCAGACGTGCGGCAACTGGTGAAGCGTTCGTTGCTGCAAGAACTCGATCCTCGTGATAACAAAGGAGAGCGCCAGTTTCGGTTTCAATCCGTAGTGCAGGAGTATTTGAAACGAAAAGCTAACGGCAAAATTGAGGCGCATGAACGAGCAATTGTCTATTATGACTCAATCGCCACGAAACCTCCATTTCAACGACTAGACGAAACAAATCCTTATCTAGAGGCGTTTCACCATTTTTGTGAACTAGGAAGATATGATCAAGCTGATAAATGTTTAGATCAATGCTTCAATTTCTTGCATTCGCGAGGTCACCATACCCAAATCCTTGAAACCTATACCCAACTTACCCAAGAATGGCAGGCTGCTGGTGAAGCAGAGCGGATTAATCTCGGTTGGGCATGGACGATCTTAGGCATTACTCTTCGCTTAGTAGGGGAATACCAGAAATCACTTATTGCTCATGAGCATGCTTTACAAAATTTCCAGGCAACTCACTTTCAAGAAGGTGAAATGCGTACTTTAGGTAACTTGGGTGATGTGCATCGCTCTCTTGGAAGAAATGTATCTTCAGAAAGATATCAAGATGCACTTACTTGCTATTATATGCAACTCCAGTTGGCTAGACAAATCAATCAACCTAAATATGAAGCAAATGCATTGCGTGAGATGGGTAATGTTTACTCATTCTTAGAGGACTACAAGAGAGCAGATAACTCTTTTAGAACCGCTTTAGATATTGAGCGTCAAATTTTCAATCACCTAGGTGAGCTAGCTACACTAAATAGCTTAGGCGTTATGTATCTCAACGCAAAAGATTACGAGCAAGCAGTTATATATTTTGAGCAAGCTCTACGAGTTGCTAATGAACCCAGCCTTAAATCCCATTTGCTCTGCAATCTAGGAGATGTTTATCGTTCCATAAATCAACATCAAAATGCAGCAGATTACTATAGCCAAGCACTAAAGATATCCGTAGAGATTAAAGATCCTTCAGGTTCAGCAAACGCTCAGCTCAGATTAGGATTAGCTTGGGAAGGATTGAGCCAGTTATCTGATTCAATAGATGCATTTCGCAATGCCCGTGAACTTTACGCTGCACTTGGGGTAACAGAATGGTTTCAAAAATCTGAGGAAAATATTCAACGAATTGAGACAGCACTAGCGAGTGAAGCAGAACAATCTAGATTAGAGCGTCGAAAGGATATACGGAGATTTCTAGAGTGGATTCGTTCGTGGTGTAGCCAAATATGGCAATGGATAAGCAATAGGCTGAGGCAGCAATAATAAGCCTGCTTTTTCTCTCCCGATCGCAAGAACCAATTCGAATCCTGAAAGCTCTTCATAGAGCCTTGACAATACAACATCCTCAGCTAAGCCGCTTTATCTGGTAAACATTTCATCTTGGTAAACTGGACATAACTCTAGCCGCTACAGTGCACTTTGCTTTATGACCGTCGAAACCCTCTCACGCTACGTGACTAGCAACTCTGAGATTTTAAGCGGAGAGCCAATTGTTGTAGGCACTCGCACCTCTATTCGTGCCATTGTTGGTCTATGGCGGCTAGGTGTGATGCCAGAAGAAATTTTGAACCATTTGCCCCATCTAACCCTAGCGCAAGTGTTTGATGCGTTAAGCTTCTATCTCGATCATCAGGCAGAGATTAATGAGTATATTGAGCAGAATCGAGTTCCGAGCGAGTTCGTTCATCCATCGGTAAGAGCCACATTGGGTGAACTGTGATAACGCTTGTGGCACTTTACACAGATGAGGATATGTCAGCACTCATTGCGACACTTCTGCGATCGCGTGGTTTAGATGTTGCAACCGCCCCTGAGCAAGCAACCCTTGGCAAAACAGATAGAGAACAGCTTGAACTCGCGGCTTCTAGTAGAAGATGCATGCTGACTCATAATCGAGTTGACTTTGAACGGTTGCATCTCCAGTACATGGAAGAAGATAAACAGCATGCTGGAATTATTGTAGTGCCTCAGAAAAATGCCTATGAAGTTGCACAAAGAATTGGGATTTTGGTGAGCGCCTTGACAGTTGAGGAAATTAGAAATCAATTGTTATACGCCTAAATTTCCAAATTCGCAGTGCTATGATAGCCTTCACCCCAGCCCGATTTCAGCTCACCTCATGACTAACGAACAGCCCGACCGCCTAGACATTCTCATCGAACAAGTCGGACACCTCACCGAGGGGCTGACCGAAATTAAACTAATGATTCGAGAACAAACCGAATTAGTGCGTGAACAATCAGGGTTGATTCGCGAACAGTCAGCATTGGTTCAAGAACAGTCCAAATTAGTGAGAGAACAGGCAGAAACCGCCAAACAACAAGCCAACAGCATTACGACCTTATCTCGCGATGTTTCTAGGCTGGTCGGTGTCGTCGATCGTCAGTCTATTTTGGTCGATCGCCTGCTAGGGGCTGCGCGGGACTGAGTCTCCACAAAAAAATAGAGTCTCAGCCATGCCGAGACCCTAATATATGAAAATTGGACGGTTAGAACGAAACCCAACAGACTACGGATGAAATAGCAGATCCGGGAAAAAGCGATTAAACTCAATCAAAATTCCCGCCGTGATAAACATCCAAACTGTCGCCAAGACAGGCGCAGTTGATAGATATTTGAGAAAGTTGTCCATAGATGACTCCAAGCTAGATCGACAGAAGACAATACCAAGAGACAATGAGCTGAATAGAGGCGACCCGATTGGCAGCCCCTACTCTGTGAAAATTTGTGCCATTAGCGCGGCGAAATCGGGATTTCAGAATCCTTGGCGGTCAATTCGCCCGT
>JBNPEG010000179.1:0-5443 GCA_051117555.1 Elainellaceae cyanobacterium | reverse complement strand
AAGACATTGTGCTATTCCAAGTGCGTGAATATGCTGAAGCACTCTATCCGTTTGCTACTGCACTACCTCAGATTTGGGGAAGTGCCTGTCCCAGCATAGATTCATACCCTTATTCAGCAACGCCGATCTAACGAGTAAATCCACTCAGAAGCGCTAGCTGGCGAGGTATCCTCTGACACTAGCCTTACGACGGCGTAGATGGTCTAGAGCTTTCCGTTCTAGCTGACGAACTCGCTCTCGGCTAATGTTCATCCGTTGTCCGACCTTAGCGAGAGATAGCTCATTGCCGTCATTCAAGCCAAATCGAAGCGTCAATACTTCCCTTTCCTGAGGTGTCAGCTCAGCCAACAAATCGTCTAGATCCTGGCGCAGCAATTCCTGCGTGGCATACGATTCAGGAGACAGCCCATCATCTTCCAACAGGTCTTGCAACTCGGTATCCTGGTTATCCCCCACTCGCATGTCGAGAGACACAGGCTGACGCGCCAAAATTAGATACTCCCGAATCTGAGAAGGTTCTAATTCGAGGGCTTCTGCAATTTCGCCCGGCGTAGCGCTGCGCCCCAGCTTTTGAGTAAGCTCGCGCTGCACCTTCTTAATTTTGTTGAGCTTTTCGGTAATGTGGATCGGCAGTCGAATAGTGCGAGCTTGCTGGGCGATCGCCCGCGTGATAGCTTGACGAATCCACCAGTAGGCATAAGTTGAGAATTTGTAGCCCCGAGTTGGGTCAAACTTTTCTACGCCGCGCTCTAAGCCCAACGTACCTTCCTGAATAAGGTCAAGAAATTCTAAGTTACGCTTTTGATATTTCTTGGCGATCGCAACGACCAATCGAAGATTTGCTTCGATCATCTTTTTCTTTGCCCGCTGACCTACCCGCATGATATTGCTCAGCTCGGTCTCGGTCAGCCCGGCTTTTTCTGCCCATTCTTGATTGGATGGCTCTTGATCTAACGTTTCAGCAAGCTTCTCCTTCAGCTCTAGAAGTTCCATCATCCGCTGAACTTGCTTACCAAATACAATTTCTTGCTCGTGAGTCAAGAGGGGAACACGACCAATCTCATGCAGATAGGTTCTGACCATATCCGCAGTGAACATAGGTTTGGGTGCCTTGGCTTTTAAATCTACTGTTTGCATGGGAACGAGGTATCGCGTCAAACACAGCTTGGTTTTTAAGGCTCCCAACGATCGAAACCCTTGGGAGACTGTGAAATAAGGATTCGGAGATTCACTCCATGTCCTTAGAGTTAGAGATTAAGCGGCGAGTGCTAAAATGCGCGTTTCAATGCAGTGGAATTGGACTCTCTGGAAACGACAAACCGTATGACAACATCATCTATGTCAATGAACACTCAATCCAAATCTGGGTCTCTCTAGCAGTCCTAGATATAAAATCTATTCCGCTATATCAACAAATCCTAAATCTTAAGGCTTTGAAGCTTACAACTGAACCTAGCCCACCAAATCGCCGATGAATCCCTGAATCAAAAGTCGAAATCATTATGAGTTCGCCCTAAAATTAGGATATTATAAGTCTACGCTCAAGTAAAGACTTAAAGACTCATCCTGTAGGGTGAATCATCGGCAGAAATTTGGCTAATTGAATTTGGTTTTATAAAATTCATCTCAGGCCTTGAAGTATCCCAATTACTCTTGGTTAACTCGTGAGTTCTAGCGGTAACCATTTATCTCAACCCAAAACATTTAGGCTACACCATCATTGTCATCTAAATAGTTATAAAACGATAGGAAAAATACATAGGGATAACCGAACAGTCGACGAGGAATTGAGTGTGAAGCGCAATCATTGAAAACCCTGAAAAGCTATATTATCAGGGCTTGACTAAATTTTAATGAATTTTATCTGTCGCACCGATTGAATATATGAGGATATCTATCCAGTTATGTCGAAGAAACTCCGTAAACTGTTCCTATCAGATTTTTCTGAGAAGAAGCTGAATAGTATCCAATTAAACTCGGCTTCTTTTACTGACGATTATGCTGAATCTTATCCCTAAATCATTTAACAGAAACCGTAACGATTAAAATCACTCATTTTAGTAGGCAATCCGATTTCCTGTCTCTCCGTTCCTGGAAGTCGACCTTAGTCAGACCTGAAATTTGGCTATCACCATCCAAGTTCCGCTTTGGCGGATTCTGCTGCATCAATGACCGCTGCAGTTGGCATGTCTTCCCAGCACACATCACCAATCTCTGCATAAAATGTTTCGTCGTAAGGGCGAGTGCGAACCACAACTGGCATTGGAACCGCGTGGCCTAAAATCAGGGCTTGTTGTTTGGAGTCTAATTTTGCCAACACCGACCGCAAACTTTGTGCGCCCGAAACGCCTGTAAAGATTGCATCGATGTCTTTTTCGTCATTGAGTAAGGCCGTAATCCGCGTGCCGACTTGAGACATGACCTCATTATCAATTCCTGATGGGCGCTGATCGACCACTAACAGCGTCACAAAATACTTACGCATCTCGCGGGCGATCGTACCAAAAATAGTCTGACGAACCGTGCTGGGATCAAGAAACCGATGGGCTTCCTCAATCGTGATCACAAGCTGATTGGGGCGATCGCTCGGATTTTTGGTCTGTAAAAACTTCTCAGCCTTGCGGACATAGCTGGCGTGAATGCGTCGTGCGATCAGATTAGTTGCCAGCATATACGACAGCATATTGGACTGCGATCCAAACTCAACAACCACATGCTTACCTGCTTCTAATGATTTCAGAATCTGGCTGACATAATCATGAGGGCAGCTATTGCGAATGTATTTTAAGTCATCTAGTCGGGTTAGCTTGCGCTGCAACGCCATGATAGATGACTTGCTTCCCATCTTTGTTTCGCAAAATTCTTGAATCTCTTCATTACTCATCCCTAGCAGGCGATTAATCCAAGATTTGCCAAATTCATTGCGCAGGATAATGGCATTTTCTAGGCTAGCTTCAGATAGATTCAGTTCTCCGCGCACCAGCATCAAATCTTCGACCTCAATCTGGCTGTAGCTGATATAGAGATCCTGGGCATCTCGCACACCCCGACGATGGGTGGATTCTGGATCGAGCGTATAAATCTGTACCTGCCCTGGAAACAACTGCCGCAACCCCTTGACCGTGCTGAAGTGCTTCCCTTCACTAGCCGCTTCCCAGCCATACTCTGAATGCATGTCAAAAATTAGATTAACGCCTGCCCGTTTGCGAATGATCCCTGATAGCAAGAGTCGTGTGAGAAACGATTTGCCAGTTCCTGATTTGCCAAAGATTCCATTGCTGCGCTCCACGAATCGATCTAGGTCGAGACAAATCGGCACATCCATATCAATGGGTTGACCAATCGAAAAGTTTCGACGGTGGGGGTCGTCTTCCCACCCAAACACTGCCCGAAAGTCCCTTTTATTGGCTTCATACACCTGGCTAAAGTGGCTGGGGATCGTTTTAACAGGCAGCAGTTCAATGTCTGCACTGCTCTGAGCCTGATAGGACGCAGATTGGGCATTGAGGAAGGTCTGAGTTTCATCTGGTTGGTCTTTCCCGTCTCCTGGCTTGCGTTTTTCTGGTGTTAGCATCAGCATCGGAGACAGGTCAATCGTGCCATAGGTGCCTGTACCCGCTAATACGTCTTGCAAAAACGTATTGCCTGGATCAGGGGGATTCGCCAAGATTCGGGGACTTGCCGTTCCGAGTGACACATCCGTCAACATGCAGAAAAAGTGCGATCGCACACCTCTGACAACCAAAAACTTTCCAACCCGCATATCTTCAACGGATACGTCAGGGTGAAGCCTCACGTCTAACCCTTGACTGAGGGAACCCTGGATAACGGAACCCAATGGTCGGTCTAACTCCATGCAACGCCTCCAAGCGTTGAGTACACCGAATCTGAACTATTCTATTAATACACTTGTTCTGAATTTGAGCAACTAAATTGATGGATAGCCTACACTCCCGTGTCAATTTTGTTGCTACATCTTGTAAACAAGAAACAGGGGGTTTACCCAGGCTATGCCTGGTTCAGAGATTCCTCTCCAGCTCATGGGCACTGGTTGCCCGTTTACTTCTCTTTGTGCTGCTCGGAGTGGAATTAGCAATACTCCCACTACACGCCGGTTTAATTCATCTGGAAATAGAGAGTGAGAGAATTGGATGATGGAACTGACAGATACTGACCGTACCGCAATTCGTGCTGTTATCGAGCGACAGCTTCAAGCCTTTCAAGCCGATGATGCTAATACGGCCTTTTCCTTTGCTAGCCCAGGCATTCCAGGCATTCAAAGTCAGTTTGGTTCACCCGAACAATTCATGGAGATGGTGAAATCTTCATATCTACCTGTATATCGCCCCCGTTCTGTAATGTTTGAAGGCATTATCAACATTGAAGGGCGTTTGGCGCAGCGCGTAATTGTGATGGGGGCAGACGGCAGTTTGATGAGTGCCTATTACATGATGGAAAAGCAACCGGATGACGGATGGCGCATCAATGGGTGCATCTTGATGCCGTTAGAAGGGCAGGGAATTTAGCGAATTAGAGTGTTTATGGATGAGGGAGCGTATGTCTCAAACCGGAAGCCCTCGTGGATCTCATTTGAAATCAACTGGAAGCGATCGCCCACTCGTGCCTGCCAGTCTGGAAACACCGCATCGCCTGAAAACGCTCCTTCTACGATTGTGAGCTCTAACTCATCTGCCAGTTCGAGCGTTTGGTCATAGATAGACGCTCCGCCGATGATATAGATGATTCGAAATGACGCGGCGTGTTGGATCGCTTCATCAATAGAACCGACAAAGCGCAGATTTGGATGGGTTGACTGCATGCTTTTGTAAGCATCAGGAGAGGAAGTAACCACCAGGTTAAACCGATTGGGAAGACTGCGCCGATCTAGCCCAAATTCCCAGGTTTTACGCCCCATCACAACGGCGTGCCCTGTGGTGAGGCGTTTGAAGCGTTGGAGGTCTTCCGGAATTGTCCATGGGAGGGTGCCGCGATCGCCAATCACCCGATTCGTTTCTGCGATCGCCGCGATGATGATAATTTTTGGCGTGTTCATACAAGTCTAAAATTCGTACTCTCATTAGCATGGGCTCAGGTTTGTGTAGTGAGCCCCGCGCCGCGGAGGCTCGCTACATGTTCAACGTTCTAACGCGAGAGCGTACGGCTATAAAAAATTTTGGGAATATGCCCATTCTTGAGCCTGCTGCAAAAATACTCGAACCGCCGGTGTTGCTGAATCGTGGGAGAGACTGGCTAGGGCAAGGTTGCGCTGAGGGGAGGGGGCTAACCGCAGGAGATGAAGGTGAGTGAGGTCATTTGGCAGCGTCATTTCGGGCACGATGGTGATCCCCATTCCTTCCTGCACCATGGCAAAAATTGTTCTCGAATCGACCACTTCAAACTGAATGCGAGGTTTGACTCGCGCGTGCCGAAACATCTGCATAAT
>JBNPEG010000209.1:0-5483 GCA_051117555.1 Elainellaceae cyanobacterium | reverse complement strand
GGGATCTACCCCAAATACCGTAACACCTTGCTAATCCGCTTTCATCAAAGTTTCCGTAGTCGCTATCCCTTCACCGATCCGGCTAAAATGCCGCGAACAAAGTATCGCTGTAGCGCAAAAAAGACGCCCAGGGGCACGATCATGGTAATAAACGCACCGGCAGTGAGCACATGCCAGTCTTGTCCTCGATAGCCCACCAAGTTGGTGAGTCGTAAGGTCAGAGGCGCAACATCCTGAGTGCCACCTAGATAGACGAGGGCAACGAGCAAGTCATTCCACACCCAGAGAAATTGAAACACCGCGAATGAGGCGATCGCGGGCATTGACAACGGCACAATCAGACGCGTGAAAATCTTGAAATGAGAGGCTCCATCCACAGCAGCCGCTTCGATTAAGTCTTTGGGTAGCGAGCCGATATAGTTGCGCATCAGGTAAATGCCGAGCGGCATTCCATAGCCGGTGTGCGCCAACCATACGCCCAAAAAGGTGCCTGAAAGCCCTAGCGTATTGTAGACGCGAAGGACGGGAATCAGCGTCATTTGTAGCGGAACAACCAGCAATCCCACAATCAGAATGAATAGGATCTGTCGTCCCGGAAAGCGCATCCAGGCAAAGGCATAGGCGGCATAGGCGGCAATCGAGATGGGAATCACCGTCGCGGGGATGGCGATCGCCAAACTGTTGAGAAAGGCTTGACCCATGCCTTCAGAAGTGAGCACCTGCTGATAGTTTTGTAGCGAATATTGAGTCAGATCAAACGGATGTTGAAACACCGTCCACCAGCCTGAACTCAGCACCTCATCGGGAGGACGCAGCGAGCTAATCAGCAACCCCACCGATGGCAGCGTCCAGATGAATGCAACCAGGGCGATCGCCCCATGAACCCACAGGTTGGATGCAAATGCATAGGCTCGTCGACGCCACTGCGATCGTGACGATTTCATCCGCGACGTGCGAGCAGATTTGGGATGTAGGCGATTATCTGGCATGAGGCGTCAGAAAATACGGCAGCTCATCGAGTCTCACGGCGCTTCCATCGGACTGGAAAATCGAGATGACCCGGCTGCTGCAATCGATACGAGCGCGATCGCAACCATCGCCTGCAATTCTAGCGTTTCTCTCAGCACTAAAAAGCCAATGACTGCTGCTGCAACGGGTTCTAGACTCAACAATACGCCAAATACCCGCACTGGGATCGATCGCAGCGCCTCTAGCTCTAGCGAATAAGGCAGTGCCGACGAGAGCATCGCAACCCCAAACCCAACCATCAGCAGATGGGGCTGCAAGAGTGCCTGCCCGCCACTGACGATGCCAAACGGAATTAGCACGATCGCCCCAAACGTCATTGCCAGAGCCAAGCCACCCCCACCCGGAGCGACCTGCCCGACTCGTGCCGACAGCAGAATATAGGCGGCCCAAAACCCACCTGCCACTACAGCCAACGCAACGCCAATCGGGTCAAAGGCTGCATTGCCAATCGGCGCTAAAAGAATAATGCCAATGCCCGCCAGTACGACCCATAGCCCATCGAGCCATCGTCTAGAGGTGGCGATCGCCACGCCAAGGGGGCCGATAAACTCTAACGTCACCGCGACACCCAGCGGAATTCGCGCCACTGCCAGATAGAACACCAAATTCATGAGCGTTAGAGACAACCCAAATAACACTAACGCCAGATAGTTGGTGTGTGACTGACTCCGAATTGACGGTCGCCAGAGCAGCATTAGCACGATCGCCGCAAACCCAACTCGCAAAAAGACCATCCCAATCGGGCTCAGCTCATTAAATAGGCTTTTGGCGATCGCTGAGCCCAACTGCGTTGACCCAATCGAAAGCAGCACAAAGCTCGTGGGTGGAAATGAAATATTAGAATAATTGCGTTTAGACACGAGACCGTCCGCGAGACAACATTACTCTAATCACCGTAGTTTAGCCTCCATTCCCACGTATGATCGAACTACGCTGTTCAAAACGGGTGGTTAGGCATGACCGTTACGTGGGAACTAGATTTCTACTCGCGTCCAATCTTGGATGAGCGGGAGAAGAAGCTCTGGGAAGTCCTCATTTGCGAAAGTCCGACAGATGTTCGCACTCAGCCAGAGTCGCTATTTCGCTATTCTCAGCAGTGCTCCAATACAGAAGTGAATTCGGTGTGGCTGCGACATGCCATTGAGGAGGCGATCGCCCAGGCTCCCAAGCCTCCCGATCGGATTCGATTTTTTCGTCGCCAAATGACCAATATGATCGCCAAGGCGTGTGACGAAGTTGGCATCTCGGCAAACGCGAGCCGCCGCACGCTGGCACTCTACAAATGGATCGAGCAGCGAATGAATGAGGTCTATCCGACGTATCCCAATTACAAGCCGAGTGCCAACCCGTCAGTGAGTATGCCGGTCAACACGCCCCAACCCTTGCCAGATGCGCTAATTGGCGATCGCTGGGCATTTGTAACGCTGGAAGCCGCCGCATTTGCCGACATGCCAGAGTGGGATATCGGGTTTGGTGAAGCATTTCCGTTGGATATGATCGACGTTTCACCAGACACTCGGATTGGCGGATTGATGATGTTCTCGTCGCGTGCCAATGCGATCGCCGCGTGGATGTCGGGCTTAGAGTTAGCATTCCTAAGATTCGCGCCCCAAGAGGGCAGCGCCCCCCCTCGTCTCGTCCTTGAAACGGGAGCCAGTGATGCCTGGATTCTTGCTAATCTGACAGCTTCAGCCCTACAAGCCGAGGCAAAGCAATTTGAAGCAACAAAGCAAGCAGCCGACGGCGTTCACTTTATTGCAATTCAGTCTAATCCGGAGTCAGAGTCTTTCTCTGGGTTCTGGCTGCTCAAAGAGCTAAATCTAGGCTAGTAAATTGTTTTGCAATAGTCTTACCTAAGATAGTTTCGTAGAGTAAGGCAACGGTTTCTACTAAAATATGGTGAATTGGAAAAACATAGCGAATGGCTACTTACGTAATCACAGGCGCAAATCGAGGCATTGGGTTAGAGTATTGCCGCCAACTTCAGAATCGAGGCGATGATGTGATTGCGATTTGCCGATCGCCCTCAGACGACCTAAAGGCTCTAGGCGTTCGCATTGAAGACGGGGTTGATGTGACGTCTGATCAGGATGTCGACAATCTGGCTAAGCGTCTCCAAGGTACGCCCATCGACGTGTTGATTAATAATGCGGGCATTATTGAACGCGTCAAATTAGAGTCGCTTGATTTTGAAAGCATTCGGCGGCAGTTTGAAGTCAATGCCCTCGGTGCGTTGCGGGTCACGAGTCGGTTGTTACCCAATCTTCAATCTGGGTCTAAAGTCATTCTGATGACGAGCCGGATGGGGTCGATTGGTGATAATACCTCAGGCAATTCGTACGGATATCGCATGTCAAAAGCGGCGATGTCGATGGCGGGCAAGTCACTTTCTCACGACCTAAAACCGAATGGCGTCGCGGTGGCAATTTTGCATCCAGGCATGGTGAGTACGCGCATGACTGGCTTTAGCGGCATCTCAACTGAAGAAGCTGTCAAGAATCTTCTCCAGCGGATTAGTGACCTTGCGTTAGACAATACCGGCACATTTTGGCATTCGAATGGCGAGGTGTTGCCCTGGTAGCTTTGATAGGATGAGTCCTAATTGTGCGATTTACGAATAACTTGGGTTTGGCTCTGCTGAGGAGAAAGAATCTCGATAATTCAATCTGGAGCTGTATTGAATGAATTAGCTACCTGTCCATTTGGATCGCGAGGAATCCGTTGCGTTAGAAAGACGGCTATATCTGGAACAATTGAGCGACCCCCATAGACATCTGTAGGATGGCTTCCCGAAGGGTATGTATATCGCAGTTCTGGGAAGGCTTGGGCTGTTTGATCTGGCTTAAAGGCAAGGGTATTTTGGGCTAGTTCCATAAAGCGATCGCCCCTGCCGCTCATTCGCCAATGGATAGAGTCCAAGAACATCGCAGGTTGATGCAAACTGCCCCAGTGATGGATCAGAAGTTGATTGAACCCTGTCCGCAATTCGCAAAAGTTTTGAATTGGGTGGAACACGGTGAAACCCACTACTGGCAAGTTGTAGGTCAAGTAATACCAGTTCTCGATTTTGGATTTGCGATTTTGGATTAACGGCCAGAAGCCTTGCAAGGGTTCTAGTCTGTTCATTTGTAGCCTGACTTTGAAGAATTGGTACATAACACAGTGAACCCTAACCCTAGTAAAACCTAGTTGGGTGGCTATCTACACCACCCAACCCTGACTTGGTAGGGAGTTTACGACTCACGCAATGGACAGGCTATTCAAATCGCCACTGTACCCTGAAATTTCAAGCAATATATCGCCCTGTTGGAACCCAGCGATACCATCGTTTAATGCCACGAATGTCCTATTAGAAAAGCCAAAGGTCGCTGCTCTATGCACGGCGAAGTTTTCTGGAGTCAACACCTCTTGGATAGCATCTATATTTACTGCGGACACGTCTCTGAGCTGAGCAACTTGAGCAGCAGTTAAAGAAGTCGGTCCATCAATAACATCTGTGCCTATCTGAAAGTCAGTAATAGTGTCATAGGTGTTACGTCCGAACCCACCAAAGGTGTCACGTCCTTCGCCCCCTGTCAGCGTATCAACTCCATCTCCACCAATCAGCAAATCGTTACCACTGCCGCCCATGATTGTGTCTCGTCCATTTCCTCCCCAGATTAGATCATTACCGTCCTGACCATTAATGAAATCGTTGCCATCCTCGCCGTGAAGCTGGTCATTTCCAGTCCCGCCAAACATTTGGTCGTTTTCAGAACGACCATTTATAAAGTCATTGCCTTGTTCGCCAAATAGCGTATCGTTACTTTGGCCACCGTCAATATAATCATCTCCATTCCCTCCATAGAGAATGTCATCGCCAGAATATGGATTCAAACCGGGGCGAAGTCTGTAGTCATGTTCTCCAAAGATCAGGTCATTACCCGAGCCACCTCTGAGTACGTCACTACCTGATTCACCGAATAGAATATCTTCGCCATTACCGCCCCAAATCAGATCATTATCTCCTTGACCATCAATGAAATCATTACCATCTTCACCGTGAAGTTGATCATTGCCACTTCCACCAAATATGTGATCATTTTCAGAACGACCATTCATGAAATCATGACCTTGCTCACCATGCAAGGTATCGTTGCCCTGCCCACCATCTATGTAATCATCTCCATCGCCACCATAAAGGGTGTCATCACCAAAATGTGGATTCAAGCCGGGGCGATATCGATAATCATGTTCTCCAAAGAGAAGATCATTACCGGCATCGCCTCTAACTATGTCATTTCCAGAATCTCCAAACAGAGTATCGTTACCATCGAATCCTGTAATCGTGTCATTTCCTCCTCTTGCGTCGATAAAGTCATCATTGGTAGTGCCTCTATGGTGTTCACCCCGAGAACTACCAATAATAGGGGCTGGAGATGATAATGGAGGCTCTGTTCCCGTTGGAGTTAAGT
>JBNPEG010000089.1:0-5500 GCA_051117555.1 Elainellaceae cyanobacterium | reverse complement strand
CAATCAGGGCAATTAAGGCGCAAAGATTACCGACGAAGAGCACATTACAAAATGAAATCGGATTGCGTCCTTCAACGAGATATTGCGCTCCCAGCTCTGTCAGTTTGCGAGTGACCGAATTGGCAGCCGCAAAGATAAGAACTGCCAGCAACAAATAGCCGCGTCCTGGAATGCGGGTAAAGATGCCAGAAATTTTATTCATTTAGAATTTTGGTCTTAAGGCGCATCAGACGAGTCTGAACGATGCAAAACCAGCACCGGGCATTTGGCAAATCGAACGATTCGATCTGCGACCGATCCCATCAAAAATCGCTTCATTCCGGTGCGTCCGTGAGACGGAATCACGATCAAGTTGATGTCGTTGGCGCCAGCAAAGTCGATAATTTCTGAACTGGGATCTCCGATTTTGACCTCGAAATGAACACCTTCGTATTCAGGACCACTACACTGCTCTCGAAATGTTTTCTCGACGTTCGCTTTTCGAGTGTCATCATCAACGGTGTTCCAGGTTATGCCAGGTTCACCCGGCCACAGCGAGGGTAAGACGTGAAGAATATAGAGATGGGACGCATCTCCGACAAAGTCCAGCGTTTTCGCCTGAGCGTCCATGGCATCTTTGGAAAAGTCAGTAGGAACGAGGACCCGGTTTGTTTCGATGAGACTAGTCATAAATTGTTGTCTGGGGTTGCACAGTACTTGGACATTACGCCATCTCTCCTCGTTTCCCTCAGAATTTTATAGAATCTTATACCCCTCAGTTGTTTTTTAAGTCAGGGTGTTCGTGAGCCATCGCCCATGCACTGACATGAGGATACGCAATCGAGCGATCGCCAAAGGCATGTTTGGCGCGTCTCAGCAAATCGGTTCGATAAACAAATTCGTCTCGGGCATCCATGGGGTATGCCTTGAGCTTAAACTGAGTGCCCCAGGGCTTTTCTTCCATAATTACCGTAACGGGCAGCTTGAGCTGAGTATATTTGCTGGTGTAAGCGACGAGATATAGAAGTCTGATTACCTGAGTGACATCAATCTCATGAGCAAAATAAAAATCAGTGACGACCTGGGCTTCGAGAGCGCCTTTGTTGGCGTTTGAGATCGGATCTGTCCAAATTGTGTTGTGAGGGATCGTGACGATGTTGTCGTCTGGGGTCTGCAACCGCACACCCCGCAAACCGTAGCCAACTACCTCGCCGTAATGGTCAGCGATTTGAATGCGATCGCCCACCTGGTAAGGAGTTTCAAACAGCGCAATCAAGCCCGCAATTACTGAACTCACATAGTCTTTGAATGCAAAACCGAGGGCTACAGCAACGGTGCCGGTGACGGCTAATACATTATTGGGAGAGAGATTGAGAAACAGATTGATGAGAACCGATGCGGTAATGATGAAAATGAACGCTCGCCAGAAGGGAAGCGACTGTTTGATGCTCAGGCGAAACCGACGCGGCACCCGTTCTGAAAACCAGTTGATGAGCTTGTCTGTTCCCCAGATTGCGCCGTAGGCGATCACCAATGCAAGTGCTGCTTGAACGAGCTTGCCAAACGTAAAATCAGCGAGTAGGTCTTTGGTATCTTCGAGGGTCTGAGACGCTCCGCCATTCCCTTGAGCCAGTCTGTAGGACAGCTCTATCCATGTCACCATTAGTCGTCCCCTACTAAGAAATTATTCTGGGATAAATCTGCCCGTAGCGACGGATAAAACGCTGGGTTGACCTCAAGCAACTGCGGCGATCGCTCGATCACGCCCGCTCGCTGCAACATTTGCACGTGTGCCCGTACCTTGCCGTCATCGTCGCCCAGACTAAGGCTAAGGTGAGGCAAACTCATGCCGCCGTGAAGCAAGAGCGAAAAGAGCAAATAGCGATCGTCTGCGGTTAGTTTTGGCAGGCTGGGCAGAGAGGCTTTCTTGCGGCGCACAACGGGCTTGGGCGAATCAGAGCCGTTTTGAGCCTGGGGTGAATCGGTCTGCGTTGTGGCTGAGTTAGATTCGTCGGACTCATGGGAGTTAGAGTCATCAGACTCATCCGATTCATCGGCGTCTTGAGACGGCAACTGGAGCGATCGCAACCAGAGTTGAGCCGCCACAGAACTCAGCCCCGAAGTCGTATTCGCAAGACTATCGAAATAGCGTTTTTCGTCTATCGATGACCACGCTTCCAGTTCTTCCGATGACTCATCCGGCGTAACCGAATCGACTGGATTTCGCTGATCCCCCTTGCCTTCCTTCAGTTTAATTTCAGAGGCAGCAGGCATCAGCCATGTTTTCAAATCCAAGCTATTCAGCGGTTGCAGCGAGAGGGTTTGCTCAAAATAGGCGCTGATTTGATGGATATGATCCAGGTATTTCCATGCCCAACGGTTACAGCCGATTAACCAAAACCGACTGCGATCGCGCAAAACGCTCTCTCGCAAATAATCAACTCCGTTTAAGCCGTCTACGCAGCGCAAAAAACACCAATCTAAACACGGAATGACGGCCAATGCCTTGGGTGGTAGGTCATTGGGCGACTCAGCACCATTGGTTTGGGACGGGGTTGACCCCGAGGGGGAGGCTTCGATGCCCTGAACAAGCTGGTCATAAATGTCGTGATAATCATGAGGGCGGGCAGTCCACTGATGCTGAAGCTTAACCATATTGAGGATTTGACGATCTTCGGCATCTAAAACTTCCCGGAGCAGACGGGCAACCGGCTCAACGGGGGTGCCTAGCACCACTAAGCAATTGGGTGCGTCTAGGTTTTCACGCCAGCGCTTGAGGGCTGATTCGAGAGTTGACTGAACAGATTGCACGTGAGGGGACGGGCTGTGAAGCTGACGAATCGAGTGTTTCAAGGATTGGGCGATCGCAGGCGGCAGGGAACGCTGATCAGCGTCTTGAACGTCGGACTCTAAACCGACTGACTGAGCAAGGTGATTGCCGTTGCCATTGGAGAACCAAATCTTAAACTGTTCAATAATCGATGTCATGACTGAGATTCAATGTCAACGTGGGCACCATCCAACTGAGACGGAACATTGCGAAACATTAATGTGTAGATTTCGGTCGGCATCTCTACATTTGCCTGTTGCAAGGCTTCTTTGATATTTTGAGTTGCTTTTGAGGTGATCTCTAGAAACCCAGCGCGACGAGAATCAACCCAAAATCTCACCTCTAGGTTGACCGTACTAGCTGCCAATTCTTGGACTAACACTTCAGGCGGAGGGGTTTTTTCGACCAGTTCAATCTGGCGCACCGCTCGTTGGATGACGGTAATCGTATGGGTAAGATCGGCATCATAGTCGACGCCTACGATGACTGAACTGCGCCGAGTGGTCGATGCCGTATTGTTGGTAATGCTCGCCTGAAAGATTTCTTGATTCGGGATATAGACCATACGACCATCGTAGGTCTTAAGCGTCGTTGCCCGAAGCTGAATTTGGGTAATGGTGCCTTCGTATTCTTCAATAACGACCTGATCGCCTAGCCGAAACGGTCGCGCTGCCAGCAAAATCACGCCAGAAATATAGTTGCTGAGCACGTCTTTGAGGCTAAACCCGATGGCAACGCTGGTCAGCCCTAACGCGCCTAATAATGCACCAAAGCTGATCCCGAGCACGCCCAACGCAACGACTGAGCCCACCACCCATACGCCGCCATAGCCCAAACGACCGATGAGCACTTCAGTGTTGCGATCGCCCTCGGTTTGCTGTGCCCAGGTAAAGGCGGCATACCTCACTGCTCTGGCGATCGCCCACGTAATGCCCATGACAATGAGCGATCCTAAAAAGGCTGGTAGCCCCTCAATGACATCACGCCCAAACTGACGAATCGTACTGTTGAGGCGCTGAGCAACGTCGATCGCTAAGGGAGGCTTATCAAAGGCTTGATTCAATCGCCTTGCCCAATCTTGAGCCAGGGCTTCGACCGTCGTGCCCAGGTCTTGGGCATCTTGCTCGGTGACAGTCATCAAGACGCGATTATTGATCTGGAGAGTTGCCCACTCTCGACTCGGATCAGTTTGTACTGTAACCGGATCTAAATCGCCGTCTGAACGAGCTAGCAAACTAGCGATTCGGCGGTTAATGATTTGAGCCCGCTCGGCGGCGCTAATTCCTGACAGGCTGCCGACTTGAACGATTGGTCGCCCTCTGACCAACACGTCTGCAAAATAGAGCCCGTTATCCACAGGTTCGACGTTTCCTGGGCTGGGAATTGGCTCTGGCAGAGCAGTCTCTTGAGCCTGAACGGTTGATATGGGAATGAGCAGCAGCCCTGAAACACAAACCCAGCCCCAAACACGATACCAAACACGATAATGGGATACGGAAATCACCTCCCCTATCAGGATCGCCCGTGAACGCGCGATCGCCTATTAATGCTTTGCTCCTCAGTATAAAAGTTAGGGGTTCGTTTCCTTACAATTCATGAGAGTCATCTTGATACTGAGGCGCATCGAGCAATGTATTCACCAAACCTTCCATACGGTAAACGCGCTGGCGCAGCAGATGCATCTGGTCTTGGGTTTCACCTTTAACCCGGTCACTCAGGTCGCCCTCAATCCATTCGGACAGGTGGGCGATCGCCTGCATGGGGGATTTCAAATCATGACAGGCCAGATACATGTCTCGTAGCTCCGCTCTGGCTTGTTCGAGTTCTGCGCTGGTATACGCCAGCTCGCTAATTTTCATCAGCAGATCGGTCTTCATCTGCTCTTGTGCTGTGATATTGCGGGCAATTAGGCAATATGCCTGAACAGGGGGCGCGTATCTCATCCACAGTTCGACGGGGAATAGCTTGCCAATTTTGGGTCGGCCTGACGCCTGCTGCGGAACAGAGAGAGGCGATTGTCCCTTGGATAGGGGCTTGGATAGGGACTTGGATAGGGGAGTCAGGGCTGAGGGAGGAGACGTTTGGACACCCCCGTCATCCGCAAGCAGAACGTTAAAATCTTTGCCAATGATGTCCTCGGGGTCATACCCAAACATGCGAACAGCGGCTGGGTTGATGGCTTTGATGCGTCCATCGGGGGAGAGCACCATCAGCGCATCGGGAATGCTAGCCTCAACTGCCTGCTGCATCAATAGAGTTTTAGCAAGACGAATATCGCGATCGCGCAGTCTGTGATGCAGTCGTTTGACCCAATACAGAGCCCCCACAACGCTGACTAGGCTAATGCTCGCAGTTGCACCCAAGGCAAACGTCACGGTGTTCCAATGCTGGTCTAGCGGGGGAGATTGAGACGACGGGGCAGAAGGCGTAGTGATGGCGTGCTGCCGGATTCGGTCGAGGGAGAGGAGGGCGATCGCCAGACACAGCATCGGAAGCGTAATCAGAATCGTAATCTGGCGGCGAATGGGCAATCTGAACCACAGACTGTCAACGGTTCTGGAGAATTGAGTCAGCATAGGTCAACCCGGGTGATGCACCGTGAATTTCAGTGTATTGAACACAAGATGAATAGGCAGACTGGTAGATTAGTTTAGCGTTACCAACGAATTGGCATCTGTTCAAGAATTAGAT
>JBNPEG010000018.1:32635-51983 GCA_051117555.1 Elainellaceae cyanobacterium | reverse complement strand
CAGCCTTAGGATGAATTCGCGTAGCTTGCCCCAATTCTTCAAAGTCAGGCTACCAATGAACAGGCTAGACCCCTTGCAAGGCTGGTGGCCGTCAATCCAAAATCGCAAATCCAAAATCGAGAATTGGGATTACCCCATGCGAGAGCGTTTAAGTTTTCGTGTAAGTGCGACTGTCCTCGGTCGCGTGTTCCTTGTGGGGTCGCCAACTGTAGGGTTGCCGAGACGTCATGCTCCGCATTGCCAGGGCAAACGCACTCTGTATACTCTGTATACTAGATCTTAAGCTTCGTTTAATTTTTTATCACGCATGATGTCTCCCTCTCCTTCGATCCAGTTCTTTGAAGGCATTTCGGAAGAGCTTAGCAACGTGAGTTTACGTAAAGGCGCAACCCCAGGGGCTAAGCAAGTCTTGATGAGCTTCGACGATTTAGAATCCATCAAACGGTTTCAGAGCTACACCAAACGGTTTGCCAACGGCATGCGTTTGATTGATGAAGAGGGACAAATCAGCATCGAACCCAGTTCAGTCCAGTTTGTGTTTGGAGGCCCCGAAGGCGACGACTTGAAGCGGGTAGAGTGCAAGTTTGAGATTGATCGTGACGATCATTGGCAGCGATTTATGCGGTTTATGCACCGATACGCTGAAGCAAACGGAATGGTATACGGAGAGACAGGCCAGCAGTCTTGATGAGACATCATCAAACAATCATCTAGAGATTATTTTCAAAAGATTGGATTGTGCGAACGCATAATCGGCGCCAAAGACCACAGACGGGGTAGCACATGAGAAATGGAGAACAGAGATGAAAGTTGCAGTGACCGGCGCAACCGGGTTTGTGGGGAGCCGCTTGGTCGAACGGCTTCAAAATGAGGGGCATCAGATTCTTGTGTTGACCCGCAATGCTAGCCACGCACGCCGAGTATTTCCAAAATCTGCGTTTCCTAATGTTGAGATTCAAGAATATACCCCAACCCAATCAGGAGACTGGCAGGATGCGATCGCCAGGTATGATGGGGTCGTCAATTTGGCCGGTGAGCCGATTGCCGAACGCTGGACTTCTGAACGACGAACCGCTATTCTCAACAGTCGTCAGATGGGCACTCAAAAAATTGTGGAGGCGATCGCCAAGGCTGACCCCAAACCGAGTGTTTTAGTCAACTCCTCCGCAGTGGGCTACTACGGCACTAGCGAAACGGCGACCTTTACCGAAGCAAGCCCACCGGGTCAAGATTTTTTAGCAACCGTATGCCAAAAATGGGAGGCTGCCGCTCAGCAGGTCAAAGACACCGGGGCTCGGCTTGTCATTTTACGAACGGGCATTGTCCTGGGTATGGGAGGCGTGATCGCCAAAATGGTGCTTCCGTTTCAATTTTTTGCAGGTGGACCTCTCGGCAGTGGTCAGCAATGGTTTTCTTGGATTCATCGAGACGATTTAGTTAATCTGATTCTTCAAGCCCTTACCCAGCCAGAGATGGAAGGGGTTTTCAATGCGACGGCTCCTAATCCTGTCCGGATGAAGCAGTTTTGTCAAACGTTTGGGGACGTGATGAAGCGCCCGTCTTGGCTACCCGTTCCAGACTTTGCCCTAGAGCTCTTGTTGGGAGATGCTGCTCAAGTGGTGTTAGAGGGCCAGCAAGTCGTGCCCAAACGCACCCTCGAATCTGGCTTTAAGTACCAATATCCAACCATTGATCGGGCTCTCAAAGACGTACTCAGCCACTCCACATAAGAGCAGATTCAGTTAGAACTGAACCGACGGCTGACCCAGCTTGTAATACCGCTGAGGATGGCACCTGCCATGAGAATGCCGATTGCGGGCGTAAAGAGGGGATCCCAAAGCGAATACCAAACCTCAAGCCCAAGGGGGACATCCAGCGATCGCCCCACAACGGCGATCGCAAACCAAAGAAAGCTAAACACCACCAAAAATAAGTTCAGCATCAGAGCAGTGTTTAGCCAATTGAGAAACTTATCTTTCATCAACCCATATCTCCAACCCAAAGCGTCGCGCGCATATCACTATATAGACCGATCCTAAATCGCTTGTAAATTGTGTGTAAAAACTTCCAGAGCTTTTTCTGATGGAAAGACGTTGTCGACGCGGGCAAGATGCCCGCACTCCCCTTTTATGAATGATTTAGGTATGAATGATTTAGGATCGCTATAGCTATTAAACCAATTATTCACTCACAATCGTCTGAAAAAATATGGCTGCTCTCAGAGAGAACAGCCACATCGGCAATCTTAGCGACATTATCAATGTCCTAATGAATTGATGTTAAAAATCGTCAAGCTTGGTCACGCAATTGTTCTAAATTGTCAGGATCAACGTAATGACAGGTCGCGTCATCGATGCAAATTAATGCCCATCCAGATCGATCGATCCCCATGAATTTGTAAGCAGCTTCCTGCACAAAAAAGCCTTTATGATTACGAGTTTCAGGCTTAACTTCAACGTTGATATTGTCCATAATGACCAACTCCTTGAGTTTTCAAACGCCGATGCGACAAGGGGTCATAATATTATCTGATTCCCCTCTTCACCAAAGCTTATCATTAGAAACACGGATTTTTTATTAAAAAACATTGAGCTGAAGTTACGCGATATCAACAAACCGCCGACAATTTCAGCTCTCGATACAGTTAATTGGGGGGTTAAAGACTAGTTTTCAAATAACCACGTTTTGACTCGAATCAAACTCTCCCAGTCCGGTTTTCTACTTAACCCTTCTTCACAATTTTTCTTAACCTCGTCTCGCAATTCAGGAACCGCCGCTACTAATTGACTCGCCATTTCAATGTGCGATCGCACTCCTTTTTTGTCGGTCTCAAGCATGGCGATCGCCAAATTAACCCGAGCTTGTGGGTCTTCTGGATTGAGTTTCACGGCTCGTTGCGCTGCTTTATAGGCTTGAGATGGCTTGTCATCTAATAGATAAAGCCACGCCAGACACGTCCAGGCGGGGCTGCTTTTTGCAGCCCGTTCACACACGTCCTTAAATACTGGAATCAGTTGAGCAGCGTCTTCACCCGACTGATACCGCTCAATCCCCTCGTCAAAAAGTTCATCCACTGTTTGAGTCATAACGTTGAAACATTGAATCAATGGTCAAAACACAACAATACCGCACCGCCCAGCCTAGTCGATCGTCATCAACAGACACATGGGTTGGGCAGCCAACGCAAAACCTCTCCAAACGACGCTCCCATCGATTGGGAACAGCTCCATTGGAGAGGAAAAGAGGTGGACGATTTCATCGTCCACCAACGAGGGCTAGTCTCGGCAGCTAACCCATCGCGCTAACAAAATGACAGCCCTAGCCGAACGACTTACCACAACCACACGTTTGATTGGCATTCGGATTCGTAAACTGGAATCCGCCTCCAATCATGGCATCACTGTAGTCCAGCATCAGTCCATACAGATAGAGCATACTTTTTGGATCGCAAACGACCTTAAAGCCTTGATAATCAAAAACTTCGTCGGTATCGCGAACATTACTTGAGTCTTCAAAATCCATGGTGTAGGACATCCCAGAGCATCCGCCCTGGCGTACACCGACCCGTAGACAGAGATCCTGATTGCCTTGGTTCTCTCGCAGCTGCAACACTTGCTTGAGTGCTGCATCCGTGATCATGATGCCACGTTGTTGAGATTGAGTTGCTTGTGTCATGAGCGTACACGACTCCTTGGGTTGTCTAAGCGTCTAAATCAAGCACTTGCGCCAGTCCATTTAATCACTGAATTAATGGCTGACGATCACTGAACTGAGGTTCAACCCGATGTTCGTTGATATATTCCTACTATAATCGCTAACCCCATCTCCTCTTCAAGGCACCTCCGAATTTAGGTTGTAACAGGATGTATTCTGTCCTGTAATGATTTAAGTCTGAGGAAAAATCTGAGACGCCCTAAGATGGTGGTTAAGATAGTGGATTAGTCTGTTTATGACGTCCGGAGTTAAGGATGGTGCTGATTGACACATCTTGATATTCGGATGATTCCTCCTGTTTACGTTGTTTTAACTGTCTTAGACATCATTGTGTTTGGTTTATGACTACTTTTAACCGGTCTACCCGCCGTCGGCTTCAGAAGTTGCGTCAGGTTCCTAGCGTTTGGGAGGGCGATCGCCGCTCCTTGGTTGCCAATCTGGTAAGCAGCCCTGAATCGAGCGATGAGCCTCGGGGAGAATGCATCCTTTGGGTAGACGGAACAGAAGCAGTGGTGAGGGCGATGGATGTCGTACCCGCAGACGCAGGACCAGAAGCTCTCGTTAGAACCCTCATTCGCGCCATGGAGTTTCCCCACGGGGCTGCCCCTCCTGCTCGTCCTCAAAAGATTGTGGTGCGAAATCGAGAGGCGCAATTTTTTTTGCGGGGGGTGCTTCAAGAGCTCGATATTCATGTTGACTATGCTCAAGATCTTCCACTGATTGATGAAATCTTCCGAGGTCTATATGAGGCAGCGGGTTCTCGTCCTCCTCAGCTTCCTCCAGATCATGCTGATGCGCTGCTTGGCGCAGCACAAACTATCTGGAATGATGCCCCATGGAAATATTTAGACGAAGAAAAAATCATTGCAATCAAGCTCAACCATGGCGATATTGATACTCTATATATTTCGCTGTTGGGCATGTTAGGAGTCGAGTATGGCATTCTTATGTATCGTTCTCTTGACTCGCTAAAACAATTTCGACAAGCGGTTTTAGAGGCTGATGAATCCGCTGACCACTTGGAGGAAGCCTTCTTAGAGCAAGATTGCTTTTTTCTAACATTCGAGCAGGAGAGCGATCGGGAGAGTTCTGAAGAACAAGACGATGATGAGATGTCCGATATTCAACCGGCATTTGGCAATCTGCATCCCTTAGAAGGCATGCGACCTGTTTTGCACGACGATGAGGCGATCGCTGTTTTAGTCGCCCTTCAAGCCTTACACCGCTTTTTTAATCAGCATCTCGATCGTCTCAACGACGATTTTCCAGAGATTACCAGTCGCTACCGGATTCCGAATCCTACTGACCAGAGCACAAAGATCTCTGTCAAAGTATCGACTTTGCCTGAGCTCGCTGAAGAACTCTTTAGAATGTCTACCGAAGCCAGCCTAAGCGACCTCGATGATGTCTCTCAGAGCTCTCTGCCAGTTTTGCACCACGACCTCGTACCCCCTAATTCCTTTTTTAGCCTCGGAGCCCTGCCGTGGGAAGTCTTAAAAGCGTTGCGCCACGTGGCAAAATTTCACCAACCTGCCGGGGTAGACTTTCCATCCAAGTCCGATGGGTTTCCCATTATTTTGATCCAAACATCTCGCCCCAAGGCGTTAGGGTTGATTGAGGCAATCCAGGATGCGGGTGGGCTACAAGCCATTTGCTTTAACCCCGGCGAAGACCCGTTTGCTCAGCAGCGATATGATTTGGGGATTTTACAGACTCACGATGGGGAACTGCATTTGTTTGGAGAATTTGTTGAGGATGATCCGGTTCATATACGCGCTCGCAAAAAGTGGGATCAGCGCTGCAAAAAAACAAATGGGCACTGCGGACTCGTGATTGCCAGAGGGCTGACGGGTGCTGCGCGGGGCAATCCGGGGCTCAACGATATGATGGCAATGTTTGAGGCGCGATCGCTCTCTGCTGATGACCTGGGGTTAGGCCCCCTCGAACTCATCCCCCACGTTGAAATGCCTCAGTTTTAATGAATCACGAGTTGAAGAACTGTAACAGATCCTGACAAACTCGAACATTTGCCTAAGCCGCAGTGATAATATTCCATCAAACTGTTCAGAGAAAGATTTATGACAGAAACTCTTACTGGACAAACGCCTAAATTCGGTGGCAGCACCGGTGGGCTGCTGACTAGCGCTGAGACTGAAGAAAAATACGCCATCACCTGGACAAGCTCTAAAGAGCAAGTCTTTGAAATGCCGACGGGTGGCGCTGCGATCATGCATGAAGGTGAAAATCTTTTTTACTTTGCCCGCAAAGAGCAGTGCCTTGCGCTTGGTGCTCAATTTCGCACTAAGTTCAAGCCCAAGATAGAAGACTTTAAAATCTATCGAATTTATCCCAGCGGTGAAATTCAATACTTGCATCCGAAAGATGGAGTCTTCCCTGAGAAAGTTAATGAGGGGCGTCCGTATGTCGGGAAAATTGACCGAAATATCGGCAAGAATCCTGAACCGGCGACCGTCAAATTCACGGGGCGGAAAACCTTCGATCCATAGAGCGATCGCCTAGGTGGCATTGTCACCATCTGACAGTGTTTATCTTTATCTCATTACCGGGTAGTCAGGGGCGCGAATATTTCGTGCCCCTCTACTTTTGTGCGTCAAAAAAATTGTGGCGGTTGCTATAGCCTGACGCTCTCGCGTTAGGACGCTGAACGTGTGGTGACCCCGCGCCCGGCGCGGGGTCACCACACCAAACCTAAGCCCGTAGGGCTATATAGGAAAAGCGTCAAGGTTTGAGCCAAGCGTGGTTTAGACTCAAGCGTGGTTTAGAATAAATTGCAGCCGTTCGGATGGCTATTCATACTGCCCACACAGGTTCTTGAGGCATGAGCACAGGCTATGGTCGCCCTTGATTTTGAGCAATTTTTGGAACTTGCCGCCCAAGGTAACTTCATCCCGGTTTATCAAGAGTGGGTTGCTGATCTAGAAACGCCCGTGTCAGCCTGGTATAAGGTCTGTGCGGGTCAACCTTACAGCTTTTTACTAGAATCGGTCGAAGGCGGCGAAAACCTAGCTCGCTACAGTTTTCTAGGATGTGATCCGATTTGGATTCTCGAAGCTCGTGGCAATCAGACTACACAGATGCATCGAAACGGCGATCGCCACGTGTTTGAGGGCGATCCATTTCAAGTTGTGTCTGATTGTTTACATCCGTATGTTCCCGTTAAGCTCCCACAACTGCCGCCAGGTATTGGGGGGCTGTTTGGGTTTTGGGGCTATGAGCTGATTCACTGGATTGAGCCCCGGGTGCCGATTTATCCTGGCGAAGAGACCGATCTCCCAGATGGATTATGGATGCAGATCGATCATCTGCTGATTTTTGACCAGGTACAGCGAAAGATTTGGGCGATCGCCTATGCCGATTTGCGCGATCCTGATGTTGATTTAAAACACGCCTATGATGAGGCTTGCAGCCGAGTCGAGCAGATGGTCAACAAGCTGCAATTGCCGCTTTCAGGACGCGATACTGTCTTACAATGGACGCCTCCCTCGGGCGATCGCACAGGGATGTCTTATACCAGTAATGTCTCCAAGGATGACTTTTGTACTAGCGTAGAACAGGCAAAAGCTCACATTCGCGCTGGAGATATCTTTCAGGTCGTCATTTCTCAGCGGCTTTCAACTGATTATCAAGGCGATCCGTTTGCTCTATATCGGTCACTTCGCCTCATCAATCCATCGCCGTATATGGCCTATTTTCACTTTCGAGATTGGCAAATTATTGGCTCTAGCCCAGAGGTGATGGTCAAAGCCGAACGTTCCCCTGAGGACAACTCTGCCACGGTCGTAACCCTGCGACCCATTGCAGGTACTCGTCCACGCGGTAAATCTGTCCAAGACGATGCAGCATTAGCTGAGGATTTGCTACACGACCCCAAAGAGGTTGCTGAACACGTAATGCTTGTTGACCTGGGGCGTAATGACCTAGGACGAGTCTGTGAGCGGGGATCAGTTCACGTCGATGAACTCATGGTAATCGAGCGCTACTCTCATGTAATGCACATCGTCAGTAACGTCATTGGAAAACTTGCTCCTGATCAAACTGCATGGGCATTGTTAAAAGCGTGTTTTCCAGCCGGAACCGTTAGCGGTGCCCCTAAAATTCGGGCAATGGAAATTATCCATGACTTAGAACCATGCCGTCGAGGACCTTACTCAGGCGCATATGGCTACTATGACTTTGAGGGACAGCTCAATACTGCGATCGCCATCCGCACCATGGTCGCTCAGCAGCAGCCCGATGGGCGGCATATTGTCAGCGTCCAAGCTGGGGCAGGGCTCGTTGCTGATTCTGACCCTCAGAAGGAATATCAGGAAACGCTCAACAAAGCAAAAGGAATGCTTGAAGCCATCCGCTGCCTAACGACCTGATGGATGCCAAGCCTCCAACTTTTGTTATCTAAATTACAAAAACTTAAACTGCTCTAAACCTCGACTTCACCTTTTCTTTAGGTCAGGCGGCTAACGTTTGAAGTGGGTCCTAGCCAAACTATAATATGCTTCACTCATTTGTTTCAGAAGCGCCTATTCAGCCTGACTTACGTCAGCTTCTTGAAGAACTCTATCAAGGACGGACGCTACACCCGTTTGCAAGCGGTCAGGTGATTTCGATGAAGCCTCACGAGATCTGGGTTGTCTGTCGGGGTGTTGTTCAGCTTGGAACACTCTATGACACTGGAGACGAATCACTGTTGGGGCTAGCCTGTCCGTCTATGCCGTTTGGATTGCCGTTGACGCTAATTCGCCCTTATCAGGCGATTGCCTTGTCGAGTGCTGATTTGATGCGGCTCACTCTATCGGAGGTCGAACAGTCTCCTGCTCTTGCGCAAGGCATTTTTCGCCATGTCACTCGGCGCCTCCGTCAAACCGAAGCGATGCTTGCCATGGTTGGATATCGCCGGGTTGAAGATCGTCTCCGTCACTTACTCTTGCTCTTGAAGCAAGAAGTCGGGCAACCCGTTCAAGGCGGCACCCGCATCACAGTGCGGCTAACTCATCAACAGCTTGCCAACGCAATCGGCACGACTCGCGTTACAATTACTCGACTGTTGAGCCAGCTCCGTGATGAGGGGTGGATCACCGTCGATCGTAATCGCCATCTGGTTCTTTCACAAGATCCGATCGTGTAGAGTCTTCCTATGGCGTATGCTAACTCCCCAAACTAGGGCACAGCACAGGAGCCGTACAGGCGATCCGCAAAAAATCTCAGCCTGTAGGCTTCTACAAGCTCCTTAAGATTTGAGAGCCAGTCTTAGTGTCTCCTCCCCCTCTCTCTTAACCGTCGTGGATGAAACCATTGCTGGCGTTGCATCAGAGTCTTCTGAGGTCTTGCTAGGAGGGGCGGGCTTCATGATTACAGCTCGGTAGGGCACGACGCCAGAGACTTCGCTGCCTAGGCAAAGTGCTGATCTCCGAGACAGGTCGAGCGATCGCCGACCGATATAAGGCCCTCGGTCATTCACTCGGACGATAATGGTGCGGTCGTTCTCCAGATTCGTCACCTTCAAATAGGTATCGAATGGAAGAGACGGGTGGGCAGCCGTTAGCTCATCCTGGTCAAATTCTTCACCCGATGCCGTCGGGCGCCCATGAAAATAGGGCCCATACCATGAGGCTGTACCTTCAAACTCTTGCTCCGTTTCCTTGAGACCATACGCCGCTGCTTGAGCCTCAGACATCGGTAGCGGAGCTTCGCCAAGCGCCATTCGCAGATTATTAACCCAGGCGATCGCGATTAGTTCTGACGGCAATTCCAGCAGGCTGAGATCCGGATCGTCAATCTCCATAATAGGGTCTTGGCCAGACGTCGCGCCGGGATGACTATTAATCACAACCGGATACAGCGACGAGGGATCAAAATTGGGCTGATCAAATATTTGTTGAATCTGTTGCGCGATTACATTTGCCAGCCGCTGAGTTGGCACTTCGACCACCAGTGCGTCCTCAACCCTCACTTGAAATATAGGAGAATTTTCTCTCCAATGTTGAGAAGGAAGCCGGAGCGCCGATTGTGAGCAACTATTTAAAGTTTGATTTAGCGACGGTGCGCTGTCTTGACGATCAATCGTCTGAGACAACACTTTCTCTTGACTGTCAGAACCTGCGCGGACGACGCTAATCCTCAGCAAAGCAGGTTCGATAACGGATCGAAGCTCCTCAGACCAACGAGTCAGGCTAGTTGACAATTGCAATACCTCAGTCGCGTTCTGATTTAGCCGATTGCGGGACAACCGCCCAGTGTCGTCTGGGGTCAACGACTCAGACTGAGTAGGTTGAGAGATAACCGTCGGTAATACGACCCCTATGGTGGGTGTATCAGACCCTGGATTAACCGCAGGCAAAGTTGGAACGGATAAGGAACCGCCTAGCTGAGAGGCAATCCACAAAGCTCCTAAAACCTTCATAATTGTAAAGATTTGAAGTAATTTACGTTATTTTTTGGCAATAGTATTTGATTTTACAGATTAGTTATGAGTGTGTGTTGCCTCTAAGGGGGTATCTCATATCCGTGCTTAAGTCTTCCCTGCGGTAGTTGGAAGGATTACACATCAGGAAATTTGTTGCAAAAATTTATATCCTTTCTCATTTTTTAGCCGACCCTCATGGAGCAGTGATCCCAGCGACATCAATGATCGGACGATTTATAGGATCTCAGTTTCGGACTGAGATATTTTCCAATTCTGAGAAAATTAAAAGACTGAATTAAAAGCTGTGGAGCTTCAGCCTTGTATCGATACCGAACGACTGGTTATGCTCACGGAGCTTAGACCATTTTGGATTCCGATAGGTTAGGGTGTTGCTGAATCAAAGATTTACCCAGAGGGGGTTGTGCTTGGGGATGCTAAATAATTCTGCGTTTCAAACGTGTAAGTGACGGTGTACGGTTATCTGTATCGTGATTCGCGATTATGATTCGTGCGCCTGTGCCGCTACCGAGCAGGTGTTTAATTGGTCATCCATTCGCACTCAGCATGCCGATGTCTACTCAGTGGAATAATCTACTGCTTCATCTTGGAGTTTGGGACGGCTCTTTCACTCGGCTTTCCCCCCGTGGCGACATGGTTGAAGAAACTCTGACACGCGTAATGCTAGAGGGGCTCGATGAGAATCGGACGATTCGGCAAACAATCCAAAGGTTTTCTGCCACCCCGGGAGAAGAAATGCAGGCGAAGGTGCTAGAGTACAGCACTCTCAATCGCAGCACGTTATTTTTCGAGAACGGTTCATTTTCTCAAGGATCGATTCAGTATGGCCCCTTCTCAGAATTCGGCGCGGAGATGGGATTTATTCAGGGCGATCGCCGGATGCGATTAGTCATTCTTTATGGAACAGACGGTCATCTCTCACGAGTGACACTAATCCGAGAGCATCGTCAGGAGACGGATGCCTCTGAACGTCCCCCGCTGACTCTGGATCAATTGCTGGGTGAATGGTGCGGTGAGGCCAAAACTTTATACGCAGATTTACGAACCCCTATCGATGCACCCACGACGCTGACATTGAGCCAGCAGGGCGATCGCCTCCAGCAACGAATGACCTCAGCGGGATTCGATTTTAGCTCAACAGCTACGATCGACGGATCGACGCTGCGATTTGAAACCGATACAGCCACGAATCAGGTCGTGCTGCTGCCCGATGGAGCGTCATACACGGCGCCGTTGTCAATTCCTAAGGGGAGACCGTTCCGTTTAGAAGCAGGATGGATGCTTGAGGGCGATCGCCGTCAGCGTCTCATCCGCAGCTATGATGCTAACGGCACGTGGGTTAGTTTGACGCTCGTCACTGAGCAGCGCATTGCATAGCCGTATTATTCGTGTAGATTTCCAATTAGGCGCAGAGCTCCGTCGTCCATTCTTGTGGGCCTCTGCCTTGCCAACAGCGTTGCTGACGACCCGCCCAAACCAGTTGCCACTGAGCGTCATCCGACTCAGGCACAGGCTCAAATTCGAGGCGATATCGCACATCACGCACCGAATCATCGGCCTGATTGAGCTGCGTCAGCGTAACGATCACGCGATCCGATGAGGTTTCGTTCAGGCTGACCATTTGTTCAAAATTGCCTTCGACGGCATCGGGCTCTTCGACTCCGAATAGGGCAATGGCGATTGACTTGGGATCGGTCATACTTTCGAACGCATCGGATGGAATCTGACTAACATCAATGGGCGCATAGGCATCGCGTTCTGGGAGCGATGCACTGCTCTCAGACGGGGAAGGACTATCGACAGGGGTGGTTGTATCGGCAGGCGTGTCCGAGGTGGCTTCGATGGGTTGTTCTGAAGAGCTTGGCTCTTGAGTTGTTTGCGAACACCCCAGCAAACCGATCCCTACACTGAGCAGTAGCGTCAACAGGGTTGTTGAATAATTCATCGTAACCTCCATATTCAAAAATCACGTTGGCAGGCAAACTGCGATGAGTTGCCTGACCGATATAACTCACATTCCAGATATAGCCCTACGGGCTTACCACACATTCAACGTCCTAACGCGAGAGCATACGGCTATATGAGTGGTTGACAGATATTAGTCGCCTGACGGAACTCTCACAATCATCCACTGCCCATTGACCTTGCCAAATACAAGTCTGGCATCGAGTGGACGATAGGCATTGCGGTTGGAAACATACCCCTCAGTGCCATTCGGGAGAATAATCGGCGTCCAGCCATCTAGAGACGTCGCATGTTGCAGCTTCATCTCGTCGGGCATTTGCTCCCAAACCGACTGATTAAACGTCACAACCTCATCCGAGAGCAGCCCGACGACAAGACTTTCAGAACCAGGTTCGGCATACACCGGGACGCGATCGCCAACAACAATGACCTGGCTCATGTCAGACGAAATCCCCTGAGCATCATCGGGCGGGGGATATTGCTGATAAAACGCCTTTGTGATGTTGGGGCAAACCCATAGTTCCGAGTCTAAATTGTCGCCCGTATCCGAATACTCAGCATCCGTAGTGCGATCGCATCCTTGATTGACAGACTTATACAGAATTTGCCAAAAGAAAGCATCGGGATCTGATAGCCCTAGCTCATCGGCGGTAATGGGTCTACTAAACCCAATGGAAATTCCATCGGTTGGAATTCGATTAGCAACAAAGTCTGCATTGCGATCGCCAACTGCGTCACGAAGCAATCGGCGAAACTGGTCAAACTCGCTGCCGGACTCAACCTGATCGGTCAAATCAATCGTTTGATTCTGAAAATCGGTGAGGTCTGACAAATATTCAGATTGATTAGAGGACTCAGCATGAGATGAGCTAGTTGTAGGAGATGAAGGAGACTGAGAAAACAAGATATTGTTTGAGTCAAGGATGCTGCAACCACTCATCCCTATCCCCACACTTAACCCGACGCTTACGAATAGCGCCAATCGGCATTTCATAATCATGAATTCCAAGGTCATATTGATTCCGTGTTGATCGCAAAGGGGGCATTTTCACGGCAGATATCCATACCTATGGATTGATCTGGATAATCTATTTCGACTCTGTCGTCTGATGCACCGCTCTGCACACAAGGAGTCGTCAGTATGATTGCTTTCTGCGCAATATATCTGTGCAATATAGCGATTCTAAATCGCTTGTGAATTGTGTGTGAGTGGTGGGCCGGGCGCCGCCCGCCTCACCACTCACAACCCATCTGGAATTGCTATATATCTGTGCAATATTTAATTTTCGTTAGTTCTTGAGAATAAGGTAGATGAGCCTGTTCAGATTTTTGAATTGGAACAACGAACAAGGCACCATTGCAATTGACTAAATTAGCTTCGCCCCACAAGAGATTTGATTTCAGCATACGTTAAACCAAACCATCAATTAATGCGATTGTAGACAGATCAGCAACTGTCTACAATCGCATTAATTGACCTGTTAAGGCACTTAATTGAACCGTTGAGTCTTCAATTAAACCATTAAGTTATTTAATTGACCTGTTAAGTCAGCTATCAGATTTGTTGCCATTCATCGAATTAGAACTAAACTAATTCTGTATAAATTCCTAAAACCTGAATCTGATACTAAATTTTGTTCCATTAGTATTAAATTTACATAGAATCATTACATAAGGATCAGTTTCGAAACTCTGCCCATGGTCTAAATTTCGCCCGCATCCGCTTCGAAAAAGCCCCAGACTTCGCGCTGGATGTGATCTCGAACACATAGAGGGGAATCTGCCACTCTGCCATCCTTTGCGTCTTGAAATGTAAGGTTATGACGAATTCTCACAGCCCAGCCCCTAATCCGCAAGATCCAGACCCTAGATCAACGCGATCGCTCACGTTTCGGCTATTACGCGCCAGTATTGTTTTAGGCGGCATCGTCATCGTCATCGGCGTTGCGGGCACCTTAGCCGCTCGATACTTTATTTTTAATCGCCTGGTTCCGTTAGTGGAAGACAGCCTCAGCGATTTGATTAATCGCCCGGTTGAGATTGGAGAGGTGGAGCGCTTTTCGCTCTGGGGAATCACTCTCGACGGAGCCTCGATTCCTGCTACAGAAACAGAGATTGATTCGGCTACCGTAGAAACGGTGCGGGTAAATTTCAACCCCATTGAGGTGATCTCAGATCTGATTCAGGATCGAGAACTTCCCTTAAATATCGTTCTGATTGACCCTGAGATCAATGCGGTTGAAGACGAACAAGGGCGTTGGTTGAGACTCCAATTGAAACCTCCGTCTGGGGAAGAACCCCCCGTTCGAGTGGTCGTAGAGCAGGTGCAGGCACGCGATGCTCAACTCAACCTAGCCCCCTATCCGCAAACTGGGGAAAATGCGGTTGATCCGGTTATCTTGCAAAATGTTGAGGCGATCGCCCGCATTCGCAACGATAATCAACTCATTGCCTTTGACGTGACTGGGGAACCTGCTAGTGGCGGCACCTTAGCCAGTGACGGCGAGGTCAACCTAGACACCGATCAGCTTAATGCGGTCATTCGGAGCAACAATGTAGATCTCGCCGCGCTAACATCGCTGGTGCCATTGCCGTTGACCGTAGAATCAGGGACGCTGAGCAGCAATTTAGGCATTCAGCTCAAATTTGATCGCCTCGACTCAATCGCTCAGGCGATCGCCTTCAATGGCACCGCTCAGGTTCAAAATGTATCGACCACCCTGGAAGCTGCTCCTCAGCCCGTTACCAATCTCAACAGCCGCCTGCGGTTTCAGGGTCAAGAGATTGCCCTGGAAGAAACTCAGCTCAATTACGGGCAAATTCCAATCGAGGCGGGCGGCAGCCTCAATCTAGCAACCGGGTATAATCTCACCGCAGAGGTGCCTGAGGTGTCAGTCGAGGCGCTGCGAGACACCCTCAACATTCAGGCCGACCTGACCACATCTGGCGCATTTCGGGCGGATGTCCGGGTGATGGGGCCATTGAGCCAGCCTCAAGTCTTAGGCACGACGCAAACTGTTGAACCGCTTCAAGTTGATCAGGTCAGCTTTGACGACGTTTTTGCTCGATTTACGTTTACAGCTCCTCAATTACAGGTTCCAGAGATTCGCATCACCCCGACAACGGGCGGCGAAATTACAGGCCAGGGAGAGGCATCCTTAGAGGCGAATGGCGGTTTGGCATTTGATATCCAAGCGAATAATCTTCAAGGAGATGCGATCGCCCGAGATTACGGCGCCAATTTGCCTGCTGAGTTTCAAATTGGGCAGATTGATGCCGAGATTGACCTATTTGGTCAGTTTGACAATATTCAGGCGATCGCCAACTGGCGACTCCCCACTGCGACTTATCCAGGGCAGGGCGAAATTCGCTACGCAGGATCCACGGTGCGCCTTCAGAACACGCGCCTTCAAGCAGAAGGGGGCACCGTCGCGGCAGAGGCGATCGCCCAGCTCGACAGCGGCAACTGGCAAGCAACCATCAATGGGTCAGGGGTGGCCGTTAATCGATTTGTCTCCACCCTAGACGGCACCCTTAGTACCGATATTGAGTTTGCGGGCAATTTTAATAATCTCGATTTGCGCGCGATCCAGGCTCAAGGGCAAGCTCAGATTGCCAATGCTCTGCTCCAACTGCCCGATACGCCGCCTCTCATTGATCAAGGAACCTGGAACACTCAATTTCGCTGGACCGGGGACGGCATTCAGGTGCAAGACTTTACAGCACCGGGGATAGATGCCGACGGATTTATTGCCGTGGCGCTGGATGGCGCACCCAGCATCTCTAACTTCGATTTGAATGTTGCACTGCAAAACTATGATTTGACGAGACTAGAAGCCTTTATTCCCGATGCAGCACAAGAGCAGGTGGCGATCGCTGGACAAGCTGATTTTGCCGGTCAGCTCACCGGAACTCTCGCCAATCCGCAGGTTGCCGGTCAGCTTCAGCTCAGCAACTTCGGCGTGAATGAATTTGCGTATGACTCTCCCTTACAGGGCAACCTACAATTTGCGCTGCAAGAAGGGGGCACCCTCGACCTATCCGGCGATGAAACTGAGCAGATTGCTCTGTCGCTCAATGACCAATATTTACCGAGCACGTTTTTGATTCGCAATGGCGATATTTTGGCACGAGGGGAAACTCAAGGCGATATTCTACAAGCCAGCATCCAGAATTTTCCACTGGGGTTGCTAAATCTTCGTCCTGCTGCCGATCAGGGCTTAGGAGAAGTCAGCGGCATCCTCAATGCCAATGTGAATGTCGATATTGCTAATTTGTCTGATCCAACGGTGATCGGTGCCGTGGCGATCGCCCGTCCCGGTATAGGCTATATCATTGCCGATAGTTTCACCGGTCGTATTCAATATGCCGATGCCACCGCCATCCTGACGGACGGAGACTTGCAATTTGGAGAAAGCCAGTACCTACTCAACGCACGTGCACTGCTTGATCCTGAGCTTCAATTCCAAGGAGAATTGGTCGCAACGCCAGGTCGCATCGAAGACATTCTGACGGTCCTACAAATCTTTGAACTGGACGATTTCGCACGCGCCCTAACTCCCCCAATCTACGGCGATGCGGATGATTTAGCCACTCTAGATGTAGGGAAGCCTCAAGCTCCGTTATACGACGCACAAGAGCCTGATCAAATTGACTATCTCACTCAGATTTTGGCTCAGCTCCAAGAGCGACAACAGCAGCAGCAAACCGCTGTCATTCCGCCGTTAGAAACATTGGAAGGCGAGTTTTCAGGAACGGTTAGTATTGCTGGCTCGGCAGAAGCGGGGGTAGCCGCTGATTTTGACCTTGAAGGGCAAAATTGGGCCTGGGGCCCCTATGATCAGCCCAACCAATTTGTGGTATCTGGCGATTATGAAGACGGCACCGTCACCTTGGAGCCCTTCCGATTTGAATCCGTGGATAGCCTGCTCGCGTTTTCAGGCCAAGTCGGCACGGGCACCCAATCGGGTGAGTTAATCGTTGAAAACATTCCGATATCCTTCATCGAGGGGTTTGTCGCGCTACCGATCGATGTGGAAGGTGACATCAATGCCGTTGCCGATCTCTCTGGAACGTTAGATAATCCCGCGGTTGAGGGAGAGATTTCTCTCGCCAATGCCACTCTCAGTCAAGAGCCTATCGACTCTGCTCAAGTGATGTTTGAGTATGCCGATGCTCGTCTAGAGTTTGATGGAGCTGTGGCGGTTGAAGAACCCAATTCGTTAACGCTGAGCGGCAACATTCCGTATGCGTTTCCGTTTATGGCAGTGCAACCCGACAGCGAGGAAATCCGCGTTGCCGCTAATGTTAGCGACGAAGGGTTAGCACTCATCGATATCATCAGTCAGGGGCAACTTCGCTGGGAAGGCGGATCGGGAGACGTAGATTTGACCGTGCGAGGGACGCTAGATCAGCCTCAAATTCTGGGAACCGCGATTATTCGAAATGCTGTGATTGCCACCCAAGCACTTTCTGAACCGCTGACCAACACAACTAGTAGAATCGCGTTTGATTTAGACCAAATTCGAGTTCAAACTTTCGAAGCATCGTTGGGAAGTGGTCAGGTGTCTGCCCGAGGGACGATTCCAATTTTTGCTGCCAGTGCAGAGACAACTCCGGATAACCCTCTGCGGGTCAATTTTGAAAATGTTCCATTTGATCTGGAGCGAGGATTTAGCGCTGTAGTGGGAGGTCAGGTCGTAATCACCAATGCAGCTCTAAATCCTGCAATCGGCGGCAAAATCAGGATTCGGGAAGGGCGAGTGAATCCGATCGCACTCGTGACGGGTGGGGATGGTTCGACGGCTGAAACGACAGCGGAGCCAGGATCACCGCCATCAGAACCCACAGATTTAGAATCCACAGACTTAACAGTGACTCCATCCGGTGAAGAACCTAGGTTTATTGCGCGAGCCGAAGAAAATGCCGAGGCGCTGCAAGATCCAGATTTTGGCCCCGTGGGCGATCGCATTCAGTTCAACAATTTGATACTGCAACTAGAGGATAGCCTGGTCATTGCTAATTCGCCCTTCTTCAACATTCGCTCTCAGGGAGGGCTCGCGGTCAACGGCACGCTCAATAACATTCAACCGGATGGCACCATTAGCTTAGCTTCCGGATGGGTTAATCTCTTTTCGACGCAGTTTACTCTCGATCGCAGCGCACCCAACACGGCAACATTCACACCAAGTAGAGGGCTTGACCCAGTTCTCGATATTCGACTGACGGCACGGGTATCCGAGGTAGATCGGCTGCCCGTCCCCCCAACCTCTCCCTTTGTGTCATCTGAAATTGCCGATCCGAGCGCCGTTGAGGCATTTGGGGGAGTGCAGACTGTTACGGTGATTGCGCAAGTCGAAGGCCCCGCGAGTCAGCTCAGCGAGAATTTAGAACTCACCAGCGATCCGCCTCGGTCAGATAACCAAATCATTGCTCTCATTGGGGGAGGAATCATTGGTAATTTAGAAAGCGGGGGAGCACCGTTAGCACTTGCCACCTATTTTGGATCGGGTTTCTTTGCCACATTTAGCGGCAATATCGCAGATGCGCTGGGACTGAGCGAATTTAGTATTTTCCCGACGACTAATGTTTCGGATGAGTCGCGAGTTCCAATCGCGATTGGGGTCGAACTCGGATTCAACATCACCCGCAATCTTTATTTCAATGTTTTAGAAATATTGGGCAGTGGGACTCTTCCCCAATTTGGATTGCGCTATGAACTAACGAACGAACTCGAATTGCGAGGCTCAACCAATTTTTCCGAAGAAAGCCGTGTCCTTTTGCAGTATGAGATTGAATTTTGAAGAATATTGTTCTTGTTATATCTAGTATCTAAGCTCCTATGAATCGTCCCGTTGGTGTGATCATTATTGCGGTTTTGCAGATTGTTAGCAGCATATTTGGAATCGCTTTGGGCGCAATTATTCTGATATTTGGCGATCGCGTCATTCAATGGTTGGCTCAAACCCCAGAATTCCAAGATGCGTTTCAAGATATCCCAACGAGTTTCATCTCAACGATTGCGGTAGTCGTGGGTATCTTATCGATCGTATTTGGGCTGCTTGGCATTTTAATTGCGTGGGGGCTTTTGATGCTTAAACTGTGGGCCTGGGTGCTCACAATTGTCTTCCAAAGCTTGGGAGCCGCAAGCAATCTGGTCGCAGTTTTAACGGGGCAGTTGAGTTTTGGCATCATCGTTCAGCTTGCCATCAGTGCCTTAATTATTTACTA